>JADJIQ010000002.1:0-600000 GCA_016707005.1 Ignavibacteria bacterium
CGTCCTTATCGCCCCTTTGCACCATCGACTGATATTCGGCAGTAGGGATGTTCTTGCGCTTGCTATCGTCGTGACGTAGCGTTTCAACGATCTTGGGTGGTTTCTTAGCCATGTGGTGTGTTCCGTTCGATTGAGGCCGCAAGGATCTGGTCAAATCGCTGAGCCACCTGCTTTTCAAAGTTGTCTTCCATCTCGTAGATGTCTGTGAATTCCGCAAAGGCCCACCGGCCATAAGATCCGAGGTTGTTTACACCGGGGATCCAGTAGGTGTCCATGGTGAGCTTCTTTTCTTTTGCATCCTCTCTTCGATAGCCTTTGACTTCGATGACGAGATGGAGGAGATCGTCGGGGCCGTGGCCATCATCAACGAGAACGATGAAGTCCGGCAGGTACCGACGCATCTCGGTGCCGTATCGGTATGGGACTTCAAATCCAAGATTGCGGTTCTTCACGTAGGCGCGAACTCGTGGGTGTGATTCTACAACCCGGCAGAGTTCACCTTCCCAATCGCTGTCGAGGATGACCCAGTTGACGTGACTCTTCTCCGCGTTGGTCTCCCATCGCAACGTCTGCGATGTATTGAACCGTACATAGCTGGTTGAACCAGTGGGGTTGTATGGGTCCAAAAGCACCTTCACGGGACGCTCCCCAAGGAAATGCTGGGTGATTCCCGCCGTAATCTTATTACACGCCATGTCTGCCAGTTCCAAATACATGAGCTGCGCTGGAAACGTACCGCCCTTGCACTCCAGACATGTATCGAGCCACTGCTTGGTGATCTGTTTGAGTTGTCCAAAGAGGTGGAGCTTTGGTTCTTCACCTGGGTCGCGCCACATGTTGTACAGCAGACGATGCGTGAGATTGTAGAGGATCGTTGCCGGACGCATCTCGCTCAGGTGCTCAAGATTCATGTTCACACCTTCGCCAATGATCCCTTCGTTACGTGTTAACGATGGGCCTACCAGGTCAGGCGAGAGCACAAGGACCGAGTCTGCGGTAAAGGTTGCTTCTAAGCGCTCTTCCGGCAGCTCAGTACGGTAGCCTTCCACGCGAGGGAACCTGATCTCAAGGTGAGCACGCTCCGGTCGAACTGCCTTCACCTGAATTGTTCGACGGGGCGGCTTGCGGTTGCCTCTACCGCTTGCGCGTTGAAGTCAAAGGGAATGCCAAAGACGTCAGCATACTCTACATCAAACAATCCTTCGTCGTTGAGATCATACGACTGACGACGAAGTGCTCTGCCGATCACTTGTTCGCAAAGAAGTTGTGTGCCGAATGCACGTACGCCCAATACGTGTGTTACAGTGTTGGCGTCCCATCCTTCAGTTAACATGGAGACCGAGACAACACAACGGATAGAAGCGCCAAGCTGACCCGGCTTCCCTACCGTGTTCATCACCTCCCTAAGGAGTTCTTGGTCCGTGATGCTCTCACCAGATCTTGCATTACCAGTGCGCTCAACCATTTCGCGCCGGAATCTCTCTATCTCGTCCCCTGCCATGGCGCGGAAGTTGTCATCAAGTGCATCACCGGCTTCTAGCTGTTCGCTATCGATGAGCAACGTGTTCGGTCTCGAAGAGGTTTCCGTTGTCATCGAAGTTTCTAAACAGCGCAAGCCGTCCGTTCTCCAAGCGCGTGGTAGTGTCATCGATCTTCCGCTGGAAACCAGAGACGTAGTCGTACACCAGCTTCGAGATCGCGGTGTTCTGACAGACGATGATGAAGCATGGAGGAACAGTGATCCCTTCCTTCTTCCACAGGTCAAGGTCTTTACGTAGTGACCATACAACGCTTCGAGTGCTGTTAAGAGCTTTGTTGGGAGCTTAAGAGGTCAAGCTCCTCTCCACTTCTACGCCCCGACTTTGGTAGACCGGACTTTACGTTCGCCCAGAGATTGCGGTACATCGGCAATTCGTCTCCCGGGATGTTCTCTGCAATCGGCACGCGTGGCAGCTTTACAATTCCGCACTCGATAGCGTCCATCAGCGAGAAATCGCTCATGGTCCAGTGGAACATCGTTCCCTCAACATATCCGGAACCACTGAGGAAGAACGGAGTTGCAGAGAGATCCATCACACGCTGAACGCTAAGCTTTCTGTTCACCGCTTCGATGCCAGAGATCCAAAGTCGAGCTGCCTCGTTGTTCTTCTCAGCTTCCTTTCGTTCGTCACCCTTGAGATCAGATCCATCGTCATCGGGGTTCGGCTTTTCTCTGTAGCAGTGGTGTGCCTCGTCATTGATGACCATGATGTTCTTTAACCCCATCAGGTCCGGCATCACACGCTGGATCATCTGCCCCTCGGTTTCCAAGTGTCAAGGGGCTTCTCCCTGTCCGCCCTTGCAGAAGTTGACGTCCACCCTTCGACAGTTCGATCCGCTCGCGCAGTTTGAACGCATGGTAGTTTGTGATGACGATCTTCGCCTTGTTGACATCCTCAAGCATGTCATGCGGAACGAGTTCGCGATCTTTGTAATAGCTATTCGGATCATTCGGCTGCAATACTTGGAGTCGATCTTGATCGTTAGACCAGGAGCACAGACCAAGAAGCCCCTTGTGAAAGTCTTACTAGAAGGCCTGCGTACCGCATTCACAGTTTGCCAGGCGATGATCATCGCCATTACCGTTGTTTTTCCTGCACCAGTAGCAAGCTTCAATGCAATGCGCATGAGGTCAGGATTCGCATCCCTATTGGCCGAGGCCAGATACTCCAAGATCCTCTTCCCGGCTTGAGTGTGTGGTGCTACTTCAGCAAGCCATATCGCCGTTTCAACCGCTTCGATCTGACAGAAGAACGGGCGGACACCACCGAATTCATGATGTCGCCAATGGTGAAGGAGTCGTGCCGTTTCCGGCGTTACCTGCCATAGAGCCTGCTGCGGAATAGACCGCCATGCTTCTACCAGTCCACGAACCTCATTGATGATCGACCGAGTTTCGTACTGCTGTCCCTTTGTTGATATCCCGTCACCCTCTTCAAACCCAAGAACTTCCTGTTCAGCTGCCCTTCGCTTCTTCGGCTTCGGGATCGGTGTTATGAAGTCGGCAGGACGTCGAAACTCAAGGATCTTTTGTGTCGGCTGTCCGGACCCATCCAACTCCCAATGCAACTCCGGTCGTTTGTACGGAGAGTTCAGGATCGGTCTACTGAAGAACGGATTTGACTCGGCAGAAGCATTACTCACAAACAGCACCCTCGGTATACGCCCAACACATATCTACAACCCTGCAATTTACACTTCTGGCACTAACCCATTGAACTGTACTGGGACGACGTATTGTGTCGTGTGTGTGTGGGGGGGGGGGCTGATGGACTATCGTTAAAAGGACTATGGAAACGTTCTCATGAACAATGGGCTGAGTTCTACTACCATCTCATTTTTTCTCTTTGCTCCTTCTCTCCATAATTATTAGTTGAGCATATATCGCAATGATTGTCGAGGTTGTTGTAGGTACTGAGGAGTAACCACCAGCGGAATTTGATGAGCATTACACACGGATTCTCCAGTGTTCTCCCGAACGAGCGATAACCCCGTCTTGATCTCCACACAAGCAGAGCGCTCATTCTCGAGACTACAATCCTACCGCACCGCCGTTCCATCCCGCTTTATAGCCTGCTGTAGGTTTGTCGCGACCTTCCCTGCGTATGCATAAGTCAAGAGTTCTTTGGCTTCCTTTGATTTAGTCAAGATGTCTAACTGTTCTTCGGGATAGTGCTTACTTGCGCTCTTCTCAATGGAGTCACGCAATTCTGCAAGAGCCTTTTTTATGCTCGCGGGAAGATCGTTTCGTCCGAACTGATGACCGCTTAGCATATCTGTCGCTCTTTCTACATCGAATCGAACTTTTCTGCACGCATCTAGACAAGAATAGAAAATGATGAGTTTCGCCACTTGAGAGTTCTTCTTCTTCAATTTGTGAGCTGTGGGGATAGACTTTATCCAACTGTCCACCAACTTCCCTACCCACACACAAACTGCAAGTTGTGTGTATGCGGGTGAAGTGTAATCATCTGTCTCATATGAACTGAAAATCTTGTTAAACACTTCACGATCAAAGAGTTTAGAGACGCTTTGTCTTGCAGTGCCAATATTTGACGTGCTTGTAAGTGTAGCCATCCACTGTGTGAGACTCCTAATGTCAACGACTTCGTATTCGTGGTAAGCACTGCGATCAATATTTTTCCACTCTGACTCACGACGTTCGAAGTAGATCTTGAAGCGATCCAAATAGCGCGCGATGTTCAACATCGTACGGTCATGTGCGACTAGGTTGTAGGGTTTTACAGGGTTCTGCGTATTGGTCCTTAGGATCACATTACGTAGCAGATTGTTCTCTCTTTGAACATCTACTTCGCATATTCGGATGAGGACCTGGGCATCAGATGTCTTTGCCGAATTGAATACAGATGCAACGGTCTGGCCACCATTGATAACTGAGGGCGAGTGAAGCGTAAATAGATCACCCGAGATGTGAGCCCTGCTGCACGTGATGTAAACACCGTTATTGAACATCCAAAAGTGGTCGGGATCACCAACATATGTTGCCTCGATATCCTCATTGATCTTCGTGTGGAGATCGGTACGGACATTCTGAACCAAAAAGGCGGTGCAGATCTTAGTTGTCAAGCTGCCCTTTTAATTCGCCAAGACTAGCGAGACCCACGTAGCTCTGTGTGTTCCCTACTTTTTTAGAGAAGTACTGGGTGATTGAAAGCTTAATCGGCTTGGAAGTAGGCGTAAAATCCAAAGAGTATAAATTCCAAAGTGGCGTGATGTTATCTACATCCTCTACTTCGATATACTCGGGTATCTCATCATCTGAGCGACACTTATTGGTAACTAGGATGTAGCGACAATCGTACTTCTTTGATCGCACCTTTTCTCTAGTTTCGTTGTACAGCCTCTTGAGATCAGCTCGTAGTGTCTTGACATGCTCCTCCCAACGATGCTTATTGCTTCCGCGAATTCTTTCTACGTCTTCTACAAATTTCAGAAGGTCTTCTTTCGGAATGCGTCCTGGCGGGTCCACTTGACTGTATTTCGACTGGATGATGTAGATGAAACCGTCGTCTTCTACGATTGCATCAAAGCCACCATCACCGC
Organism: Ignavibacteria bacterium; assembly: GCA_016707005.1. NCBI lineage: Bacteria > Pseudomonadati > Ignavibacteriota > Ignavibacteria > Ignavibacteria bacterium. The sequence continues at coordinate 5,104 of JADJIQ010000002.1, forward strand.
TTTTATCGGTGTAGTGTGCTTTGACCTTTTTACCGAATCGCGCTCTGATGTACCATTTGCAGAAGCCATGATCAGCATCTGCATAATGTCCAAACTTCGCTTGAAGATAGGTTTCTAAATCTTGATTCATATTCACGTTTCCCCCGTAAATCGATTTTCGTAAGCCGGTGCTGCTGACCTCTACTCCGGTAGATGGCGACCCCTACTTAAATCATCTGCGTCATGTGGAATTGATGGCTGACAATAATACCTATTTATCATTTGAGTTAAATATTCTTCAATAGAGACCATTTCACATGTCGGAATCATCTAGGAACTCCGCGACAAGTGAACACCCAAGACCGCACACAAGCGGGTACTTGAAATTGCATTCCAACGTTGCAGCAACTATGATCTAGTATTGCGCCTAGACGAATCGCGCCTTACATTTTCCCGGTGTTCAGTTGTGTTCGGAATACGGTGGTCAACGTGAGCGGTATCTTCAAGCAGCGTTCACCGCGATGTCACCGTTTTGACTATTATTCTGGTCAATGAATAGGCATCGCAATAATCCAGTCGCTCAATACCTATCCCTAATGACTACTATGAGGGGAAGATTAGACCTAGTTGTACTGTTAGAATCAATGCCCTTACTCGACTATCACATATGTGAGACGGCCGCCTTTCATGGAAGGAAAGTCATCGAAGGTATTGCTTTTGGATGTTTGCTTGCATTAGATAACGCATCCATTTCCATTCCTCGAGATGTTGTCGGTCACTGGGCTGCTGATAAGATCCTTTGGGTCTACGTAACAGAAATCTGAGAGTGTATCCAAGTCCTAGCATCTGGCGCAACTCGACCCAGGAGGAGATGAAGGAGTCAGGTCCACGGACAGTCGTGCTGGGCATTCCGGAGCGAAGGATAACGCATGAAGAGCTCATTCAAATGTATAGGCGCCTACACCGGTGGGTACATGAACGAAATCCTTATGACACCACTGACAATCACGCATTTAATGCCAAGAACAGTCAACAGTTGTGGTTGGATTTGCGTAAGGTTAACAACTTCATAGAACGGCATGTGATTTCGATACATGGACACGGATACTTCTGTACATTACGGGATAGTGTCGACGGCTTGACGAAAGTTGTTCGGTTGACAAAAGAATCGTGTTGAACCACACAGCCAACACAATCGTCTTTTGCTGTGCAGATTCAGCTCACGCTGACCACCTAATTCCGCATGCAAATGACCACAGGACAATGTAGAGTGCGATTCTACTATGCGCGATGCTAGATTGCAGTTGCCTCTGTGTTGTAGTGCTGTGTATGATTGTCACTTTTATGCTGATTAGGGTAGTCGCATAACGCGGAGTCCCTGCTGCCGCCACACAAAGCACAGCACTTCTATCCCTTTCACACGAGTGGCTACATACGATGGGCTTTAACGTTAAACTCTACATCAACGAGTCCTTTGCCACGACCGCTGAGAATCTAGCTTTGCGGAACCTCGTGAACAGGCTTCAGGCTGTCAGTCTACCTCCTAACGACCCGCATAGTGGAGATGGATCCCCCTTATGGATCTTCGTCGAGCCTCATCTGTTCACTCATGTTGGGCGAAGCGGAACACGTCGCTCAAAGCCGGACCTGTTGATAGTGAAGCGGAACGCAATGCTTGTCGTAGAAATGAAGCACTGGTGGGGTGAGATTGCTTTGCCGCAGCTTCCCGCAGAGAGGGATGGCGTGTGGGACGGAAGAGCGCCTGGAGGATTCGTGTTCGAGCGCAGGAAGCCGAATCCGTTGAGCCAGGTTGAATTCAACAGAGAGACACTAAAGATCTGGTTACGCGAGCGATCTGCAGGTTTGCCGTCGTCAGCAGCCAAGACATCAAACTGGGACAAGATCTCCCGCACGATCCTTTTCACGCATCCCGAGCTGCGCATTATAGGTGGCGTACCGTCCTATTTCCAGCCAACTGCCGTTAGCTCTCTGCACCATGTTCCTGATACTATCGATATAGTCGAAGAGATAGCGAGTGCGGCTACGGGTGTGAGGGATCCGAAGACAAATCCTATACCACAGATCTATCTTGACGATGCGGACGCCGAGTTTCTGGCAAGTGAGCTCGGCCTCGTCCGTCAAGGGGATCCCTTCGCTATTGCCCTTCGTAAGTTCGTTGGCCCGAAGGGAATCATTTCTCATTGGTGGCCAGGGGTCCAACCGCCCAACGAGACAGAAGCCAAAGCTGATCCAGCGATCGAACAACTGCCAGTCCAGATCCGTCTCGTAGAGTTCTATAGACGCAAGTTAGCTGCCGAGGCCAAAGCTAATCCGGATATCAATCTGCATAGCGATGGGAAAGCTTGGGCAAAGCATCTTACTATACCACAGAACCAGGAGACTTTGATGTCTTTTGGCGAGACTGTGCTGATTGGCAAGGAGATTGTTCCAAAGGCGCTTGCAGGCGAGAGCGAGCTGGCATACGGTCTGTTCTGGAATGTGCGAACGGGACCCTGACACCTCCTTCCACTCCGCTTCCCACTCTCTTTTACATAGGATGCTCGTTGGATTTAATGAGCGAGAATCAAGCGCGCATTATCCCAGAGAATCCGTCGGCTATTGAGTTAAACGCTGATCTGCTCCAAACGTTTCGCCCATTTTCTCTGATGGACGACGAGGAGTTCAGCGCCTTTCTTACGGCGTGCTGAGAGCCACAAAGGTTTCAAGCGAGTTCAGTTTGTTCTCCAACAGATCGATTACATACCCGAGACAGTAGTTGATCACGGAATGGAGCTGGTCAGTGAGTTCCCGGCGAATGCCGACCTGCTGCATGCTGCGGTGCTTTTTCATTCCGGATAAGATGATGACGAGGCGTCTTCTCAACGATCTTACTTTCGGTCCAAAGTAGTTGGCAAAGCACTCTCGCAGCAGGATCAACGCCCGGTGACCTTGCATGGAATCTTCTGTCCCATCATTCAGAACTAGGGTGTGCAACAACACCCGACTACAGAGTACGAATAGCTAGTCCTCTCAACTATGAACAGTCTCGAGTTCTACAACTGGTGCGCGATCCGGGAGTGAATGTGGTTGCAGTTCAGGGCCCACCAGGAACTGGCAAAACACGGGTACTGGCAAGTCTTACCGCTGACTGCATTGCCGTACCTCGTACAATGCTCATCACGAGCACGAACAACACTGCAGTCTCTAACGTTGTTTCCCAACTTGCGAACTTTGTCCGCTACCCTGCCATCTTCAAGATCGGCAGTGTAAAGACTATCGAGGACTTTCGGACAACTCTCACTGAGTTTCCGCCAGTGGGGCGAATGCCCCACCACAAGCCGATAGGGCTGACGTAGCCTCTTGGGCTAAACAACTCGAACTGCTTGACGGTGAGATACACGATTCGGGTCTGCAACTGGATGAGTATTACCGCTGCAAGGAGCAACTTGCTCAAGCCAATGAAGCGCTGAGTCGGATTCTACTCCAGTTCCCTGTGTTACAGTCTCTTGATGTTTCAGATTACGATCATGCGCTTAAGGAGGCAGAGACAGCGCGAGTGATAGCAGAAGACTACCGACAGTTGAAGGAAGCGGCAAACTCATTCTTCAAGCGCCTGAGGGAGTCGTTTAAGGGTCGAGTTGGTGCGCTTCGTGTTTTTACTCGCAAGTCTTTTCTGATAGGAGCTGGCTAGCTGGTTCGATTTCTGCATCGCGGACTCATTATCTCCTGGTTGGGAGGCATTGCTTCGTGCCCTTTCGAGCCACCAGCAGGCAACGGTATTCGAGTGACCGTTGACGAGCACATTCTATGGAGCGAGCCGCGTGAGTTGCTTGCCATATTCGTTGACAGCTTCGACGAGAACACTAGCAGGCAGCACTTTTAGAAGCTACAAGAACACCGGAGTATCCTCTGCACGAGCTTGTTACGAACTGGGCATCAGAAAGAAGATGCTGATGCTGATCAATACGACACCGGACTTGTTGATACTTCGATCCCACCCAACCTAGCCACAGTCAACAGATTCTCGCCATTAGCGTGCACTCTTCACTCTGTATCGAAGTACTACCCTCCGAGTCCTGGGATCGTGGACGTTGTAGCAATCGACGAGTCGAGTCAATGTTCAATAGGCGTTGCACTGCCAGCCTTGTTTCGAGCCAAGAAGCTTGTAGTGGTTGGCGACCTCAAGCAGCTTCAACCAGTGTCATCGCTAGTAGAATCGAAACTCATTGACATAGCCATTGAGTGTAGCGTGGACTCAGATGACCTAGCACTATGGGTGAACCCTCAGTCAAGTCTTCAATCTCTCGTGGAGTATCAGATTTCGAGAGCGGGTTCTGATACCGTTGTTCGTCTCACCGATCACCACAGGAGCGTCCCGGAGATCATTGAGTTCAGCAACACCACCTTCTACCAAGGCACTCTTCGACTTAGACGGACAGCCAATAGTGAAGGCACACAGCTGAAGTGGATCGACATAAGAGGCACAGAGGTTGACAAGGTCAACTCTGATGAAATCGATGCTGTGATAGCTCAAATCAAAGTCCTCTTGGAGCATGGCATCCTGCCTTCGGATATCGGTGTTGTCACTCCATTCACGTACCAAAAGCACGAGTTGACTGATCATTTCCGTACGAGAGGTGGGCACGGGGTTCCTAGGTGACAAGGATAGCCCCGGTGTCATGATTGACACGGCTCACGGATTTCAGGGCAACGAGCGCCATACGATGATCATCTCGACTGTGATCACCAGCAAATCGAAGCCAGGCCGAGTTCGTTGGGTCACGACAGGCTCAACAGCCGCCAGTTTGATCAACGTTAGCGTGACTCGGGCAACCGACTGGTTGATCGTTGTCGGAGACAGTAGCGCAGCACATGGTTACCTCGGCGATCTGAAGAGATGGATCGATCAGCATACTTCTTAACACGTGAATCCGCTGTGGTTGAGACTCCTCGCAGGAGGCCACCGCTATTCGCACGCATCGGACCATCATATCAATCCGTTGGCTGATCCTTTAAGCCCAATGCTAGATTGCTGTCGCTTCTACAGTGAAGCGTGAAGACAGGTGATCACTCATGATGGGATTCTGATGGTCAATGAGCAAGGATTCTCCTCTCGTTTTTTGGTGACCAGTGCGTGATTGGTCGTGCTGGTCACATGAACGCGGAATGTGGTGGAGGCGTGGAGCGGATGGTCCATGTATATAGCGTCGGCTAGCACAGTTGGGCGTTCATCACGTGCTGAAAACATGCCTAGTCCAGCGATCATGATGGCGGTCAACGTCATTGATGACGAGTGTAGCAAGCCCCATTCCCATAATGTACGAGCAAACACCCACAATGCACGCGCGCCTACACCCACGTACGGGATGTGACGCGAAGGTATGCCATCGCCCCAGCAATTACGGGCAGATATCCGCAAGTACGCGCGAAAACACCCATACATGGGTACTGGGCGAACAACCGTCCAGAAAGTGGACACAAGAAGGGGTCAACAAGGGACTTCGAAGCGGTTAGTACGCATGCGTTTGGCATGTTGCGACGGGATTGGCATGGTTCGGAGCGCGAATGCATAGATCGAGGGACTTGACCAGCATGTTCCGTGCAACAATGACCGCTGTCGCAGCACTTGCGGTTACTGATCGGCATGGGTCTGGAACAAAGTACGGCTGATCTACACACCGATGGATGCGGTGATCAGGTACGGGCGGAGTAAGGTTGGTGAAGATGGCCTTACAAATGGATATCAACACTAGGCGGCACTATCTAGTGATCGTGATGAGAGTATCAATGACGTCTGATGTGGCTACTCTTGATCCGCTGCACCTGTGTATGAAGTAGTATCTCTCATCATCACCTGTCGTCCATATTCGCTCGCTACTTGTCAATACATCTCCAGCTATGTAATACGTCCTACCCACTTGGATATCCACACCACAGGATCCTTTCCCTACTTCAGTAATCACGTCGATTCTTGCGAACTTCTTCGCACCCTTAACATTGACCACAATACACATCCTCGCTTTGAGGCATGCCGTTTCGCCTTTGTAAGATCGTAGCCGCCCATTACCCTTGACAGTGTCTGATTCCACCGATTCGCATAGCGCCTAGAGCAACAAGTCCATAACTCGCCTTCGCCTTAACCATTGGCGTAGGCCCGAAAACACAGCTACAGGTTGTCATCGGTACAGATGCTGCGCAGAGTAAGATCATTGCAACGATAAGCTTAGGCGTCATTTCGTTCCCCTTGTTCAGATGCAAAGTAGTGCATATTCCGCAGGCATCTGCCGCAGAGTTCCTTCTGGAGATTCCGCCTGCCCTGATCATCATGTTACTGGTCTCGATGACCACAAACAATATTTCTACAGCGGCAAAAACAACCGCAATCTGGCACTGGGCATCGCATCGCCACATTCCGCAGCAGGGCGCTGCTCAGCGAATGCAGAATGTAGGGAATGATGTGGCCGGGATTTCAAACAATACACTAAGGCGCACTATGTAACTCTACTACCATGGATGGCAAAGCTCGTTCAAGAGTCCGCAGGACACCCTCCAGAACACTACCCTGCAATCTTGTGCAATAGAAGAACTTCATGGGATACATCGCTGGATCTGTGTATTGTGATGAGCTCCGAAGCGTGTACGTACCCCACGGCGTTTCTTCGCGTCTATACCGTCGTAGAAATCGCCATTCAGCAACGATGTTGGAAACACGTATTGTGTTGACAGTGTCACCATTCCGAATAACAAATGTATCGACCGAGCACCCTCGAATCTTGCCGGCTTCAAGTGGATACTTATAGATTGTATCCCCTACTGCTTCGTCATTGATCGTCTCAACTACGTCATTGAGAAAGCGAGATTCGACCGTCTCCGCCAGAGGAATGCCAAATGCCACCGGAGCGATTGCTGTGTCGTGAGAGAACATAGGTCGATACACCCTTGCCATTGAATCCGGCGAGATTGATACGTACTCGCGTTCATACTGCAGCGTATCGGAGATGTACATGCGAACATTTACATAGACCTGAGCATGTGATGACACACTGAGAACAATTAGCGTCATCAATAGCGCAATAGTGGGCATACTGCTCATCACAGTTCCTCTGTATATCGACATCAAATGACACAGCTAATGGTAGTTGACTATTTCAATCTAGCATTGGTTTTTGAATCTCTGCTTCATAGTGCATACTGTTTGAGCGGTGCGGAGTTGGTCTGACACTTTCTTCTAGTCCCCTGTTCGCTCACTTGACAAGACTCTTCACTGTGTCGATGATCTCTGCGTTGACAACCCGTGATCCGCTGCACCTGTTCAAGACGAACGGAGGTTCTTCATCCGTCCCAACCCACACTCTATCTTCGGGAGTGATTCTATCAGCTGCAATGTAGTATGTCTCACCCTCCCTCATACTGATCCCACACGATCCTTTGCCAACAGCAGTAATGGTCTCAATTCGTTGTAGGGTCTTCGTTCCCTTTACGGAGACGAGAACGCACATCCTAGCCTTGAGGACTGTCAAGTATTGCGTGTGCCCTCTCGGTGACTTTGTGTCTTTGACAGAGTCCTGCGTTACCGTTTCACACAAAGCCAAGGCGACAAGCTCATATCTCGATCGAGATTCCGCGATTGGTGTGGTTCCACCAATACAGCTCCCAGTACACAAAGGCACAGTCATCACCGAGAGCAGGAATAATACAATCGCCAACCCTAATACTCATAGAGTCCCTTCATCACAGCTATTGAGGGAAGCAACCGCAAGGACGCAGGGCCTTGTTCAAACAGGTCATTGACACAAGCCGTGATATCGTTGATGATTCCTCTACACGTGAGAGGGCGACGAACGAGCACATCATGCTTCATCGACCGGCTGCAATCTATCATTGGGCATCGTTTTTCTTCTCACTCGAGATGTCGACCAAGTCATTCGCAGACGACGCGATCACTGGTAGCGGAACTATAGGCCCATTCCCATCACGTACGAGCATATACCCACAATGTACGCGCACCTACACCCACGTACGGGATGTGACGCGAAGGTATGCCATCGCCCCAGCAAATACGGGCAGATATCCGCAAGTACGCGCTAAAACACCCATACATGGGTACTGGGCGAACAATCGTCCAGAAAGAGGACACAAGAAGGGGTCAACACGGGACTTGGAAGCGGGTTGTGCGCATGCGAATGGCATGTTGCGACACGAATGTCACGGTTCGGAGCGCGAAACAGACGGACACACCCGGCTTCGGGCGACTTTGCGGAGGGAATCGTTCCTGATTTGACCTAGCTTAGTGGTCATTCACGCAGGAGGTTCAATTCTTGCATACTCGACGAGAGAACTATCGATGAAGCAACCATGTCGATCTCGTAAGCAGCCTTCTGCATTTGCGGAGAGAGGAATATTGACGTGCCTAGCGGCAGCACTCTGCTTCATTGCTTCCATGATTCCCCTTCAGGCACAGAGATTGGCAATATCGGACAATCATGTTTCTCTCGTGTGTGCCGACGGAAACGTGTATTCATGGGGCTCCAACGGACAAGCTGAACATGGCAACGGATCTGCTTCGGAGTGGTTTAGCGGCAACTCGACTTGATTATGTAGGTCCGATCAGCGGGATCTTCGCTCATCAGGCCGGCGGTGCTCTTGTAACGCCGACAGGTGAGGTGTATGCGTGGGGCGCATTCACGAACCACTGGCTCACGCTCGGAGTGCCATCCTGGCAGTTGGTAGAGGCAACTCCACGAAAGGTCACGTCAGTTTCAAATGTTAGGAGCGTGCTTGGTTATTCTACTGAGTTCCTATTCATCAGTAAGGACGATTCGGTACTTGTAACGGGCCGTAATAATGCAGGACAGTATGGCAATGGGACTGAGGCACACCTGGATTCCGGATATGCTACGGTCAACATCAGTGAGGTTGAGCATCTGTTTATCAATCGACTATCGTTCTTCGCGATCAAGAAGGACGGAACACTATGGGGCTGGGGTGGGAATGGCTACGCAATGATCGATTCTTCCGGCCAAAAGAAGGTGACAATACCAATTCAGATGATGCCAGAACTGCGCTTTCGTACTGGGTGCAGTTCAGATGACAATCAGTATAGATTCGTTACTGAGGGTGGTGATCTGGTTGTCTGGGGATTCAATCGCTTCGGGATGATGGGTACAACTGAGGCTTTCGTTACTACTCCCAGAACTGTTTCGTTACCACGCAGAGTGATTTCTGTTGCAGGTGGCATCAACCACACGGCAATGTTACTTGATGATGGCACTGTGGTGTCGTTTGGAAGTAACGAGCATGGTCAGCTTGGTCGACTCCTGGACGCGAACGGAAACATGATCGAGTCATCGTCAACTCCAGTCGTCGCCTCTGGATTGAGTGATGTCGTCGAGATCGCCGCATGGAGAATACCACCTTTGCCCTCACAAGGGACGGGAATATGTATGGATGGGGCGATAACTGGTTGTCTTGGATAAAGGAAGGCGGGCCAAGGACGTGTCCGTTTCCGGAGCGAATCGTGCTACCATGCGAGATCTCGACAAGCGTGTCAGAATCGCCCAATACAGAGCGATTCTCCATCCATCCGAACCCGCATTCCTCAGTAGAAGTTCACTTCTCAGGTCGCGATCATGGCGGAAGTGTCTCCGTCTACGACATACACGGCAGCCGAGTGTTCGGACCTGTCGCACTTCAAGACGGACACTCGACCTTCGAGATCGCCACTTTGGAGACAGGCATCTATCACGTAGTACTGACCACAAGTGTCGGCATGCATCATCAACAACTCGTGGTCTTACGGTAGAGGTAAAGAATACCACGTGATATTCTGTCTGTTATCAACATCTGAAGTTCATGTTGTGACGATAGCTCGCGAGATGCCAGGTAAGGGCGTGATTCCCCTCTCGCTCCTACGATATAGGTGTGACATACCACTGTATGTGATGATCAGGTAGAGACAGAATGCGGTCGAGCTAACATACGATGTTGCTAATATGCCAACTGATTGTAAAGTGACAGGGAGTACTCGATACTACGGTGATAGTGATTGAATGCCAGGACAATCACTAAACCGCAATCAGATGGCCCTAATACCCGTACTAGTGCTCTTTCGTGCACACTAACGACGATCGAATCTCCTTCGGCAACACCTGAGAGAAACACCGCACGGTTAAGCAAGTATTCTGAGGGTGCAAGGTAGGCGGTCTCATTGGTTCGCAGGTTAGATAGCTTCACCGTGTCCTTGAGACCATCATTCTGAATATGAACACCTACCTTCCCCCGACCGATTGCTCCTAGGTCCGAGTCTGAATACTCTTCATACGATTCCCACACGGTATAGTCTGAGTATGATGATACATCAATTTCGAGATGCTTCGGCTCGTTAACACATCCGATTAGAATGAGTGAGATCATCACTAGCACGCAAATGCCCCATGCACTCATGATTCAGCATCCCAATTGTGATGTTGTGTGTCAACCATCGGAGTTCGCATAGTTGTCACCTTGCGTTTGGAGGTCCATGATGTAGGTTCATTGCTATTCATGAAGTTAACACAGCACATGAGGAAACCTGTGTTTGGTGCATTCGAAGCAGGTTCATTGGAAAGAATGCTCAGCCACACAACACCCAGTATGCGGATCTATTGTCATCCTTCAAGGACGTTGTCGTGTGTATTGGGTGACCGCCTATACGCCTCTTACACGACCCCGCGGGGACCGTCGTTCTGTGTTTTACTAGCTTGTGGTGAGGGGCCGATTAGCATCCGTCCGAGCATCATTCAGATCTCTGTTGTGCTCTGTGACCTGAACGCCACGTTGCCACCGATGCGAACACCAACGCCGAGATTTCCCAACCAGACACTATGACTCCAAGAGAAAGCGGGACAAAGACCGTTTTACTAAGTGGCCAATGATAACTGACTGACGAAATGGCTTTCATGCCGAAATACACCCATACAGCGTAAAGAACGGTCCGACCCAGAGCGACGAGGACATTCGTACGGAGCATGGCAGCTAAAACGAGATGACCGAGGATGATACCTGTCGGCACCCCCCAACCGATCCCAGAGGATCTGCTTTCTGATAGAGCAATTGCAAGACCAGTTGCGATTAGGCACGCGCCAGCCGTGACTGCGATCAAGGCAAGCCATATCATAGGTCTACGACGCATCATGTTGATTCGAAGCCCCTTCCTAAGCGTAGATCAATGCTCTCGCGCACTGCAACTTGAACAAACCCCGTGAATAGGACAACAAAGCCACTATTGCCGTGGCCACACGACGTTCTAGATTGGTCGATTACGCGCGGGAAGCCGTGCTGACATGTTTGGAAGCTAATAGAATGCACACTATCTGACTAGATTCCCATCACGTACGAGCAAACACCCGCAATGTACGCGCACCTACACCCACGTACGGGATGTGACGCGAAGGTATGCCATCGCCCCAGCAAATACGGGCAGATATCCGCAAGTACGCGCTAAAACACCCATACATGGGTACCGGGCGAACAACCGTCCAAGAAGAGGACACGAGAAGGGGTCAACAAGGGACTTTGAAGCGGGTTGTGCGCATGCGTTTGGCATGTTGCGATGCGAATGGCATGGTTTAGACAGCGAATGCACAGATCGAATGACTAGATCATCATGTTCTGTGCTTCAAGGAACACGGTCGGGGCATATGCGGTGACCTTTCGGCATTGGTCTGGCATTAGATATGGCAGATCAAAACACCGACGGACGGAGTGATCAGTTGCGGACGGTACGTAGTGGCTATCGATCGTAGATTCAAGAGAGCATGGTGACTACTTCATCCGAACAAGGCGCATTGCTTCATCAAGGACCTCGTCGGTCTGATCGGAAGTCAGTGACTTCCTGGTAACATTGACCACTTTAGCGATGCGAAGGCCTGTGCGTTGTGTTACACCACCGTCAGGATAGAACACGGCTATACCCGTAAACGTCAGAATACCGTTCCCAGGGAGTTGCAGCCGCTTGATATTGCCATCGGCACCTGCCGTTTGACTTCCGATGACGACAGCTCCTGGTGCTGATGCGAGAATCATTGCGGTGTACTCAAGGCTACTCTGTGTGTTCTCGTCGACCATGATGACAAGTTTACCCTTTAGTGTCCGTCGGTAGTGTCACCGAACACTTGGGGGATGGATGTGTAAATGAAGCGTCCAGGTCTCTTCCAATCTGCGATCGCAAAAATTGCAGGTAAGGACGGCCACGGGAGAAAGAACGTTCCCAGTTCGCGTTGGCCGACTATCCCATCACCGCCCCGCAGATCCACGATCAACCCGTCGCATGCACGCAATTCTCGATCGTACGCTTTGAGGCTATCGACGGAGTATAAATGCATATCAATGAGCCCGTAGTTACCTGTACCCACGCGTCGAAAGAACCGCTCCCTGCGCACAGAGACAGGACTAGGCCCGTGCGCTTGTGAGTATACGGGAACTGTAAGTGTTCGAGCACCTCTTCGTACCAGCACATTAACGGAAGGCATATCAGTACGTACGATCAACTTTGCGACATCACGATACAGGGTGGAAGTATTTGATGTTGGCAGATAGCGCTTCGAGCTATCAACGATCGATTGCACGGACTTCCCGGATATTGCCAGCACCTCATCACCGCGCTTAATTTTGCTGTCGGAGAATGCATCATTCCAATCGCTCGCCACATATGCCTTGCTCCGTATGAACTTCACATCCATACACAACTCAGTATTCCCAAACATCGACGCTAGGTTCGATTGGTAACCACTTACGTAGACGTGCGAATCGCACAGCCAGGTGGAGAGCTCGAGTATAGCCTTCTCAAACAACAGCGTTGAATCTGATTCAGCGATTCTTGGTATGAATGAAGGGAGTGCCTCCTCCCAAGGTCGATCCATCATCGTCCGATACGGGAACAGATAGTGAACGCCATTCCAGAATCGGAACAGCGCAAGCAATCTGTACCCAACTTTCCGCAAGCAACTAGGCGGTGTGGCTATCTCACCGTTGAAAGCATATGTGACCGAATCCGGTACCATATATTTTGAGCATGTGTCGCGCCGTGCATGTTCGACCTTGTGAAGGAGTGCACGAAGGGTCGACGATATGGACCAACTATCGATCCACTTGAGATCAGCCTCTAGTGCAACCATCGTATCAGGCAACGCACCTTCTGTGTTATTCACGGAAAATACGCCTAGCCCTACGACTAGTTGCTCCCGAGTGGGGTGGCGTATACTTTCGTTCTCCCCCCCAGGTACTCGTTCGATCATATCAAGCAGTCGACCATCCCAATAATCCTCCCCGTACGTGCCGCATTTGGATGATAGTACTTCCAAGAAGCCCCATTCCCCACAGGGGGAGCCACGTAGGCCTTTGCACCCGGGGCATGGACACCCGTCACCTGCATCGTCGTAGCAGGATAGTAATCAGGATTGTACCGTATCTGCGCAGACGCCACCTGCGTGTTGGAGTGCTCAGACACCTCGTTGCGCTGACAGGCCGTTGAGCACACAACGATCGCTAAACACCATACCAGATGAAGAACGATGCTCGGGATCATACGCCTGATGTCAACTCAGACCGCAGCCGTTGATCATCCACTTGCCCCTTCAAGATCATGTGCGCCAACGACTCATGACTATCGAGCATGCTAACAACGATGTGACGAGTATCAGCCGGCACATCCGCTTTCGCACTGACCTTCATCGCGCCCACGATCACTGCCTCGGCCTCGTCCGTCATCGGCAATGATCCCTGTGGTACGTGTTGCGGAGCCTTCTTGAATTTGTCCGGCACGTCGTTTCCGTGCGTACGTGCCTCACCACGAATCGATTGTTTCAAGGTCTCATGGTCGGGAGTCAAACGAAGCAATGATTGCGCCGTTCGATCCTCTGTCGCGAGCATTATCGCGCCCAGAATGTGCGCAGACGTGATGATCTCGCTTTGCAATTCTTGGGCAAGGTTGAAACTTGCCTTAACGACAGATTGGAACTCGGCAGAGGGCGATTTCATGGATACTCCTTGGTTGCTGTTTGACATCCACAGCGACGGAACAGCTACAATCTAGCATTGGGTTTGGCAAATCAACCTACAAGTAGATGAGGTGGTCACTAACGAGCGGCATCTCCAGTTAGGGGGCTCGGAGTCTTCAGGATCTAGCCCAAACGTACACTCGCGATCTCTCTCAATGGAAGTGCTGTGATCTTGTCGGACAATGCATAGCGTAGTGTTCCGGGATACACTACCCACAGGTGCTCAAGTTGGAGATCATCAAGTGCAACATGCATGGACTTCGTTGTCCTTGGAGCATCGGTACACTTAAATTCATATTTGGTCAGACAACAGCTAAAGATTGTAGCATATTACTCCATCAGTCGTGTAATAAACTACAATTGTGGAATCTCCACGCAGGTCCCTCGCTCTGGGATTAGCAACTCTGAATACCAGTTGATTCGGCGGATGGTTACGGTCGGAACAAGGTTGTCATTGCGAGCAGGATTCCCACCATAGCACGCAGCTCCCCATTCACTTGATCAGAATCGATGATCGAGTTTCAACGGAAGCGCCCGACTGCAAGCGATAGAAATACACTCCTCCGAGAAGGCTGTGTGCATCCCATTCGGTCTGATGTGTACCGGCGGAAAGGTCCTCCGAGATCAGCGTTGCTACGTGCTCGCCGAGGGCACTGAAAACTTCCACAGATACGGGTCCTGAATGCGGAAGAGTGAATCGTATGGTTGTGCTTGGGTTGAAGGGATTCGGATAGTTCTGCTCGAGAACGATGCTTGAAGGATGACTGCTGTTGTTCTCTACAGTAGTAGTCAGTTCCGACAATGATCTTCTCCAGACGCCACCCATCCGAGTTCCTGCAAAAAGATTTGTCCCCGAAACGACGAGTGAATTGACATCCATTGCTGTCAAGCCGGAGTTGACTTCACGCCAGCTTGTGCCGTCATTAGCGGAGTGGAATACGCCGCTGCCACGTGTCCCTGCAAAGACATTTGCACCCGAGACCGCAAGGGACGTGACGGTCATATCTGTCAAACCGGAATTGACCTCAGTCCAAGTTCCTCCGAGATTGGCGAAAATAGAGACGCCGCTAGGTGTCCCAGCAAAGACATTCGTGCTCGAGACGGCGAGTGACAAGACATCCTTGTTGATCGATCTAGAGCTGACCTCACTCCAGCTTGTGCCGCTATTGTCGGATACAAAGACTCCGCTTCTAGTCCCTGCAAAGAGATCCGTCCCCACGACTGCCAAAGATCTGACGACTAGGTCTTTCAAGCCAGATCGAACCACACTCCAGCTATTGCCACTATTGGTGGAAAGAGAC
The DNA here is from genome assembly GCA_016707005.1 of Ignavibacteria bacterium. Taxonomy (NCBI): domain Bacteria; kingdom Pseudomonadati; phylum Ignavibacteriota; class Ignavibacteria; species Ignavibacteria bacterium. The sequence goes on from JADJIQ010000002.1 coordinate 20,420, forward strand.
ACACCCTGAGAAGTCCCCGCAAATAGTTCCATGCCTGAGACGGCGAGTGAATAGACATCGGCAATGTAAAGGCCGGTTTTACTCCAGCTGATACCGTAATTCGTAGAAAGAAAGACTCCGTACGAAGAAGCTCCCGCAAAGAGATTCGTGCCCGAGACAGCGAGTGACCTGACACTACTACTTGTCATACCGGAGCTGACCGTAGTCCAGCTCATGCCGTTATCAGTAGAGAGAAAGACACCGCCATCAGTCCCGGCAAAGAGCTTTGTCCCCGAAATGGCAAGTGAATAGATATCCCTGATTGTCAAACCGTAACTGACCTCCTTCCAGCTTCTGCCGTCATCAGAGGAAACAAAAACGCCTCTGCGAGTTCCTGCAAAAAGATTCGGCCCAGATACGGCGAGTGACAGGACATCCGTATTTGTCAAATTAGAATTTACCTGACTCCAGGTAGCACCATTATCGGTGGAGAGAAAGACGCCATCGTTCAAGGACCCCGCAAAGAGATTCGTCCCCGAGACGACGACTGAATTGATAATCTTGTTCATCAAGCCGGAACTAACCTCACTCCAGCTGGTGCCGTTATTGGTGGAAAGAAAAACGCCGTTGCTAGTCCCCGCAAAGAGATTCGTCCCCGAGACGGCGAGTGAGTACACATACGTTCCTGACACGGCAGATCCTGTCAAGCCAGAACTCACCCCGCTCCAGCTTGTGCCATTATTGGTGGAGAGAAAGACGCCCTTGCCACCAGTCCCCGCAAAGAGATTCGTGCCCGATACGGCGAGTGACCTGACATCATCATTTGGCAAACCAGAACTAACCTCACTCCAGCTGGTGCCGTTATTTGTGGAGACAAAGACTCCGCCATTCACTTGAGCGGGGTCCGAAGTCCCCACAAAGAGATTCGTGCCCAAGACGGCAAGTGATGTGACACTCCTATTTGTCAAGCCGGAGTTGACCTCACTCCAGCTGGTGCTGTCTTTTTCGGTGTGAAAGACACCCCCATACGTCCCAGCAAAGAGATTCGTCCCCGAGACAGCGAGTGCCCTGACAGACTTATTTGTTAAGGTCAAGCCGGGATTGACCTCACTCCAGCTTGTGCCATTATTCGTGGAAAGAAACACGCCGGTGTTAGTCCCCACAAAGAGATCCGTCCCCGAGACGGCAAAACAATTGATGGCACCGCCATACGGTCCGTTTGTTTGCACCCATTGGGCAAATGCCGGACTGCCGCTCGTCATGAGAAGAACAACGAGCGCGGTTGCTGCACGACGGAAAAACGCAGGAAAGCAGGTGGTTGGCTTCATAAGAAATTTTCTGTTACGTGCCTTTGCCCATTCACTTGATCAGAATCGACGATCGAGTTTCAACGGAAGCGCCCGACTGCAAGCGATAGAAATACACTCCTCCGGGAAGGCTGTGTGCATCCCATTCGGTCTGATGTGTACCGGCGGAAAGGTCCTCAGAGATCAGTGTTGCTACGTGCTCACCGAAGGCACTGAAAACTTCCACAGATACCGGCCCTGAATGCGGAAGAGTGAAACGTATGGTTGTGCTTGGGTTGAAGGGATTCGGATAGTTCTGCTCGAGAACGATGCTTAAAGGAAGATTGCTGTTGCTCTCTACCGTCGTAGTCAATTCCGACAATGATCTCCTCCAGACTCCGCCCATCCGAGTCCCAGCAAATAGATTCGTGCCCGAGACAGCAAAAGAAGTGACAGAAGTGTTCGTCAATCTGGTGTTCGGCAAGCCGGTATTGACCGCAGTCCAGCTTGTGCCATAGTTGGTGGAAAGAAAGACACCGCCGCCCGAGGTCCCGACAAAGAGATTCGTGCCGGAGACGGCAAGAGCATAGACAGGATTGTCCGGCAAGCCGGTATTAACCGCAGTCCAGCTTGTGCCGTTGTTGGTGGAAAGAAAGACACCGACCACCCAAGTCCCGGCAAAGAGATTCGTGCCGGAGACGGCAAGAGAACGGACATCAACGCCCGACGTAAAGCCAGAGTTAACTGCAGTCCAGTTTGTGCCGTTGTTGGTGGAAAGAAAGACACCGCGATCAGTCCCGGCAAAGAGATTCGTGCCGGAGACGGCTAGAGCATTGACATCGGCGTTCGTCAAGCCGGTATTGACCGCAGTCCAGTCTGTGCCGTTGTTGGTGGAAAGAAAGACACCGCCGATCTCAGTCCCGGCGAATAGATTCGTGCCGGAGACGGCAAGAGCATAGACATAATTGTTCGGCAAGCCGGTACTCGCCGCAGCCCAACTTGTGCCGTTATTGGTGGAAAGAAAGACACCGTCGTCATAAGTCCCGACAAAGAGATTCGTACCGGAGACGGCAAGAGTCGTAACCCGAGTGTTCGTCAAGCCGGTATTAACCGCAGACCAGCTTGTGCCGTTGTTGGTGGAGAGAAAGACACCGTCGTCATAAGTCCCGACAAAGAGATTCGTGCCGGAGACGGCAAGAGTCATAACCCGAGTGTTCGTCAAGCCGGTATTAACCGCAGACCAGCTTGTGCCGTTGTTGGTGGAAAGAAAGACACCGTCATCAGTCCCGGCAAAGAGATTCGTGCCGGAGACGGCAAGAGCCCGGACCTCAGTGTTCGTCAATCCGGTACTCGCCGAAGTCCAGCTTGTGCCGTTGTTGGTTGAAAGAAAGACACCGTCATCAGTCCCGGCAAAGAGATTCGTGCCGGAGACGGCAAGAGTCATAAGCTTAGTGATCGTCAAGCCGGTATTGACCTCAGTCCAACTTGTGCCGTTGTTGGTGGAGAGAAAGACGCTGCCATAAGTCCCGGCAAAGAGATTCGTGCCAGAGACGGCAAGAGAATTGACCTGAGTGTTAGGCCAGACGGTGTTCGGCGCGCCGGTATTGCCCGCAGTCCAACTTGTGCCGTTGTTGGTGGAAAGAAAGACACCGCCCCAAAGAGTCCCGGCAAAGAGATTCGTGCCGGAGACGGCAAGAGAACAGACCCAAGTGTTCGTCAATCCGGTTTTGACCGCAGTCCAACTTGTGCCGTTGTTGGTGGAGAGAAAGACACCTCTAGCAGTCCCGGCAAAGAGATTCGTGCCGGAGACGGCAAATGAAGTGACCTCAGTATTCGGCCAGTCGTTGCCTGGCAAGCCGGTATTGACCGCAGTCCAACTTGTGCCGTTGTTGGTGGAGAGAAAGACGCCGCCATAAGTCCCGACAAAGAGATTCGTGCCGGAGACTGCAAGAGAAGTGACAGAAGTGTTCGTCAATCCGGTATTGACTGCGGTCCAGCTTGTGCCGTTGTTGGTGGAAAGAAAGACACCGCCGACCTCAGTCCCGACGAAGAGATTCGTGCCGGAGACGGCGAAGCAACTAATCTTTCCGCCGTAGGGTCCGTTGGTTGGCACCCATTGGGCTGATATCGGATTGCCGGTCGCCATGAGCAATACGGCTAACCATACTACGGCCTTGATAGAGAGTGTCCGTAAGCAAGTGCTTCGTTTCATAATGAAGAATCTCTTTCTGATAAGGACACGACAAGAAAGCCAGTGTACGCAAGGAGTACTTTTCTTGATGTTGGTTTCAGAAAACCATAATCGACAAGGGGCATACCACGGCGTAGTTGCCCTTCCGATTAGATGCGATCCTGTTAAACTGCTCGAGAATCCACCTGCCCCTACCGCCAACATCCGCTGTGCAATGACCACTAGTGATCTTCCTGGTGCGACCGGAATACATCAATCTAGCAACGGAATGAACAGGATAACATTGCGGAGGAAGGGTTGTTGGCTATAGGCGAAATGGAGTGGTTAATGCGAGTGGATGTCCCACAGGTCGAATCTCAACTTCATCGCCACGTGGCCTGTGTCGTGATCTTCTTTACGACTTTACTTTCTAGCCATCTGACTGACTTGGAATCGTATCGTGGGGTGAGTTCAGGGACCGTAACATTGCTTACATACTGTCTACTAGATTCATTGCTGGCATGGAATACAAGACGGACAGTGTCAACCGTTGATTCCGCAGCATTGGAATCCCTCCTTAGATCGGAGGCTGCCCATACGGGAATCCGGATACGCACATTATCAGGGCTCGCGGGTTTTAGCTTCTCCAGTCCTGAGCAGATCAAGGTAAGTGATCTACCGGCCTGCAATTCAATGAACGAATACTCGACGCTGTCGATCGGAAAGAACTGCGCTTGTTCGTTGCTTCCACTCCTACCGATGTATGCCCTATCATACAGTTCGGCAACCATAGGCAATGATCGCCGACCGAAAGGCACTACGGATTCCAAGTCCTCACTATCCAGAACGACTAGAACCGTTGGGCAGATCGCGATTGCAGTTGTATCCTGATTCTGAATCTGAAGAATAAGGACAGCAGCATTACCAGAGCTACTCTTGACGACTTCTGCGGGCGTTTGCCGATTACATGAACAAAGAACTAACAGGCCAACGAACAGCATCCTCGCAGTGTAAGAACCAACTCGACGATCGATATGATTGCATGAAGTCACGATTGTCCTTCTGCCTGCTGGAGATTCCATCAGACTCCTCCATCATGTTCCGCGCTGCTACAATCACCGGCTAATGGCCTGCAACCTCGATGCCTATGCAATCTATCATAGGGGTATTGGCTAATCTGAAGCCCAGTAGTGCTGTGGATGGTTACGGACGGAATGAAGTGGTCACCGATCACGAGATGAAGCGGTCGAATCAAGCGGAATCTCCAATGGATTTACGTACTTGCGAATCTGCATCTCTAATGCACCATTGACATTCTTCGTCCACAATTCATACCTCGTCGTTTCACCATCAACTGTCATCTCAAATGATGATACCCAGACTAGAACATCACCTTCGATCTCCTGCCTGTACGCATACTGCGAAACATTATTTGGTCGGGCCTCATGTGTGAAAGTTATGACTAAAACAAAGGTCCACTCTTCGATTCTACATCGAACGCGTCCAGAATCTAGATAGGTATTACTTTCCTCAGATATTGAGATAGGCATCTTCACGACTGAATTGCTAGAAGCTACTGCTTCATAATCGGGGTGACTATCAACAGCACGCGCCAACAGTTCAGCCATACTGATATGACCTGGTTCGTTGACGAAAGAAAACATCTTACGGTGAAAGTCCAATGGATGGAAAAGCGATTTCAACTCGGATTCATCGTCGGTAGACAGTGGCTCGTTCTTTGAGATCGTTAAATGTATAGGGCCTATCTCTTCGATTTCATAATGGGATTTTCTAAGCAAGTAATAGTTTACAACGTTAAACCGTTGCGGATTGGCGATGTAATCGAAGTCGGAAAGTGTCATCAGAAGCACTGCATTCCCGTGCTGCGTTTTGACGGCTTCGACAATTGATGCGGGGAATCCTTGCTCTGATACACAAATCAATTGATTGGCACCCACTTGCTTCATTTTTGCTATCCAACCATCAAATTCATTGAGTGTAGGCTTCCTATTCTGCTTTTGCACCTCAACTATCGTTACATGTTTGCGAGACATTGGGCCATACGTAATGACCACATCACATTGACGCAACCTTCGCGTTGGACTGCTCAATATTGGCAGCCTCTTATTATGCTCAACTGTTGAATTGGGTGAAACATACTGCTCAAGTCCTGCAACAATTTGTTCCGTCAACTTCCATGAAGGTGCGGGCTTAGACTTCATGTCGTTCAAGTCCTCAGCACTAACCCTATTAGTAGCCTTTTTCGACCGCTTTTTAATCTCCTTCTTCGAGATCGAAGGCGCTGCTACAACTCTATCAAACACCTCTAGCGGCTCTTCGCCATGCAGATTCGCAGCTTTCATATCGTTGGGCCTTGGCTTCGGCTCCTTGGTTGGTTTGTTCTTCATGATCGACGTCAACATACGGTAAGAGACTACCAATCGTCAAGCCTAACAATTCCACACTTTAACTACTTTGTGTGTTACAGCGTTTTCCGCCTGCCTTGACCGGCAAGATCCGCGTGGAGAAGACAACGCTTGATACAACTAAAGCATCTGAGCAACTGCAATCTAGCTTTGGGCTCAGCAATTCAGCATAGCAGTAGATACGGTGGACTGCTTCGGGCGGAATGGAGTGGCTAATGCGAGTGGATACCCCATGCTGATCATCTCAGTAAGGGAACATGCCTATTTTGAGCCGAATGGTTACAACTGCACTTCAACTACAATGGGAGTGTTTAGGAAGTCCGAGGAGCGATTAACATCGCAACCAGACGGAAACCTGCGCCTCTCGCTAACAATTACGATTCCACAATGAATAGAAGAAAACTCTTCGGCATAAGCGGCTACCTCGTCGTTTACCGTGAGGGCATTGGTGGCACCAAGGCACCCACTTGGTGGGAACGTCAACAGGCAACACCTGAGGATCCTCGCTGGCTTGTGCCTGTGCCGCTTAAGATGAAACACTATCTTGGTATAACTAGGTTTTTTGACTACCCACCACGTGACGAACGCGAGGGCGCTGCTAGAGAACGGTTTGTAGATATCATCGTTGATCGGGCAGACGATGCCGCACTTCTAAACACGCTTGATGAGGCGTCCGAGATAGTAGCGCTTTTGCCAAACAATGTGTTTAACTATGAGATTGTATACATCGAGAACATCGTTGGCGATTACGATGGATCCATTCCGAAGTCTCAAATGGTGTTTCTAGGCTATGATGTGGCAAACATCATGGCATATGAGAAGGCTTCGTTAATTGTCTATGTTCACCAAAACCCGGTGATTCAAGACTCAGAATTACAGTCACTTGTGCTGAATGAGAACGGACTGTTCTCTGTCGAATCAGATGCCGTCATTTTTTATCAAAGACACATCAAATTGATTGGACGTCCATATCGTGGCGAGTTCGCCGTAATTCGAGTGTATCGAGTTCCGTTTGTCGTCCATCCCTAGATGATTGTTAAGTGTATAGGTGTCGCTCAATAACTACTTCGAAGCAAGACGACAAAATTCATATAAAGTCGCATGCGGCTCATGACATTCTGCCTTTGCAGATGCCGCCTAAAACGTTCACAATTGATCATCATCTGTCTCCCACAATCTTCTCTAGGTTCGAAGCCCCGAATAGGGTCAAATAGCGTCAGTATGAGCGTCAGTAAACGACCGTCAGTAAATGGAAGGGGCTTTACAGCAAGCGATTGCGGGTTTTCTTCCGAGTCCCAACGGGATCACTGCGGCTACTCAAGATTCTTGGGTAGCCTTTTGTCTTATCTAGGTCCGGATTAGTTCCAGCCTCGATTCTACTGTGTTTCTGGTCCTCCAAGAGTGTTAGGTCACCAAGTTTTTGCGGCAAACCTGTCTTAAAGCAGGGTAGAAAAATGCCCCACCTTGTGACACTACCATTTGAGGAACTCCATGTCAAAATATGGGAAGCTTGCCGAGACATTCGGTACTGGGCGTTACGCCCTTCACGTTTCGTTTCAATTGAAGACGAAATCTATTGGTTCAGGTTCTAAGCCACAGTATGGCTCGATAGTCTGTGTTGTTACCTGCGGTGCTTGGAGAGACCTGGGCATCCCCTACGGTCGAGTTCGCAAGAGCACGGGTATCTCTGTTGAGGTTAAAGACTTTGACCGTGAAAAGTGTCGAGTTAGAAGCACCAATAATGCGTCTTTAGGAACGAACAATGCGCTCAATGAGATTCTTCGCCGGATCGGGAACCTCGTTGATGAGTATTACTTGAACTCAACCAAGAAGGGTCGCATTGTTAACCAGAACGAGGTTTTGAGTGCAATAGCTGGGAAAGTCACTACTTCTAGTGACTTTCAATATTTCGTCATTATGGAGAACGGAGAAAAGAGATCATCGACAAAGAGATTTGGTGGTGTAGTAGGACTTTATCTCGAAAGCCGCTCGCTACCTGGAGGCGGGTACGATTTCAATGCTGAAAGCTCAGTCAACAACTATATCACGATGGCGGTAGACATCGCAGAATTTAGCCAGATCGAGTACAACGGAAAGCTGACGCTGGCAGAACTCACGGACAAGAGTATTGCAGACAGAACCGCACGAAGATTGAAGACCTTCTTAACATCTCCTAAGGGACGCAATCTGTCTGACGCCTCAACTGAAAACGTCTTGAGGCGGATGCGAACAGTATTGATTTGGGCTAGGAAACAAGGATACGGAGGAGAGGCAGATCTCTCCGTCTACCGTCACAAAGTCCGTCGCCAGTCCAAAGTGACTTTCACCCAAGACGAATTTAAGCTACTTGCTTCCTTGACTTTCAATAACCGGGAGGAGCATCTCAAGAGAGCCCGGGACCTATTCCTCCTTCAATGTGTCTCTGGACTTCGCTACAGCGATGTTCAGCGAATTGGTGTTGTTGATCCGTTGGCAAGTGAGTTCCTACACCCAACGAAGAAGACCGGCAAGACCGTTCGCATTCCCATATTCAGCATGACTCGTCAGTTACTTCAGGCTTATCCACAAGGTCTTCCACAACTTTCAAACCAGAAATTGAATGAGAACATCAAACGTGTGTGCAAGGTAGCAGGATTATCAAGAGAGGTAGATTCAGTTCGTGCCCAGGGTGGCAAGGAGATTCACAAAAAACGACCATTGCATGAACTTGTGACGAGTCACACGGGGAGGAGACAATTTGTAACCATTGCACGTATGAACCATGTGCCAGACGCTGTTATCCGTGAGATTACCGGTCACGAGAATCTTGATGAGATCGAGACGTATTTTCAAATGCAATGGCAATCAACGAAGCCAATTCTCGAACCACTAGACGGTGCCTTTGGAGTGATTACTTCTGACGATTCGCATTAGGAAACGCCGTTTTGTTTGCTAGTGGGGGGTGTTCACGTCTTAAAGTCGTGAGCACCCAACGTCACCCCATCACGAACATGCCCGGCTGGGGACACTACCGTTCTCTTCTGATTCTGCGAGCGGTCAAGGAGTTCACACACAGCCGTTACCGTGATCACTACCCGTGTGACCGCTTGTATGTCCAGGAGCTTCGCCTTTACGTTGCTGATCGCGTTGAGTCCCTGACCGGTCACCGTCCCCGAGTCTCAATGCGTGATCTTACCGATGCAGGACTTAAAGAGTTCTAGGTGCGCCTGGTTACCTTTTAGGACTTCTCCCATGTGTAAACTCAATAGCCCTATTGATCCGAGCAACAGCTTGTTTCAACAGGGCTTCTGCGTCTTCACTGCCATCATCCAACTTGTCCTTGAGGAACATTCCTCCTCTTCCACAGACGAGCCAGGAGAGGTCTATTCCTTTTTCAATGCAGTAATAGGTCATCATCTCAATACTGATACCAAGAGTACCTCGCTCAACTTTCGAGATATAGTCTTTGCTGCGACCCGTCTCTCGGACAACATCCGCTTGTGTCATTCCAAGTGCTTCACGTGCCTCCCTCATCCTTTGTGCTACAGCTTGGGCAGGAGTGAGCGTGACAACTCTTGTTGCCTTGGCGTTAGTGCGTTGGGCTGGCTTTTTGGAGGATGTAGCCAAAACGGATACCTTTGCAATACAGAACGGCAACCTTTGCCGGATACGTTCGTAGCTACCCTTGCCATGTCATAGTCCGGCATAGGACGTCAATAAATGACGGAGGCAGATTGGCTACTAAGGATGCTACAGGAACTTTTCGGACACGGAAAGTTACCGAAACGACACCGAACGCGGAACATCATGAGTTCCAGCGGCTTTGCATCCTTATAGATGCAACCAACTTCCGCCGTCCTCCCTACAAAGGGTTGCTTGGGAAAGTTGCCGTTGATCTCGGGTTTAAGGGTGGTAGGCGGAGTCTCTACAAGGCAATTCACGAGAGCCGCAACCTCAATGCAATGCTAGCTGTGGCTCAAGCCATTCACGCGGTCAATGAAACCGTAGGACAAACAGTCCGACTAATGGAGCGGTCTGAAGAGCGATCATGAAACTATGGAATGCGTAATAAGCGCGTTGTTCTCACTATCAGGTAAGGAGGAACTATGGGTGCAGACATTTCTACAAAGAAGCCGTTCTACAAAAAGTGGTGGGTCTGGCTAATCGTTGGTGTTGTTGTCATTGGGATCGCTAGTCAATCCGGTAAAAAGGACTCTGCAACGGGTGAAGCAACAGCTCAGATCTCGACGTCAGGGTCAAGCAGTACCGCCTCGGAAAAGCCCAGGGAAGTTGCCGCTATCAAGGTATCTGCTAAAGAATACTATGAAGCTTACGATGGTAACGAGGTAGCTGCGGACGGTAAGTTTAAGGACAAGATCATCGAGATCTCGGGTGAGGTCGAGAGCGTTGAGAAGACGCTTGGGACCGTGTACGTCGCTCTCAAAGGAGCTGACATGTTCGGTCAGGTCAGGTGTGCACTTGAAGATGAATCCGGGGCTGCGAGCATATCCAAAGGAAGCGTCGTGACCCTAGTTGGAACAGGAGACGGGAAGATGGGCTTCCCCAATGTCACGGATTGTAAGATCAAGTAACGTCAACTCGATAGACAGAAGACGGGGTCGTTCACTTGTGGATGACCCCTTTTTCATTTCACTCGAAGTCAATAATTTCTAACACATGACAAAGATTTCAAATAGTGCGAAGCAGTGTGGCTAGTGGGATTCCAGTACTTATACGCATTGTATAATAGTTGCGTGTTTGTTATATTGTTTGTATAGGTTAAGTGTACAAAGCAAGCAATAACGTCAAAAGTATCGACGCGTAAAATTTGATCTCACTATATAACTAGGGTATTGGAGCAACACAGCTTCGTTAAACATCGTTAAGCAGGAAGACTAAGGTCCTTGTTTAGGTAGATAGGTGATAGTCCACTCAAGCGTGCGTGCACCTCTTCAGTTAAAAACGACTGATAGTCTTTGGGTCATACAGATCGAACTAGTTCGTACTCTTTTTCAAATCGTTAAAGCAAAGCATCTAGGAGGAATGCTCGAAGTCAGCTAGAATATTGGAAGTCAGGTTGGGACCAGATTTAATCTTAACTCGGATCAATCTGACGAGATATAATAACAGTCATAAATTTTATAGGATTATTGTATGAATGAAATAATTGAGTTGGTGCTATTAGTAGTACTGAATAGTGTCGTCATAATCGTTGACGTCGACTTGGTTGCTGGAACGGTTAATCTACCATCAGTCTTGCTTATGCTTGGAATTATAGATAAAGTCATATCAATCTATAATCACCTGCGATCCAATCGCGAATCGAAGTAGCAGAATCACAATAAGGGGGGTGAAATACCCCCCTTAGTTATCTCCCAAGGAAATTCTCTGGTGCATTGCGCACTTGAAGATTGGGTTTGTGTTGAGAAACTCCCCTTCTTACTTCGAGGGAGGAGTCCGTTTGTGCCTGGGAACCGGTACGTTCTTGGGTCCTGGCTTGGGTGCGTTTGGATCCTTGCGTGGAGTTGGAGACGGAGTTGACCTGAGGAGTGACCGAAGTAGTCTACATCGAACCGTGGTGTCCAAAGTTTGCAACCAACAATATGCTGCTGCTCAATTCGAAGGGAAAGTGTTTTTTCAACTCTAAGAATGATCTTGCTATTTAGCTACGAATCCCAAAAAGAAGGAAGCCCCAAAAGTCGGTTTGGCTTTTGGGGCTTCTCAATTATACTAGACCAGCGATCTTCTATTCTATCGAGCAACAATGAAAGTGCCGACAAGAGAAGTTCCGTCAATCTTGATGGTATACATCCCTGGTGCCAACGATGCCACTGAAAAATCGAGTATGGCACTTGATTCCAGTCTTGCATCAAAACTGACACTCTGAATCAATTCTCCCTGAGCACTACTTATGGTTGCATTGCAGCGCTTTCGACCCGCTGGAATATTGGTAATCACCATTGATGCCTCTTGTGTGGCTGGCATTGGAAACACCTGCACAGAACCTGAGGTCATGGAAGCCACTGTCCATTCTTCCATTCTTCGAAGATTCAATATTCTTGTTGGGAGTTCCTCTTGGTCCACATTTGTCTTTGCAAAAAGCTTGTCCGACATGCCGGAGTTTATCTCTACGTCCTCTGCTACCATTGCGTCTTCGTCGATGCACGTCAGTGCGATGCGATACTCCTCTTTAGTGTCAGTCAGGAGTTTCCATTCATGCTTCTGTGATGGAGCAATTTTAGCACCAGGGTTTGCGCCAGTCACATTGAGAACCGGAAGGAAGAGCTTTTCACCGTCGCTTCTACGCTCGATCCATGCAGAAGCTCTCGTTGCAGAATTTCCGCTCGGAATCGATCGGAGTTCGAGATCAGAGAGTTCTATGGATCTGAACCAGTCTGTGTAGAGAGTCCGCACGCCCTTACGCGCTTCTTGGGGTAGAGCCCGATCACTTGATAGCAATATCAACTTGCCATCTATTCGGATGTCAGCCAACAGTGCACTTGTTTGTTGTGAACGGAATCCACGAAACACTCGGTCTGCTTCGCTCTCGATTTGTTCACGACGCTTGAAGAATCCTTGTGCGGTGCGGTCAACGTCCGGCGCAGGTGCGTATCCTTGAATAGGCGTCTCGCCAATCGCATTCTCGAATATCCGCCTATTCTTTAAGAGGGACTGGCTCCGTGTGATGTTGTGCCGTGCACTGACATGGGGCACTCGACCACCTCGTCTGCCTACCAGTCCATCTGCCAGAGAAACATTGATTGCTGCATCTGAGAACTGTGTAGACGTCAACTCCATGTTTACGTCACCTGCTAGGTGATAGCCACCGGCAAAGGTCATGTGATACACTTGTGGCAATCCCCCATATCCGTGTTCAGAATTGAAACTCAAAACGACAGAAGTGTCTCCAGCCATCCAAGAACGAGCTGCATTTGCGGTGAGGGTATCATGAGCGAAGGTAGTCTTTTGCTCGCCTTGAATGAGCTCAGGGTTGATGAGGTCAACTCCCACGGAGAAAATTCGTCCAATTGCCGACTGCCAAAACACCGTCCTTGCATCATTCGGCTCTGGAGGGCAGAAGTCCGATACATCAATACTGCTACGAATAATCATTCGACTGTTGTTCGTTAAATAGTTCGGGTTCCCGATAGGATAGTGTCTGTGCTCCCATGCTATCCGCTCTGCTTTATGGTTTTGGTAACCAATTGCGATGAGTGGGTTCGTTGGTTCCATATCGGCATCATCAAACTCAGACAAATTTCGATAGAGAGTTGGCTTCTCGTTAACTGAAGGTGCCGCTACGTAGGGATCAGAAGAGACATACAGAATAGTCTGATCATTGTTTGTGGGAAGAGCACCGGCTGCAAATCCTAAGTTCCCGGATGGTGATAACAAGGGGAAGACACCGATACCATCAGAATGGAGGCGGGAATAATAAATGCCGGTGCCTGCTGCGCACGTTTGTGCCGGACCTTCTTGCCAAACAAGAGAGCAGTCTTCTTCCCCAAGTGACAGCTTAGAGTACGAGTGCATCGAGGGGTACTGTGCCCTTACATGGGGATCATCTGAGAACTTGAGTTCCGCGATTCCTTGGTTAAGATCAAAATCGCGCAATTCAGGTCTCTTAAAGCCAACCACGATTCCTTTGGTATAGTCACTCCAAGCATAGTAATTGCCGTTGAGTGATGCGTTCACTACAGGCGTTCCCCAATACCTTAATCGGTCAGCTGACTCTAAGGCGCAGGTATTGTCAGAAGAGGCAGTCGAGAGAACAACTGATTTCTTTAACCCATAGTGGTTAATCTGAGTAACGCTTGAAGTGTTTGCAGGCAATTGAGCTTCGCAGATTAGTATTTCATTGGGCAGGTTGCCTTCGCATCCATACACAACATAAACCAATGGGTTCGTTGCAAGTGGTGCAATATTTGGTGACTCTCGAACTACGAGCGACGGGTAGCCGCAAGATGGGGGAGGCGTAATTACCTGCCCTGAACGCACGATTTGATTGAGTGGGATGGGGTCTTCTTCCCAAACGATCTCTGGATTGTAAATGCCACCTTCATCTGTTGTTGTTGCATCATTGGGGAAGAACCAAAGTGGCTCACTCCTCCGGTAATACACCGTCAGGTAACCATTTTCTTGTGCTCCGGCACGCATATGATATACAACGTGATAGCGGAAGCTGGCACCTTCACGGGCTCTTACGAATGATGTAACAGTCGCTTCCATCATATTCGCACAATTTGGACGCGTCCTGTTGACTGTTTCGTATCGTTGGGCGAATGTTCCGCCTACAAGACTTGGAAAGACGACAGCCTTTCTTTGAGTATTATGAGAGAGCCACCCTTTTAGGTCATTTACCACTTCTCCTGGCATCACGGTTACCCTAAACATCTTACCCTCTCCCGGGAGAAAGTTGATGGCAAGCTCTTTGTCTTGCCCGATGATTGTGTCAATTCCACCACCCATCTCTTGTAAACGAAGCATCTTGTAGCGACCGTCAGCTGGTTTGTATTCAAACGGCAAGGTGATCTCGCGAGCCCCGCGCTGCACGAATCGCCTGTTCTCGTTTAAGTCTATACTATCTAGCCACATTTCGTGCGTTACAAATCCCCACCTTTCATTATCTGCCAGCGTGTTGTCGATCTGATGCCATAAGCCTGTCTGCAACATCCTAGGATCAGTTCGCCTGTTAAGAACCCCAACAACGAAGGTGTTGTCCATAGACTCACCGACAACTTCGTGAACTGTGATATCAACAAATGAGGAATCATACGGTTCGTAGTCAAAGTGCCCCGGAACATCAATTCCTGGGATCCTGTCTCTGATTCTGCGGGGATGCCTTGTTTTCAGGCGTTGGCTGATTGTTTCGAGGTCAATGACCCTGTCAAAATTTCGAGCCGGATTGTTACCATCAGGATGGAATCGAGTGATCGTTGAAAAACCCTTGCCGAACCATCCCCTCAACCGAAGATCTGTGAGAGGATGATTTTGTTGAGCACCAGTAATATCTGTGCGTCCCAATAGCTGCGGCATTGCTGCCAATCTTCCTGTCACCTCATCTGTGATCTGCCTAAGAGTTAGTCCGCCAACATATACTCTTCGAGGATTATTCAAAGGCGGCAGGTTACCTGCGTTTAGACTGTCGACCGTTTCCTGAAACCCTGTCGTCATTATCGTTGGGTGATTAGGAATGTTTTCGTTTCTATCGAGGAAATAAACAGATGCATTCTCATTGTCTCCGGCTTCAATCCAATCACGACCTATAGCCTCGTCGTTAACGAGCTGCTCAGGGGTTCTTCCGTCGAAGGGAGCCACAGTTAGCGGACCATTCACCATTGTAAATGCGGGATCAACCACGCCTAATACATGGATCCCTGCCTCTAGATTGATAAAGCGATCCAGACCTCCTTCTAACCGAGGGTTGGCGACCTGATCGGTAGGGTCGGGAGGTAAAATGCTATGTCCTTGCTCGGTGCTTGTTATGCCTTTATAAATCATAACTCCTTTGGCACCAAGAACAAGCGGCAGCCAATAACTTAGTCGCATTTCGGAGGCTGACTTAGGTCGGTTGTTTGCAAACCCTGCCCAATGATGATCATTGCTACCGTCTTGTGACTGAAACCCAGACTGTGTCCGCAGATAATACTGGGGCCAGATGTTCGAAATCCAAGGGATGTACTGACCCGGTCGATACGCATCGATCCCCCATAACATGTTCTCTTCATTAGCATAGCTGACCCGTTGCCGAGCTTCAAGTGAACCGAGAATTCCGCCATTGTGATCGACGTGGTTATCTAGATAGTGAGCTTCCAAATTGGGAATACTTAGAGGTTGATTCCCAACGCTGATCTCACCTCCGACTATTGGAAGTGTCAATGGCAGCGGATCCTTTGGACGCCATTCTAAGAATGTATCAGGGTCGTCCTGAAAAGTCGTGTTTAAATGGGCTCCGACGGTAAACGCATTCTGTGGCACCGGATAGCGGAGATTGACCATTCCGAACCGCAACGATGCATATGACTGTATCCACTTCGCACGCTCAATTCTAAGGTACCTATCATAAGCATCCAGCGTCTCGTTCTGGTTGATTGGGCGCGGTGTCCAAGTTTGTCCCCATCTGTCAAACCCTTGCTGAAAGTGATATCCCGCGATGACGTTGCCTGTATTGAATCCCGCTCCCTGCCAGAACACAGTCTGCCTCATTGACGCATGTTGCTTATCGATCATCTTAGTGCCGGTTTCAGTTATGACGAGCCCGTCTAGTAGTCTGTTGACACGTCCAAACGATGCCCAATGCATGGGTTCTGCTTCATCTTTGCCGTAAAATCTCCAGATAGTGATTGGATCATTGTTGCCTCCAACCGGAGTGACGAAGGTTCCGACACTAGTGTTGAGCTTCTCATCTACGAGAGTCACGTATTCATTCACGCCTTGACGAATCTCCTCGTCGTAAAATCCAAAGAGGAAATCTGTTGCAAGGGGCGTTTCGATTCGAATGGAACGTATCTCAAGTGACAATCCCCGATCAACATCTGTTTCGTACCAGACCTCAATTCCAAGCCTGTCAATCCGGTCGGCAGGAACCCCACTGTTGATTAAAGGCAGTCTAGGATTGTTTATAGCATCTAGGCGATTCTCAGCCGGAGTTATTAGATTCCCAATACGATCACAGAAGAACTCAGCATAGATTGTGACTTCATCAGCAGTGTTGCCAACCATATCTGGTAGCATGTTTTTTCGTATCTCAAAATCGAGAACGTTGTCATTTTCTGGTACGACGAACCCATTGTTTCTTGTATCGGAGATTCTAGCGGTTGGAACTGCTCCATGCAGGTTGGGAGCAACGCCCCAGGTCAGCGTGCCGTTCCGGTACAGTGGCGGCACACCAGCTGGAGGCAAGACCCCAAACCGTATGTATTGGGCTAGTGGTCTATTGCCCGGAGCCGGGATCTCATTGCGCTCAGCTCCATTGGCTGGACCGAGAACATAAGGAAGGCGAATTCTTAAAACAACGTCATTGGGGTTGCCTCCAGCAGGGTCAATTTCCGCTCTTCGCAGCGTAACGGCAACACGCAGAATCTCTGTGTTGGCGTTGCTTACATCCCCATCCGGTATAACTATGTCGAATTGATCTCTGAGTGTCCGGTGCTCGTGCTTGTACCTCATAGCGTCATCAATAGTTGGCGCGTCCAAGACCATTACTTGGTTGCCCTGATTTAGTGAATTGACAAGACTAAGCCGAAAAGGATCTTGAATAGTGCCTGTTCCAACCCTTTGACCCATCGATCGACTTGCAAAGCCAAACACACTGCCACTCTCGTCCGTCGGAAGCAGAACTACGTCATTTGTTGTGCTTGAGTAATCGAGCCATGGGGCATACTCAATTGCACATGCCTCTACAGGCATAGAGTTAACTTGCGCCCGTGAACCTGCTCCAACGGGTTCACTCAATCGTCGAACTGTTGGCACAAGATTCATTCCGGATATATAGCTATCCCTGACGACCCTCTGCATTGGGTCAAACACATCTCGAAGATTGTTAAAATGGTCCGCGATGTGCCACCTAGGGGCGTGAAAACGCTCACCCAGAGGAGTGTATGGTCCTCCCCAATTCCAACCCACTGTGAAGTCAGTTGAGTTAGGAGCAACTACGTATTCGAGGTTAGGGTTGAAGTCCCATTGACTTCTGCTGTCCCACACAAGACCCGGGAGTCGTTCTGCCGTGGGCTGTGCAAAGAGTGGAGGAATTGAGACAGCAAAAGAGGCGACTGCAACTATCAGGGTGATTATCTGGGGTGAGATCTTCATTTTGTCACCATTTGATAAGTGCAAACATTGTTTCCTAGCCGATCTTGTAGAGTGAGGAGGAACTTGCCAGGCGGCAGTGTCTCAGCAAGATGTATCTGATAGCGTGAGACGCCTTGTGAGTCTGGTGCAAAGTCTTCCAAAACCCCCTTTGCAGTAATTCCTCCACTTAAAGTGTATACACTCCATGAAACTGCTGGTAAATCCGACTTGCAAGAAACAGTCACTGAACCAGAAGTCGGATTGGGAAATATGACGTCATCCGCTGCGGACCCGGGTTCTTGAGACCCTGTGGTTTCAGGTGAATAGTCAAAAGCAAGAACGCGGCTGTTTAGAACGAAGTACCCACGGGTGAGGTTTGGGTGTCCCACGCCTGCTCTGTCTTGACCTATTGTCCGGAATACAAACCAAGTGCTGGTATCAAGCTTGGCAAATGGCTTTTCTTCACCTACTCTATACTTTACTATCCCGTGCCATTCTGGTGGAACTAGTTTTGTTGAAGCTCGATTAGTAAGCACGTGTTTGCAATCCTTCGACCACGATGCAACGGCAAGATCGCTGCCATTCCCCGTGCGATCACCGCGCATGTGCCAGATTGTATCACGGGTTTTCATATCGTAAATCGTTACATGGGGTAGAAGGTTGAGTTCTTCCTGGCTTTCATGTCTTCCATATCCGGAAACCATGAGTTTTGACCCATCTGATGAAAGAGAGGGCGTTCCATATACATCCCATCCTTGTGGTGTTGATGTATCCTCCACCAGAGAAAGCGTACGCACGTAATTCATATAATACCCCCGCGATGTATTGACTACCTCGCAGTATGCAATAGTGGACTCACTACTATCAAAGTCCAGAATTGGGTCATATGCCCAGGTAACTACTCGGCTTCTACCCGTTGATCGATCCAATATCTTCATCCTCGGGAGTGTCCAATCAGATGCTCCATCACGCCAAGAAGAATCAGGCAGAGCGAGGTATCGCCCTGACGGTGATATTCCGAATTGACTGTAGTCCCATGGCTCAGGAGTATCAGACTTACTGTAAAGGAGAGTATCAACAACCCTCCACGACGGATACTCAAGGACAAAGATGTCGCATGTCAGCTCGACAGGATTCCTCGTAGAAGTTACCCCCACAACTAGTGTTCGCCCATCTTGTGAACAACGAACAGAATAGACATCTAACACACCAGTTAGATTTCGGTATCTCGGAATAACTCGGACGCTAAATGAGTCAGTCACAACACCACTCTCTGCGTCGATGACTAGGACCCATCCTTTCCTAGTACCAATGAACAATTGATTGACATCGGATGCGAAGTCAACGGCACCCCGCGCACGGAGCGTATCGAGATTCAATGTCCATAAGGGTTTCCCGAAGGTTGGTAGCTCTTGGGCTAAGGTTTGTGCTTGTCCACAAACCAACACAAACAGCAAGGTTGCAAGCAACCCGTGTATTCGTGAGTATGGGTGAATTGAATTCGTTCTGGTCATTGCGTTCTCCATTGATTCGTTTGTATTACTTCTCATTTGTCATTTTATCTGTTTGCAACATGCGTCTTTCGAAGCTACCTGTCACCTTGACAAAACCTTTACTCAAAGGCTCCAGGCTCATCAACGACACCAGAGCTATACTTGTCTGGAAACAGGGATGTTGGAAGGTCAAAACCGTCCAATAGCCACCAAAAGGACTTCTCAATCCTGATTCATCAATCGAATCAAGGCTGCCGGTAACGTGCGATGAAGACAAGCTTCTGTCAGAAATGAAGCAGGTCTGTGTGTAGTCTGGTAAGAACGATCTCGCATTACGTCAAGAGATTCATCGCACTCACCAAACCAATGGAGTGCTAGGATTTCGCTGTATTCCTTGTCAGTTAAAGAACTGATCAATTCCATCAAATCAATTTGCGTCTCATCTGCATTGACTGCCCCATCATCTGACAGCAGTGCAGTTTCGTGGGAGCGTGTATTCGATGGGAAAGGCTGCGAACGGCGTACGGATTCTGCGTCCGTGCCGTTATGGATTGGAAAATCCGCGTAATGTGAACACCTCTTTCCGTTGCTAACTGAGCAGTGAATTCCGCGTCAAAGTGAGCAGCGGATTCCGCGTCAAAGTGAGCAGTGAATTCCGCGTCAAAGTGAACAGTGAATTCCGCGCCAAAGTGAGCAGTGAATTCCGCGTCAAAGTGAGCAGTGAGTTGGCCGGCAAAGTACGCAGCGGAATCGCACGCCAGCACTCTGGAATGCATTCGATAGTGTAGGAAGATTGGTTGACATGATCGGCAGATTCCGAGAACATCACTGTTCAAGGATCACGCTGTCATGGCAAATACACCGATCTCTATGAGTAAACTCAAACAAGTCCTGAAGCTCCATCTCTGTGGAAGGAGCAAACTTCAGATCAGCGCCATGACGGGCGTGTCACGCAATACCGTCATCAAGTATGTCACTCTTCTGGAGCGCCTCGGCCTTACGGCCGAGGATCTTCGGCAGCGTAATAATGAGCAACTGGAACAGGTGTTCAGCCTTGAACCACCCCAAGAGACTGATCCACGCCTGGCGATCCTCCATGCGTTTATCGAGCGCAATGACAGGCGCATGAAAAAGCGAGGCATGACGCATGGGCGCCTCTATGAAGATTACCGTCAACAGCACCCCGATGGGTACGGCAAGACGGCATTCTATCGGCACTATGGTCTGTGGAATCGTCGCAGCAAACCATCGATGCATCTCGAGCACAAGGCCGGAGACAAGATGTTTGTCGACTTCACCGGCGAGAAACTTCCGATGATCGATCCGCACACGGGTGAGCTCGTTTACGCTGAGTGCTTTGTGGCGATCCTGCCGGCCAGTCAGCTGACGTACGTGCAAGCTGTGGCCTCGCAGCGTGTAGAGGACTTCATCCGCTGCTGTGAGAATGCGCTGTACTACTTCGGCGGAGCCCCCGCAGCGATGGTGCCGGACAATCTGAAGGCCGGCGTGATCAAAGCCGACAAGTATGAGCCTACGCTCAATGACAATTATGAAGCGTTTGCCGATCACTTCAGCATGGCTGTCGTCCCAGCCCGTGTATACCGGCCCAAGGACAAGGCGCACGTTGAGAATGCGGTCAAGATCACGTATCGCAAGATCTTCGTCGAGCTGCCAGACACGCCGCCGGTGGGTCTCGAGGGCCTCAACGCAATGATAGCGCCGCTGCTGGAGGGCTACAACAACCGTCTGCTGACGGGCCGCACCTACTCGAGGCGATCGTACTTTGAAGAGGTGGAGCAGTCTACGCTACAACCGCTACCGGCCCATCGGTTTCAGCTGCGCTACTCTCGCACCGTTACCGTGCAAAAGCATGGCTACGTCTACCTCAGTGTTGACCGACATTTCTACAGCGTCCCACACGGGTACATCAGCAAGAGGGTTCGGATACTCTATGACGGCGAGAGTGTCGATGTCTACCATCGCCATGAATGTATCGCCTCGCATATGCGCGATCGCACACCTCACGCCTACACCAAGGTGGCGGCCCACCAGACGCGTGCTCATCAAGAGATGGATGCCTGGTCGCCGGAATTCTTTCTCGAGCAGGCACGCACGATCGATCCGCTGGTGGAGAGCTACATCGGCAACGTCCTCAACCGCAAGCAACACCCCGATAAGGCCTATCGTATGTGCAAAGGCATCATCGCACTGGCTAAGCGCGTCGGCGTGCAGCGATTGATCCGCGCTTGCAGACGTGCCGACAGCGTGGGCTTGTATACCTACAAAACTCTTGCTGACATCCTCGCGCGCGGACTCGATGCGCAGCGCGAGGACGAAGAGGCCACCGATAAACCATCGATGCCGACGCATGCAAACATCAGGGGGCCGGAGTACTTCTCCCGCCCTACATCCTCATTACCAACTTCGGAGACCTGCGATGAACGAACAAACCCTTGATCGCCTAAAGGCGATGAAGCTTCACGGCATGGCCAGAGCGTTTCAGAGTAGCCTGGCTTCGGCAACCGATCAGTTGATCACGCCGGACGAGTTGATCGACACCTTGATCACCGCTGAGTGGGATGAGCGCGCCAACCGCAAACAGGAACGTAGCATCAAGAATGCCCACTTCCGTTACAAGGCGATGGCTGAACTCATTGACTTCAGCGGTGAGCGGCATGCCTTTAAGAACCACATCCTGCGGCTGACCGACTGCAGCTTCATCGCCAAGCAGGAAAACGTGCTCATCACAGGCAGCACCGGTCTCGGGAAGAGCTACATCGCCTCGGCTATCGGCCACCAGGCGTGCACGCTTGGCTACCGGGTACTCTACGAATACAGTAACAAGCTCTTTGCGCGGCTGAAACTAGCCAAGGCCGACGGATCCTACATCAAGGATCTTGCCCGCATTGAACGCCAGGATCTGCTCATCATCGATGATTTCGGCATCCAACCCTTGGACGCACAAAGCCGCGCCATTCTTATGGAAATCATCGAGGACCGCCACGGCAAACGCTCGACGCTCCTCACCTCGCAGGTACCTGTTGACGTCTGGCATGAGGTCATCGGTGAACAAACCGTCGCCGATGCTATCTTAGATCGCATCATTCATGACGCACATCGCCTCGAACTTGCAGGTGATTCCCTACGCAAACGCAAGGGCGATAAACTCAACCAGCCCAACGATTCAACGAACTGATTTTTCATCAACAAAATCAATTTTCCTACACATCGAATGAGCACATTCTGAACACGCTGATTTGCATCGTTGAAAGCACCAATTGTGGTGTTCATTTTGCAACGGAATCAGGTGTTCAATTACACGCGGAAAACACTGCTCAGTTTATGCGGAATATCCAGTAGTGGGCGAACAACGTGCCTGAGAGAGGACACAAGAAAGGGTCAACAAGGGACTTCGAAGCGGGTAGTGCGCATATGCATGGCATGTTGCGACGGGATTGTGGGCTTCGTGGGCTGTACACGCCGTCCTTCCCATGTTCGTCCGACCGCCTTTCACCATTCTGCTTGGTATGAAACACCACCACCCGCCGCTGCTTGGTGCGATCGCCGCATGTATGATCGCACTTGCCGCTTGCGATACACCGTCAACCGAACTCTCTGCGCAGCAACAACGCACGGGCAGTACTGATACTTCTACTCACCGCCTGACATTCACGAGTGGCATTCGCGCCATCCTTCAGGATGCAAAGGGTAATGTCTGGTTCGGAAGCCACAGCGAGGGTGTAGCGATGTATGATGGCAGCCGGCTTCGGTACTACACCACGAGTAATGGGCTCACTGATATGAGCATCCGCTCGATCAACGAAGATGCCCAGGGCGGGATCTGGTTCGAAGGGGCAAGGGGCTTGAGTCGAAGCATGAACGGTGTGATCACTCCGTTTGTGTTGCGGGCTGGACGTGAACCGGAACCATGGTCGTCGTCACGAACCGACATCTGGTTCAATGAGAACGTACTCACTGGAGCCAATAGCACCAAGCGCGATCCCGGTGTGTATCGCTATGATGGAGTATCGCTGCACTACCATACGGTGCCGATCGGCAATTCGGTGGACCCTGAGCGCGACGTTTCACTCTCCACGCAGCCGGTGCGCACCACAAACGGAACCGTTTGGTTCGGGTCGTATGGGGCTGTGGTCGAATTCAAGGACGGCACGTTCAATGGGATCACCGACTCAACGTTGGGATTCAACGACGCGACCGAGCGCTTGCATGTCCGATCACTCTATGCCGACAGCAAGGGCAACCTGTGGATCGGCAATAACGGTATCGGCGTCATCCGTTACGACGGAACGCACTTCGAGAACTTCTCCCTCAAACACGGCTTGGTGTCGCCCAAAAGTACCCACAGAGGCGATCCATCCCCCACCGGCACCTTGGAGCATGTCTTTGCCATTGGGGAAGACATCAACGGCAACCTCTGGTTCGGCGACCGAGACACTGGAGCGTGGAAGTACGACGGCAAGCAGTTCACGAACTACACACCGTCGAACGGTCTGACCAACACCCACATCTGGACCATCTACCGCGACCGCCGGAACAACATGCTCTTCGGCATGGCCGACGGCTCCGTCTGCCGCTGGACCGGAGAACGGTTCGTGCTGGAGTGGTGAGGGGAGTGAAGATTCCGCTTCTACTGACCATCATGTTTCGCGTTGGGATAAGCACCGGCGATATACCTGCAGCGTCTGGGCCTCTGCAATCAAGCATTGGGTTTAGCCAAACAGCGTACCTTAAGATCCGGGGTCAGTTCTTCGCTGATTTCACGAGTCATGCACGCCGATTGTCCGGGCGTGACATCGTCAATATTCATACTGACGGTCTAGCCGAAGTATTATCACCCCGAGTTGTGTTGTCGGACGTCCACTGCTGTGGCCTCCCCACTCCTGAACAACCAAATCATACTTCTCATCTATTGTTTTGATGTCTAAGTTCATAATGCGGCATGCTCTATCTATATGGACTCGACGACCATCTTGCAGATTCACGATCTTATACGAAGGCAATTCGTCGGAATACCGAACACACAGTGTGTAGTCGCTGGTTCTCACAATATCTCCAGTTAGCAATGAGCCACGATACGTACCCGTGCACTGAACCCATGCTTCTCCCAGATAGAGTACTGTAGAATCATGTTCATTTTCTCCCTTGTATGTTAGATCATACCTGCAGATAAACAACCCTGCATTTTGTGCGTCCGCGATCGTCAGGGGCTGCTCTTGCATTCCATCTCTTACCATAAAGGCATACCCTAAACTACTCCAGTTCATGTAGAACAATAGGAAAGCCACCGTGACAGCAGCCAATGATAATGCAATGGCATTGCGTCTCTTTTGCAAGAGATACCGGAAGCCCTTAGCTGCATCGTTCATTGCTGTCTATCCGCAGATCTGTTATCGTCCATCTCTATCTTTCTGTTGTGTTTCACTGCGCCAACCTGACACTAGCGATTGACCTGCAACACCTTGGAACTGCAATCTAGCATTGGGTGTAGCAAATCAGCATACCTGTAAATGCGGTGGTCAGTTGGGGGTGGAATGAGGTGGTGAGTGAGTGCGGAATCTCCAAAGGTAGGAGTGCAACTCCAATCTCATCATTCTTTTCGTACCCAAGCATCCAACACGGCGCCAGTGTCAACCACTCCTCGAATCTCGCCTTCAATCTCTTTGGTTGGATATCGCACAATTGCAAAGTGCAAAGTGTCGGGAATAGCCTTGGTCCATATTCCAAAAAACTTCAACGATGAATGATAGAACGAAAGACGAGCATCGCCTTCGACAATATCAATCCACTGGTCATCCGTTGTGACTCTATTGTTCCTACCTTGGCCTCCACTACATCTAATACACAAGATGGTGCGAGATGTTGCCGTATCAATATCGATAGTTCCAGTTATGCTCCCGTATGTCCAGTGTTTCTCAATCCATATCTCCTCAATTGGAATTGCAATATTATCAAATGCGACAACGACTTTCATGCCCGTATGATACTGTTGAATGAACACGCCTCGCTCTTTTGAATCAGATACGTCGCTCGATCCGTGAGTAGTTCCAGAACGCATAATATTTGGCAGATACAATGCTCCAAGCACTGTTAGACACACAACCGCAGAGACGGATGTCATAACAAAGATGCGCCTTCCACTCATCGGTTGCACTCCTCTCACTTCTTATCGAGTTTGGTTTCTGAGATTGCGCGGCCGTCTACATCCTCGGCATTGTTCTCTTCGACAATTTCTTTAACTCTATTGTTTGGTACAGTCCTACCAACGAGGCCCCACTTCTTTCCAACTGCATCAAGAGCATCTGATACAACATCAATGCAACTAGCACCTATCAACCGATATATGACCCTTTGTCAATGCAGAACCAACACCAGACGCGATTGTGTACCTGTCCGGATGAATATCGTTTGTGGTATCACGAGTTCATCGAGATGTAAGATCGAGCGACCTTGCATGTCGAAGATCAGTGGGGTTGTTTCAAGTGCCTCAAGTTGACGTCGAAGCTCCTCGCGAGAGAGTATCTCACACGACGCGTGATCTCTGTTCGCTATGCTTACATCATGTTTCTCTGGGATCTCCTCTACACCGACGGCAACGCCGCATCCTGATATCACTCGTAGTCCAGCCGAGCGAATTGGATCGACAGAGTTTAACAGACAAGAACCGGAGACCACATTTGACAATGACTTATAGAGGCCGTATCCCAAACCAGCACTTTGCCATGTGATGCCGCCGTCGCATGAAGTCCTGTCATAATCGCTATAGGCCGTGTAGTCTGACAACAACAATATCGAGCTTTCTGATAGGTATCTAAATCTGCACTGTCCACCAACTGCAACCATCTTTGGAGGTTGGCCCTCTTGGTATACCGAATCGAGTGGACTCCACGCTAAACCGCCATTTGTCGTTGAATAGACGTAATACCGATCACCTTTCCAAGGTGCTAGATGAAACGCGAAACGTGAAATCACTAGATGATCATCGTCATATACATCCATCCCCGTGATTTCACCTCCACTATCCATCTCGATAACAGTCCAGTTCTCCCCACCGTCAACACTCTTGCGCAACTTTCCATTAACTCCAGTATCACTCGCGAATACCATACGGGAGTCGACAGCGCAATACGCGGCAATACTCGATGAAAGATTGGGTATTCTTGAGAACGACAAGCCTCCATCGGTAGATCGGTACAGTCGCTTCAGAGTATCTAAAGCGTAACCGGTCGTATTGTCACCAAAAGAGACCGACTGCAATTTGATCGCATGAGTGTATATGGAATCCCACGTCTCACCAGCATTGGTTGTCCGATAGAGAACTCTCCCGGCTGTGACGAGCTGTGTTTCGGAATCCGCGTACTCGAGCTTGGGCCTGTAGATCCAGTTGCCTTCTACTATCAGTTGCGTTTCGTCATTGTCCCATTTTGAAAAGAGGACTTCCGAATTCAAGACCCTACTTGTCCAGGACTGACCAGCATCGGTGGTTCTCACGAGAACGTTTTGCGTCATACGAGGAATATTAAAACTCGAGTGACGATCGACATAGACAACGCCACTTAACACCCACGTGTTCTCAGTGATCATCAAGGCATCATAGTATTTGTCAGCTAGTCGCGTGGTTATCATTCTAAGTGTATCGTCAACTATGTTCGACCGATACACCATGTTATCGGCCCCAATAGCCGTAACGACTCCCAACTCATCGACGCAGATACTCGCTACTCCAAACATGGGAGGGCGTTCCACCGGCCACTCTTTCCAAGTCACCCAGTTATCCAGCGTACTGCGTATTTCGCAGGCATATCTTGGTCCATTTACTTGTTGAAAGTCTTCATCGGACTTGTTTCGCGCATAGTTCGTAACGGCAATCCCTTGTTCTTTTCGGTTCATTACCAACATCGTTGAAAGAACAGGGCGTCCATACACATTATACGGCACTAGGTTAACGAGCGTCCATGTTTGGCCAGCATTTGTTGTCTTTTCAAAGGCGACTTCACCATTCAGGGTGTAAGTACTTCTTGCCGCGAATGCAACAGAATCATTCACTACTAGAATGTCCTGCGAGCCTCTGAGGAATTTACTACCAAGCTTCCAAGTCTTGCCTGCATCGCTAGTAATCAATGGATATCGACCACCTGGTCTGTCATAGTTCACGATCCATTTTTGAGAATCAAAACATCGTATAGCATCATACGCCCCATGTACGTCTGGGAACTCAAAGTCCGTCACCACATTCCATGATTGACCGGCATCATCAGTCCGAAGAAGTTCTGTTGTTCCTAGGCGATTCTTAAACAGAGCGAGCAACGTATCACGAGACAACGGATAGACCGAGTATCCTCTATATGGGCTACCAGGACTCGCAGTACTCGAGGTCCATGTAAGACCACCATCGTCGGTGCGCAGGAACTTACCGGAATCACAGACAGCATAGCCCCGATCTTCATCAACAAAGCATATGTCGTTGACTCGTGGCTTGAAGGATGTGTCTACTCTCCGCCATGTTCGCCCGGCATCATCCGAACGAATGATCCAGAGCTCTGCATCGACTCCAACAAGAACGTTGGGTTTGACCGGAACAATTCTCAATGCCCCTTTGCCCACCAATCCCTCAACCTGTCGCACTTGGAGCACTTGAGCTGAAGACTCATACATCGCAACACTCATCGTGACGATGAGCAACAGCACAAAAAGCGATCTCCTGGTATACATCTGAGCTACTCCTCGACGGGTTGAGCCTTTCGGCCATGCTACGAGAGTAAACTTACGGACAACGGTCACCTCCCCAATACGGCAGGTCGGCACATGATCCACCAGGCTTTCTTCACCGATTCCTGAATTGTACGAGCAAACACACGCAATGTACGCGCACCTACACCCACGTACGGGATGTGACGCGAAGGTATGCCATCGCCCCAGCAATTACGGACAGATATCCGCAAGTACGCGCTAAAACACCCATTCATGGGTACTGGGCGAACAACCGTCCAGAAAGAGGACACGAGAAGGGGTCAACAAGGGACTTCGAAGCGGGTTGTGCGCATGAGTATGGCATGTTGCGACGGGAAAGACTACTTAAGGGGTCAACGATCAGCTGATGTCAACTCAGACCGCAGCTGTTGAACATCCACTTGCCCCTTCAAGATCATGTGGGCCAACGACTCATGACTATCGAGCATGCTAACAACGATGTGGCGAGTATCAGCCGGCACATCCGCTTTCGCACTGACCTTCATCGCACCCACGATCACTGCCTCGGCTTCGTCCGTCATCGGCAATGATCCCTGTGGTACTTGTTGCGGAGCCTTCTTGTGTTTGTCCGGCACGTCGTTTCCGTGCGTACGTGCCTCACTACGTATCGATTGTTTCAAGGTCTCATGGTCGGGAGTCATACGAAGCAATGATTGCGCTGTTCGATCCTCTGTCGCAAGCATTATCGCGCCGAGAATGTGCGCTGACGTGATGATCTCGCTTTCCATTTCTTGGGCAAGGTTGAAACTTGCCTTAACGACAGACTGAAACTCGGCGGAGGGCGACTTCATGGAGACTCCTTGGTTGCTGTAAAACATCAACAGCGACGGAACAGCTACAATCTAGCATTGGGTTTGGCAAATCAGCATACCAGTAGATGCGGTGGACGATATCGGACGAACGAGTTGATCATCGTGAGCGGAATCTCTACTCACGTCACTAGGGCGAATACGTGGAGTACTTTGCTATTGTGTCTGCAACGGGCCTACTAAAGAGTGATGCTATTGTCGCAATCATCCATTCACTGTGAGCGACTCGGCGCTCATCTATATACACAGCACCCTTTCGTGGCTCCATCCCAATCCTCCTTATTTCTAATCCTGTTGAGTCTTGAACCCGAACAATCACATACCATCTATATGATAGCACGCGTTGTTCACCCTTGAATTGTATGGTGTCACTCAACAACGCTGCGACACGATCAGCATCATTTACAACAACACGCTCAGTATATGCAATCTCAGGATCAATCTTCTGAGCCGTCACAAATGACATGACACGGTCTGCCGGACTACCATAATAGTATGCAACAATGCGTACGGACGGACTTGACGATTGCAAGGTTGAGCATGCAATCTCATAAAAGAACAGCAAGCACAAGAATGCATTCCTCATGATTGTGTACTGAGTGAATACTGCAAACTATGGCTCATACTATGGCTCCCTTGTTCATTACTTCTGATATTCGATCAGGAACCGAGGCCGGTGGACAATCCCATTTACTTGAGCGACAACTTCCGCGCTGAACTGATCACCAACCATCGAACTACAACGTCTGGGCAACTGCAATCTAGCAAGGGGCTTGGCAAGTCAGCATGGCACTATACGTCCTATCGGGTGGCTGTGCCACATGCAGATCGTCTCTCACTCGAGATCACGCATCGACCTGACAACACGTCGTATGCGGCCTGATACTCTCACTATTCCGTAGGTAAGTAGTAGAATCAGGGCTACAACATACACCTTCAGATAGATGCCAGAGAGCACGAGTGTTGACAGAACCGCTAACACAGCACAAGCGAGGAGTACTGCCAATCTGAATCTATTGTCGTGCAAGAAATTGCTGATTGGCTGCTTTCGATTCTCAATAGACTTAAGAGCAAGTGAAAGTAGTCCGACTATGACGAATAGTGAGTTTATCGCTGTAATAAATGCATAGGCTATACGCTCTCGAGTCATTTCTCCATAATAGAAACTCAGCACAAACCCGGCCACTGACAAAATGAACATTATCAGCAGGAGCTCATCTTCTTTCTCTTTGAACCAGTATCTCATCGCTTAACTCTTTTCATCAACATTGTCCTTTCATTACATCCGACGCTTCCGGTTGTTGCACCAGGAGAATGCTCCCTTTCGACCATCACAATCAGCGTTCCCGCTACCACATTCGAAGGCAATTCAGCGTCTCGGCAACTTCAATCTAGCTCTGGGTTTAGCAACTCTGCATACCATTTGATGCTGTGGACGGTTACGGGCGCCGTGAGGAGAGCACTTTAAGCGGAATCTCCAAACTCTACCTGTCAATGAAAGTGGGTGCAGATCACCTCCTTGGGTTCAGAAATACTCTACTTGCAACTTGTCTTTGCGTTCTAACATCTCTTACTGAGATGAAGAGAAGTGTTGAAGTGTTGTCAGTGATCCTCAATTGCGTGCCATTCACGTATCTGTGAGAGTGTGAAACTCTACCAGAATAGTCGGATACTGTCACTTCATATTCTTTGGAGAAGTCTGCATCATGGTTCGAAACGACGATCGATTCGTCGTTTGTTCTGATCTGGATTCTGTCACCTGTGATGATACTTTCGCCTACGGACACAGGATTCCCATAGTGCCTCCCATTTATCACAGCTGCAACTAGGCGTTCTACTACTTGACCGTTTTCAGGGGAGTAGCGCAATACAACGCCAAAGGTGTCCGACACGAGCTTGTCAAAGTTCGGGATCGTGTCTCCATATGGAGTAATGGTCCACGAAAGAAACGTCTTGAATGGTCTGTAGTCTCCAAAGAGCACGGACCATCTATCCTCCACTCGTTTCCACAAAACGTTTCCTTTAACGAGAACGGAGTCAAGCGGCAAACATAGTTGGAGGTACTCATTGCCATCTTCAAAGGCTGATTGTCCGTAATAGACAAACCCATTGGAAGCAACGTACGTCGTTGAGCTATAGAGACAAGTATCAGTTGTAATTCTACAATACGTGCTTGAGATGACGCGTGTGCCATCAATGATTCTGATGGAATCGATCCTCACGAGTGATCTGGGACTTCTTGTGGGGTCCATGCCTTCGTTATAGTACAGAGCCTCTACAGCGTCTCCTATAAATGGCTGTTCGCACTGTGAAAACACGGGGTACGAAAGTGCAATAAACAGTAGAACTGCGATAGGAGAACCTAGCATATTGGATCCGTTCAATGCGCGACCTTTCACTACTGAGGTTCTTAAGTGAATTCGAAGAAAGTGGAGAATCCGCCTGTCTTGACCATCAAGTTACGAGATGCCACTACCCCTTCTCATCGCTGAACAATGATCTTGCGAACTCCGTACTGCTGAACGTGCAGATATAGGCCGGGTGTTTCAACCTCTGACTCGTCGCCGGCTACTCTACGTCCTAAGAGATCATAGATGCCCAGCGGTATTCCGACTTCCAGGTGTGCCTCTCTTGGTTCTTGCTCTACGCTCGATATGCCGTCCAAGAGAATGGATGCTGTGTAGTAGTTCGTGGTGAAGTACAGGCGACGTTCATTGTCATCGAAAGCAATGTCCTGGATCGAGATCCTCGCAAAGTCAACAAAATCAGAGGTCAAAGAGGCATACGTCGATCTCACGCCATTCCGCAGAACATCGATGATGAGGACTGCATTAGAATCGCCTTGAATGTGCGCCGATATGATATCGCCTGCTCGTGTTAGGGTGGAGTGGGCTTCTAAAGAGTCGACGGCTGACTCCCACGTCAAGCCCGCATCATGGGTCCACATTGTGGTTCGCTGGTCCGTTAACAAGCCGTGATTACCCTTCGTCATCATCCGTGGTTGAGGTCGCAGTGAAAGTACCGGAATAGGATGTTGACTCCATCTATCAAGATCTCCATCAACAGTTCGCCACAGTGAACCCTTCAATGTGAACGCTACGTAATCGCGGTCATTGAAAACCATGAGGTAGCGCAGATCGTCCTTACACAAAAGAGTGCGTAATGGACTGTTGCCTTCGATCCACATCACCTGATTCGATCCACATGGCATTTCGAGCGCATAGAGAACTGTGAAATAGTAACGATCACTGCTGGGATGAAATCCATTGCTACTGTACCCCGGAAAGAAGACATCGGATTTCAAGATTGATGTTCGGGGGCGAACGTGGACTGGAAAGAACCCATGCACACTCAGCCAGAAATCGTCAACACTCGTTCCGCCTGAAGGGATGACAAGGGGTGAAAATTGTGCATTAGCAAAGACATTCTTGTCAAGCGGGCAGCGAGTCCACACATCTCCGGACGGGCGGACAAATACATCCTCGGGAGTTGTTGCGACTATTCCATCATTGACACCATAGAGAAACTGTGCACCACGTTCTTGAAGACCCGCGTGCTCAGTGGTGGTTGTGGTTTCTAGGATGAATAGAATAGAGTCACGAGTACTAGCAATAACAACATCTGAACTTGCGCTCACGTTATCTGAGAGGTTAGAGCCCCTTACCAACGTATCTACACGCGAATTGGCAGGGTTGAAGCGAGTAAGCAACCCACGGTTCATCACGATGATGTTGTTCGGGTCAGAGGTCAGGTGGAGATTTGCAGAGCGTGATGCCGACGAGTCGCCATACATTGTCCAAGATGCGAATTGATCACTCGATAGTAGGATCCCACGCTCAGCGTGAAGGGCAATATGCGTGCGACTGCTGTCGACGTAATATGAGTGCCTACCACTCAGCACGTTATCACCGAGCGGAATAACGGCGGGTTTGTCTTCGTAACGAAATCGAACAAGTTTGTTTGGACTAAGGGTGAGTATGGAACCGTCGCTGCATGGGATAACATCAGAGAAGGCGTGCTCTTCGCCCAGGTCCACCGTGTCAGTTCTGATCACCTCAAGCGAAGGCCATCGTTTCCAAACAAATCGCACTGATCGGTCGCCACTCGTCTGAACTAGCCCTACGATGCTATCTGAGTGAACGAATTGATACTGGTGATACACTCCTGCCTCGAGTATGATCTCCTCGGTCTTCGGTTGAAATCGAAGTGTTCCCAACGGAACATGCGATACAACGAGTCCGTTGGGATGTACCGTCATGATTTGTCTCAGTTCAACGAGACTCGACTGTTGTCCAAGCGATCTCCAAGTCCGAGAAGCTTCATCAAACACATACAATCCGTCGAACGAATTCATGAAGGCCTTCTCCCCGAAGATCTTCATACTTCCTATATAAGGGGGCAAGCCCAGTTTCTCAATGCGGAGTTGGGGCTGAGCATTCAGTTGTACGGAACCAACGATCAATGCTACGAGGAGGAAGATCCACATGGTGATTGCTCTCATTACGTGATTGCCAACCTGCTCGGTTCGCTGATCCACCAGTAATGTTAGTCAATATGCAGCGAACCGAAAAATGGCGGGTTGACGCGGAATCTCCAGTTAGGGGGCTCGGAGTCTTCAGTACCTAGCCCAAACGTACACTGGCGATCTCTCTCAATGGAGCATCGATACACTTGAATTCATATTTCGTCAGACAACAGCTAAAGATTGTAGCATATTACTCCATCAGTCGTGTAATAAACTACAATTGTGGGATCTCCACGTAGGTCCCTCGCTCTGGGTTTAGCAACTCTGCATATCAGTTGCTGCGGTGGACGGTTGCGGGCGGAATGAGGTGGGCGCAACGAGCGGGATCTTCAACAGACTACGGCTTGACTGAAAGAGGCAAGGTAGCCGATGCCATCAGTACTTGATCACCACCTCGGTTGTCACAACATTTCCGCGCGTGCGAACAATCGTATATAGCCCAGAAGACTCAGAAGACAGATCGAATCTGACCATTGTATCGGTTGGTGAGGGTTGTACAATGTGAACGGTTCTTCCTTCGATCGAGAAGATCTCGACTCGCGTAGAGCCCTCAACAATTGGAATTGTCAGGATATCGATCACGGGGCTTGGAGAGCTTTGAGTCGTGGTCTTCTGACCATCTACAGCCACTCCAGATACAAGTCCGCATGGCACGGGAAGTGGCACGGCTGTATACTGACGCGGTGCATCGTCGCGGTTAAGTTGACGATACGTGTTATCGCCCCATCCGTGTAGAGATCCGTCGCGCATGATGGCATATGATGAGAACGAACCAGAGCCGATCGCAACCACGTTGGCAAGTCCTATCGCTTTCACAGGTTCAGCTGTGTTGTTGTAGTACGGATTTCCTAGCTGACCAAAGCCGTTATCGCCCCATGTCCACACCGTACCATTTTCAAGCAAGACCACGGTATGGTATAGACCACCAGTGATGGCAATAACCTTGCCTGGCATAGGGATCTTCGTCGGCACCTTAACTCTCTTCGTGTTCGATACACCTAGCTGGTTCTTGTCGTTCTGTCCCCATACCCACACGTCACCATCAACTGTGACAACTCGCATAGATCCGAAGACATTCATGAACCCACTTGACGTTCCTAAGGTCAAGGCAACACCTGGTGTTTGAAACATCTTTCTTGGCTTGTCATAGTACAGATTGGTTGAGCTATCGATTTGATTCTCTTGATTTGAACCCCAAGCCCATATCGATCCATCTTGACGTACTGCGTATGCCGTTGCAATGTCACAAAAGACATCAAGTACACTGTCAAGTGGCACCGGCGTGCACCCGGAATCAAGAGGTGTTGTTGTGCCATTTCCATATTGCCCCTGTAGGTTAGCACCACTGACCATTACACTACCGTTCCTCAAATGGTAGTAGGCATTCGCATCACTTGTCGTGGCAGTTCGAACACTGTTCACGAACGGTAGTGCCTGTGGCATTGCTTCCCTCCACTCCCACGAGGGCATCCCGAACTGATTCCAAGTCATTCCTCCCCAGATGTAGACGCGACCGTCAGAGTCAATTGCCATGACACCATCATGCCTACCGATCAGCCGAGTAGCTGGGGGCACCTTCGACCGAACAGCTTCCTGAGACGGAGTCATTGTCCCGTCACCAAGAAGTCCATCTCGATTCTCACCCCAAGAGAAAACGGCTCCATCCACGCACAGAATAGAGGCATGACGACCGGATCCAATGATCTGCTGCGATACAGCTTCTACAGCTGAAATCACAAAAAGGAACACGAAGGCATTTGCTATCAGACAATACTTATGGTTGGACATGCACCCTCCCCATTCACTTGATCAGAATCGATGATCGAGTTTCAACCGAAGCGCCCGACTGCAAGCGATAGAAATACACTCCTCCGGGAAGGCCGTGTGCATCCCATTCTGTCTGATGGGTACCGGCGGAAAGGTTCTCAGAGATCAGCGTTGCTACGTGCTCGCCGAAGGCACTGAATACTTCCAAGGATACCGGCCCAGAATGCGGAAGAGTGAATCGTATGATTGTGCTTGGGTTGAAGGGATTCGGATAGTTCTGCTCGAGAACAATGCTTGAAGGATGACTGCTTTGGCTTTCCACAGAAGTTATCAGTTCCGACAATGGTCTCCTCCAGACGCCGTCGTCACTAGTCCCAGCAAAGAGATTCGTGCCGGAGACGGCAAGTGAATAGACGATCTGATTTGTCAAGCCGGAATTGACCTCACTCCAGTTTGTGCCGTTATCGGATGAGAGAATGACCCCGCCGAACTCACACCCCGCAAAGAGAACTGTGCCAGAGGCGGCGAATGAACTGACACGTCGCTTTGTTAGGTCGGAATTGATCTGACTCCAGCTGGTGCCGTTATCTGTGGAAAGAAAGGCGCCGTCGTAAGTCCCTGCAATGAGATTCCTCCCTGAGACGGCAAGTGAGATGACAACCACATATGTCAAGCCGGGACCAACATTTCTCCAGTCTGTGCCGTTGTTGGTGGAAAGAAAGACACCGCCCTCAGTCCCGGCAAAGAGATTAGTGCCGGAGACGGCAAGAGACAAGACGAAATTTTTCGTCAATCCGGTATTGACCGCCTTCCAGCTTCTGCCGTTGTTGGTGCTACGAAAGACACCGTCGCCGTAAGTCCCGGCAAAGAGATTCGTGCCGGAGACGGCAAGAGAAATGACCTGAGTGTTCGTCAATCCGGAATTATCATTAGTCCAGCTTGTGCCGTTATCGGTGGAACGAAAGACGCCACCGTACCCAGTCCCTGCAAAGAGATTCGTGCCGGAGACGGCAAGAGAAGTGACACCAGTGTTCGTCAAGCCGGTAATCGCCTGAGTCCAGCTTATGCCGTTATTGGTGGAAAGAAAGACACCGACCCTAGTCCCGGCAAAGAGATTCGTGCCGGAGACGGCAAAAGAACTGACACCACTCTTCGGCAAGCCGGTATTGACCGGATTCCAGCTTCTGCCGTTGTTGGTGGAAAGAAAGACGCCGCCGCCCTCAGTCCCGGCAAAAAGACTCGTGCTGGAGACGGCAAGAGACTGGACATAACTGTTCGTCATGCCGGTACTGACCGCAGTCCAACTTGCGCCGTTGTTGGTGGAGAGAAAGACACCGTCCCAAGTCCCGGCAAAGAGATTCGTGCCGGAGACGGCTAGAGACCGGACAATAGTTTCCGGCAAGCCGGTATTCACCGCAGTCCAACTTGTGCCGTTGTTGGTGGAAAGAAAGACACCGCCATAAGTCCCGGCAAAGAGATTCGTGCCGGAGACGGCAAGGGACAAGACATAACTAATCTTCAATTCGGTACTGACCGCAGTCCAGCTTGTGCCGCTGTTGGTGCTAAGAAAGACACCGCCGCCCTCAGTCCCGGCAAAGAGATTCGTGCCGGAGACGGCTAGAGCATTGACATCGGAGTTCGTCAAGCCGGTTTTGACCGCAGTCCAACTTGTGCCGTTGTTGGTGGTAAGAAAGACACCGACCTCAGTCCCGGCAAAGAGATTCGTGCCGGAGACGGCTAGAGACCGGACATTAATTCTCGGCAAGCCGATACGGACCGCAGTCCAACTTGTGCCGTTGTTGGTGGAACGAAAGACGCCGCTGCCTTCAGTCCCGGCAAAGAGATTCGTGCCGGAGACGGCTAGAGACAAGACGATATTGTTCGTCAAGCCAGTATTGACCGCAGTCCAACTTGCGCCGTTGTTGGTGCTAAGAAAGACACCGGCGCTACCATAAGTCCCCGCAAAGAGATTCGTATCCGAGACGGCCATGCATCGAATATCACCGCCATGCGGTCCGTTGGTTTGCACCCATTGGGCTAACATCGGATTGCCGGTCGCCATGAGAAGTACGGCTAAACATACTGCGGCCTTGATAGAGAGTGTCTGTAAGCAAGTGCTTCGTTTCATCATGAAGAATCTCTTTCTGATAAGGACACGACAACAAAGCCAGTGTACGTAAGGAGTACTTTTCTCGTAGTTGGTTTCAGAAAACCGTAATCGACAAGGGGCATACCACGGCGCAGTTGCATATCCATTCAGATGCGATCCTGTTGCACTGCTCGTAATTCCACCTGCCCTGACCGCAAACAACCTCTGTACTGTAAGCACTGGTGATCTTCCCTGTGCAACAGGACAACGTCAATCTAGCAAAGGGTTTAGCAACCTAGCATGCCATTAGATGCCGCGGTCAGTTACATGCGGAATGATGCGGTCAACACGAGCGGAATCTTCAACAGACTACGGTTCGACTGAAAGAGGCAAGGTTGCCGATGCCATCAGTACTTGATCACCACCTCGGTCGTTACAACATTTCCGCGCGTGCGGACAATTGTATAAAGCCCAGGAGACTCAGAAGACAGATCGAATCTGACCATTGAATCGGTGAGTGTGGGTTGTACAATGTTAACTGTTCTTCCCTCTATCGAGAAGATCTCAACGCGCGTGGTACCCTCAGCAATCGGAACTGTCAGGATATCGATCACGGGGCTAGGTGAGCTTTGGGTCGTGGACTTCTCATCATCTAGAGCCACTCCTGATACAAGTCCACATGGCACGGGAAGAGGTACGGCTGTGTACTGACGTGGTGCATCGTCGCGGTTGAGTTGACGATAGGTGTTATCTCCCCACCCGTGAAGAGATCCGTCGCGCATGATAGCATACGATGAGAACGAACCGGAGCCGATCGCAACTACGTTGGCAAGTCCTATTGCTTTCACAGGTTCAACAGTGTTGTTGTAGTACGGATTTCCAAGTTGACCAAAGCCGTTATCGCCCCATGTCCACACCGTACCATTCTCAAGCAGGACCACGGTATGGTATAGACCACCAGTGATGGCAACAACCTTGCCAGGCATGGCGATCTTCGTCGGCACCTTCACTCTCTTCGTGTTCGGTACACCCAGCTGGTTCTTGTCGTTCTGTCCCCATACCCACACTTCACCATCAACTGTGACAACTCGCATAGATCCGAAGACATTCATGAACCCACTCGATGTTCCTAAAGTCAAGGCAACACCTGGTGTTTGAAACATCTTTCTAGGCTTGTCATAGTACCGATTCGCTGAGCTATCGATTTGATTCTCTTGATTTGAACCCCAAGCCCATATCGATCCATCTTGACGTACTGCGTATGCCGTTGCAATGTCACAAAAGACATCAAGTATACTGTCCAGTGGCACCAGCGTGCACCCGGAATCAAGACGTGTTGTTGTGCCATTTCCATATTGCCCTTGCGAGTTAGCACCACTGACCATTACACTACCGTTCTTCAAATGGTAGTAGGCATTCGCATAATTGGTAATGGCAGTTCGAACACCGTTCACGAACGGTAGTTCCTGCGGCATTGCTTCCCTCCACTCCCAAGAAGGCATGCCGAACTGATTTCCGGTTATTCCTCCCCAGGTGTAGACGCGGCCATCAATGTCAATAGCCGTAACACCATTATGTCTACCGATCAACCGAGCAGATGGGGGCACTTTCGAACGAACGGCTTCCTGAGACGGAGTCATTGTCCCGTCACCAAGAAGCCCGTCATAATTCTCACCCCAAGAAAAGACAGCTCCATCCACACATAGAATAGAGGCATGCCTACCAGATCCAACGATTTGTTGGGATACAGCTTCTATAGCTGTAGTCACAAAAAGGAACACGAAGGCATTTGCTATCAGACAATACTTATGGTTTGACATAGGCCCTCCCTATTCACTTGATCAGAATCGACGATCGAGTTTCAACGGAAGCGCCCGACTGTAAGCGATAGAAATACACTCCTCCGGGAAGGCTGTGTGCATCCCATTCGGTCTGATGGGTACCGGCGGAAAGGTCCTCAGAGATCAGTGTTGCTACGTGCTCACCGAAGGCACTGAAAACTTCCAGCGATACCGGTGGATGGAACGCTCTAAAATACCCCCTCTGATCGGACTAAAGTGACAGGCGTTGAACGGACCAAAGTGACAGTCTTGTTCGGTCAACGGTGACGGGTTGGATCGGAGCAAAGTGCCCCCCCACGACCTCGTCATATCGACAGCGCGTTATCGGCCTTGAGCTCATACACTGCCGGCGACATGAGTATCTCGGAGGATGTTCCACCATTCTCTTGGACTCATGTCCAATACACCGATCTGTATGGGTACAGTACGACAAATTCTTCGCCTATTGGCCCGCAAGAAGAGCATGCAGGCCATCATCGAGATGACGGGAGTCTCTCGCAATACACTGCGCAAGTATCAAGCGCGGTTTGACAGAAGCGGCATCGGCATCGACCAGCTGCTAAACCTCAGCGATAAGGAGCTGCACGATCTATTCTTGCGTTCGCCAGAGCCGCAGCCGAATCGCCGAATACAAGATCTCTTCACATTGATGCCACGGTATGAACGCGAGCTCAAGCGCCGCGGCGTGACCAGACGTCTTCTCTGGAAAGAGTACCGCGCAGCCCACCCCGACGGCTTCGGTCACACGCAGTTCAATCGCTACATAAATGTGTGGTTGAAACAGGCGCAGCCCGTGATGCACATCGAACACAAGGCCGGCGACAAGATGTATATCGACTATGCCGGTGCGACATTGGACATTGCCGACACCGCTACGGGCGAGGTCCACTGCGCGGAGGTCTTCGTCGCGATCTTGGGTGCCAGTCAGCTGATCTACGTCGAGGCTGTGGCCAGTCAGGGCAAGGAAGACTTCATCTATGCCTGCCGGCACGCACTGGAATACTACGGCGGCGCGCCGGAAGCTATCGTGCCCGACAACCTGCGCGCAGCGGTGACCAAGAGCAGCAAGTTCGAGCCGGTGATCAACAGCAGTTTTCAGGACTTTGCTTCGCACTACGGGATGACGGTGCTACCGGCCAGAGCCTACCGGCCTCGTGACAAGGCACTCGTCGAAGGCGCGGTCAAGATCGTCTACCGGCGGATCTTCGCCCCGTTGCGTGATCATGTGTTCACGTCGCTGACAGAACTCAACGTGGCGATTTATCGCGAACTAGAAGCCCTCAATGCATCGGCTTTCAAAGACCGCACCTACAGCC
This sequence comes from Ignavibacteria bacterium, assembly GCA_016707005.1. Taxonomy (NCBI): domain Bacteria; kingdom Pseudomonadati; phylum Ignavibacteriota; class Ignavibacteria; species Ignavibacteria bacterium. The sequence continues at coordinate 60,659 of JADJIQ010000002.1, forward strand.
GCAGGCAACTCTTCGAAGAGATCGAGCAGGGTGCGCTGGCGCCACTTCCCAAGATCCGCTACGAACTGCGCAATGAGCTGCGAGCTACGGTCATGCGCAACGGGCATGTGCCATTGAGCGCTGACAAACACTACTACAGCGTACCGCACATTCACATCGGCCACAAAGTCAAGCTGCTCTACACTCGCGCAACGGTCGACATCTACCACCACCACGAGTGTATCGCTTCCCATGCACGATCTACGCGTCCGTATGGCTATTCAACCGATGCCGATCACTTGGCCTCCACCCACCGGTTCATGACCGAATGGAGTACCGAGAGATTCCTCGCCTGGGCAGGTGGCATCGGCCCCGATGTCCACGACTATCTCAAGCGCATTTTCGAGCTGGCACCGCACCCGGAACAGGCCTATCGAGGCTGCATGGGGATCCTCGGCTTTGCCCGCAAGATCGGCAGCGACAGACTGAACATGGCCTGCCAACGGGCCAGCGACTATGGCAGCTTCGGCTACGGCGCTATACGCAATATCATCGAGCGAGGACTCGACTTGGCAGGCGCCGATGAGTCAGCCCCGGGCAGCATTCCGGACCATGACAATATCCGTGGTGGCGCACACTATGATGACCAACACCCTGATGACCAGAACCCTGACAACACCATTAACCCCGAGGAACAACCATGATCCAAGACACCTTAGAGAAGATGCGCAAGATGCGCCTGCATGGCATGCACCGGCTTTTCAAGACCATTGCCGAAGGCACTCTCCCCGACGAGCTCACACCCGATGAGCTCGTCGGGGCCTTGGTCGATAACGAATGGGACGACCGCCACAACCGCACCATTGAACGAGGACTCAAAAACGCTCGCTTCCGCTATAAAGCTTCGATCGAAGCTCTGGAGTTCGGCATTGACCGCAATGTTGAGAAGCACGCCATCTTACGACTTGCCGAGTGCACCTTCATCGATAAGTGTGAGAACATCCTCATCACCGGAAGTACCGGCATCGGCAAAAGCTACATCGCTTCGGCACTCGGCCACCAGGCCTGCGCGGCCGGTTATCGCGTCGCCTATCACAACACCGCCAAGCTCTTTGCAAGGTTGAAAATGGCCAAGGCCGACGGGTCGTATCTCAAGGAGATATCCAAGCTTGAGAAGCAACATCTACTCATCCTCGATGACTTCGGTTTGCAGCCCTTTGATGCTCAAAGCCGAGCCGCGCTCATGGAGATCATCGAAGACCGACATGGTAAGTCATCCACCATCATCACATCACAGATCCCCGTGGGCGCTTGGCATGACGTCATCGGCGAACCTACCGTCGCAGATGCTATCTTAGATCGTCTCGTCTACGCTGCCCATCGTCTTGAGCTTAAAGGTGAGTCACTCAGAAAGCGTTCTCAAGTAGCCGCCGAAAAACAACTCAACTAACTATCTTTTTTTCACCAGCTGGCAGATCATGTCTAAGCTCTCTGGCAGATAATCAGACTGTCACTTTGCTCCGTTTTTAGGGGGTCAGTTTACCCGTTCTATCCACCTTGGTTCCTGCACCATTCGTAACCTTCATCTTCTTGAAGTTGATGGGAATAAATGTTCTCTGTGGAGGCAACTTGTATCCGTAAACAATGCCATCGGCATGACAACTCCATGCGTAGAAATTGCCACTATTCGATGCGTTGACAACCGGTGTTCCCCAATATCGCAGTCTTTCAAAGGCAGCACAGGATCCACCAGATTGCGCTCTTCCAAGCCTTCGTGAACGCCCCTCGTTGCGCGTGTAGTTGTTTGCCTGCAACTCCCAAGGTATGTCAGCGTCAAGCTGCGCTTCGTAGATGACTACGTCTCGAAGAGCAGGGTTGTCTTCCTCACACGAGTAAACTACGTAAACGCGAGACCTCGCTGGGGTGATGGACCTGTCGTAACGTACAACAACGCTGGGATATCCACACGACGGCCTATTCAATGGATTGATCATCGTAGTGTCAGTGCCGATAATGGTATCAACGATGTAACTATTGATCGTTATTGGGTTCTCCCATTGAATTGCGCCGAGATCGACACAATCGTCTTCTCCAGCACAACGTATGGGCATAGCCGTGCTTCGCTGATAGAAAACGTCCAGTGGATTTCCTGCACTAAAAGGTAGGTTGGGATTTGAACGACGGTGGTATACTAAATGATATCGCATGGTTGCGCCATTCGTCGTTCGCATATACGTGCGGGGCTGGCATTCAGCACTATTACTACCACACTGTGGTTTCGGTTCTGTGTGCATTTGCCAACCTGTGATCTGTGGAAAGTGCACAAGCTTGCGTTGAGTGTTGTGGTCTAGAAAACCTCGGGAGATATCCTGGCTATTTGTGCGGACTGCATCATCGGCCATTAAGACATCTACCTGAAACATCTTGCCTTCTCCCGGAAGGAGTAGCATGGCAAGCTCTCTGTCCTGGCCGATGACAGTGTCGATGCCTCCTCCCATCTCACGAATCCGCAACAGCCGATATCGCCCATCGGCATGACTGTAATTGAATGGGAGCGTAACTTCTCTTGCGCCACGCTGGCCATATCGCTCTGCTGGCCCACGAGCCTGCCACTCGTCATACGACACATTATTCCAGTTTGAAGAGTTGCTGTTTTGGAATGCCGCACCAGGCGGGAGCATTCGAGGGTCAGTGCGCCTGTTCATTAATCCAATGACTGCAGAGCTTGTCATCGTTCGGTCGTTCGGAAGCGAAAAAGCCGTTACGTCAATGAACGTTGAATCAAATACCTCGTAGTCAAAGTGCCCAGGGATGCCGCTAGCTATGAACACGTCCCTCTTCCGATTTGGATGCCGGGTTCGCAACCTGCCCGCTACGTTGCCAAGATCAACAAAGGAACCTAGTGGACTTGGACTGACACGCGCCACATTTATTTCCGTAAAACCATGCCCATACCAACCTTCAAGCCTCAATTGAGTTAGGATGTGAGGATCTGCATCGGTCCGTCCATTTGTTGCTCGCCCGAGAACCGTTCGCATAGCGTGTAGCCTGTCTAGGACTTCAACACTTACATTGGTAAGTGACCTTGTGCCAATCCAAAGACGAGCATTGTTGGGGTCATTGTCATTAAGCGACGTTCTTACTGTCTGAATATCAGGACGGAAATATGCCGCTACATTCGTAGGATCATTGTCCTCCAACCAGTCTACGCCGGCTTGATCACTTAAGAACCACGCGCGCCGCGCCTGCATGTCGACAGGGAATGGTGGTGGCGCTCCATTCGGATCAAACCACCCCATCAATCCATTTTCAAGGTTGTCAGAACCTGGATCAGTGTCGTCTATAATGTCGTGAAAGTCAACTGGAAATACCGGAAACGGTGCGCCGTCTCCTTCTCTGCTTGTTTGACCTCTATAGAGCATAAGGCCTTTGGCACCAAGCATGACTGGAAGCCAAAGCGCCACTCGTGCTTCAGTCATCGATCTTGGTCGGTTGTTTAAAAAGCTCGCAAAATGTGCTGCATGACCACGAACCTGCATGTGAAAATTCAGCCAAACCTGCCCTAACCACGGAGTAGTCCCGAAGAGCATATGCGGGTGCGCTGCGTAGTCAAGACGTAAAACCCGCTCTAAGTTTGCTAAAATTCCGCCCGGATTAGCTTGTAAGTAAAGGTCAATGTCTTCAGTAGGACGAATTGGAAGTGTGTCCGGACGCAACACACCATTAATGTCTGCCATCGGCCTCCAATCGAGATACGTGTCGGGATCATCATGTAACAACAATAACCCGCCACCCATGGTTTGACTCCGCATATCAAAGAGTCCATATCTGATACCCGCAAATCGGTGTATTATACCCACAATCGCAGCGTCATGTGCAGCGCGTTCTACATCAGTAGGAGGCGGAGTCGTTGGTAGCGGTGGTAGTGTTTGCCAGGCCACATTATAACCACGTCTAACCGAATATGATGCAAGTTGAGGTGGGGTGGTAAAGGTTGCACCTTGCCACAAAACAAGCGGTTGGGTACAGTGCCTGAAGTCTTCGGGATCCTCCATGCCTACCTCGGTCATAAGTCGGCCCCCAAGCAGTGCATTAATGTACCGGTAACTCTTCCAGTACCTGCGCGGTCCTTCATCCCTTCCATAAAATTGCCATACTTGGTATGTCGGAGGATTATTGGTGCCACCGAGATTATTCTGCATCGTGCGCAAATCCTGCAGGTAACGGTTTGCCGAATGTTGAATGCGCTCATCTTCCTGGCCAGTAAAGAGTCGACCTGCTAAAGGTGTTTGCAATCGAATGTTGCGAATGTCAACTCCTAGACCTAAATCTCCATCATCATGATGCCTAACAGATATGCTCATCCTGCCAATACGGTCTGCATCGGCTGTGTTGCCATCGTTACGTCGAAGCAGAGGATTGATCCATGCATCGTTGTTTGGATTTGGTCTGCATTCAAATCGTGCAATGAGTGTCACTTCTCGGTTAGGGTCCGTCATCGGAGGTAGCATTTCCTTTGTTATTACGAACTCTTCAACGTTCACATCGACAAAAAATTCCGGTATTCTAGCAATCAAATTATTGTTCAGATCATTCCAGTTTTGCCAGGTAATTGGCAGTTGAGGGATTGCGTTAAATCTGATGAGATGGGTATTTACACCTTCTACCCCTAACCCGTAAGGAAGTGTTATAGTCAACACCGGATCGGTTGGATTCCCTGCTGCCGGATCATCTTCAGTTCGTCGAATGGTAATCGACAACTCCATTATGAAAGTATTCTGCACGTCAAAACGGTCAAAACCATATGGCGTTCGCGGCGGAGCCCATCCACGTAGCATGTCATTGGGACGCGCATCTTGTAAAACTATGGGGTCAGTGTTGTCGCCGGCAACACCGCGCGTGTATCGCATCCGGTACGTACCATTTTCATTTTGAACCGTACCACCCTGCCGCGAAGCCCAACCAAAAACTCCACCTGAAACGTCGTCTGTGCGAAGTTCGAATCGGTTTGTATTAACAATATGGTTTAACCATGGAGAAAACTCCATAGCAACAGCTTCACTTGGATTAGTCCCTGGTCTTTCCTCTGACCAATTCACATCTGTATCAAGCTGGTCGATGTCTTCTTCTGCCTGAGAGATGCCCTTAACCGCTGGGATCAGTTGCAGGTTCGGCACACCCTCCCGCAGAAGTACATCTTGCATTATCCGCAAATGCCGAAAAGGAGCGTTCTCCGCCTCGTCACGATAGTCTGGCACATGTAATCTTCTAGTTCGTAGAATCTCTTGCGCTGGTCTGAAAAGACTCGTCCAGTTCCAGCCTACCACGAAATCTTGGATGATCGGTGTCGGGTTCTGAGCGTTTGCTTGAGGAAGCTCAAACATCATCTCTCCACCAACAGGCATGTTTCCGTTGGCGTCGCGCACCCATAATAAGTTTGGAAGTCTTTCTGGTTGACGAATCTGTCCTTGCAGTGAAGGAGTTGTCAAGGCGACGATTGCGAGGTATAAGACGATGTTTATTGATTGCAGTTTCATGCCAACCCCCTATTGAATAACAAGTGTATATGACAAAGACTGGGCACTTACCGTAGACGCAATTCGCAACAAGTGAGAACCACGAGGGAGGTTGGTAGGAAGTTCAATGGTAACGAGATGTTCTATTGCCTCCGCGGGCCCAACGGCTAGTTCTTGACCACCAATTGAAACAATAGACCAACGAACTTTAGCGTTTTCACCCACCCAACGGGCATTCACAGTTCCGCTTGCAGGATTGGGGTATAAAAGAGGGAATTGTTTGACGTCCTGCCCATCGCTAATGGATGAAAGTGCAAGGTTGAACCGCCCGGCAAGTATGTCGCATTTATACCGTGATGTGCTAGACAATAATATATCAGCAGACATATAACCTCGAGTAAGGTCTGAGGAGAACAACGAAAAACCCGTGAAATCGTCGTGATTCGTAAATGTCTTGGTTTCGCATCGCGCGAAGGGAATTGTGTCAGTGAGCCGGTAGAACATTCCTGTACGAAGTTCTTCGGCCATTGATGTGTCGTTGCGAAAGACAAATGCCGTTTGACCGTCTGTTGACAATGCATAGCTATGCATGTCATATCGTCTCTCATCTCCTGTTTCTAGTTTTCCTGACAGTCCCCACCGTTTTTCGCCCGTAGCCACATCGTAAACATGTACGCGCGGGTACCAACTCAGGCCAAGATTTGTTGTGATATCGGCAGATGTGATGATGAACTTGCCGTCACCGGAAAACGTTGGTGAGGTAAATCTTCCGGGAATGTAACTCCGACGATACTCGCCGCTCGTAAGCTCCATGATGGTCAGTTGGGAGCCTGCCACTGAAGATGATGTATACACTAGTTGCGCGCTTGCATCATCAAAATCATACATTGAATTTGAATACGAATCTGTATTGACTAATGGCAACGCGAACATGGTATCACGTTCTAGGTCATATAAAGCAAAGCGTGTAGAATTCTCAATGAGCCTGGGAGCGACAACGAACCGACCGTTCGGAGAAATACTGCAGACGTATTGCTCCCATGGATTCGGGATCTCAAACGGTAGCTCCTTGATGAGCTTGTTTTCCGGGTATGAGATAACAGAAATGTGAAGGGAACCGGAGCTAAGCCACATAACACAGAGACGAGACCCATCTGAACTCGAATAGATCCGTTGTGGGCGTAGGTTTGGTTTGCCCACAATCGGACGGAGATCGATTGAGTCAATACGGAAGCCCGTAGTTGCGTCGAAGACGATGAGAAAGTAATTATTTGGAGTATAGAAGAGGATGTCTGCTTTTTCAGCGAGGGCTAAGAATGGACCACCTAGAGCAGGTCCTTCATTTGGGTTGAAACGAGTAAATGTCCACATCGTGTCACTTACAATCGGTGGTACGCTCTCCTGTGCCCGCACGTTTGTTAAACACAGAGCAAATAGACAAACTATGACCATCATTGAAAGTGCAATGATTTTCCCGTTTGATGGATTCGGTAAAAGTCTTTGAAGGAAGAAGCGCATATGATCCTCACGAATTAAATGAAACACACTTGCAAAACAGGTAGACAGAAACATCATGCCATGTGTTGAACGCAATCTCGCGATGCATTGGCAACTTTCAACCTTTACAAAACCTTAACTGACGCACCCACTGAACGCGTGCTAGCAAGATGACTATTTGATGACAACATATGGCTAATATTCATTAGACGGAATGATTGTTAAAAGAGGGGTATACAACCCTGGATTTACCCCCGCACCTTCTCAATATCTTCCATGCGACTCTTTTCAGTAAGGGCAGTATACTTCTTCATGGTCTTGTAGCTCTCGTGTCCAGTGTAGCTCATCACGACCTCGTGGCGCATGCCCCTTTCAAGAGAGTTGGAGACAAAGGTCTTGCGAGCGACGTGACTTGATAGGAACTCCCATTTAGGAACGCATATTTCCATTCGTAAGAAAGAGATCGCGAACACGATCCAATCGTGGGTTAGCGCTTTGCTGCCTGACGCTTGGCGAAGAAGTGCTGATTACACATCAACGAGATCAACCCACCTGTCTATGAAAGCGGGGGAAGATCAGAATGACACGCTATTTCGCGTGATTGTTCTGTCCCATGCCAGTCCCTCCCTTGCTTAACAGACCATAATTATCGCTGGTAGTGTTTTGGGGGAGCAGGTCAGTCAATCACAGGCGGAAAGCAGTTGTCAACGCGAGCAGAATCTCCAATCTACGTGTGCAGTTTTCTATACAGATTTCTCCCACAATTGTCTCTGGGTTCGAAGCCCCGAATAGGGTCAAATACCGTCAGTATCGGCGTCAGTAAACGACCGTCAGTAAATGGAAGGGGCTTTACAGTAGGTGATTGCGGGTTTTCTTCCGAGTCCCAACGGGATCACTGCCTTGCATGCGACCTTAGCAGGCGACCTTTCAGGCGACCCTTCAGGTCCGTCATTGAGCTTAGCTCACTCCCTAGCCCCTTTCTCACGCTTAACTCTTTACAACGCTACAACCGGCAATTGCTATACAAGAGAAACGCGTGATGCCAAGGGGTGGAGCGACGAGCGACCTCGTGGAATTGCCTCTTACTCTTGCCGTCGTTGTCTTCTGCATCCAATAAGGATCGGTGATCAGGTACGGGTGACATGAGACGGACAGTGCGAGTAGCTAAAGCGACTATTGCAATTCTACGAGACCGTTTAACAGAACTTCGATATCTGCTCTGTTTTCATCAAAAAGACTCTGACCTGTATAGATCACGAATTGAACTGACCCCTTCTTGCTTGAATAGTAGTAGCCGAAGTACGAAATACGGATGCCTTGGATTGTTCCGGACATCTGCATCATCAATACTTGTTTGCCGTTTACCGTTCTGAACTCCTCCTTGACAACTCTCAGATCGGGTGATACTTCTTGAGCGTTACTAACAGCCAGCTCCTTCAATGTCAATACCGGCGCTTCAATCTTCTCCGTGATCAACATACCATACAGATCACTCTGCTTCTTCCTGAAGAAGTACTCAACGTCATCGTTGTCTCCCTTCGTAGAGAACGTCCACTTCTTTGGATTGATCCATACACCAACATCAATATGCTTGCTCCGTACAAGAAATGTTGCTGTTGGATCCTTCACAAACAACGTGTCATTCAAGGATATCTCCGTCTCTTTGTACGGACCTTCCTTTAGTTTCCACGTCCCATCGTCATACAATAACACCTCTTCTCCGTGCTCAGTGATCGCGACTTTCTGTGCAATAACAGAGAGCGAAAAGCAAAGGAACGACGCAATCAATAGACAGTACTTCATTGGATCATGTTAATGGATGGACAATCACTCGAGAGAATCTACACAAAGGTCATAATTTTCTGCTTGACATTCCACTCGCTTGTAAACCATTTATCGCGTATTTCACGAGAACATGACCACCCGATCTCGCAACAACGAAGAGTTGTCGTAGGTTTTCTGTCTCGATGGTGATGCGTACTTGGTGGTGACCTGTAGCTTGCGTGATCGACCGACCTACGTGGTCATACACAGTGACATCAATGGACCCATCTCCTGTTACAACGAGCTGTCCGTCAACAATGTTTACCGTCAGTGGTTGCGTGAGTACTATCCTCCGTGCGGATAGCGCACAGCCCTCTACATGTACTTCACCGGAACGTACCGCAGTTGTTGCACAAGTATCGAGAATCTCTGCGTTGGCATTCACTGTTCTGCTCGTGTCTCCGTTCAGCAGAACCAGAGCCACCGGACTGAGCACCTTCACAGTAGAGTCGAGATCAATGTCTACTGAAGTGTTCCACGGGGCTTGCCAAACTAGACCCTCATGCTCAGAGAGTGTGAGGCGAACGGAGCCCCCTACTTGGGCAGATGTCACGGTAACAGGGACAACGGCATAGTCCCCTACCTGCACATTGGCGTTCTCCACCTGCACGGTGATCGTGTGAGGGGGCAATACACTGACCTCCACACTATCAACACCCACACATCCATCACTACCGGTTCCTTCAACAACAAAGACGGTGCGCTGCGTTAGGGGGACGGTGCGAGGTGTGGCAGAGGTGGGATCGTCAACAAGTGATGCGGGTGACCAGCGGTAGGTGACGGCTCCGCTCGCTGACAGATCGAGCTGCCCACCAACACAGATCGAAACATTGGGTCCGGCATCGACGTCGGGCGCAGAACGTACGGTAATGGTATCGGCGATCTGCACTGCACCTGCATTGTTGCGGACAGTGAGCGTGATGATGTACGTGCCAGCCGTATCGTAGCAGACGCGAGGAGGGATAGAATCTGTAGAAACGGCTGGACGTCCGCCGGGGAACGACCACAACCACTGTGTTGGACTGCCTTGGATGTTTTGGGTGATAACAGTGCAGCCCCCTTCACAGACATCAGAAGCGGAGATAGTTCCTGACGGAAGATCACACGTCAACACGGGTGTTGGACGCGGAAAGGTACTCTCGATGCACGTTGGAAGGCCGAGTCGCGGCTGTGAGATGCCGGGGAATCTGTGGGCCATGGAGGTAACAACTACGCCAAAGTCATCGGTGTATGCCATCTCACCCACGTTGTCGTTGAAGGTGAAGTAGATCTTTCTGTTGGGTCCAAGCTGCAATGCTGCAGGATAGGGATTGGTAAGCGTGGTGGCAAAGATCAGTTCAGGCGCTACAGTCTGATCGAAGTTCAATAACGGAACTGATAACCGAACGATGGACGATCTCGTGATGCCATCTGTCCCCAAAGCTCGTACAGATGTATAGAGGTAGTTGCCCGAGGATGTGAAGGACAGACCGTAACAGAATGATGCACGTTGCCACTCGGGCAAGGTAGAGAGAGTGATCTGACGTTGTCGAGACACAACTCCCGTCGACGGGTCGAAGTCATACAGTCCGATCACAACATCATCAACACTGGTCATGGCAAGCCGTCTACCATCACTCGAGAACTTCATGATCCCCGCTTGTTGAGGCAGAGTTGACGATATGAAGCGTGACGTTACCTTCACCGGATCGATACCTGACATCGTTACATGGTAGGCAACGAACTCAATGTTCCGAACAGCACTATCGGTGTATTGCGTAACAACCCAATATCCCGTCCCTGCCGCATCGTGCGCTGCAGCGATACGCTCCGAACCCGGTCGAGGATCGAGAACGATATCACGCTCCACCATCGTCCACCGTCCCGCAGCACCCAGCTCCGCCCTATTGAGCGTGTAGTGTTGTGTTCCCGTTGCGCTTACATCCGTCATGTCCGGCGGTATGAACAGATACACGGACAGGGGGCGAGACACATCCCGCACCCACAGAGCCCCTTGAGAAGAACTTGAACCACCGCTGAGAACAGTGCCGTTATCGAGCACCCTCCCCGTTCCGTCGAAGGCCGTCTCCCCCATCGCATAAAGCGTGAGCGACCCAACACACGGATGCGAATAGGTCGAACTCCCTTCCCGCGTATCGATCGGCAGATTCAGGATCACCCGCGGAGTATCAAGGATCCCACCGCTCCCATTGTTGAACGTCAGCCCCGCATTCGTACCGAACACCCACGTAGCATACTCCGTCTGCGCATGGGCGGCAGACAGAGAGATCAGCAGGAAAACGACAATCGTGGTGAATTGGGGCATGGAAGAGAGTTTTCGCTGTAGCAGGATGTGCAATCTAAGGTTGAGCATAGCATATCGGGGATGCCAAAACAACAGGACCGAGCTGATAGATTAACCATCGAATCCTCAAGAACCGCATATTGCCATCTGCGGTCATCCTGTCCCCTCCGTTACTATACTTAATGCCTTCGAATCGATCATTGTATGTGAGTCTGATCTTCACCCTTCTGATCCTTACGATGTCCGTAAGGAGCCAAGACATGCGCGGAGAGCTGTTCGTTTACCCAACCAGTTTCTCCGGCTCTGAGAGTGATACTAACGTGGTTTGGATGTTGACGGATCGGGGCGCGCTCTATACTGCCCCTTCAATGCGAGATGAATGGACATTTGTGTCCCGTGTTCAGGTGCCGTGGTACAGCGATATTCTTGGTTCTAGATCTAGGAAAGGTGCCATTGAGTTTGTGGCAGTGACAGACTCCCTTCTTGTTGTTTTACAACGCGAAGGTTATGATGAGCTGGAAGCCATGCGAATGACACTCCTTCGCTCAAGGGACCGTGGAAGAACTTGGGAGAAGATCCGCCTTCCGCACGACACCATCGCAGTTAGTGTCACTTCGGATACGAAGGGACGCATATGGGTCGCCTGCACAAATGGAGATCTGATCCATTCCTCGGACATGGGTTGGAGCTGGACCGTGCTGAGATCTTCACCTCCCGATTCCGGGCTTATGTCGTCGATCATGATGCTTGACTCACTAAAGGGTGTAGCACTCACAACACACAACATGGTGGCGATCACAGCGGACAATTGGAAGACGAGTCGGTTGATGCCTGCCCCGAAAGCATACATTCCAAGTGTTTATTATACCCGGTTGAACACATTCCACATCCCAGAGGTTCTACTTCTCAACGATGTTGTCTACGTCACGAGACCTGACCAGATATGCTACTGTAGTGCATCAGACACGGTCTGGCACAGATTGACGCCAACGATTTTTCAGTTGTCATTCGACCGAGCTAATCGGCGTGCCATTGGGATTACTGAAGAAGGGGCGATCCTTGCCCTCCATTCGCCTCGTGAGTATGACACATTGGCTACGCATAACTTCATACGCGTCTTGGACCCGGTCATCATCGACGGTCAAGACGTTGCCGTTCTCATCGACAACACACTATGGCATGTAGCAAACGGGCATTTGACGAAGGTTGTTATGTTGAGTGCCGAGAATAAGGCAGCGACCCCTCGTCAAGTCATGAAGGTGCAAGGTGGATACGTTGGGTTCGGCTATGACTGCGTGTACTTCAGCCATAGTGGTTCCGATTCAACATGGCAACGAATAGTGACACTGCAAGAAGACATGTGGAAGCCACGGTTGGTCAACGATAGCACTATCGTCATGAATTCATGGATCGGGCATCAACAGATCAATCTGCGAACATGGCAGGTATCTGCATATACACATCGACTGCCCATCACGTCGTTTCTAAATCACGATATCAAGACTCTCACCGTGCAGGTTCGCTATTCTTCATGTTTTGGACCGAGTGCTGATTCAAAGATTACATATCACCGTTTCGCATCGGGAGATCTCGTTTGCAAAGGGTGGACGAACAGTAAGCGGAAGATCTACTTCGCCGATACGTTACCTATTGCCGAGCTCCGGGCTGGTCTCGTTCGCTTTAATGAGGATCCGTATAGACAGGTATCTACACACGATCTTGGCATCACCAAAGCAGACGTCGATTCCTTTCTTGCTGATCGTAAACCCAAAGATTACGACAATGACCCTGGGCAACGTTCGCGGTTTGATTTGATCTCGACAAGATCTCGTGAGTTTTTTTCCGTGGACTCCGCCGTCCCGTTCGTTGTGGACGTCGACAGACGAGAGCTTAGGTTCAGTATTAACGATAACGCGACTATTGCAACGCTGGTAAACACTGAAGACGACACGCTGACAATTGTCGTAACGAACAAATTCCCCTATACGCTTTACCCTCTCTCGATTTGGTATGGAGAGCTTCAATTCATAACCTTCGATCCTTCGCTCCTCTATTGTATCGGCGAGGCACTACCACCTAACTTCGAAAACCGATACTTCTTCACACGATCGTCGATCATTGATTACGTTACGAGCCAACGGATGAATGACTCTAGAGACTGAGACAACTCGTCATGCCGAGCGCAGACGAGGCACCGCCCATCGATCCTCCCTTCGGCAGGACAGGCACCGCTCGGGATGACACGAGAGTTCGTCATGCCGAGCACAGACGAGGCACGCCTCTTCGCCTCTTCGCCCCTTCGCCTTTTCGCCCTTTACACCTTCACTGCCCCCGGATCTGCGAGTTTACTTCCAACGTATGCGCTTGAGGTAAGACCCATCAGGACGAGCATGGAATCGTCGATGTCGGGGATGGTGATGGATTGATAGACCTTGGTGAGATAATACAGACCAAAAAGAATGGTCCATACAAGCATCTGCACGCGGGCGAGTGAGGCGGTTCCGGTGTTGTCGCGGACGATGTCCTTAATAAAACCCTGACTCTGCTTGTACACATCCGGAGAGTCCCTGTCAATGCTTAAGAGCTTCCTATCAACCTTTGCATCATAGGCGGCTGCAGTGAGCCCCGTAATCGTAGCAACACCAAGAACACCAAGGACCGATGGCGGGAACGGCACAAGGACGTCGGTCACAAGCCATAAGAAGATCGATGATGCAACAACGATCACGTACCAGAATGCCATCTGCACATACGCTAGACTGAAGGGGGCATTCACATTGACCCTGCCATCGGAGAACTTAGCAGTTGAGGCGCGGAGCATGCCGGTGCGGTTACAGGAGATGTAGAACAACACGAGGATGAGCAACGTGAGTCCGACGGCGAAACAGAGTCTGAGCGGACGGATCACGTGTAGGTTGAGAGAGTATCCGTTTCCACTGTTGTCACGCTGGATAATGCCATCCTTGATAACATGATTCTTACTCACCGCAGTGGCATACTGTCTACCGGTTGTTGCGTCGGCCACTGTCACCGATACTTTGCGTTCAAACGACCGTGGATTGCCGACAACCATCGCCCAAGCATTGTTGTTGGCTTCATTGAACTCATTCATCGACAACATGAATCGCACTTCACCTGTGTACCGATTAACGCTATAGGCACGGATGCCGTCAAGCGTCACATTATCCAACACCAAGGCAATGTTCGACGGAAGCACGACCTGCTCCAGCAAGGCCTTCACATTGTGCACCTGAACAACCAACCGGTTATTCAACTGAGCTGAGTTGCGATAGTCTTCATCCTCACCCCAACACGAGGTCACAATGGGATATTCGATCGGTCTACTGCTTGGCCCCCTCCATCGAAGGGTATCATGGGCAAAGGTGGAAGTGCAGGCAGCGAGAACCAGTGCCAAAAGGATCACAATGCGATTCATACCCCTCCCTGCCGACGTGATATGTACGTATGAGTTTCGTCTTATCGACAAAATATACCATTGCACGTACAATCTATCGTCTGGCCAGACTCAGTGCAAAGTTCTTAACTGCGTCCACTCTAGCCAGATAATCTTCAATGCTCTGCTCCACTGGGTAGTCCGGGAGAACTCCTACTCGATCTGACAGCTTCGAGGCTGCTGATACATGAGTGTTGTTCGCTACTGAGACCTCGAGCTTCGTATTTCTCAGACGAAACAATGTCTGTCCGGCTGTACAGAACTGATTCGAACCTAATTCCTCTCCAATGATCGTGCCCAGGTCATGCTCATTTACAAGGCTCATAAAATGCCCCGTTGTAGAAGTGCCATTTCCATCGATCAAGAAGAAGAGGTTCCCATCATAGACATACTCATTGGGTTTCAGGACTTCTTCACCGTGTAGAATGTCTGTCTTGCCTGCGAATTGCGCCGTTGAGTAGTACGTGAACGGTCTATCAATCAGATACTGAAGCAGATGGATACTTGCGTACTGAGAGCCGCCCCGATTATATCGGAGATCGATGATCAGATTTCTATACTTCTTGCTACGGACAACCTTCATTGTGCTGTCGACAAATGCTCTGAATACAGGGAATTCGCCCCACTCATAGTAGTTAAACGATGCGATCGTTAGGACAGCCGAGTTTCTATCGATCTCTTCAAGACACAAGTCCTTTGCACAACTTCGTATCGATGGATCATAGAGCTCAGTTGCGACCTTCTTTGCTGTATGAAGTTTGATTGCACCTGCCTTACCTTGAACGACAATTTCGAAGCTCGTTGGCAAACCAAACGCGTATGGTAGAAGAGCCGCAAAGTAGGTGTTGAATTGCTGTCGTTTATTGGTCTGAATATTGGCTTGTGAAGGGAGATGCTCAAACACATCGGACAGGAGTTTGGTTGTTTCGATTCCGTTGATGCGAAGAATCTCATCTTTTACCGCTACTCTATCTGCGTTGTTCATTGGGTCCACAACGTACAGCTTAGCAGCCACGAGTCTAACCCTCAGTGGGAACATCTTCTCAAGGGGCAACAGAGCATACTCATGATAGGCGTTTTGCATCGTAGAAGATGCCGTGTGTGAACACCCAATGCTTGCGATGATGGCGTTGCAATGCCAGGCAAACTCGGCATAGGTTGTTGTGGCAGTGATCAATGACTTTCTATAGTTAACATTCTTCCAGTACTGTTCCTTTGTTATGAACTTCAGGGCATGTGGATGGATGGACAACAACTTGTGCCCCAACTGATCCAGATCTGCTCCGTATTCCTCGCGGGAATAGACCTTCTCATACTTTTCTCGTACAGTGAGGGGCTTCCTCTCAGGATGGTGTATCTGTTCGATAATATCTTCTGCATGGAAGTTGTCGGGATTGAGGAGCAGCGATCTTTCATAGTCCAATAATGCCCGATTCGTGTCCTGTGCGAGCAGGTGTGCTTCGCCCCTACTGTCATAGGCGTTTGACGAGTTTGGAAACTCCGTTACAATCAAATCGAAAATGGCTATCGCGTCTGCCAGACTGTCCTTCCACAAATACGAGTATCCGTACAGTGTAAGTTCGTTTTCATTTCCGAAGTCGTACGTACCTGGTTCTTCTTCTCGAAGTCGATAGTAGAGTGCAAGACGCTCTTTCACTGGCAGGTGCGCATGTTCCTTGAGTTTCGTTACGATCGACAGCTTCTTTGCCTTGTTCTCAGGGGGCTTGTTAGCGCATGAGAAGAACAAGAGGCAAATCACAGCTGAAGCACAAACCAGCGATACACTTCTCATAGGTACATTTATAGGACGTGAGACGACAATCTGTGTGAAAGCCGAGATGATTCGTCATGCCGAGCGCAAGAACGTAAAACGGCGGCACCATCTGTGATGGTGCCGCCGTTTGTTTCGCCCCGAGAGGCTTCTTAGGCCTTACCCTCGGCTACGGATGCCTGGTTGTATGGCGTTACAAGCTTCTTGAGGGAACTGGCTGCCTTGCGGGCTGCTGCTGCATCCTTCTTGAACTTGGAGTTGTGCGCCGCTTCAAAGGCCTGCCATTGCTTGGCCATCTCGTCGAAAAGTTCCTGCTTTGTCATCGTTCTTCCTTCTGAAAAGTGTGTGTAATCCCCAATAATACCATTCGATTCGCTATTCGCTATTCGCTATTCGCTATTCGCTATTCGCTATTCGCTATTCGCTATTCGCTATTCAACGCCAGCCTCCGCCCAACGCCTTATACAACCTAATGTAGGCGACGTACCACGCTGCACGTGCGGTTACTTCCTTGCGTTGGGCGTCCAGCAGGGAGCGCTGGGCGTCTAAGACCTGGAGGTAGGGCGTGGCGCCGTAGCGGTAGCGGAGCTCGGAGAGACGCAAAACGTCGCGGTTGGACTTGACGCCGGCAACGGTGGCGTCTACTTCGGATCTGCGCTGGACAACGTCCACGAGGGCGTCGTTCACTTCTTTGAAGGCTACAAGAATTGACTGACGATACAGTGCAACCGCTTCCTTGGTGTTGGCATCGGCCACGTCCACCTGGGCTGCGAGCTTGCCGCCCTGGAACAATGGCTGGGCTACATTACCGGCGGCGTTCCACATGAGGGAGTTGGCGTCGAAGACGGTGGAACCGTCGAGCGACTGTAAGCCCCCTGTAGCATTGATGGCAAAACGAGGGAATTGCTCGGCAATGGCACGTCCAACAAGGGCGTTGGCGGCAATGAGGCGCTGTTCGGCGGCTACGACGTCCGGACGGCGCTCGATGAGCTGACTTGGAAGCCCCGACGGAAGGGCGGTGGGCACGTTCTGTTGCGACAAACTCTTCCCGCGCTCAACGGCAAGTCCGGGCTGACGTCCCAAGAGGACGTTGAGGGCGTTCTCTGTCTGGGCGATGGAGATCTTTACAACAGGAAGTTCGGCCTCTACTCGGCGCAACTCCCCTTCTGCCTGACGCCAATCGAGCTCGGATGTCTTGCCCCCTTCAAAAAGGGTCTTGGCAAGACGTTCATATTCTCTGCGCGATGCAAGGTTGCTGTCGATGATCTCCTTGAGCATGTCGAGCTGACGAAGCGTGATGTAGGTCTCGGATACGGCCGAAACGATCGAAACTCGCGATGCCCGATAGGCTTCTTCTGTTGCACGCAATTGTGCACGCTGAGCTTCTGTTCCGCGTCGGATGCGGCCAAACACATCAAGTTCCCACGACAACGTGGCCATGAGTCCGAACACACCCGTTGGTCCAAGGAAGGCATCTCCGGATACGCCCGGATATCTGTTCTCGGAATTGGCGAAACCGCTCACATCACCGTTCACTCCCAACGTTGGGAAGAGTCCGCTGTTGGCAATGGTCACCTGAGCACGCGCTGCCTCAATGCGTGCCATCACCGCCAAGAGATCGAGGTTACTGTCGAGCGAACGTTTGATATATCCGTGCAACACGGCATCATCGTACACCCGCCAATATGGCTCCTGACCCAACGATGTATCGGTGCGTACACGCTCTCGCCATCCGTCGGGCGTTACGATATCGGGACGTTGATAATCCGGCCCCACCTTGCAACCTTCAAGTGCAACAAGCACGAGTACACAACACACGACGATGAATTGCAGGTGTCTCATTGTGCACTCTCCGTAGGAACGTTGGCTGCCTGCTCTGCCTTGGCCTTCTTCTTCAGAGAGAATCCTTCGATAAAGGCAAAAAGTCCAGGCACCAACACAACACCAAATGCCGTGGCGATAAGCATCCCATAGAACACAGCTGTTCCCATGGCCACGCGCGAGCCGGCCCCGGATCCGGAAGCGGTCATCAACGGCACAACGCCGAGAATAAAGGCAAAGGCAGTCATGAGGATCGGACGGAAACGCAATCGAGCAGACTTCACGGCCGCCTCCGCATACGATGCCTTCTCCTTCTCCACGGTCTCTTTCGCAAACTCTACGATGAGGATAGAGTTTTTCGCTGCAAGTCCGATGAGCAGGATCAAACCGATCTGCGTATACACGTTGTTATCCAGCCCCATGATCCACACACCAAAGAATGCGCCGAATGCAGCGATCGGTGTTCCCAACAACACACTCCATGGAAGTTTCCACGAGTCGTATTGCGAGGCCAACAACAAGAACACCAGCACAATGGCCAAGATGAAGGTTGGTACGGGGCTTGGTGCACGTTTCTCTTCAAACGACAATCCGGCAAAGGCAATACTCATGGTGTTGGGTAGTTCCGAAGCGGCAACTTCTTCAAGTGCCGTAAGTGCTTGACCCGATGAATAGCCTTGTCCGGCTGCACCGCTGATGGCAACACTGCGGAACAGATTGAAGCGATACATCACTTCAGCACCCGTGGTGTTGCTCGTTGTAACGAGTGTTGAGAGCGGGATCATTTCATCCGTTGTTCGGCTACGAACGTAGAATCCGCCGATGTCGGAGACGGTCTGACGGTATTGCGACTCCGACTGCATGTACACACGGTAGAGCCTGCCGAACCTGTTGAAGTCGTTGATATACGCCCCACCCAACGCTGCCTGCAACGTTGTGAAGACATCTTGAATATTCACACCAAGCTTGCGCGCCTTCTCTCGATCGAGATCAACACCGATCTGAGGAACGCCGGCATCGAACTGCGTGAAGAGATTGATGAGTTCCGGACGCTTCGATGCCGCAGCCATGAACTTCATGGTCTGTTCCTGCATGTCCTTTACGGTCATCGATCCCGACCTGTCTTGGAGATAGGCCGAGAAGCCCCCTGCCGCACCAAAACCAGGGATGGTTGGCGGAGCAAAACAGAAGACGATGGCCTCGGGCAATGCCATGAACTTGCGGTTCAAGGTCTTCATGATGCTCTTTGCATGAAGCTCGGGAGAATCACGCTCCGACCATGGTTTGAGTCGCACCAAGAACGATGCAACGTTTGGTGTGTACGCGTTGGTGAGGAAGGAAAGTCCACCCACCGTGTTATACGACTCAATACCTGGCTGTGCCGCAAGGATCTTCTCGATCTGCGCACACAGTGCATCCGTGCGCTCAAGCGATGAAGCATTCGGCAACATCACGTTGGCAAGGAAGATGCCCTGGTCTTCATCCGGAACAAAGCCGCTTGGTACACGGCCCATTGTGAGCACTGCCAAGACCGCAAAGCCAACCACGGCCACAAGGGCAAGGACCGACTTACGAACAACGAGTCGAACAATACTGATGTATCCGTCCGTTGTTCGACCAAAGATCTTGTTGAACCACCGATAGAATGCTTTAAGGGGCCCCTTGCCGTTGAGATCTGTTGGCTTAAGCAGCATGGCTGCTAGGGCCGGACTCAGCGTAAGGGCGTTGAAGGCCGAGAGGATCACCGAGAAGGCGATGGTCATGGCGAACTGCTGATAGAGTCGGCCTGTGATCCCGCCCAAGAACGCAACAGGGACGAACACAGCAGCGAGGATCAAGGCAATGGCAACAACCGGACCCGACACCTCGCTCATGGCCTTGAGTGTTGCCTCTCGTGAGTTCATCCCCTGTTCCATGTGATGCATCACGGCCTCTACCACCACAATGGCATCATCCACAACGATACCGATGGCCAACACGAGTCCGAAGAGCGACACCGTGTTGATGGAGAATCCGAGCAATGGGAAGAGAGCGAAGGTACCGATGAGGGACACCGGAACCGTAAGCAAGGGAATGAGTGTGGCTCTTCCGTTCTGCAAGAAGATGAAGACCACAAGGATCACAAGGAGGACGGCCTCAAGAAGTGTGTGAACGATCTCCTCAATGGATGCTTCAACAGCAGGTGTTGTATCATACCCAACAACTGCGGTGATGTCGTCCGGGAACGTAGACTTCAACGTCTCGAGCGTTTCATAGATGCCTTCTGCCGACTCCAACTGATTGGCACCGGGAAGAAGATAGATTGCCAAAAGGGCGGATGGTTTGCCCCCTAATCGACCAAACGACTTGTAGTTTTCTGAACCGAGTTCAACACGTGCTACATCTCCGAGACGCACGATACGTCCGTCAGCGGTTTCGCGCAGGATGATGTTGGCAAATTCTTCGGGCGTGGTGAGACGTCCGGGAGCACTGACCGTAAACGTATTCTCCTGTCCCGGTGCTGAAGGCGGTGCGCCAACCTTACCGGCAGGAGCCTGAATGTTCTGATCCTTGACGGCCGTCATCACATCGGAACTTGTCAGTCCGAGCTTTGCCATCATATCGGGTTTGAGCCAGATACGCATGGAGTATTCCGACCCGCCCATGAGATCCACCTGCGACACACCCTTTACCCGCAGGATCTGATCTCGAACATTGATCATCGCATAGTTGTTGAGGAACTCGCCACTATACGTTCCCTTTGGTGAGGCGATGCTAACAAGCATCAGGATCGACGGGTTGAGTTTTGCAACAGTAACACCCTGTTGCAACACCTCTTGCGGAAGACGTGAGTTTGCTTGTGACACGCGGTTCTGCGTGAGCATGTTCGCATTGTCGAGATCAACGCCCACATCAAACGTTACTTCGATCACGCCAACACCATCAGAGGTATTGCGAGACATCATGTAGATCATGTTGTCTACGCCGTTCACCTGTTGTTCGATCGGAGTGGCAACGGATTGCTCCACGGCCTCTGCACCGGCGCCGGGGTAGGTCCCTGTTACACGTACGAGAGGGGGCGAGAGTGGCGGGTACTGCTCGATCGGAAGACTGAGCATCGACACAAGTCCGGCGATCACCGTAACAATGGAGATCACGATAGCAACGATAGGACGTCGCACGAAGAAGGCTGAGAACATCGTAGTGCTCCTTATGGACGGTTAAGGAGACTATCGATCGGAACCGTTACCTGCTGCGGGGCTACCTTCACACCATCACGGACCTTTTGGAGTCCTTCAATAACGATACGTTCGCCGGCCTTGAGTCCGGCTTCAATAACGTAGGCACCACCAACGCGGTTTCGAACAACAACGGGGCGCATCTTCACAACATTGTCCGATCCAACAACTGCTACCCGATAAGCCCCTTGCAATTCAGAAATGGCTCGTTGTGGAACGACCACGGCACCGGGCCTGCGTTCCACTACGGCACGAACCTTGGCGAACTGTCCGGGACGAACTTCACCATCGGGATTCGGGAAGAGTGCTTCGATGAGAATGGTACCTGTCTCAGGATCAACGGCATTGTCGATCACCACGGCACGTCCGGGATACGGATGGGCGATCTTGTCGGCAAGGATCATTTGAAATTCGATCTGCCCTGTATCGCCCGATGCCTTGCGAGATGCTCTCGACTTCACAAAGTTGATCCACTCAAGTTCGGAGATGCTGAATTGCACCTTGATAGGATCGAGCTTGGACACCGTTGTGAGAAGGTTGCCGTGCATCCGGGAGACAAGGTCACCTGCCTCAACCTGCGTCTTCCCGGCAAGACCATCGATCGGAGACGTCACACTGCAATAGCCCAGTTCAAGTTGTGCCTTTTGCACACTGCCCTTGCGGGCTTGGACCGAGGCAAGGCTGGCCTTCTCGAGTTGGACAGCTGTTTCGTACTCTTGACGGGAGATGGCGTTCTGTTCTACGAGAGGCTTGTACCGGACCACATCCTGTTGAGATCTCGCAAGATTGGCTTCAGATTCAGCGAGTTCGCCTCGTGCAACACTGACATTTGCTGAATACTGCAACGGGTCGATGATATACATGACCTGACCGCGCTTGACAAACGTGCCTTCCTTGTAAACAACACGATCGAGGTATCCCTCAACCCGCGCGCGGATCTCCACTTCTTCCCCACCACGCGTCTGCCCCACCCATTCATTGTAGATGGGTACGTCTCGCACTTCCACTGTAGCCACTTTCACGGGCATGGGAGGGGGCGGACCAGCTTCTTCCTTGTGGCATCCTGTAAGAACAGTTATACCGATCAACAGCGCAATGCCAACGGTCCACCGAATCATAAACATCTCCCAGTGTAAGGCGCGTAAATTAACGAATGAACTTTGGATGCATGAGGTTCTCGAGTGAGAAGATCTCATCGATCTTCGCATCGTCTAGGAGCCCCTTTGCACGGACAATGTCGATCACGGACCCGCCGGTCTCATATGCTTCCTTGGCTATTGCGGCACTCACCTCATATCCAAGGATCGGATTGAGAGCCGTAACGATGCCGATGGAGTTCATCACCATGCTACGGGCATGCTCGGCATTTGCTGTGATACCGTCAATACAACGCTCCCGCAGAGTACTGCAGGCGTTTGTTAGCGTTTCGATGGACTGGAACAGGCAATAGGCCAGCACGGGTTCCATCACGTTGAGCTGGAGCTGACCGGCCTCGGCGGCAAAGGTCACGGTAACATCATTGCCGATCACGAGGAAGCAGACCTGATTCACCACCTCGGGGATCACCGGATTGACCTTGCCGGGCATGATGCTCGAGCCTGGTTGGAGTCGGGGAAGATTGATCTCATTGAACCCGCACCGCGGTCCGGACGACAACAATCGCAGGTCATTACAGATCTTGGAAAGCTTCACAGCAACACGCTTGAGCACGCCGCTCACCTGCACGTATGCCCCGTTGTCCCACGTTGCTTCAATGAGATTGTGTGAGAGAATAACAGGTACACCAGAGACTTCGGCAAGGTATTTCACCGATAGCGCAGGATACCCTTCCGGAGCGTTGATGCTTGTGCCGATGGCTGTTGCTCCGAGGTTAACCTCGGTGATCAGCGCACGGGCTTCTTCGAGTCTGCGGAGATCTTCGCCGATATTCACAGAGAACGATTCAAACTCTTGACCAAGCGTCATCGGGACAGCGTCTTGCAACTGTGTGCGACCCATCTTGATCACGTCCTTGAACTCTCTTCCCTTTTTCGCAAACGACTCTTGGAGTCGGCCCAGCTCTTCAATGAGCTTGCCGATCTCTATATACAGACTCAACCGAAATGCCGTTGGATAGGCATCGTTGGTGCTCTGTGAGAAGTTGACGTGATTATTTGGGTGCACCACATCATAGTCGCCCTTTGGTCTGCCAAGGATCTCAAGCGCCTTATTGGCGATCACCTCGTTCGCATTCATGTTCGTTGATGTGCCCGCTCCGCCTTGGATCACATCAACAATAAACTGATCGTGCAGCTCACCGGCAATGATCGCATCACAGGCCTTGCAGATCGCATCGGCGATCTCGGGCTCAACAACTCCGAGGTCCTTGTTGGCAAGGGCAGCTGCCTTCTTCACATAGCCAAAGGCGGCGATGAAGGACGTTGCGTGACTGATCGGGATACCGGTGATGTGGAAGTTCTCACTTCCACGAAGTGTTTGAACACCGTAGTAGGCATTATCCGGCAGTTGGCGTTCACCGAGAAAATCATGTTCCGTACGCATGGTCAAACCTCCAGGTGTTCAGAATAGACGGGCATATAGGCAGGGGCATCGAACAACTCGATGAGCGTATTGCGAAGCACGGTTCTTGCATCATCTTCGCCGTGGGTTAGGAACAACGTAGGCTTTCCGCCGCGTGCAACAGCTTCGTACCACTTCACCAGATCTACTTGTCCGGCATGGGCACTGAAGCCGCCGAGTGTATGGATCTTGGCGCGCACCTCTTTGTACTCGCCCATGATCATGATGTGGTCTGCACCGTCAACAAGTCTACGACCCAAGGTGCCCCTTCCCTGATATCCGGAGATAACGAAGTGGCTTTTCGGATCATTGATATTGTTGTTGAGGTGGTGCATGATCCGTCCGGCCGTTACCATGCCCGAGCCGGCGATCACGATGAACGGTCCATGCTCATCATTGATGGCCTTTGACTCATCGGCTGTTACACAGGTACGCAGGGAACGAAGATTGTGGTAGAGTGTACCATCGTCCGTGATCTTCGTTGCTTCAGTATCAAAGAGTTCTTCGTGTTTGCGGTAGACAGCACTTGCCTTGATTGCCATTGGACTATCAAGGTAGATCGGAAGCGCAGGGATACGTTTCTTTCGAATGAGATCAGACAGATGGAAGAGGATCTGCTGTGCACGTCCGATGGCAAACGACGGAATGAAGATCTTTCCCTTTTGCTCAACCGCTTCAATGATGATGCGTTCAAACTCTTCGAGAGTATCGCTGAGTGACTTGTGATTACGGTCACCGTAGGTGGACTCCATCACCAGCACATCGGCCTTGAGAGGGGGCTCCGGATCGCGTAGGTACGGCAGGTTTGGAGGACCAACGTCTCCCGAGAACACCACGATCTTTTCAGTCCCTTGATCCTTGATACGCAGTTCTACACTTGCTGAACCAAGCATATGTCCGGCATCGTGGTAAACCGCTGTGATGCCCGGAGCTACTTCAACCGGTTGATCATAGAACACATCAACCATCTGAGACACGCACTGCTCTACGTCATCAGCATCGTAAAGGGGCTCATCATTGCGGTTGACCTTATGCCCCTTGCGTTCTGCTCTACGTTTGCGTCGTTCAAAGTCCGACTCTTGGATGTGCGCCGCATCGGCCATGATGATCTCCGAGAGATCCCGTGTTGCTTCCGTGCAGAAGATCGGTCCACGGTAGCCCTCGCGAACCAGCAGCGGCAGTCGTCCGCAATGATCCAGGTGACCATGGGTAAGCACCACCGAGGCGATATCCATGCGGTGGATCCGACCCGGGATCACATTCCTCGCATCATCGTCCTTATCCCCCTGGAACATTCCAAAGTCGACCAAAATCGTCGAACTCTCGGTCTCTACGAGATAGGCAGAGCCGGTGACCTCACCCGCCGCGCCATATGGTGTGATTGTAATCATGGACAAAGTTACGCGATGCGCCGTCATGCCGCTTCGCTCGGGATGACGAGGTCCCTCGTCGCTCCAGGCACGGCATGCCGTACCCCTACGATTCTCGGGATGACGAGGTCCCTCGTCGCTTTGCTCCTCGGGATGACGCTGGTGTCACTTTGTAATAAGGGTCCCTCGTCACTTCGTTCCTCGGGACGACGCTGGTGTCGATTTTATGTAGAGGTCCCTCGTCACTTTGCTCCTCGGGATGACGAGGTCCCTCGCTTCGCTCGGGATGACGAGGTCCCTCGCTTCGCTCGGGATGACGCTGGCGTCGCTCTTATAAGAAGGCCTTCGTCGCTTCGCTCCTCAGGAGTTGAGAGTATGAAGTAAGGAGGAAGAAGTGTGTGCAGTTCTGGGTTGACTGCATGTATCAATGCTAGCTTCTTCTCGCGTCGAAATCCCTTGATCTTCTTTTCTCGTGCGATCGCGTCTAGGATGTTGTCAAACCACTCGATGTACACTACATCAGTAACACGATACTTGCCACAGAAGTGCGAGTCGTCTTCATGCAAGTGCTCAAGCCGACGATTGCCTATGTGACTCGTTACGCCTGTGTAGAACACCGTGCGTCGTTTGTTTGTCATGATGTATACACAATTTGTTGCCATACATTCCTCGTGCGTTCCCGTCCACGGAACGTGACAACGCCGCCATAGTTTAAAACCGAACGGGCGTCATCCCGAGGAACGAAGTGACGAGGGACCTCGACATGAAAAAGCCGAATGGGCGTCATCCCGAGGAACGAAGCGACGAGGGACCTCGATATGAAAAAACCGAACGGGCGTCATCCCGAGGAACGAAGTGACGAGGGACCTCGACATGAAAAAGCCGAATGAGCGTCATCCCGAGTCGCGAAGCGACGAGGGACCTCGACATGAAAAAACCGAACGGGCGTCATCCCGAGGAACGAAGTGACGAGGGACCTCGACATGAAAAACCGAATGAGCGTCATCCCGAGGAGCGTAGGGGCGAGGCCCTGCCTCGCCCGAAGCGACGAGGGACCTCTTGCGTAACTTTGCCCTGTGCAACAAGAATCGTCGGAAACAAAGAAGGTTGATTACCGCTTACTGAGGCGGTTGATCGGATTCCTCAAGCCCTATAAGCCCCATATCGGAGGGGCTGTTGTGTTGACGTTGGTGTCCTCGGCGCTTGGTCCGTTGCGACCATACCTAACGCGCATCGCAGTTGACGACCACATCGTTAAAGGGGATTTCCCCGGACTGTTGATGTTCGTTGGCATCATCGTGGGGTTGTTGTTCTTGCAGGGGGCTTTGCAGTACGGCCTATCGCTCTTGATGACGTGGGTTGGACAGCGTGTGTTGCTGGATATCCGCAACACGTTGTTCAGACACGTAGAACGTTTGGCATTGCGGTTCTACGATACCACACCGGTTGGACGTATCGTTACCCGTGTAACGAGTGATGTTGAAGTGCTCAACGAGCTCTTTTCGTCGGGCGTGGTGCTGATGATCTCGGATGTGATGGTCATCGTGTGGATCCTCTATTTCATGTGGAGCACATCGCCACAGTTGACGATGATGACGATCATCATTCTGCCGTTCTTGCTCATTGCGTCATTCATCTTCAGGGGAAAGGTGCGCAAGGTCTACAATCTGATCCGACGTCAGGTAGCGCGCATGAACTCCTTTATGAACGAGTTCGTAACAGGCATCGGAGTGGTGCAACTCTTCCGACAAGAAGAGCGCATGGAACGTCAGTTCGCCGAGATCAACAAAGAACACCGCGAACTTCAGGACCGTTCAGTCTTCTATCACGCCACGTTCTTCCCGGTTGTGGAGTTCCTCAGTGCCGTTGCACTCTCGATCATCGTCTGGTATGCAGCAGGCAATATCCTGTCCGGCGCGATGACCATCGGGATGCTCATTGCCTTTACGCAGTTCACGGAAATGTTCTTCCGTCCGGTGCGCGACCTCACAGAAAAGTACAACACCCTTCAGTCGAGCGTTGTTGCCTCGGAGCGCATCTTCTCCTTGCTCGATACCGACATGACCGTGCCTGATGCGCCCAATGCCGCCCCCTTCACCGAGCTTGAAGGTGCTATTGAATTCCGTGACGTTCACTTCAGCTACGACGGCACAACGCCGGTCCTCAAGGGAGTATCGTTCACTGTCAACAAGGGCGAGACCGTTGCACTCGTTGGAGCCACCGGAGCCGGGAAGAGTTCGATCATCAATCTCCTCAGCAGGTTCTATGAGTTTCAAGGGGGCGATATTCTCGTGGATGGCAAGAGCATCCGCGATGTTCGCCAACACGATCTGCGTGCACGCATCGCCGTGGTCTTACAAGATGTGTTCTTGTTCTCACGATCAGTAGAGGAGAACATCACCTTGGGACGCGAAGAGATCACACTCGACGATGTGGTGAACGCCGCCGTATCGCTCGGTGCGGACCCGTTCATACGAAGACTTCCAAACGGCTATCAGACCAATGTGCGAGAGCGTGGCGCTGTACTCAGTGTCGGACAAAAGCAGCTCATCTCGTTCTGCCGAGCAATGGTCACCGATCCTGATATCCTCATTCTCGACGAAGCCACCTCGAACATCGATACAGAGACCGAGCAACTCATCGAACGCTCGATAACCACGATGTTGCAGGGTCGCACATCTATTGTTATCGCGCACCGACTCTCAACGATCCAACGCGCCGACCGCATTGTTGTCTTGCATCATGGTGAAGTGGCAGAAGTAGGCACGCACCAAGAGCTGCTCGCTCATGGCGGTCTTTATGCAAAGCTGCATGCGCTGCAGTTTGCGTGATGCGAGGTCACCCCGAGCGAAGTCGAGGGGACGTGCCTCGACTACGCTCGGCATGACGGGCGGTGCCTCGACTACGCTCGGCATGACGGGCGGTGCCTCGACTACGCTCGGCATGACGGACGTGCCTCGCCCCTCGACTACGCTCGGCATGACGGACGGCCCCTCGACTTCGCTCGGGGTGACGTTTTACCTCACTCCGTCCAAACGCCCATCTCATAGAACTTCTGGCGACGCTCGTTCACAAGCGATTGCTTGGATTTTGATGACAGAGCGTCGAGTTCTTCGGTGAGGGTGTCGATAACGGTTTGGAACATGGTTTCTGGGTCTCGATGGGCGCCGCCGATGGGTTCCGGGACGATGCGGTCGATGACCTTTACCTGGATGAGATCCGTTGCACCAAGGCGCAGTGCTTCAGCAGCTTGTTCCTTGTAATCCCACGACCGCCAGAGAATGGATGAGCAACTCTCCGGAGCGATCACGGAATACCATGCATTTTCGAGCATGAGGATGCGATTGCCGATACCGATTCCAAGTGCGCCTCCTGAAGCTCCTTCTCCGATCACCATGATGATGATCGGGGTCTTGAGTTGCGACATCAAGAGAAGGTTGCGGGCGATGGCTTCTGCCTGACCGCGCTCTTCAGCCTCGAGTCCGGGGAATGCGCCTGGTGTATCAAGGAAGCAGATCACGGGAAGTCCGAACTTCTCTGCCTGTTGGAACAGACGGTAGGCCTTGCGGTATCCTTCGGGATTGGGCATGCCGAAGTTGCGGTAGAGGTTGGACTTTGTGTCTCTCCCCTTTTGGTGACCGATCACCATAACGTGACGGCCGTTGAGCGTGGCAAGTCCGCCAACAATGGCCGGATCATCCTTGTACGCCCTGTCTCCATGCAACTCCACGAAGTCATTGAAGCAATGGGAGATGTAATCAAGCGTATACGGACGGTCCGGATGGCGTGCGATCTGCACACGCTGCCAACGTGTGAGGTTTCGGTAGATGTCTGAGCGGAGGGTCTCGATCTGCTGTTCGAGATCGCTGATCTGAGGCTGAATATCCAGCGTATCCGTGAGAGCCTTCATCTCCTCGATCTTTTTCTCGAGTTCAACGATCGGCTTTTCAAATTCGAGAGTAGCGGTACTAGCCACGGTTGCGCCGTAAGAGGTGTTTCAGAAAGATCTCCACGTCAAGGGCGATGGAGTACGAGTCAACGTAGTAGTCGTTGAGGTGTTCAATGGTCTGCTTCGAAAGTTTCCGCGGGTCACTCACCTTCACAAGTCCCGTGATGCCTTCCTTTCCGGACGTTCTGTGTTTCCCGTCCGAGAAGAGACCAACAACACTCCGTTTGCCGGACAGGACCTCAAGCCAGTTGCCAAAGTCATTGTCCGTGCGTCGCAAAATTAGAACAGGCAGCCCCAGCGTCAAAACAAGGGCAGAAACGACAATGTCAAGGGTTCTCTTTGCAACTCTGTTCCTAAAACGCATCAACGGCGGGATCGCAACCGTTGGCTCAACGCCGGCTACGTCATTGATGATCCGCGCCGTAACGATATCATCGTATTCTGCTGCCATATGGAACCGTGCCCTGAACGCAGATGAGGCGATCATCAATTCCATGGCGGTCTCCCGGCTCACATCTGGGTCTGTGAGCACCACTTCCTGGGCATTCGTCACCTCAAGAATACGCGTGAGGTACCCGATGTCTCCAACCACAGGGATTCCGGCATAATGATCTACGGTAAAGGGGCTTGTTGCAACCACGCCAACGATCTCTGCGTGACGGTGCTCGGCGCGCTGCAGCTCCTCGGCGATACGCATGGTGTGTTCATTCAGGCCTACAAGCAAGATCCGGCGTGTACGCGGACCTCGCGATGAGTCCATGAAGGCGATCAATCCCCGCGTGAGCGAGAACAACACAGCGCTGAAGCCGATGGTCATGAGGACCACGCCCCTACTGAAGGCGTACTCTTTAAAGAAGTACGTGAGCGAAGAAAGAAAGAAGAACGTTACGAGCAGTCCAACGATGCTCCTGCGAACGGTTGGACGGTACTCTACGTATTCGCCAACGGCCATGAGTGACAGCGTTGCAGAAAGCGAAACAACGATCTGGACGATGGGATAGGCATAGGACGGAAACCCAAACGGTCCGTCAAATCGAACAGCCGTGGCGGCCAGAAGTGCAACGTTGATGCTGATCATGTCGAGCACCCACGTTACCACCTCCACACGCTTGCGCATGGCACGCGCCATCAGCGCACGCAGAACAATGCCGAGTCGCAACAACGCCAAGAAGACTCGCGAGCCCCCAAAGTGCTTGCGTGCAAAGATCTCCATCGCATCGTAGAAGACACGCACTTCGTTGATGGAACTGCGCTTGGTGCTTTCACCTTTGTAGTGCACGATGCTGGTTGTGTGCACGTACATCACCTTCGACCCAGATTTCTGAATGCGATAACAGAGATCGATGTCTTCGCCATACATGAAGAACGCGGGATCGAATCCCCCCTGCTGCTTCACGAGGTCGGTTCGTACAACCATGAAGGCACCGATGAGTGCATCCACTTCATACGTGGCATCAATGGGTTTGTAGGTGAGATTATACCGTGCAAAAAGGGGCGATGCAGGAAACAACGATTGTAGACCAAAGAGTTTGCAGAACGATGCCCACGGCGTGGGAAGCCCCCTCCTGCATGCTACCTGGAACGATCCGTCGGGGTTGAGTACCTTACACCCTGCGATACCCGCCGAGGGCTCGTTGTCCATGTAGCGGACCATGACGTTCAGCGTATCATGACCAACGATGGTATCGGGATTCAGGAAGAGCACATACCGTCCGTTGCATTCTTCGAGTCCGCGGTTGTTGGCCTTTCCAAAGCCAATGTTCTCCGGAAGCGCTATCCACGTTACATCGGGAAAGAGCGGCTGGAGATCGGCAACGGAATTGTCTTGCGAGTTGTTATCGACAACGATCACTTCCTTCGTTACGCCGGGCAATACCGCCTGTAACGATCTCAAACACTGAAGGAGATAGTCCTTCACATTGTAGTTAACGATGAGGACGGAGATGTCCGGCTTCACGTTACCGCTTCCCAAAGGAGAAGATGGTTGCGAGTTTGAGTTTCCAGACGAGGAAAGCAGCTTCATACACGATGTTCTTCGACATCTTTGAAACGCCACTGACACGGTCGGTGAAGATGATCGGTAGTTCGAACATCCGAGCCTTGAGTCTCCACGCCTTGTAGTTCATTTCTATCTGGAAAGCATAGCCGTTTGACTTGATCTTCCCGAGGTCGATCTTACGAAGCACCTCTGCACGGAAACACTTGAAGCCCCCTGTGGCATCGGCGATGGGCATGCCGGTGATCACACGCGTATAGATGTTGGCGAACCAACTCAGGAGCAACCTGCTCATAGGCCAGTTGATGACGTTCACACCCTGTACATAGCGGGATCCAATGACCAGATCATGGACCTTGATCGCATCAAGGAATCGTAGTAGGTCCTTAGGGTCGTGCGAGAAGTCGGCATCCATCTGCATGATGATGTCGTACCCCAAGTCGAGGGCCTTGGCAAACCCGGCGCAGTAGGCAGTACCGAGACCAAGTTTGCCCGTTCGTTCAACGATGTGGACACGTAGGTCTGTGAGCATCCGCTCGCGGACGAGTTTGGCTGTGCCATCGGGCGAACCATCATCGATCACAAGGATGTGTGTTTCAGGTACAACGCTGTGCACAGCATCGATCATGCGAATGATGTTGTCGCTTTCGTTGTAGGTAGGTATGCAGACGATACTTTTCACGCTTGGCCATGTCCTCTGAGCATGACAAAAACTGTACGCACCATGATCTCGAGATCGAGCTTAAAGGACATGTTCTCGATGTAGAAGAAGTCATAGCGAAGCCGCTGTTGGATCTCTTCCAATGATTCAGGATTGGACTTCGCCTTAACCTGCCACCATCCTGTTACACCCGGACGAACCTTGAGCCTGCGTCGATAATACGGCAACATCTCGGTGAACTTGTCAACATAGAAGGGCTGTTCCGGACGTGGCCCAACCAGCGACATCTCACCCTTGAGCACATTCCACAACTGCGGTATCTCGTCGAGGTGCGTTTTTCTGATGAACCGCCCAACCGGCGTCACGCGCGGATCATTTTGGTCCGTCCACGTTGGACCACGGCGGTCGTCCACATACATCGATCGGAACTTGGCCATGCGGAAGACGTGACCTAATCTGCCCACACGGTCTTGTACAAAGAACATCGGCCCCTTGGACGTCACTCGAACGGCAAGCGCTGTGAGCAGCCACACGGGCATTCCCACCACAAGGACGATCACACTGAAGAGAATGTCGAGCGTGCGTTTGGCGAATTCTTCCCATGGCTGCATCAGCTCCGGACTCACTTCGATAAGGGGCGAGCCATAGATCTGTTGGGTACGAGCCTGGCCGGAGAAGATCTCGTAGAGATCCGGGACGATCTTCACAAGACATCCTTCGTCTGCAGCTTCAGCGGTGACCTTCAGCAATGCATCATGGTCCGTGTGATCCATCGTCACCAGCACCTCGCGCGGACGAAGGGCAGCCATCACGCGCTGCACGTCATTGATACCGCCAAGGATCGGTCCTGGAAGTCCATGCGGCAACGTAGATGTTGCATCCACGATGATGATACCCCGCACATCGTAGCCCCATGCCGGCTCATCATGAAGATCAACAAACAACTCGCGGAGTCGAGCAACCGAACCCACAAGAACTGTTGGAATCTTGATCACGCCGTGTTCACGAAGTCGACGCTGCAGTTGTCGCGCAGACAGTCTGCCGATGCAAACAAGCGTGAACAGAACAAGCCAATACATCACAAACACAAAACGAGGGTTGCTTTGATACTCTGGAGAACTCGTTGCGAAGATGGCCAAGAAGACCACCGCCGAGCCGAGGAAGGTATGTCGCAGAACCGTGAAGAACTCATCGAACGGTGAGCGGACATAGAAGTCGCGGTACAAGCCCCCTAACCAGAATACAACGCTCCAATACGCACAAGACATCAGGGCGATCACCATGTAGCCTTCCATGGTGAAACTCCGAATATCGGAAAGCACCAAGGGGCGTATCAGTTGATAGACGGCAAAACTCAGCGTAAAGGCGATGAGATCGAAATACATCTGCATCATGCGCGGACGCAGCAGGATGCCGAGTCTGCTCCCGGGTGCAAGGTGCACTTGGGCAGAAACGGGGCGAGATGGATGTTCGATGGTAGCAGACATGATCTTCAGCGTGAACGTCGTAGGATTTTTGTCAAGAGAACTACGTCAGATCTGTGAATGAGTCCGGATGCAAGTGCCGAAACGATCGCCACTGCACACGAGCCGGCGATGGCCGAAAGCACTGGGACAGAGGATGAAAGCCATGTAGTGGCCACCATACCTGAGGCAATCACCGTGCAGCATCGGAGCACAAACAACAAATCTAGCTGTTCGCCGAGGATGCGTCGCAACACAACGAAACAGATGGCGGCACCTGCGATCACTGTTGCAAGCCGTGAGTAAACGGCTCCAAGGGAACTCAAGGACGGTATAAAGGCAAGTCCAAAGGCTGCAGAGAAGATCAACAGCCCGCCAGCGATCCAGATGTTGTTCCGTTGCTTCCCTACCGTTACCGTGAATTCCTGACTGAAGACGAGTATCGCCACAAGCGGCGCTGTCCACAAGAACCAGTAGAACTGGATACTTTCTGCCGCATACCTTCCGCCGCTCACGAGGTCGATGAAGAGCGGGATCAACGGTCCGGCAACGCAGACCAATAACACCGTTGCAACCACCAACATTCGTATCACCGTGAGGGATACATCGGTGCGTCTCTGCGAGTCATCCTTGCCCGTACGCGCGATCTCGGGCATAACGGCCAATGAAACAGCCTGAGGGAGCACAACAAGGAACGGTCCCATGGACGCATAGATGGCACCTAGCACACCCACATCACGCGGCGTACCGAACCATTCAAGTAGGATAGTATCCAGCGAGGCATGTACTCCTATCAGCGCTACGGAGGAGATCACCGGTATGGACTCCACTACAAGGGCCTTCATTTCTTTGATGCGGACGAAGGACGGACGGATGAACTCACCGCGGTCGAGCATCACCAGGATCACAAACCCCGGCAGCGCGGAGATCGTGTAGGCTATGATAACAGTGAATGGATCGAGCGACGTACGCCACCACCAGATCATCGCGGTGAACAACATCGCATCGGCAATACCAAGAAGAGAGATCACATGGAATCGAGAGGTGGTTCTGTAAGGGGCTTCAACCGCATACCTCAACATTGTAGTGCGTGCGGCGATGAGCAGGTACAAGGACCAGATCACCACGTCGAGAACGGCATACCCCGAGACGTATGCATAGACAGCACTCACCGCCGTAGCAACAACCCACATTCCAAGTCGCAATGCTATGGCCGACGAGATGATCTGCGGTGCACGCTCTCGTTCTTGGACCACTCGTCGAATGAGGATCCCATTCATTCCAAAATCAACAAGGACCCCAACAATGAGATCCGTCATTCTTCGCTCGAAGAAGAGTGTGCCGTTCTCTTCCTTGGTGAGCGTTGATAGGATCATCCGTTGCGCAAGAAAGACCAGGAGCAGGATAGCCCCCTGCGATGCGATGATCCAGGCGCTGCCCGAGAGTACCCGAGCTGATAACGATCGCTCGTTGGTTGGAGTTGACGCCACGGAGCGGTTACCGGAACCGTTAGCGGAGGATGGAGATCATCGTTGCCGTAAGCGCAACAACACTCGTGATGATGCTTGCGATAATGGCATAGGTCTGGATCTGTGTTCCTACAGGAATGTCTGGTGGACGTGGCACATAGATCTCGTCACCGGGTTCTACGAAGACCTCGTCGTCGTCCTCTACCCACACCTTTGATCTTCCCTTGACGATACGGGCACGATCTTCTTCTGCACCTGTGGCATATCCGCCGGCATGTTCTACGTACCAGGAGAGACGTTTCTTTGGGCTGAACGGGACATATCCCGGACGGAGGACCTGACCATAGACGTAGACACGATCGGGTGTTGGCTGGATCACAACGATGTCGCCCGGGAACAATGCGATGTTCTCCGATGATGCTGTGTCCTTGATGGCCCGCACCATATCACACGACACATATGGAAGTCGATACTTCTGATCGATATGATACCGAGTGGTATCCTCAAGTGTAAGGTCGGAGTATTGGAAGTTGCGATAGGCATCATCACGCTGCTGCGTCATGGTCACCGGACCGCGATCCGGACGCACCACGTAGGACAATGCAAGCGAGGCACCGGCTGTAAGCCCGCCAACACTTGCAACGGCCTCACTCAGGCGCGTTACACCCGGGATGATCACCACAGCTCCTGGTGAATTCACCTCACCATAGACTTGGATCACACCTTGCGCTTGTGCAGCACCGGTCTCTGCCTTGCGCTCCACGATGATCGTGCTTCCGGGTTGAAGCTCAATGTCCTCACCTACGATGTGGAAGTTGGCATCCACGTTCAGCATCTGCTTTCCGCCACCAGCTGATTGCACAAGGATCACTCGGTTGAGATCTGCATCGTCTGTTGGACCGCCGGCAGCAGCAAGTAGCAAGGACACTCGGTCACCGGTCTTATACGCAAGTGTTGTTGGCGTAGCAACGGAACCGGAGATCGAGATCGTGTGAACATTGCGGTCTTCGAACGGCACCGTGATCTCGTCGCCTTCCCGAACATGCGGGTCGAGGTATGAGAATCCTTCCACTCGTGCCTTTGGAAGATCGGCCGTGCTTGATCCGGTCTTATGTCTCACCGACACATTACGCATGGCATACGGCCCGAGCATATATCCGGAGCTCCGCGTGAGTTCCTGCGCCTTGGTCGGAATAGCGTTCACACCACCGCTTTTTGCCATCTCTGCCATTCCCCCATCCTTGCTCATCAGCCATGGCTGACGCATGAGGGTAAGGAAGGTGGACACACGCATAGAGGCCGGTACGGCGTAGGTGCCGGGATAGGTCACGTTTCCGCGGAGTGCCACATAGACAAGACGTGCCCTGCGTAGCGTGATGAAGATCTCCACATTGGCAGACCTGCTCTTCATCAGATTTTGGAGGGTATCCCGAAGCCCCTTGAGCGTCATTCCGGCCACACTGAAGACGCCAGTGCGCTCCATCATGATCGTGTTCTCAGGGGTGACCATCGTCATCTTTTCTGCAAAGTCCAGCCCCGTTGTCTGATACGAGAGAATATCCCCCGGTCCCAGATAATACACGGAAGGGTCCACCACATCATCGGTGGGCAGTTGATCGGCTGTGAGAAGCGACGAAAGACTGGTCTGACTACGGGATGAAGCTCCCATTCTGTCCATATCGAACGAGCTTCCGCCCCCTTGTGAAAATGCAAGGGCAGGCACGAGAAGCACGATGAGGCACACAAAGGCACCGCGCAATAGGCTGGCAGACAGGCGCATCCAAACTCTGGTCAGTGGGGGTAAGGGGCTTTCCGACGCCGCAAAGTTACGAATAGTGTGCCGTGATGACGGCTGCAATGCGATCTGCAGCATGACCGTCCCATAACGGCGGTACCTGACCGGCTCTCATACCGCCGGAGCGGATCATGGCAACGGCCTGGAGAATTCCGCTGCGGGTGGGTTCCACGAGGACGTTGGTACCTATTTCAACAGTCACGGGACGTTCTGTGGTTGTCCTCGACGTGATACAGGGAACCCCAAGAGCGGTGGTTTCTTCTTGGATGCCGCCGGAGTCCGTGAGAACAAAGGCTGCCAGGCGCATCAGCGCCAAGAAGTCCACATATCCTACTGGATCGATCATGTGGACATTCGCCGGCACCTCGATACCGAGGTTCTGCAGATTCTTCCGTGTGCGCGGGTGCACAGGGAAGACCATTGGCATATCCGATGCCACGGTTGACAGGACGTCTACGATCATTCGCAGCTGTACGGGATCGTCCACGTTGCTCGGACGGTGCATGGTGACCAAGGCATAGTTGCCCGGTTGAAGACCGAGATCAACATGAATAGTGCTCTTCTCAGATTTCGGTAGTGCGTACAACAAGGAGTCGATCATCGTATTCCCAACGAAGTGAATACGTGAGGGATCCACTCCGTCGTGCTGAAGATGTGCCATACCACTCGCTTCGGTAACGAATAGATCGTCAACGATGGCGTCCGTGGCAATTCGATTGATCTCCTCTGGCATCATCCGATCGAACGATCGCAACCCAGCCTCAACGTGTGCTGTTCGGATGCCAAGTTTTACACTTACCAATGCACAGGCGATGGTACTGTTGACATCGCCCACAACGATCACGTAGTCGGGCTTGGCCTCTGCACATACCTGCTCAAATCCCGTCATCACACGCGCTGTCTGCTCTGCATGTGATCCGCTTCCAACGCCGAGAAACCATGACGGGTGCGGCATATCGAGGTCACGGAAAAAGGCATCGGACATCGCAGCATCATAATGTTGTCCAGTATGGACGATATGATGCTCCCACGTTTCCGAATACGCCCCAAACGCTCGATGGATCGGCGCTACCTTCATGAAGTTAGGTCGAGCCCCAACAACGGAGAGGATCTTCTTCACTTGCCATCCCCGAGAAGAACCACGTTCTTCTTCGATCCGCGCACGTCCTTGGTTGCATTGCGTGTATCGATCACAACCTTGGCGTTCTTCACGATCATGTTGATATCGAACGAACTGTGATCTGTTGTGATCACAACCACATCGTGTTTCTTGATGTAGGCCGGAGTGAGTGACTTGAGGCTCGTGAGGCGTTTTCCATGCACGTCAACTGACGGGATGAAGGGATCGAAGTAACTGATGTTTTGGATGCCGTCTTCGATGCAGAGTTCAGCAACCTTCAGCGCCGGTGAGTGACGCAGATCGTCTACGTCTTTCTTAAAGGCCATACCCAGCAGCAGAACCTTTGCACTCTTCAACGTCACCGGTTGTTTGGCGATCTCACGTTCGATCATGGCGCGCACATAGAACGGCATCGACTCGTTCACTTCCGCTGCAAGCGTGATGAAGTTGGTAACGAAGTCCACCTCACGTGCTGCCCACGACAGATAATACGGGTCGATCAAAATGCAGTGTCCGCCAATTCCCGGTCCGGGATAGAACGGCATGAAGCCAAACGGCTTTGTCTTAGCGGCATCAACAACTTCCCAGATGTTGATACCCAGTCGGTCACACAGCTGTGCAAGTTCATTGACCAGGGCGATGTTCACACTGCGGAAGATGTTCTCCAGCAGCTTCTCCATCTCGGCAACGGCCGGCGAGCTCACTGGAACCACTTCATTGATGATGCGTTGGTTCACAGCAACGGCAAGTTCTGTACAGGCGCTGGTGACGCCCCCTACCACTACAGGCGTATTCTTTGTTGTCCAGGTTGTATTCCCTGGGTCGATACGTTCGGGAGAGAAGGCCAGGAAGTAGTCGCGACCGCATTCGAGCTTCGTTGCATCGAGGATCGGTTTGACGTAGTTGTCTGTTGTGCCGGGGAACGTGGTGCTTTTGAGGATCACAAGCTGACCCGGGCGAAGATGTTCCGCTACACCCTTCGTTGCATGTACGATATGAGAAATGTCCGGATCCTTGTTCGGCGTGAATGGCGTAGGAACACAGATGTAGATCACATCACAGTCCTTGGCCATTGCAAAGTCCGTGGTGGCCGAGAGCTTCTTGGACTTCTTCACCACATCACGGATCGCATCATCATCGAGGTCTTGAATGTAGTTCTTGCCAGAACGCAAGAGCTTGATCTTCTCTTCGCTGGTATCGATGCCTATGGTCTTGATACCGCTCTTGGCGAATTCAAGGGCAAGGGGCAGACCAACGTACCCAAGACCAACAACACCAACGGTCATGGAACCGCTGAGGATGCTAGCCATGAGGTGTTCCTCAGGAAGGTTGATGGTTGTACTCGGATTACCTGCACGGCGGAGCGCCATGGAAATTCCTTACAGTGTTCGGTGATAATGCTCTTGGTAGTAGGTGCGGTACTCGCCGCTCCGAACATGGTCGCACCATGTTTGATGCTGCATGTACCATGCTACAGTTGCTTCGAGTCCGTCGTCAAATGTCCACTCCGGCTTCCAACCCAATTCCATCTGCGCCTTTGTTGCATCGATAGCATACCGTCTGTCATGGGCCTTGCGGTCCGTGACGTGTTCGATCAATGCATGATCGCTCTTGGTATGACGCAGGATCTCGTGCACCACATCGATGTTCGCTCGCTCTCCAAAGCCGCCGAAGTTGTAGACCTCTCCCTGACGTCCACGTTCAAGGGCAAGAAGGAGCCCCGTACAATGGTCATCAACGTGGAGCCAGTCTCGTACCTGGCGTCCGTCCCCGTAGACCGGAAGTGGACGTTGCTCCATGGCATTGAGCGTCATCAAGGGTATGAACTTCTCAGGGAACTGATATGGGCCGTAGTTGTTCGAACACCGCGTGATAACAGCATCCAAACCATGCGTGCGTACAAAGGACATCACAAGCAGATCGCTGGAGGCCTTCGATGCCGCATACGGCGATGTAGGATCGAGGGGTGAGTGTTCTGTGAAGGGGGCGTCATCCGGACCCAGTGTTCCGTAGACTTCATCCGTGGAGACATGCAGAAAGCGTCTCACTCCGAATGTACGAGCTGCTTCGAGCAGGATGAGCGTACCCGTCACATTTGTTTCGATGAAGGGGGCTGCCGAGACGATCGATCGGTCCACATGGGACTCGGCCGCCAGATGCATCACCGCGTCAACTTCGTACTGTTCCATCGTTGAGTGTACAAGCTCAGCATCATTGATCGAGCCATGCACAAAGCTCACAGACGAATCGTCGATCACCCCTTCGAGATTCTCAAGGTTGCCGGCATACGTCAACGCGTCAAGGACCACAACGCGATATCGACCGCTTTTCGCGATCATTCGCACGAGGTTACTACCGATGAATCCGGCACCGCCGGTAAGAAGGATCGTGGTCAAGACAGATTCCGAACGAAGTGGTCGCAATTCGAATTGCGATCAAAAAAGCTGGTCAAAAATACGCTAATTCTCACTGACCACTCGGCCGATGAGTCGCATCACACTGGCTGCCAGAGACGGCAGCGTATCGGAATACGTGTAGAGTTGAAGATCTGCGGGGAGTTCCTCAATACCGTACGGGCTTCCGCAGGCAACAACCACGATAGGACGTTCCCCTGCCAGACGCTTCATCACATCGGGTATGCGCTCCATACCAGCAAGCCGTCCGCGAAACGCCACTGCTTTCCCGAAAAAGGCAAACACCACACATTCTGCTTCGGTGATCCCTGACTGCAGTGCTTCAAGATCCTGATCGGAGATGGACCCGTCGATATATCCGAAATCCACGTTCAACTCCGTTGCCTGCGCAAGGGATTGGAACCACGTGGTTGCCGCATCGGCTTCGGCCTCATCGATCACGGCAAAGACCGCTGCCTGGGTGTATTGCGTGATCGGCAAGAGGTCTAGATTCCCCTCCAGACGCAGTGCAGCGTCTGCTGCCTTGAGTGCGATCATGGCATGTGTTGACTGGTCAACCACAACTCGTTCACGTGACGCATAGGAACCGGCCGTGCGTGAGCGCAGCCCTACGTAGGCGCGGGCATCATCCCAGCGTGCTTCGGAGGCAGAAAGTTGTTCTTCGGAGATAGCGCCGGTTGTTATGGCTTCGAGAACGGCATCGATAGCCGCATTGGGATTCGATGGCATGAGTACTACGTCTACACCGGCCTTGATCGCAAGAAGCGACGCTTCCGCGCTCGACCACGTATCGTCGATGGCCTTCATATCCATGGCGTCCGTTGTGATGAGCCCCGTAAAACCCCATTCATTTCGGATGAGTCCGGTGACCACTTCATGAGACAACGATGCCGGAAGTGTTCCGTCGAGAAATGGTACAACGATGTGAGCAACCATCACAGAACGAACACCAGCATCAATGCAGGCCCGAAACGGGATGAACTCACGCAACCGCGCAACGTCCACCGATACGTCGATGGTAGGCATCGCTACGTGTGAATCCACGCGGGTGTCTCCGTGTCCGGGTGCATGTTTCGCACAGGCCATCACGCCCCGCGACTGTGTACCGCGAACATATGCGGCCGCATGGGCAGCCACGACCTCTGCCGTTTCACCAAAGGAGCGAGTGTTGATGATCGGGTTGTTTGGATCCGAGTTTATGTCGGCAACCGGAGCCCAATTCCAATGCACCCCGATGGCCGAGGCCTCAATGGCGATACAAGCGGCAACGTGTTCGGTGATACCCGGAAGCGTCCGCCCCAGAGCCATTGCTCGTGGAAAGGCGATCCCGCCGTCGAGACGCATCGGCAGTCCGTGTTCGTAATCGGCGGCGATAATGAGGCGGCGGCCGCCTCTACGTTGCAGATCTTCGATCATCGAAGCCGTTTCTTCCAGTCCGCCGAGGAAGACCCCAACGCCCCCTACTCCGCGGTCGATGAGACGATAGATCCGTTCACGATAGTCGTGGTCTGCCCAGTGGGCTGCATCTGCTCGGATCATGAAAAGTCCGGCAGCGCGTCGTTCAGGTGATGCCATGGGGCTAAATTACGGTCAAATAACACCCTACCAGCTGTAACAGGTCCGGCAGTGGGGCGTCAATGCATCTGTAGCACGTTGAGAAGGCTGACACATGGCGACGGGGACATCGCATCATCAGCGGAGGGCTCCGGTGGACGAAACACCGGATCTTGAGCTGTATGCACGGCTGGCGCAGGATGATTCTGCGGCCCAGGCGGCGTTGTCGTTGCTGTACCGTCGGTATTCCCAACGTATCTACACGTACTGCAGAAAGATCCTTGGCGACAACCAGACCGCCGAAGATCTTCTTCAGGAGACGTTTGTGAAGCTTTTTGAATCAGGACGTCAAGGACGGGAGCTTGAGAACTTCCCTGCCTACCTGATGACGATCGCCCGCAATCTCTGTCTGTCCCACCGTGCTCGGTCGAAACGCCAGTATGTAGAAGTCGAAGACTTCCACCTGACGTATCACGATGTACCATATGAACAGAAAGAGCTCTTGCAACTCATTCAAACGTCGCTCGAACTCTTGCCCGAAGATTACCGTGAAGCATTCGTACTCCGCGAATACAACGGTCTTTCCTACAACGAGATCTCCGAGATCATCGGCGAATCCCTCGATGTTGTGAAGGTGCGGATCTTCAGAGCCAAGAAGAAACTTCGAGACGTGTTAGCCCCCTATCTGGCAGACTTGAATTCAAAAGCGTGACACTTATGACTGACGGAACCATGAATCCACTGACACCCGACGAAGCACTCTATGCCTTTATGGATGGAGAGCTGGAGCTTCCGGACGAGCAGAGGCTCTTTGACGCTCTTGCCGGAAACCCTGAACTCCGTACGGAGATGAAGGACATCCTTTCGATCAGGGGCGCGGTCCATCGCGATCAACTCTTCCCTTCTCCATCGGTTGAGACAGGCATCTTAGCCGCAGCCGGTCTTACTCCTGCCGGTGCCGTCATCGGCGGTGCAGGGGCAGCCGCTGTCAGTGCCTCTGCTCCGTGGTGGGAAGGTTTGCAATCACTGGTGTACACAGCTGGCGGACTCGTAGCCGGCGCCTTGGTGATGTTCTCGGTGATGTCCACCACGCCTGCAGATAAGGGTTCCAATCTTGCCTCAGGGGGCGGAGCTGTTCCTCCATCACTACAACAACCG
This sequence comes from Ignavibacteria bacterium, assembly GCA_016707005.1. NCBI lineage: Bacteria > Pseudomonadati > Ignavibacteriota > Ignavibacteria > Ignavibacteria bacterium. The sequence goes on from JADJIQ010000002.1 coordinate 103,531, forward strand.
GTCATCACGGGTGCGCCACAACAACAACCGGAGCCTGTCATCGCACGCGTGGACACCGTCTACATCCGTCGCGTCATCGTCCCCGTTGAGCAACCTGCTGCACCGGTTCTGGCAACTGCGGCTCCGGAGGTTCAAATCGATGAAGCCGCTCAGACAACGGCCGCCGACCCTGCGATGATGATCGGTTCATCACCGTCTGTGGATCCGCTCTCTGCATCACGGTCGATCGTTGCACGGGATATCTATACAGAAGCTCCATATGGCTCGGCTGCATCACAGGGACTGCTTAGTTCCGATCGTGTCTCACCGCGTACAAGCACGCTGCCATTGTCATTTGGGTTCAGAACACTTGCGAGCGGACTCGATGCTTCGGAACCAACACCGGAAAGTGTTACGTCAACCCTTCTGCCGAACACAGCCTTCTCCTTGACCATTCCGTTGAGCGAACAACATCGAATTGGTGTTGAAATGGGCACGGAGTCATTCGTGCAAACATTCAACGGATTCGATGGATACCGTCAAGCAGAATGGACACAGACACCTGTCCTCTTCTGGATGGGAGCCACCTATCAATTCTCTTCGATCAACTTTGAGATCCTACCCGGCCTTCAACCATTTGCAATGGCTACCGTAGGTGCCGCATTCTCTCAAGGACCTATCGGACGCGGTACCATCGGCCTTGCGTATCAGCCGATCGGCCCGGTGAGATTCACTGTTGGTCTCGACGGTTCAGCACTCTTCTACACCTTCCAGAATTCGTGGTTCACATCCACGAAGTGGGGACTCTCCTATGGCCTCAGCATTGATCTCGGCGCGTGGCGGTAAGCAGCTCGCTGCCGTGTTGATCATGGCAACGGCGCTCTTCTCGTACGCCTGTAAATCTCCGGTAGAACTCGACGTGGACCGCAACAAGTCCTATGTTGACGGAGCGGTGCATCCAACACGGCTCTCCGTGTACTACTACTTCGGTGATAGTGCATACGAGGCTATCGTCACAGACACGGCGTTTCTGAACACGATATGGATCGAACGCAACACTGTTCCGTATCGCATGACCATTCCACGTCTAGAATTCTCCTTGCCGGACACGATACGTCCGAACATCGATCAATCACCGTTTGTCCGCACATTCTGCTTCTCCACGGATAACAAGATCTGCGATGGTGGATGGACTATGTGCCAAACGCCTGCATCGTGGATATCCGGAGAATACTTCACCGTTAACAATACGTGGTCCCCATACAAATGGGCCTCCGATGATCAGGGCAGACAGATACGCCTAGCCTTCTATGAAGTAGAAGGGGCTCGCATCGTTAAGGGCTCTGCACAGATCCTCGTTTCACATCCATATGATGCAGGGTACGAGTCGTACAGGGCGTTGCTTACGTTGGAATACTAGTTAGAGTGCTAGATTGTTAGAGTGCTAGATTGTTAGAGTGCTAGAGTCCCATCTTACGTCCCTCATAGCTCAAACTCACTGATCAGCGTCCGGTAGGAATCCGGGATGCGATCGGGTTTATGGCTGGCCGGGTTGAGATGGACCAGCACGCTGCTGGCAACGGCAAGGATGGTTCCGTTTTCGTGACAGATCACGTGTTCGAATCCGAAGGACGAGTTCTTGACGAAGGATACTCGGGTGAAGACCGTGTACGGATCATCGAATTGTGCTGCGGCCGCATATTCGATTGATGTCTTTGCAACTACAAAACGATGCTTGGTTACGAACGATGCACGATCGATGGGTACACCGATATCACGGAAGTACTCGATGCGTGCAGCCTCGAGCCAATACAAGTAGATGGCGTTATGGACGATGCCCTGACGGTCCACATCGTATGAGCGGACGCGGCTATGGAGACGATGGTGGAACGTGCCATGACCTTCAATGGTCACGGGTCCATGATCGACGGTTGCTTCTACTTTGTCTGAGGTTGGCATGATGATCCACGGTTGACGTAGTTGCAAAGATAGCGAAGGGGGCTGGTAGTCTCAGTTCCTGTTGAGTACACTGCGAACGATGCCCGCTGCCTCCGCGCGGTCGGCATCACTCACCTGATGATAGAACACGGCACGCATAGTCCCGGGCTTGATGGGTGCAATGCGAAGCCCCTTCTCAAAACAGGCAGCTATAAACTCCGCATCGGTCAATGCCGGCACCCGGAAGGCCACCACGTTGGTCTGCACTCTCTCGAGCTCAATATCAACGCCATCGATAGCGGCGATTTCTTCGGCAAAGGCTTTGGCGCGCTGGTGGTCTGCCGCAAGTTTCGGGAGGTTGGTGTCCAGTGCGTAGAGTCCGGCCGCTGCCAACACGCCAACCTGACGCATTCCGCCGCCCAACATCTTGCGCCACCGACGTGCGCGTTCGATCATCTCTCCCGAGCCGAGGATGAGCGAGCCGATGGGAGCACCAAGCCCCTTACTGAGACATACACTCATGGTGTCGAAGAGCTCTCCATACTCCGCCGCCGACGTTCCTGTAGCGGTCATGGCATTCCATATGCGGGCTCCGTCACAATGCACCGGCAATCCAGATCGATTTGCGACTAGGCGGAGGTTGCGGAGGTAGCTCATTGATAGGACAGTTCCGCCGTGACGATTGTGGGTGTTCTCCACGGCGATGAGAGCGGTGCGGGGGTAGTAATACGCGGCTGGTCGGATCGCACCAAGGACATCTTCCAAGACCATCGAACCGGCATCAGAATCCAGTGCATGGATCTGCGCACGAGCGATAACGCTTGTTGCTGCGTTCTCGTAATGGAAGATGTGGGCATTGCGTTCGGCGATCACTTCTTCACCGGTAGTCGCATGGAGAGCGATGCAGATCTGATTGCCCTGTGTACCGCTTGGGACGAACAAGGCGGCTTCCTTGCCGAACATCGACGCTACGCGATCCTGGAGTTCCAGGACCGTGGGATCTTCCGAATACACATCGTCACCCACCGAGGCACTGGCCATGGCTTGACGCATTCCGTCATCGGGAACTGTTAGCGTATCACTTCTCAGATCGATCATCATTCCGCCTTTGTGCATCATCGGGGTTATTTTTCGGGCTGTCCGACAAATTACGGTCCGATCCCCTCTTCCACCCTCGCCCCTTCCGCATGATCATGCCTTCCGACCATCCCGCCCGTTCTGCTCATGGCATCAAGGCTTCCGATGTACCTCAGTCCTTCCTGAGTTGGGGCGATCTGATGCGTCATCACGATGCCGCCTATTTGGAGAAGACGTGGTTGATCTATGTGGATGAGCGCGGCAACCGTTCATCGTGGTCGTACAGCGTTTTCATCGACGTCGCACGACGGATGGCCACCCACCTTCAGGATCATGGTGTGAGAAGGGGCGATCGGGTAGCGCTCGCCGGACATAATCATCCCGACACGGTGCTGGCCTATTTCGCTTGTTGGCTCATGGGCGCATGTGCTGTGCCACTGAACATGACCGAAGATGAAGGGCGACTTTCCTACATCGTACAAAACTGCGGCACCAAGGTCGTGCTGTGCAGAAGTGAATATCGATCACGCGTATTAACTGCTTGTGGAGATTCTGACATCGCGATCATCGATGTGGATACCGATACAACGGATCCTGCGTTCTATGCTACGGTCCGTGCATGTGAACCCTATCCATGGCCAGATGCCACGCTTGATATGCGGTGGGATGACTGTCTCATCGTCTACACAAGCGGAACAACAGGAAACCCCAAGGGTGTTGTCCTCATGCAGCAGAATCTCTTTGCTGATGGCACGGACATCTCATCATGGCATGGCATCACCAGCGATCAGCGCATGATGTGTGTGCTTCCCATTCATCATGTGAATGGAACCATCGTAACACATGTTGCCCCGTTCATTGCCGGAGCATCAGTGGTACTCCATCGCAAGTTCTCACCCCATCGTTTCTTCTCCTCTATCGTGAACGAAGACGTGAATGTTGTGAGTGTGGTACCAACGCTTCTGGCCTTACTCCTTGAAGCAGGTGCCGACGGAAGTGCCGTACCACAGTCGAGTTTCCGTCATATCATCTGTGGTGCCGGCCCCCTAACCTGTGAACTGGCTGACAGATTTGAATCCACCTATGGCATCCGCATCGTTCACGGCTACGGTCTGTCGGAAACAACGTGTTACTCCTGCTTCCTGCCTGTTGACCTCACCGATCATGAACATCGCTCATGGATGCAGGATCACGGATTCCCTTCCATCGGTGTTGCTCTCCCCTGCAACGAAATGGACATTCACGACGCATCGGGCAACTCCATTGCGCGCGGTGAGCGTGGCGAGATAGTTATCCGCGGCACCAACGTGATGCGCGGTTATGACGCCAATGATACAGCCAATGCAGAAGCCTTTGCCCACGGATGGTTCCGATCGGGCGATGAAGGTTTTTGTCTTCCCGATGAGAAGGGGCGCCTGTTTTACTTCATCACCGGTCGACTCAAGGAACTCATCATTCGTGGCGGCGTAAACCTCGCCCCCTTGGAGATCGACGAAGTGATCAATCGAGCACCTGGAGTGAAGGCCGGCATCTGCGTCGGCTTCGAAAACAACATGTACGGAGAAGAAGTAGGCGCCCTCGTCATCGCCTCTGACCCAACAGCTGATACAGCCTCCATCATCGCCTTCTGCAGAGCCAATCTCCCCTTCCACAAATCACCAAAGGTGGTGATCTTCACCGATGCCCTCCCCGTAACCTCAACCGGCAAATACCAACGCAACAAGGTCAAACACCTGTTTGCCGAGTGGAAGGATTCGCAGTTTAGGAAGTGAACAGAGAACAGCGAACAGCGAACAGAGAACAGAGAACCCTCTATCATGGAGTTGAGAGTGTCTTTCGCGAGGCGACGAGGATAGCTGTGACCTCGTTAAGTGATTCTTCAATCTCGCTGACTTCTGATTGAATAACTAGGCCCGAGGTTATCAGTAGATCAAGCCAATATCGAAGTTCCCTGCACTCCTTGAGTGCGATTCCAAACTTATGCCGCATATCGGCACGACTTTCGGAGTCCTTTGCCTCAGCTATCAGTGCACCGGGAGCAGTGGCACATCTACAGATCTGATTCCCGATATCGAATTCCTTGCTGCGTCTTTTGAAATCCATCGAAAACCGAAGCCCGCCAAGGGCCAAATCAAAAGACCGCTGTTTAAGCGGATCTACTCCTGACATTGATGCGCTCCTGATAGTTAGAACAAGTTCTTACTATCACGTGCATCCTCACTGCCAAAACGTGACTCAGCGTTCGCTGTTCGCTGTTCTCTGTTCTCTGTTCGCTGTTCGCTGTTCGCTGTTTTCTGTTCGCTGTTCTCCGTTCGCTGTTCATTATTTCACACTCTGCGCGCGTATCCCCGGCTTCGGCATATAGAACTGTGTGCGGCGTGATTCCACAGCTTGGGGCTGAAGCATTGTGGGGGCGAATGTGGCGGAGATCACATAGCCACTTGGTATAACATGCAGCGTGGTGCTTGGGTCTTCGATCGAGGGGTTGGTATAGGCAAGTTCGTCGATCATTTCGGGCGAGAGTGCCGTTGTATCGCTTCCCACATAGAAATGGAATAGGAACCGGCGCTTCTTTGATGCGTCGAGTGTATTCGATTCGATCGTTGTGCGTGTGATCTCTTCGGCAACACGGAGGATCTTCAATGAATCGTAGGCTTCAACTTTCACAAAATGGACTGAAGCGATCTCATCGCCTCGGGAATCGGTGAATCCGTCGGTCTCAACGTAGAATCCTTCTACGGACATGGACTGCGTACGATACCAGATGAAGAAGGCAGCGATGCCCACGGAGATACCAAGGAGGATCGCAAGAAACCATTTAGTGGAGGACCGCATACGTGTGACCAGATCAGGGAAGGGCGTGAATGAAATTTGGAAGGCCGGTAGCTACGAGGATCGCTCCGAGTACCCACATGGTGATGGCAAAGCTGAAGGGCGTGGAAATATTATCGTCGAGGTGCAGACGAGTAGACGCAGCCTCCGCAACTCCGCTGGCAATGCTCGACACAAGACCGACGGCATAGAATGTCCACGGAAGCGAAAAGATCAACCCGTAAACCACTACCACGATCATCGCGGTGATGATGAAGGTGATGGTGCCAACTACACTCTTGTCGATGAAGGGGCGAGCCCCATATCTACGACCGATCAGAGCGGCAAAGGTGTCGCTAACGATGAGTACGGTGAACGCCGTAACGCCGATGATCGATGGGAAGACCAAGAAGGATGATGTTGCGGCGATGAGCACCCACGACGCGCCGGTGAGGTGGAACCGATCTCTACGCAACTCATGTGTACGCATCAAGGAGCCTACAGCGTCGAGCATCACTCTTCTTGTGGGCTCGTGGAAGTGCATCAACGAGTCAATCAGAATCGAGACGGCCGTCATACTCACAAGGATGCCGATCCCTGTCCAGTGTTCAACCTGTAGGTAGATGATGGGAATGAGCATCGACGCTAGGTGGATCCCTTTCCGTGCCAGCTCATTCGAATATGTGATCTGTGACGATGTACCTGTCATAACTTCGCATGTTCCTTCAACGCAACCATCCCCATGAATTCCTTTGTCCTGCGCGCCTGCGCTAAGATCAACCTCGGACTTGAGGTCCTCCGCAAGCGTCCGGATGGCTTCCACGACATTCGATCGATCTTCATCGGCATTGACCTGCATGATACGCTTGAGGTAACCGCTTCTGATGCGCTTGAGGTGATCTGCGAGCCTCCTGTTACGGATCTGCCCGACGAAAATCTCGTCAGTCGCGCTTGTCGACTCTACTCGACAGCGTTTCCCAATGAAGATCGAGCCGCAAAGATAACCGTCCACAAACGCATCCCGACAGGTGGCGGTTTGGGAGGGGGCTCTAGTGATGCCGCCGCTGCTCTCATCGCCATGGCATTGGTCAACGGTCACGACCTAACCGATGCCCTGCGACACAGCTTAAAGCCCCTTGCTGAACAACTGGGCTCCGATGTGCCGTTCTTCCTGCATGCCGGTGTTGCCTTGGTCGAGGGAAGGGGCGAACACATCACTCCTCTCGATCTCTCGATTCCATGGACCGTTCTGTTGGTCTGTCCCGGACTCCATGTTAACACTGCTCATGCGTATTCCACATTGGGGATTACGAGTGGAAAACCGGGAAGTGATTTAGTGGACAAACTCCGCATGTCTATTAACAATCAACAGCTTATGCAAGATCACTTCGTAAATGACTTTGAGCGAAGTGTCTTCGTCCAACACCCAGTATTAGCAGACATCAAGCGCACTCTCATTGACAATCAAGCCATCTACGCATCAATGAGCGGAAGTGGATCAACCATGTTCGGGTTATACACATCTGTGGAGAACGCAGAACAGGCTCAAACGGCCTTCCCCACGATGGACACGTATATTTGCCATCCTGTCTACGCACCATTCCTCAGCCCATGAACATCCTTGTAGCCACTGCAGAAGTAACACCGTTCGCAAAGGTTGGCGGGCTGGCAGACATGGCCGGCGCCCTTCCAAAGGCCTGGGCAGAGGACGGACACAACGTGGTTGTGATCCTTCCCCTCTACGGCACGATCGATACGGAGAAGTTCGGCATCGTTAAGACGGACATGCTGGTGGACGTGCCGTTCGGCACCTGGACCGAGTATGCCGAGGTCTGGCACGGAACCTTGCCCGGTACGACCATCCCTGTGTATTTCCTGCGTTCGAGTGACTACTATGACCGGCCCGGGATCTATGGATATCATGAGGGCTTTGAGGACAATGACCGACGCTTCATCTTTCTCAGCAGAGCCATCTTTGAGGTAGCACGGGCGCTGGACTTCCGTCCGGATGTTGTCCATGCACACGACTACCACACGGCACCCTGCATGCCGATGCTCAAGGTGCACTACCATAACGACGAGTTCTTCCGTCACACAGCCGGCGTGTTCACCATTCACAACATGGCCTATCAGGGCATGTACGATCCGCAACGAGCCATGGAGTTCTGCGGCTTCCCTGCCTCGGAATTCTACACCGGCAGCTGGTACGAGCAGGATGGGATCTTCAATGCCATGAAGGCCGGGATCCTGTTCGCCGATAAGATCACAACAGTGAGTCCGACCTATGCACAGGAGATCCGTTGGACCCCAGAAGGCATGGGTTTGCAGGGGGCATTGCAATCGCGCGGGGCAGATCTGATCGGCGTTCTCAACGGCATCGATGCCGGAACATGGAGCCCCCTTCACGATGAACATATCGCCGTGCCGTATGATGCCAGCTCTCTCAAGAAGAAGGACATCAACAAGAAGGCCCTGCTGAAAGAGGTGGGGATCTCGGCATCGGAAATGAAACGCGATCTGCCCGTGGTGGGCATGGTCACCCGACTCACAGAGCAGAAGGGAGTCTCGATCCTGGCAGCCTGCATTGAGTCCTTTGTTGCCAATGACCGATTCCGACTGGTCATCCTTGGCAGCGGTGAAGCCAAGTACGAAGACCTCCTCAAGAACCTCGCCTATCGCTATCCGGATCATGTCCGCGTGGGCACGGGATACAATGAGCCCCTTTCCCACATGATCCAGGCCGGCTCAGACTTCTACCTCATGCCATCGAAGTTCGAACCGTGTGGCTTGACGCAGATGTTCGCCCTGGCGTATGGAACGGTCCCCATCGTACGATCTGTAGGGGGCTTGGCAGATACCGTACAGGACTATGACCCGATCACCTTCACAGGGACGGGCATACGATTCCACCGGTATACGGGAGAAGCGTTGCAGCAGGCGTTGGAAACGGCATTGCGACTCTACAAGCGCGAACCGCATTGGTCACACATGAGACGGAATGCCATGGCGCAGGACAACTCTATCGTGACCACCGCTCGACGCTACGTCGAGGTCTTTGGCTGGGCTCAGGAAGCTCGGCGGTAAAGCCCTTACCGTAGGACACAACGAACTCCATGTTCATCGTTCCCGGGAAGAGATCCACGGGGGTGATGCGTTGTACACCGTAGCCGGCTTGACGCCATTCTCTGTTGCTGCGGTAGATCTCATCCGGACCGCAGAAGATCTCTACAACGGCACGCGGTTGAAGTCCATTTGAGATGGCTGCGATCACACCTTCTGCTGTGCCGGCACGAGGCGGGTCGAGGATCACAATGTTCGGTCCAACAGCCGGATCCTTGCGCGACATCTTTTGAATGGCATGCACAACGGTGTCGATATCCTCACCGCTTCGCAGGACCTCGCGAATGGCTGTCACTTGTCCACCCGCACGACGAATGGTATACCGTGCATTGTCAACCGTACTCTCATCACCGTCAACAGCAATGACGCGACTGACGTTCTTCGCAAAGGCCGCACCAAAGAGTCCATAGCCGCAATAGAGGTCATACAGCGTGTCGTTTTCTGTTACGCCGGCATGTTGCCGAACGGTCTCAACGAGTCGCTCCGTCATTGCGAGGTTCACTTGCGTAAAGGAGAACACACCCACTTGATACGTGATCTCTCCGATGGTCTGCATCCACGCCGAAGCACCAAAGAGTTTCTTCGCACCAACACCGGATGCTGGACGTTCCAGATCGAGGTAGTACCGGCTTCCTTTGGGATCGTGGTAGATCCACGCGTGTTTTACGGTTGGGTGTGCCTTTGCAACACGTTCAGCAAGCGTTCGCAGTGAGCGCACGATGCGTGCATCAAGTCCGCGAACGTTGATGATCAGAACGAATTCTTCATAGGTCCCGCGAAGGATCACATGGTTCACTGCGCCGGAGACCATCGGCGTGAGCCCGTCAAGCAGCTTCTCCACCGTTACATAGATCTCTGCATGGGAGATCGGTTCTAAGGGGCTTGCGCCATAGGCATCACTACCATCGCCATGAAGGAGTCGTACCTGCCCCCTACCAAACTCTACACGTCTACGGGAGGTGGTGCGATACCCACGAGGCATCGGTGCGGGCACGATGGGATCGATGACCGAAGAAGGGACCTTTAGTCCCGTCATGAACTTTTCTAAGCCAACACGTTTAACAGCGAGTTCCGTTTCATACGGGACCCGTGCGAAAGGTTCTACGGCCTCCCCTACTGGCACATTATTGAGGCGCGCGGCCTCGCGGATGGAGGTATCGAGGGAGATCATTGGACCTTTACTACAACTAGTGATGTGTCATCTGTGAGGTGGGCTCCATCGCTGAATGCGTGGATAGCGAACTGGATCGCTTGGAGGATCGAAGACGGCGTTGATTCGCGGTTTGTGCGAATACATTCAACAAGCGATTCAATGCCGTATTCCAGACCTACCTTGTTGAATGTCTCGGTTACGCCATCAGTGTATAACACAAGTACGTCACCGGAGCGTACACCACCAACGCCGAGGCGGTAAGGAGGTGGGTCGAGGATAACACCGGTGAGTACTCCGCCGTCTTGCAACAGCACCACGTCATCACCGCGCAGCAGGATGGGTGGATTGTGTCCGGCATTGACGTACTCAAGTGTGCCCGTGGCTGTATCGATCACAGCAAGGAATAACGTGACGAAGACTTCCGGAGGTGTATTCTCATACACAAGTCTGTTAACGTGTTCAACGATCTGTGTGAGCGGAAGACGAAGTCTTGCCAGCACATTCAACGCTGCTTGCACGTTAGCCATGAGCAAGGCCGCGGGAACGCCCTTGCCAGCTACATCAGCGATGGCCAGTAATGTCTGTTGTTCGTCGAGCCGGATCACGTCGTAATAGTCGCCGCCGATCTGCCTGCTTGAACGTGTGTCTGCAGCTACATCGAGTCCGGGTGTTGGCGGCAATTGCAACGGCAACAACCCTGCTTGAATGTCAGCAGCAATGTCGAGCTCGTTCTCAAGTCGCTGACGTTCCGCACGATCCTTATCCAATCGCTCATTATCGAGAGCTGTGATAACGATCGTAGCCGCGGCTTCAAGAAACTGCAGTTCTTCGTGTGTATACTCCTTGGCGTTGAGTTTCCGGCAGACGGCCAAGACACCAACGGGATTACCTCGCAGAACCATCGGAACAGCCATACCAACATCGAGGCGTTCAAAGAGCCCCTTTAACGGATCATCATCGGACATTGCAGAGGTGAGCTGCGGTTGTTTCAACGAGAGCACGTCGGGATGCAGATCCTGCAACGGCATTGACTCTTTTCGGTTGATGATCACCTGCTCCATCCCAAAGTTGTCGTCAAGGATGATGGCAAAGTTGGTGGTCATGAGCTGACCCATCAATCGCAACGACAAGAGCCGGAGGATGGCCTTACTGTCCTTTGTACCAGTGAAATCACGAGCGAATTCATACAATGAGCGAACGAGCAGGGCACCACGTTCCACTTCGATCGTTGAATGTCGCAGTGACAACATGGTTTCAACGTTATGGACGGCAATGGAGAGGATGGACCTCATAAGGTCCACATACGTCCGCACATCAGGGTCGCCTTCGACGGAATCGAGCGTTTTTCCAAGACATAACACGGCAGTCACATCCCCCTGGTGATTCAGCGGAATGAGCCAATGGATCCCGGCGGCTGTAAGGGGCTCCGCACTCTCCACATCCTCGGCGAATGTAGGCTCAGAAAGTTCAAAGAGCGGTAGCGAGATCGCCGGAACTCCCTTTGTAATAACGGATTCGTACTGTCCATTGTGCGGACGAAGCACACAGGCACGCAGGACCTTAAGGCGTCCCATCACACTCAGAAGTGCTGCATTGAGGATCGGCTCCGCAGAGTCGTATTCGGCCGCTCGTGTGGAGAGATCGAGTAGCGACGCCAGGTGCAGGGCCGAACGGGCCGAAACCGGGGAAAAAGTACCTGCCTCTGTCATGCAACGAATATACGGGGGCTTCCGTCCGCGGAACGGAAAACCCGTAGTTTTGCCATCGCCTCACTCGCCACGCACAGGACGTCATGAAGTATTGCGCCGTTGTTCTCTGGAGCTTATTCATACTTGGTCTGCCCACGCACCTGTTCGCCCAAGGCGTTACAACGGGATCGGTAACGGGCACCGTAATCGGTGAGACACCCTTGAACGGTGCCACGGTGAAGATCATCTCCACCACAACCGGTTCTATCTACGGCGCGATCTGCAAAAGCAAGGGCAACTACCTTATCAAGGGTGTTCGGCCGGGCACCTATACGTTGATCGCTTCGTTCGTGGGATATCGCTCGGATACCGTACGGAATGTGAAGGTTGACGAAGGTGATGCCACCACGATCAACATCAAGCTCGAGACCTCGGCTTCCAAACGTTCAGAGGTAGTGGTAACAGGTGAACGTGACGCCATCTTCGATGCAAGCAGAACGGGTTCCGGCTCGGTGATCAACGAAGCAGCGATCAGCGCTGCGCCAACGATCAATCGGAGTATCAGCGATATCGCACGGATCAATCCTTATGCGAATCAGACGCAGACTGCGGGGAGCGACGGACTTCAGGGTCTGAGCATCATGGGTGTGAACTCACGCTTCAACAACTTCCAGATCGATGGTGCAGTTGCGAATGATGTGTTCGCCCTTGGTTCTGCCGGCACGGCAGGGTCGCAGGCCAATTCGAACTTCCTCTCCCTTGATGCCATTGAGCGCATCCGTGTGAACGTTTCACCCTACGACATCCGTCAGAGTGGTTTCACAGGGGGCTTGGTGAATGCCATCACGCGTGGTGGCACCAACGACTACCATGGTTCGATCTTCTTCTTTGGGCGGAATCAGGATCTTGTAGGACCAAGTCCCGACGCGGCACGGCGCCCCTTTGAGACCTTCTACGACTATCAATTCGGCGGACGTGTTGGCGGACCAATCATCAAGAACAAACTTCTGTTTCACGTAACAGCAGAAGGCCGACTCCGCTCCACTCCGGTCGAAGTGGCACTCAACGACCCCTCAGCTCTAAACAACTTCCCCGTAAGCTCTTCGGTGCTTGATGAGATCGTCTCGATCACAAAGAGTCGATACGGATACGATGCCGGTGAATACGGAACAACGAACATTCAGAACAATACGGTCAATATCATTGCCCGTCTTGACTACAACGTTGATGAGCAGAACAAGCTGCAGCTGCGTCACAACTTCACATACGGAATTCAAGACCGCAACCTCCAACGCAGCAATACCAACTACAGTCTTACGAGTAGGATGAATACGTTTGAGAGTATCAACAATCAAACAGTTCTTCAATGGAACAGCGTCTTTTCCGGTGAGCTCAGCAATGAGCTGCGTGTGTCGTACACACAAACGAATGATGCTCGTATCCTGCCGTCTGATGCAGCCGGCAACCCCATTCCATTCGGCGAAGTGCGTGTGCAGGTTGGTTCGGGTCTCAATGTTATCCTAGGTCCGGAACGCAGTTCACAGGCCAACGCGTTGGATCAGACACTGGTTGCACTTACCGATGATATCACATGGTTCCTCGGCGATCACACATTGACGTTTGGAACACACAACGAATTCTCTCGCTTCAACAACCTCTTCATTCAGGACTACTACGCAAGCTATCAGTTCCCAACCGTAGATGCTTACGAAGCCGGACAGGCCAACTACTACCGCGTGAGCTATGCCAATGAAGCGGTAACGGGCGGCGATCCCATGCCGCGCTCTGCGTGGAACATGATGCAGCTTGGCGTTTATGCTCAGGATGAGTATCAAGTGGATCCGCAACTGCGTCTAACGTTCGGATTGCGCGTGGATGCACCGATCTTCCTCACAACGCCATACGAGAACCCGGCCTTTGCCGAGGCATTTCCCGGCAGATCCACAAGCGAGGTCCCGTCAGGGAGCTTGCTCTTCTCCCCTCGCATTGGATTCAACTACGACATCTCCGGAGACAAGTCGTGGCAGATCCGCGGCGGTACCGGGATCTTCACCGGACGCGTCGCCGGAGTTTGGCTCTCGAATCAATACTCCAACACCGGCATGGATCTTTACCGCGCCGAGCTTGGTGGCAACAACCTCCCAAATCCGATCACCAGCAATGGCGTGCCCGTAGAGTGGGACCTGCGTGTGCCACCACCTCGTCCAGGTGATTCTGGATATCCTGGGAGCCCCATTAATACATCGGCGATCAACATCACCGATAAAGACTTCCGTATGCCTCAGGTATGGAGGTCTACGCTTGCAACCGATATCAAGCTCACGGACGGCATCATCTTCACACTCGAAGGGATGTATGGCGCCTTCATCAATCAGGTGGACTACGCCAACCTCAACCTTACGCGATCGAATCTCACTTTCATCAAGGATGGAGATACGTTGGTCGGTGTTTCGCCGCTGGATGGTCGCCCGCTCTATGCAGGGGGCTCTCCAGACTCCCTTGTGGACCGACGCTTTACACAGGTGATCCTCATGAGAAGTCGGTCAGAAGGTCAGCAATACAGCGTGTCCGGTCAGATCAAAGTCGACGAGACAAACAAGATCATCCCCGGACTCTCGATGATGATGCAGTACACCTACGGTCGCACGCAGGATCTCAATTCCTCCACTGCTGCAACGGCATCGTCGCAGTGGACCAGTACAGATGTGATCGATCCGAACAATGCAACCGTTGGGACATCAAACTTTGATTTCTTACATCGCGTTTCTGTGAGCGGATCGTATCGTGTAACCTGGTCAAAGGGTATCTGGACGTCGTTTGGGATCTTCTACTCGGGTAACTCCGGTCGGCCATACTCTCTGTCCTATGCCCAGGATTATAACGGCGACAATGCCGTGGGTGGAAATGACCTTGTCTACATCCCTACTGATGAAGACTACAACACGCGCGTTGTGATCCCGCCCCCTACCGATGCTACGGACCTCAGATCACCGGACCAGATCTGGTCACAGATCATGACGCTCATTGATGCCAATCCGATCCTCAAAGAGTATCAAGGCAAGATCCTTCCGCGAAATGCCCTGCGCGAGCCATGGATCAATCAACTCGATCTGCGTATTCAACAGGAGTTCCCGGCGTTCTCTGATCACAGCGTCCAATTCACGCTTGATGTGCAGAACGTCTTGAACCTCCTCAATCCAGACTGGGGACTGCAGCGTTATGTAGACTTCCAAAGTGCCAACCTCTTTGGGTTGGTGCTTGATAACAACGGCAAACCCTTCGATGCTCAAGGCAGACTGCGCATGACCTATACCGAGCCCGTTACCAACGGCAGACCCGGCGTATACAACACCGACAACTTCTACTCACGTTGGCGTATGCAGCTTGGCATGCGCTACACATTCTAAGGGGCTCACCATGAACTCTCTTCGCCTGCTTGGAATGTGTGTTGTGATCCTTTCGGTCATAGGATGTGAATCCGGTGTGATCACGTTTCCAACACCAGATCCGGCTTCGGTTCTGATCGTGAATACCACGCAGAACGTGCCTACCGTGCGCGTAACCATGGACAGCACGATCAATGTCGATGTGACGCGAGGTGATGCCTCTGCCTATACGCAAGTTGCCGCCGGACGTCCGGTGACGTTCTTCATCGGAAGTCCTACAACGGTCTACCGCGACAATCTCCGCTACACTCTTGGTGGTAATGGTCGCGTGATCCTCTTTGTTCGCGGTGACACCACCAGTCTCGTGGAGTTCCGACGCGAGATCCAAGACACCGTGTTGCCAGCCGGAGCAACATCGTCAGTGATCCGCTTTACCCATATGGCTGAGAAACTGGAGAGCGTGTCGTATTTGGAAGTTTGGATCACTGGCGGTCCCCGACTCCTACCGGAAGAATATGATATCGGGATCAGTTCTCCTGTCTATCATGGAATTGAACCCGGCACGTATTCGTTTGAAGTACGTGAAGGTGGCACTACCAACGTTCTTGCCGTCCTGCCAAACGTTCAGATCTCTGCCGGACGTTCTTACATGCTCTATACCTACGATGCGGATCCCCCCACGGTAGACAGCATTTCCCTTTCGATCTTTTGATACACTTTTTATCGGTCCATTCAATGAACATTCGTTCCCTTCTTCTTGCCACAGTTGTCGTTTGCACTGCAACGGCGCTCCATGCGCAAGACCCGATCTCCATCGCTGATGCGAAGAAGCAGGAGTTTGGCACTGCAGTCACCAAGATCGCCGGACGCGTGAGCTCCTCGGTCGAACTCTCGAACGTAGCCTACATTCAAGACAAAACAGGCGGCATTGCCATCTTCAACGAGAACATGCGAACAGCGGTTCGTGTTGGGGATTCCGTGATGATCGAGAGTGGCAACCTAGCCGAGTTCGGCAACACTGTTGGCGCACCCGGCACAGGTCTTACACAGCTTGATGGCAAGGACCTTCGATTCACGGTTATTCCAACCGCCCGTATCGAACCCACACCACGCAACCTCTCCATTCCGCTCATCGGAGAAGGAGTTGAGGGGCAGCTCGTGAAGATCCGTCGTCTGCGCTTTGTAGAAACAGGAAAGTTCCAAGCCAACACCAGCTTCAACGCCATCGACAACTCAGGCAACGATATCGTTGTGCGTATCGATCGTGCTTGTGAGATCGGGACCAATTCACTGGACATTCCTACAGAGGAGGTTGATGTAACCGGCGTGATCAGTCAGTTCCGCGGATCCTATCAGATCCTGCCGCGCGTAGCGTCGGATATTGGTGCGCCCCCTATCGAAATTGATACGGTGCAGAAGGATCGCACCTTGGATCTTACAACCTGGAACCTTGAGTGGTTCGGTTGGCCAGACTCAACACGTGGTCCGGACAACAAAGACCTGCAACGCACCCGTATTCGTCAGGTAATGGACAGCATCAAGGCCGACATCTATGCCTTGCAGGAGATCGTTACGGATGAGGCTCTCGCATCGTTGAGCGACTCTATCCAAGGCAGCTATGCACGGTTCTTTGCAACCGACATCACCTCTGAACAAAAGCTGGCGTATATCTACAACACCGCCACGATCACACCTGTCTCCACCGGTCTTGCCGTGAATGGCGGAGCACAGGCATGGGCTAATGGTCGTTACCCATACCGGATGACGTTCGATGCGCGCATTGGATCATCTACGAAGCGGATCGTTGTATTCGACCTGCACGCAAAAGCAACGGACTCGGCCACGGCCATGGTTGATTATGAGCGACGCAAGACCGACGCTGAGACCTTCCATACCTATCTGCAAGATTTCTACCCGGACAGCAACGTGATCGTGATGGGCGATTTCAACGATCGGCTCTTGGCAACAAACGTTGACGAAGCACTTCCGTCGTGTTATCTCTCGTTTGTGAACGACACTCAGAACTGGTTTGCTGCAACTGCTCCACTCGAAGAGGCCGGGCTTTCCTCCTATGTTGGATTCAACCGATCCTTCATCGATCACATCCTCGTTTCCAATGAGCTTGCGGACGAACACTATCGCACCTATTTGGAAGCACCAGAGCGTTTCATGCCATCGTACTCAAGCACCGTATCGGATCACCGACCGGTGACCGTTCGTCTTGCCATCGACGGAGCTGTGTCTGTAGATGGGTCAGAAACCCCCGTCTCCACCGTGCGTGTCTCTCCGAACCCAATGTCGGCCTCCGGCATGGCAGAGATCACCGCACTCTACGGCGGCACGCTGCGTGTGGACCTCGTTTCAGCCACCGGCGAGCAACTCGCCCTTGTGAACGAATCCGTAGCACCGTCGGTGCGCGTTCTCGTTCTCCCGGTCTCCCAGCTCACAAGCGGCACCTACCGACTCGTTGTGACCCTTAATGGAGTGGTCTCCTCCACCCCAGTGATGGTCATTCGGTAACGTTTTTCACCGTTCGTTGTTTAAACAGGGGGCTACGGTAATGCCGTGGCCCCCTTTGGTATGTCTATGAGGGGTGGGTATGATAATTCGGGTGATCCTTAGCGCCGTGTTCATGGGTACGTTCCTCCTGTCTGTGGACCTTTGGTCGGCAGAAGGGAGAGGAACGACTGTGAACTTTGGCAAGATCCCATTGAATCAGCCCGTGACGAGAACAGTCAACCTCTCGAATGAAAGAACTGACAGGGGCTTACTTGTCGAGAGTATCTACGTGCTTCATCACCCGGACAAGATCAAGATCAGTTCGTCCGGACCGGCGTTTTTAGATGCTGGTTCAACCCTGCTTCTTCGGGTAACAGCACAGATCACCGTGGACACCATCATTGTTGACACAATCGAATTCGTCTCCGACGACCGTAAAGTGTTTTTTGCGGAGATACGCATCGGAACCGATGAACCGATCATCCAGGTAAGCGACATCAGTTATGGTGAGGTTGACGCTTTGTCCAATGGCGAACTGAAAAGGGGTGTGATCCGAAACGTTGGTGTGTCGGACTTGGTGATCACGGGATATGACGAACCAAAAATGAATGGAACGAATAACTTTTTCGATCCTAGAACTGATTTTGGGCATCCATTAAAGACGGCGTTTCCTGCTGTTTTATCCGAATCAGATTCGCTAGTGTTTTGGGTTTGGTATTCTCCGATGGGCGAGTTGGCTGGCCATACTTCCAACGTTGCTTTTTTCTCCAACGCTCAAACGGAAGATTCTATTTGCATTCTCAATGGGAAAGGCATTCTAACGTCGAGCATTGATGACGAGGCCGGCACACGCTCGCTTCGCGTTCAGATATCTCCGTCACCTGCTTCCGCGTCTGCCCGGATTGAGATCTACCAAGCAGTGCAAAGCCCCTTAACGATCTCGATCACTGATGTATTGGGTCGGCAATACCCACTTTTAAGCGATCAAGGTTCATTAGGGGCTTCCACCTATCCTGTGGACGTGTCTGCCTATGAGCCGGGTTCGTATGTTTTGCAGGTGTCAACTGACAAGGCTTTGTCAACAGCATTATTTACGATCGTTCGATAACACATACCATTGATCATCACGCAATGAGGGAATCATGATGCGCGCAACACTTTTCGTTTTGATGATGGCACTCGGCACGTTGAATGCCGTCGGCCAGATCACCCGTAGCACCACAATCATCACCGAAGGCCGACGGTACATGGTGGCGTTTCCGCAGGTCTGGGCTGCACCAACCGAGAAGCCCCTTCCCACACCAATGCAGCTGCTGTTATCTGCCAGGGATACAACAACGGTAAGGATCACTACCGTTGCCTCGATCACAGATGCGGCAAAGATCGACAAGGTGGTAACGATCCTGCCTGGGATAGTGACAAAGGTTGCGATCTCCACAGCCTACATGAACGTTGAGTCGCAGTCCCGCAGGGGCTATGGCATCAGTGTCACGGGTGACCGGCCATTCTCTGTTGCAACATTGCAAGCATGGCAAGGCAATGGAGAAACCGCACAACATCTGCCCGTTGAGTCGTGGGGCACGTCCTATTATTCGATGAATTTCTACCAGGATAGATACGGCAAGAATGCCAGTTACAAACAACGTCCGGGACAGATCCTCATCATCTCCAGTGAGGATAGTACGGTGGTAACGCTTACCCCCACCGTCAACACGGAGGGAGGAGTGGAACTGCCGTCTGTTGCAAAGGGGGCTACCCAATCCGTCACCCTGATGAAGGGTGAAACATTCCTTATCAAATCGCTGATCGACACGTTGTTGTTTCGTGATGTTGCCACGGACCTCTCCGGAACCTACATCACCTCAACAAAGCCCATTGGAGTTGTATCGGGTCATACCAAGGGCGCCATCATGCGTATGTCGGATATTCTTCCTCCAACAGGGATGTTTGCCGATGATGCACACTTCGTACGCAACAATGTGCACGACGTAATGTATCCAACAACGCTAGCCGGGAAGAGCTTTGTGACCATCCCATTGATGTACTCACCAACTCGAGTGGTTGGTCAGGGTTCAGTCGAACACGGAATCGACGACGACCGTGGAGATGTTATTCGTGTTGTTGGCCTTGAAGACGGAACAATGGTAAGAGTCGGCCGGCAAGATGGCTCGGGTATGCTTAACAA
The DNA here is from genome assembly GCA_016707005.1 of Ignavibacteria bacterium. NCBI lineage: Bacteria > Pseudomonadati > Ignavibacteriota > Ignavibacteria > Ignavibacteria bacterium. The sequence goes on from JADJIQ010000002.1 coordinate 123,367, forward strand.
GTTCATTTTGGATAAAGGCGAAACTCGAGTAGAAACCGCACTTGAGTTTGCAACCTATTGGGAATCTGACAAGCCGATCCTGATGGGCCAATACGGCAAGTCGTATGCAAAGATCCTTGCACCAAAAGTCACTGTTGGAGGGGGCTCTTCAGAAGAAGCACAAGGTCACCCTACCGTTGAAGCAGGCATGCCGATGCTGCAGATGGTGCCATCGATCGATCGGTGGATCACGCATGCCACCTTCTCGTCACCGGATGGAATGGATGACTTTGTGAACATCGTTTTCAAAGCCAACGAGTTTTCGATGATCATATTTGACGGACAACCACTGGACACACTCTATAGAAAATCACTGCGCCTCGTCCGCGGAACTGATTACGCCTACATTCGCACTCCGATTCAAGCCGGCAATCATACGATTTCCTCACTCTCAGATTCTGTTCGTTGGATGGCATGGAATTATGCCTCGCTCGATGGACTTCAACAAGGCCGGGCCTTTGGTACTGCTGTTGGAATCAATCTATCAACACCGTGTAGCGGAGACACGCTCTACGACCAAGCTGAATCAAGCACCTGCGGACTCACAACCGTCACCTCGTGGGTTCCATCGTCCGGATGTGGATCTATTCGCATGATCCATGCTGTTGAACTCAACAACGCATCGCTGATGATCAATGAAGAGTTCCGCTCAGGAGACACCGTTGGCGTGTACAACGTCAGGGTCCTTGATCGTTCAAAGGTCGCTTCGGCAACCGTTCGCACAATAAGTGCCTCCGGCGACGTGATCGATCGGGTAGTGACATATGTGCCGGACACCGTCACTGCTTCCAAGTCCAAACACGATTTTGGCCAGCAGCCTAGTCTAGTTACGGTAACGGACACGCTCACGATCATAAACCCACATACAGATCGTTCGGTGGTAGTCACAGACATTTCCATGATCAACAACGGGCCAACATTCACTCTAACTAGCACCGCAACGCCGTTTGTATTGGCCGCAGGGGCAAGCGTGAATGTTATCGTCTCTAGCCGTTTGTTGTCGGACAATACAGTACGCGACACCCTCGTGGTTCGCACCGAATGTGTTGATTGGAAGCTCACCGAATACCTTGTTCGTGCAATTGGCGATACAACAACCTCCGTCTCAGGTGAAGCCGAGACACCAGGCTTGACCTTTACCATCACTCCCCAACCGATCAGCGATGTGGCAACACTTACGCTCACAACCATTGAGCGTGGTGCAGCTTCAATCGAGCTGATCGATCTTCTGGGGAACGTGATCACCGCACGCACTGAGCAGGTAACGTCCTCTCCGCAATCATTTATGATCGGTGGGATGAATGTGCCGAGTGGAACGTATTCCGTGCGCGTCACTGCGAGTGGACGTCAAGCCACTGCTCGTATCATCATCGCTCATTGAACCAATGAAAAACCTCATCCTGATCCTCGTCTCGTTGCTTTGTACCACGTTCCTTCCCACGCGTGGACAGACAACTCACGGTACGATGGTGATCACGGAGGGCCGACGCTACATGGTAGCGTTTCCGCAGGTTTGGACCGCACCAACCGAGAAGCCCCTTCCCATGCCGATGATGCTATTGTTGAGTGCACGAGATACAACCATTGTCAGGATATCCACTCCGGCATTGGACAGTGATGCTCCAAGGATGGAGAAGGAGTATACGATACGGCCAGGTGTTGTGTTAAAGGTCCCAATATCTACAGCCGCAATGAACGTGATGTCGCAAACGATACATGGATTTGGCATCAGTGTTACAGCTGATCGCCCCTTCTCTGTCGGAACGGCCCAAGCCTGGCACGGCAACGGGGAGGCGGCACAGCATCTGCCAGTTGAGGCCTGGGGAACGTCGTACTACTCCATGAACTTCTATCAGGACAGGTACGGTTTTGCCGCAAAGGGATACCAGTATCGTCCGAGCCAGATCCTCGTGATCGCCGACCAAGACAGTACAGTGGTCACCTTCCGACCTACGGTCCCAACTGAGGGCGGGAAAGACGCACCTTCCGTTGCGAAGGGGGCTTCCCAAACCGTTACTCTTATGCGCGGAGAGACGTTCCTCATCAAGTCGCTGATCGATACCTCGACGTCACGGGATTTCGTATCCGATCTTTCGGGCACCTACATCACGTCAACAAAACCGATCGGTGTTGTGTCTGGTCATACCAAGGTGGCAACAACGCTCCTGCCTGACGTGTTACCTCCTGGGGGCTTCTATGCGGGCGATGCATCCATGGTGCGGAACAACGTACACGACGTAATGTATCCTACAGAAATGGCCGGAAGGACATTTGTTACCTTGCCCACGATGTATACGCCGTTACGTGTAGTTGGTCAAAGTTCTCCAGGATCTGGCATCGGTGATGACCGTGGTGACGTGATACGTCTTATCGCTCTTGAGGACAACACCAATGTTCGGCGCATGAGTCAGGATGGGGCCGGATTCGTGGATGTCTTTACACTTCAGAAGGGTGAAACAAAGATCATCCCGTCCCATGAAGAAGCTTCATTCTGGGAAGCAAGTGCCCCCGTCCTCGTCGGTCAATACGGGAAATCCTTTGCCAAAGTCGTTTTACCCAAGATCAAGGCCAAGGCAGGCTCAACAGATGAGGCGCAAGGTGCACCGACTGTTGAAGCAGGTATGCCTATGCTTCAAATGGTTCCTCCTGCTGAGCGATGGATCACGAACGGTACATTCTCCTCTGCTGAGGCTATGGACGCCTTCCTGAACATCGTATTCAAGGCTGATGAGATCTCATTGATCCAGTTCGATGGTCGTCCGATGACGTCTGCATTTGGAGGAGCCGTGCGCCCTCTTAAGGGCACTGAGTACGCTTTCATTCGGACACCGGTTGCATCAGGAACTCATACCATTACATCGCTCTCGGACAACGTGCGATGGATGGCCTGGAATTATGCTTCACTCGACGGACTCCAACAGGGTCGAGCATATGGTACGGCTGTAGGGATAGATCTCTCAACGCCGTGTGACGATGACGTTCTCGCGGACAGTGTTGAAAACGCAGAGTGTGATCAGCAGCGAGTGGTCGTATGGGTTTCGAGCTCAGGGTGTGCAAGGGGGCACATGATCTACCCTCTTGACCTCGTGAACACGACCTTGGACATTGAGAATGATTTCAACAATGGATCATCAACAGCTCGGTATTCTGTGAGGGTTGTTCATGACAGCTTGCCTGGCAGCGCGACCATTCGAACTGTCAGTAGCTCAGGTAAGGTTCTTGATCGTGTTCTGCACTTTGAGCCGGGCAATGTCAGCTCGTCGAGAATCACGCACGATTTTGGTCGACAACCACGGTTCACGCCTGTTCGATCCACGCAAACACTGACAAACCCACATGTCGATAGATCAGTCGTGGTCACCAACGTGTCGATGATGCACGGCAACAACGCCTTTGACGTGGAGGCACCACCTACCCCATTCGTTCTCGATCCAGGTGGAAGTGTCGACGTCACTGTTACGTGTAGAATGGGCACCGACACCCTAGCCAAGGATACGCTGATCGCACGTACCGGCTGCATCGATTGGAAGCTCACGGAGTATGTAGGTCGTCTATTAAGACCAACGCTCACGATTCCTGACGTGGATTTTGGAACGATCTCCACTTCGTCGACTCCGATTGCCGACACCGTTGAGATCATCAACCGCGACTCTGTTGTCGTGTCGATACGGGACCACCGATCTGAAACATTGAGTGGTCCACGAAGTTCATTCCGCGTACTTGGGATCGACGGCGTTCCAATCAAGCCGTATCTAACGACCGAACTTCAACCTGGCCAGTCGCTGAAGTTGATCGTAGAGTGTATTCCCGAAGTGGTCGGTGAATTTGAGCAACTGCATCGCTTCTCCACAGACGTACAAGGACTCACGCTTACGATGCGCCTTCGAGCAAACAGCGTGGACACCATAACCTCCGTCACCGGCGAAGCTGAGACACCAGGCTTGACCTTTACCGTCACTCCCCAACCGATCAACGAAACAGCTACACTAACTATCGCAACCATTGAGCGCGGAACAGCAACGATCGAACTGATCGATCTCTTGGGTAACGTGATCAGCTCACGAACAGAGACAGTGACATCTTCACCGCAATCATTTGTGATCGGTGGGATGAATGTGCCGAGTGGAACGTATTCTGTGCGTGTCACCGCGAATGGACGTCAAGCCACGGCGCGTATCATCATCGCTCGTTGAACCAATGAAGAGCCTCATCCTGATCCTCGTCTCGTTGCTTTGTACCACGTGCCTTCCAACGCGCGGACAGACAACTCATGGTACAATGATGGTCACGGAGGGCCTACGTTATATGGCAGCATTTCCGCAGGTCTGGGCTGAGCCAACAGAGAAGCCGATGCCGCAGCCAATGCAGCTGCTCATCTCATCCAAGACGAAGACGACCGTGCGCATTCAGACGCCAGCAAGCATCAATCCTGCTGCGAAGATCGACAAGGTATTCACTGTAGAGGCCAATAAGGTACTCAAAGTGCCGATCTCCACGGACTACATGAACTCAGAGTCGCAGGTGAGAAGCGGGCTGGGCATAAGCATCGTTGGCGAAAGTCCGATCTCGGTGTCGACATACCAAGCCTGGCAGGGTAACGGCGAAATGGCGCGGCACCTTCCAATTGAGTCTTGGGGCACCTCGTATTATTCGATGAACTTCTATCAGGATCGATTCGGCTTCGAAACGAATTACCATCACCGTCCGAGCCAGATACTCATTATCTCCAGTGAGGACAGTACCATAGTCACGCTCACTCCCACTGTGAACACTGAGGGAGGAGTTGACCTGCCTTCAATTGCAAAGGGGACATCACAGTCAGTCTTGTTAATGAAGGGCGAAACTTTCCTCATCAGATCACTTATCGACACGCTACGTTTTCGTGATCAATCAACGGATCTCTCCGGAACCTACATCACATCAACAAAGCCCATCGGTATTGTCTCGGGTCATACCAAGGGCGCTATCATGCGAATGCCTGATCTTTTGCCACCCACGGGCTCGTTTGCTGCTGAAGGACGATACGTCCGCAATAATGTGCACGAAGCAATGCATCCGACAAACCTTGCCGGAACAACTTTCATTACCGTTCCGATCATGTACACACCAACTAGAGTCTTGGGTCAGGGAACAAGTGATAATGGAATCGATAACGATCGTGGTGATGTGATTCGTGTCGTGGGTCTAGAGGACGGGACTACGGTGAGAATCAGAAGAAGTGACCACCCTGGCTTCATAACCAAATTCATACTCAATAAGGGAGAAAGTCGACTCGATACAGCTCTTGAGTATGCAACGAATTGGGTATCCGACAAACCCATCCTAATGGGTCAATACGGAAAGTCATATGCGAAGCTACTTCCCCCGAAGATGTCGGCTGGGACCAACTCCACGGAATCACCTCAGGGTCATCTCACCGTTGAATGCGGCATGCCAATGCTTCAAATGGTTCCACCGATTGATCGATGGATAACACACGCCGTACTTCATGCACCTGAAGGAATGGACAACTTCTTTAACATCGTTTTCAAGGCTTCCGAGATCAACAAGATCAAGATTGACGGTCGTTCGCTGGCTACAGCTTTCGGTGAATCAATGCGCCTCCTCACAGGCACTGAATACGCCTACATTCGTACGCCGCTCGGCAGCGGTGACCACGTAGTTGAGTCGGCTGATAACACCGTTCGCTGGATGGCCTGGAGTTATAGCTCTCTTGATGGTCTACAAGCAGGCAGGGCGTGCGGAGAAGCAGTAGGAATTGACCTTACGACTCCTTGTGGAGATGATTCACTTTTTGACATCGCTGTATCGGATACGTGTGGACAGACGACGGTAACATCATGGGTTACCTCATCCGGATGTGGCTCCATTTACATGATCCACGCTGTAGATCTCAAGAACGCCACCTTGACCATTGATGAGGGTTTTCGATCCGGTGATTCCATTGGTGTCTATCGGGTGAAGGTCATTGATTCATTGAAGTCCGCAAGTGCATCAGTTCGGACTGTCAGTCGCTCTGGCGATTTCATCGACCGTGTCATTCAATACGTTCCCGATTCGATCACCTCATCCAAGTCCAGGCATGACTTCGGTGCACAGGTGAAGCAGTCTACAACAACTGACACACTCACTATCAGGAATCCTTACCCAGAGACTCCGATAATGATAACAGAGATCGCCATGGCAAACGGAGATCCGACATTCACACTATCTGGATTCTCAACCCCGTATCGGCTAGTTGGGAGGTCATTCATTCGCATTGTCGTGTCATGTCGATTATTGTCGGACGATACTGTTCGAGATACTCTTGTGGTTCGCACGAATTGTCGTGAAATGAAGCTCACTGAATACAGTGTTCGTGCGCGTGTGGACACCACAACCTCCGTCACAGGCGAAGCTGAAACAACGGGGCTCTCCTTTACTGTCACTCCCCAACCGACCAATGAAACAGCAACACTTACGCTTACAACCATTGAGCGCGGTGCAGCAACGATCGAACTGATCGATCTTCTGGGGAATGTGATCACCTCACGAACAGAGCAGGTAACATCCTCTCCACAATCATTTGTGATCGGTGGGATGAATGTGCCGAGTGGAACGTATTCTGTGCGGGTAACTGCGAGTGGACGTCAGGCAACGGCACAGATCATCATCGCACGCTAACAACATTTGCGATCAGAGCGATCGCTGCGGTCTCCGCACGAAGTCGATTACGGCCAATGGCCCATCGCTTTGTGCGGAGATCGTTCGTTAACAAGGACTTCTCACGGTCGGAGAAGTCGCCTTCCGGACCAACCACCACACAGACGTCGCCGGTGAGGTCCGCGGTGTTTGGAGGAGCACCTTTGTCATCGCCCATAACGATCGTCTCGCTCCAATCCACGTGATCGATCCCTACAGCGGGCATGATCTCCGGCAGCCACGGAACTCCGCACTGGGTTACGGCAGCAATGGCCTTGGCTACGAGTCGGTCGTGATTCACGCGGTGATGTTGTGATCGTTCAGCCAAGAGCGGAATGAAACGGGTGATCCCTAACTCGGTGGCCTTTTCGAGGGCGAATTCGTAGCGGTCCCGATTGTCGAGAACCGACATCACAAGCGTGAGTGAAGGGGGCTTGGGGGTCATGGTGGTGGACGTGACGTCAAGCCGTGCCGCGCCGTCGGTCCGCCGCACAGCGCAAAGGGCGATAAGCCCCCTACCGTTGAGGACCTTTACCTGCTCCCCGTCTCGCAGGCGCAGGGCAGCGATGTGACGCGCCGCGTCGACACTCAACGGGGCTGTTGTATGCGTTGGTTCGCACTCTCGAATGTAGATGTGGTCCATGTCAGAGTTCTCGTCTTACGGACTGCGAACATGCGTATTTTCGGGCTCTTCTCAACCAACACTCGGACCATGAGTACAGACTATACCTGCATCGAGACCTACGTTCCGCAGAAGGGCGTTGGCGCGATCAAGCTCAACAGACCAGCAGTTCTCAATGCGTTGAGCCTGCAAACGATGATCGAACTTGTCCAGGCCTTTGAGGCCTATGACGCAGATCCAGCCGTTCGCTGCATCGTGATCCACGGCAGTACACGAGCCTTTGCCGCCGGCGCAGACATCACGGAGATGTCGGACGCTACCACGGTGAACATGCTGGAACGCGACCAATTCGCTCGGTGGGAGCGCATTCGAACCGTTAAAACTCCGGTGATCGCCGCTGTGAGCGGATTTGCGCTCGGTGGCGGGTGTGAACTTGCGATGCTGGCCGACATGATCGTTGCCAGCGACACAGCGCAGTTCGGTCAGCCCGAGATCAACATCGGCGTGATGCCTGGTGCCGGCGGAACACAGCGACTCACGCGTGCAGTGGGCAAGGCCTTGGCGATGGAGATCGTCCTAACTGGTCGCAGCATTTCGGCGCAGCAGGCACTCCAAGCCGGACTCGTCAATCGCGTAGTCCCAGCTGAGTTCTACCTGCAAGAAGCTTTTGCCCTGGCCGGTGATGTGGCGTCCAAGGCGCCCCTTGCCACCAGACTTGCCAAGGAGTCGGTTCTGAAGGCCTTCTCCACAACTCTCGAAGGGGGCTTGGAGTTCGAGCGCAAGAACTTCTACATGCTCTTCGCAACCGAGGATCAAAAGGAAGGGATGTCTGCCTTTGTTGAAAAACGTAAACCCGAATGGAAAGGAAAGTGATCGTATGAACTTCGAAACGATCCTCTATACGATCGAGAACGGTATCGGCACGATCACCCTGAACCGTCCGGATTCGTTCAACGCCGCAAACGAGCAGCTCACTACAGAGCTTCAAGCAGCACTTGCAGATGCTCGCGATAACAACAACGTGCGATGTGTTGTCCTCACCGGCGCTGGCAAGGCATTCTGTTCAGGTCAGGATCTGAAGGATGCTCCAAAGTCTGGCAGTAAGCGCGACCTCACGGATTCGTTGCAGCGCAGGTACAATCCGATCATCCGACTCATGCGAGACATGCCGAAGCCGATCATCTGCGGCATCAATGGTGTTGCAGCTGGCGCCGGACTCTCTCTTGCACTTGCGGCCGATGTGCGGATCATGAGCTCGTCAGCACGACTTGTAGAAGCATTCATTGGGATCGCCCTCATTCCCGACTCCGGAGCAACGTGGTTCTACCCGCGCATGCTTGGGTACGCAAAAGCCTTTGAGTTCGCAACGCTCAACAAGCCGATCTCCGCAGAACAAGCGCTTGAACTTGGGATGGTGAATTCCATCGTCCATCCAAAAGCATTTGCCGATGCTGTTGCTGCTGTTGCAACACAGTATGCCTCTGGACCTACACAGACCTATGGCTTCGTAAAGTCACTGTTGCAAAAGGGGCTCTCCGGTTCCTTGGAAGACATGCTTGAACTCGAAGCGGACTATCAACAACGTGCCGGTGATTCTTCGGACTACGCAGAGGGTGTTGCAGCCTTCATCGAGAAACGTTCGCCTTCTTTCACCGGACGATAAGCCCCCTACCTCATGGCACGTCAAAAGCCGACTCTCTTTGAACAGATCCGCGAGGAAGACCGAGCCGCGGCAACTGCCGGCGGCATGGCAACGAACAAGGCTTTACGCATCGTGATCCTTGTTGGGGCCACGCTGCTCTTGATGGCCTTCCTACCCGGACGTTTGGGTGACACCCAACGCACCGCGTTCGATAGATCACGGATCGGTACAAGTTGGACGGAAGAGTCGGTGATCGCCGAGTATCCGTTCCCGGTGAACAAGGACATCGACACACTCGCGAAGCAACGGGAAGCAGCACAGGCAGCTACACCGGCCACTGTTCGTCGAACAACGGATGCTCTCCAACAAGCTCGGACGCGACTACAATCGGAGATCGGTCGTGCTTCAGATCCGGCATCGTCCATTCTCGCCGGACGTGGACTCGCTGCACTAACGTCGGCCTACAACGGAGAGATCATCGATCGGGATAATGCCCAGTTGCCGGGCGAGGTTGTGATCGAACTGGTATCGTCTGCAGAAGAACTCGTGCTACCGGTTACGTCGCTCCGCGATTCGATCGATGTTGCACTCTCGTTTGAGTCATCCTTCTCCGACCTCGCAGAAGGAACCCGACGCTCTGTCACCGAAGCTCTTCGAAACGCCATCGTCCCTACCCTGCGTGTGGATGATCGTGCATGGGCAAACGCTCGGTCTGTTGCCTCTCAGAACGTTGCAACAACAACAGAGATCATTCAACGAGGCGATGTGATCGTTCGTAAGGGGCAGCGGGTTGACGCCCCTATCCTAGAACGTCTCGCTGCCTATCGTTTCGGTCAGTATCTGCGCTCAACATCGCAGTTCTCCTTCCTTGTGGTTCTCGGTGCCTTTGGTCATGCCTTCTTCATCATGAGCATGGTGGCGCTCTACCTGTACTACGTGCGTCGGTCGAGCTTTGAACGTAACGGACAACTCGCAAGTCTTTTGGCCATGCCTGTTGTGTCGGCAGGTCTTGGTTGGTTGACCATTGCTCTCCCCACAACCCTTCCGTTGGAATACGTCATCATCGTGCCCGGCATGGCCATGGTGGTGTCCATCCTGTACGATGTGCGCACGGCCATTGTTGTCACGCTGGCATGCTCGCTTTCGGTTGCCGCCGCTCGCGGCAACGACCACGTGATCGCCGTGGTGATGATCGTTGGCAGTGCAATGGTTGCCTACTCTGCTACAAACCTTCGCTCTCGCACGCAGGTCTTTACGTTCATCCTCTCGATCCTCATCGGTCTGGTCGTTGTGACGCTGTCCATCGAACTTGAACGCGCAACGCCGGCCATTGCATTGATCCTGAAGCTCGGTGCATCTGCCGTGAACTCCGTGTTATCGCCCCTTATCGCCTTTGCCGTGATCCTCATCATGGAACGGGCGCTCAACCTTGCAACCGATCTGCGCTTGGAAGAGTTCGACAACATCAATCATCCGTTGTTGCAGCAACTCAACGAACGGGCTCCCGGCACGTACCAACATACCATGGCCGTTGTCCGATTGAGTGAGACCGCTGCATCTGCCATCGGTGCCAATGCGCTTCTGGCACGGGTTGGCGCGCTGTACCATGATGTTGGCAAGCTCGAGAAGTCGGAGTACTTCATCGAGAACCAGATCGACATCGACAACAAGCACGACCGCCTTACTCCCAAACGTAGTGCCGGCATCATCCGTCAGCACGTACAGGACGGCATTGAACTTGCTCGTGAATACAAACTTCCTGATCGCATCTGGAAGTTCATTCCAATGCACCACGGCACCATTCTCATCAAACACTTCTACGCAAAGGCCATCGACGAGGCCATTGAGAAGGAGCTCTTGGTGGATGAGCAAGACTTTCGGTATCCGGGTCCAAAGCCCGATTCGAAGGAGACGGCCATCGTGATGCTTGCCGATGCAGCCGAAGCACTTTCCCGACTTGTAGACACCAGTCAACGCGAGGAGATCGTGCGCGCCGTTGAGAAGATCATCACCGATCGTACGGCCGACGGACAACTCAATGATACGCCCCTTACTCTCAACGACCTTGACATCATCAAGGAGTCGTTCGTGAAGAGCCTGCTTGGCTCTTCCCACCAACGAGTTCGCTACAAGGACGTTCCGCCGCCGCAGGAACCTGCGAGATCGTAATGGACCTTCCGCCCGCACTGACGCGTGATGTACGACAGTTCCTTCAATACATCCGTCTTGAAAGGGGGCTTGCCGACACCACACTCAAGGCGTATGAACACGATGTGCGTCAATACGCAGAGTTTCTGGCGGGACGTGATCTGTCTTCGTTCGCAGAGTCTAGTCTTGCCATTGCTCGTGCATTCTTCGAAACGTTGGCTGAGGCCGGACTGAGCCCGTCGAGCAGGGCGCGGTATCTTTCCTCACTCAAACATCTCCACCGCTTCCTCCTTGGATCACAACGGATCACTGTAGATGTAACGGAAGCAATGGAGCTGCCGCGGTCAAAGAGAACACTCCCCGATTGTTTGTCGGTAGATGAAATGCGTGCGATCCTCGAAGCATTCTCGGGAGATGACGCCTATTCCCTTCGAGACCGTGCGATGGTGGAGACGATGTATGCGTGCGGACTCCGCGTCAGCGAGCTCACGTCCCTGCGTCAACGCGATGTGTTGTTCGATGTTGAACTTATCCGCGTCTTCGGCAAAGGTTCAAAGGAGCGCATCGTTCCCATCGGCCATGAAGCGTTGACGTGGATCTCGAAGTATCAGGCAACAGCACGCGGTCAACTCATTCGCACAGCAGAGACAGACGACGTTCTCTTCCTTTCATCCCGCGGCAAACAGATCTCGCGTATGACGGTGTGGAACATCATTCAGAAGGCATGTGCCGAGGCCGGTATCGAGCAACACGTACATCCGCATATGTTCCGACATTCATTTGCCACCCATCTCCTTGAAGGTGGTGCTGATCTACGCGCCGTGCAGGAGATGCTTGGTCACGCAGACATTGCAACAACACAGATCTACACGCATATCGACCGCGACTACGTCAAGGAAGTTCACACCCTCTTCCATCCACGATCGCATCAGCGCAGATGAAGTTCACACGATCGATCATACTGATCTGCATTCTTGTCCTGACCGTCGTTGATCTATCGGCACAGGTCAAGTGCGGCGTTGATAATCTGATCGACACCGACTTCGCATTGTTGCGCGGGAAGAAGGTTGTTCTCGTTACACACGCTGCAGCACGCACCTACCGCGGCACGTCCACCGCCGAGGAGTTTCTTCAACGAACAGACGTTGCAACACTCAGACTGCTTGCACCCGAACACGGCTACTTTGGTGTGATCGCAGCAGGCAAGACCGTGGCCGATGACACGGTGATGGGCGTACCCGTTATCTCCCTCTACGGTCCCAAGCGCCGTCCCGACCGCGCGATGTTGGAAGGGGCTGATGTTGTTGTTGTCGATATGCAGGATATCGGTGTTCGCTCCTATACCTACATCTCCACCATGACGGAGGTGATGGAAGCATGTGCCCAATGGAATGTTCGGCTGATGATCCTCGACCGTCCCAATCCGCTTGGCGGTACGATCGTGGATGGCAATCTGCCTGACGATACGCTTCGGTCGTTCATCGGCAGACTCCCTGTTCCCTACGTGCACGGGATGACCATGGGTGAACTGGCAACGATGGCAAACGCCGAAGGGTGGCTCTCAAAGGACTCGCTTGGTACAGCCCGCAGATGCTCTCTCACCGTAGTGCGATGTAAGCGATGGAAGCGCGGCATGACGTGGGAAGAGACCGGCCTACGCTGGTATGCAACATCACCCAACATCCCAACCATCAATGCAGTGCGTGGATATGCCATGACGGGGCTCCTTGGCGAACTTGGTCCGTGCAGTATCGGTATGGGAACAGCAAGCCCCTTTACCGCAATCGGAGCTCCCGATTTTCCGCGTGATACCCTGTTAGAGATCCATTGCAAACGATATGGCGTTCTGGCTTCGCGAGCGCGGTTTCAGCCAACCTCTGCCAAGTATGCCAACACTGTGTGCGAAGGGTATTACCTCTCTACGCAACGATCGTGGAAGCCCTACCATGTTGCTCTGACGTTGTTATGGCGACTTCGATCGTTACGTCCGGAGTCGTTCCCCGACACCTTGGCCGCAACAAAACACGGCAAGATGTTCGCAAAAGCATGCGGCTCATCGGAACTCGTGGCAGCCATCGTGAACGGTAAGCCCCTTGCCGAACTTGAGCGAATCGGGCGTAAGGGTGTGGAGGACTTTGTGGAGCGGCGGAAGAAGCACCTGCTCTACGACTAGCGTGGTCCGCGTAGGATCTTCGAGAGCTTCACTACTCCCACACCAAGGCCAACGCGACGGGTAAGCGGATCGACCCCATCAAAGAAAACGTGGTCTGTTCCTACCACCATACCTGTTGATCCACCGCCATCGAGATTCATAGCGTTGTAGCACCCAAGGAGTGCCATGATCTGAGCAGTCTGTTGCAGCGTAGCTCCATGTGAACCGTCTTCAGGCCTATCCGGACGAATGGCGGCCAGGATGATGCGATTGCCACTACGATCAACTCCCAGAGCTGTTCGGGCAAGATTGTCTTGAATGAACCGGCGGCCTGTGCTGCCTTCTGTCTGAGCCTCGTGTTTGGGGATGCCGTTTCGAACGAGTCGAGGCGTTCCACACACGGCATTCATGAATCGAGTTGATGAGTGCTTGCTGGTTGAATACGTGAGCATGAGCGTGTCGCCTTGTCGAGGCCAGACACCATTGAGCATTGTGCGCGGGAACGACACCACGGCCCCGCGAAGGGGCATTGCGACCGTTCCTGTGTCGACGCTCAGCACCTGGCACGGGAAGGGCACGTTCACCGATGGCGAACGCAGGTATCGCACTCGCACCTTTACCATCGGATACTCGCCGTTCGCCTCGCGCTGCGCGCGCAGGATCTCACTCTTGAGAACGTCCTTTGTGAGTGCCAGTTCGGTAGAGTCCTTATCGGTGAAAACCGAATCCTTGACCGCTTCTTGAAAGGCCTTCTCGATCTCCTTGGTGTTCACATGCGGAATGTTGTCGCCGCCGAATCCATTATAGACCACTACTCCGGAATCATTCCGTCGATTAACGGAAGAGATCGAATAGGTTCTACCACCAAGCAGTGCTGTACCGGTCAATGCGAACGTATCGATGATCACCTGACTCTTTACGTCAATGAAGGCACTGGTCCACTTCTTATAGGGATTGAGTTCAACCACCTCTCCGTCGATCACGCACGGTCCGATCATGGTATTCCGCACCGCTCGCCAGAAATTGCCGTTGACCACGGCGAAGAGCTGATTGTCGCTCGTGGAATCGTATCTCTTGGCCATATCTCCAAGACGTTCCAAGCCGGTCGCATGATCCTCGCCCTTGATCAAACGCAGGGCGTTTCCGGGAACCGTTCGGTCCATGGAGATCACGTGCACGACCACCGAACGGGAGCCATTGGATCGGTATTGGATATAGCGTACTCCCGGGGAGAGCTCGCGTTCACTCAACACCGTTAAGGCACTAAGGGGCACTGCTCGCTGCCGGGTGCGCCGGGTCTTTTTCTTTGATCCGCCCTTGCTGCGAGTGGACTTTTTACTCGCAGACTTTGAACCGGAAGACTTCTTCTTAGCCGATTGTGACGTCTTCTTTTTCGACCGTTGGACAGCCCCCTCAACATCTATCGGAGCGATCCCAACGAGGAGAACCAGGATAAAGATCAGGATCGCGCGAATGGATCGAAAGGAGGATATGGAGCGTACCAAGGGCATTGTGAGGCAAATATTGGGACGAAGCAGAGAGGCAACAACCCGAGTTATACACATGGATACCCGGGGCGCATCTCCGGGGTTTTTGAGACCGACCCTGCGTTGTAGTTTCGCATCATGAGTGAAACCGTGATCCTGACCCAGAGCGACGGAGTAGCCGTCCTCACATTGAACCGCCCGGACAAGCTCAATGCGCTCAATGCCGAGCTGCTGGGAAGGCTTGAAGCCATGCTGCACAGCGTCCAAACGGACCGCTCGGTGCGCGTGATTGTCGTCACCGGAAGTGGCCCCAAGGCGTTCGCAGCCGGCGCTGACATCGGTGAACTGCATGCGCAGGACGCCTATTCCGGCAGACTCTTTGCCGAGCGTGGGCAACGCGTCTTCAATCTCATCGAGAAGCTTGGCAAGCCCGTGATCGCAGCAGTGAACGGGTTTGCGCTTGGCGGTGGATGTGAGCTTGCAATGGCCTGTCATATGCGGTTCGCCTCTGATACAGCCAAGTTCGGTCAGCCGGAGATCAACCTTGGCATCATCCCCGGATATGGCGGAACGCAGCGTCTCCCTCGTTTGGTGGGTGCACCAAAGGCCTTGGAACTCATCCTCAGCGGAGACATGGTCGTGGCCGAGGATGCACTTGCCCTAGGGTTGGTCAATAGGATCTACCCTGCTGCCGATCTTCTTCCGTCCACAATGACCTTTGCAACAGCCCTTGCCTCAAAGGCCCCACTTGCCCTGACGGCATGTCTCGAGGCTGTTCAGATCGCCGGCGAGACCTCTGCCCTTGAAGGTTTGCATATCGAGGCGAGCATTTTTGGACGAACATGCGGAACGAGTGACTTCAAGGAAGGCACTTATGCCTTCTTGCAGAAGCGTCAGGCCACGTTCACCGGTTCTTGAGGCAGTGAGACACCTGGTCGAGTTCATCTATTCCTTCATTGCTCTACCGGCGATGTGGCTGGGAATGCACCTCCTCGCAATGGTGAATTCCAAGATGAAACGCAGAGTAGTCCAGGAAGCCCCTTCACAACAAGCGCTGGCAGCATCAACGAAACGTGCACATCGTATCCATTTTCACGCAGCTTCTATGGGCGAACTGGAGCAGTGTGTGCCGGTGATGGATGAGATACGTGGATCCGGTCAGGACGTTGAATTGACGGTTTCCTGCAGCTCTCCGTCGGGCTTTGACCACGCACAACGTCTCTCTGGTCTTACCGGAGCATCCTACCTCCCTCTTGATACACGTCGCAACGTCAGGCGTTTCTTAGATGCCGCTCGTCCGGATTTGATCGTGATCGATCGATATGACCTCTGGCCACATTTCATCTCTGCCGCATCAAAACGTCGCATTCCGATCCACGTGATCAACGCTACGATGCCCTCAGCCGGCAGATCGCTCGTATTGCGGTCGTGGATGCGCCATGTTTACTCACAGGTCCGAACGATCACCGCCATTTCTGCATCGCACGCAGAGCAACTGGAAGTGTTTATGCGTCGTGAGATTCAGTACAAGCCCGACACGAGAAGAGACCGCGTGCTGTCCAGGAAGAAAGATGTCAACGACCAGTTCTCCTATCTCCAACGCGAAGGTATTGTGACGATCGTTGCCGGAAGCACCTGGCCCCCTGACGAAGTCCTTTTGATCTCTGCGTTATCTACGTTGAAAGACCCGGATCTTCGGATCGTTATCGTTCCTCACGAACCAACCGAAGCAACACTATCGCGCATTGAGAAGGCAATCCCAGTTACGCGACTCAGTGCTGCAACATCCGAAACAGCTGGTCATATCGTTGTTGACAGTATCGGTAAACTCCTCGGCTTGTACTCCATCGCAGATGCCGCGCTTGTAGGGGGCGGGCATGGCGTAGGCGTACACAGCGTTACCGAACCAGCGGGGTATTTCATTCCGATCGCATGCGGTCCACACATCGAACGCTCGGATGAAGCATCAACCCTTCAGCACGGGATGGCGTTGACGGTAGTGACAAATGTGGGCGATGTTGTTGAATGGATCACTGATGTCGTGAAGAATGCGAACGCATTAAACATCATCAAGGATGAGTTGCGGACATTCATCCTTGCCAACACCGGAGCATCCGAAGACTACGCTGCGATGATCCTTGAAGAGATCAACGTGCTACAACAACGTTCTTCGTAAGGATCCGCCACTTTCCTTCAACGACAACGATGTATATGCCGTTGGGAATACCCTCAGTTGGGAATCGTACAGTACCATTGACGTTCATCCGCTGATCAACACGTGCGCCGTGTGCGTCGTAGAGTGTTATGCGTGTAGTCTCGATAGGAACAGTACATTCCAAGACATCACGAACGGGATTCGGATACACCCGTAACTCTTGTGCTTCAGCTTCATCATCGACCGATGTGGTCGTTGGTGGTGTGAGCTTCAGAATGCATTGTTTCCCTTCATCAAGTGAGACGTAGACACTTCCATCGGCAGCGATGGCAAGTCCGACCGGACGAGCCCAACGCGTGCTCACGTTATTGGTATCGGAGATGAATCCGGTACAGAAATCGACAACGGCGTTGGCGATGGTATCCTCATCGCTATCGAACCGCAAGAACACGATCTTGGCTCCACTTGGCGGGTTTCGGTTCCACGAACCACGCATGGCCATGAAGGCCCCATATCGGTACTCCGGCAGTGCTGATGATTCCGTAAAGACAAGAGCCATTGGTGCACAGTGAGCATCAACAAGAGCTCCGGGAGGAACCATGGTAGCAAGTCTGGCAGTATCTGCGGAGGTTATCGGGAGGATGTCACCATAATCGCCGGTGAAGGTATACCAACGTCTGAAATGATATGCGAACGGATATCCGTAGAATCCGCCATCACGCACGATATCGACCCATTCGGGCGGGACGTTGTTTCCTTGATTGTCACTGCCATTGTTGTTAGCCCAAAGTTTCCCGGTTCTCGGGTGAAGGGTCATACCTACCGCATTTCTTGTACCCGAAGCGAACACTCTCCTTCCGCTTCCATCCAATTCATACTCCTCGATCACAGCGCGATTCGTTTCGCGATCAGCATTCCCCCTTGAGCCTACGCTGAGATAGAGCTTCTTGCGATTCGTATCAATGACCACCGTTCTCGTTCGGTGATTGCCACCAAGTTGATTCGCTTGGTCCGCCTTGTTGATGATCGTAACACGATTGTCATAGACATAGGTTGATGGGTTACTTCTCCAGAGCTTCACCACACCGGCTTCTTGTCCAACGTACATCGTATCTCTCCAGAAACGTACATCGTGTCCGGTACTGAAACCACGGGCAGCTTCGATGACCGTATCAGCTATACCGTTTCGATCTCTGTCAGGAAGGGCAAGGATACGTGAGCTGTTCATACTCGCGATAAAGAGAACAGAGTCCGGTCCCCACGCCATGAATCGCCCCTTATCCATCGGAGCTCCGGCGTAGTACACCGATGCCTTCCACCCTTGTGGTATGGATATTCGGTGTTGCGTAGGACTCAACCCTACCGCAGAGTATTTACTTGGCACCTCGATCGAAACAGAGACAAGTCCCCCTGATTCTATCGGAGTCCACGGGATCGTACCCGGTTCTTGGCCAACTACGGCAACCGCGCCAAGGATGAAGACTACGGCTAGAGCGATCATGTATGAAATCATAGGTACCCCAAAATAGCAACGACCTCCTCCCGGATAAACCGAGAGGAGGCCGTGAAAGTTCTTTACGTGAAGTGCAGCTTACTTGACAACCGAGACAGTCTGGAGTTCAGATGTGAACGGACCAGACACTACGCGGTAGTAGTAGGTTCCAGCAGAGAGAGTGGAGAAGTCAACAGTCATCTCATACGTACCGGCTTGCACCTTGTCGCTGAGAAGAGTTTGAACCGCTTCACCATTGCTGTTATAGAGAACGATACGAGTATCAGCTGTAAGACCGACAGAGTAGCTGATAACACCCGAGTTCGTTACTGGATTTGGACGCATTGGGTTCACAGCATACTTCACTGAGCCAAGCGACACGAGACGTGTTGTTGTAGCGCAAGGAAGCGTGACAGTGATCTTACCAGGGATATCGCGGAAGAGCGTATAGTCAACGCGCTCACCCGAGTTATCGAAGTCTACTGTGTATGCATAGACGTTCAGTGGGGATACGAACGTACCAGCTTGACCCTTGTCAAGGAAGGCATCGAACGTGACCTTGAACACTGGAACATTGATGTTGCGCAGTGGGGACTTCGTAGTGCGGCGATCTGCGATGTCGATCTCAAGAGAGTTCGAGGCATCACCAGGAGCACCGTTCTTCGATACCGAAAGAACCGTCCAGCCTTCAGATTGCGTACCAGTGGTGATGATATCACCAGTGTTGATACGTGGCTTTACGAGCTTAGGATCGTAGGCAAGACGAACACGGAGTTCCGTGATTCCAACTGCATCGAGCGACTCTGGAGTGTTGTTGAGTTCAACAGCAACCTCCGTAGAAGCACCAGGAGCAACGTTGTAGTTGTCCTTTACGAGATCAGTTGTTTCGAGGAAGAGACCGTTACCGGTAACTGTTGCGACTTGCTTCTTGGCTGCATTGCGATCATCAGTGATCTCGATGTCAGCAGAGAAGAGACCAGTGCGCCACAGGATGCCCTGTGTCTTTGCCTTGATCGTCCACTCGTTCGTGGCATCTTGGAGATTCGTTTGATTTGTTGCAAGCTTCGTTACAAAGTCAGGTGTGAACGTGACATTGAACGTTGCACCTGTTGGTCCTGGCGGAACATCGATATACTGATCAGTTACTGTGAAGCGACCAGCATCTGGACCTGAAGGCTGAGCAATGTTGAAGCGGATGGTTGTGTTCTCTGTATGCTTGACGCGAACAACCATGTCCTTCGAGTTGAAGACATACTGTTCAGCTGTAGCACCTTCTACTGAGAAGTCTCCACCTTGAACGCGAGCTGTGATCTTATATGATGGCTCGTAAGCTGCCTGACCCTTTGTGCCAACATTTGTGCTGATCACATACGGTGAGCTGAAGTCGCCTGCGACTGTTGGGTCAAAGCGAACTTGAAGCATCTGAGGAACTTCACCTGGCTTGATAACCCATGGGCTTGTTGGTGTTGGCGCATTGAGCAGTTCGAACTTCGTATTCACATCTGTGATCGTGATACCCGTTACGACTACATCATATGTACCGACCTGCGTGCCCGTTGTTGGGTTCGACTCGCCGAGGAAGTGCTCGTTAGAGATCGGGATCTCAAGAACTTGAGCAGCATCGCCAACATTCATGATACCAGGGAAATCAAGATCAGCACCCTTGACCTGCGGTTGCCATGCTGTGCCTTGAAGTGTGACTGCTACTTCCGTCTGCACGCCATTGGATGACGTTGTTGGGAAGAAGAGTTCCGCTGTGTAGTTATTGCGCTCTGCAGCACGGTTCGGGAGAACCGTTGGTACAAAGGCAATAGTGATATAACGTGATGTGTTTGCTCCGTCGTTGACGAGCTGAATCGGGAAGCTTCCAGCATTACCGTTGTCAACAATCCTGAAGTTCGACGCATCAGCACCACGAAGCTGCGGTGCGAAGTACGTCACGGCTTGAGCACCAAGGTTCTCAAACTTGACTTGTTGCGTGTATTGCTGAATGTTCTGGTTCGTCTGGATCACGTCGATAACGCGCTCAACCCAAGGCGACACATATGCTGCGAGCTGAACGTTGTTACCCATACCGTTAAGGATTGCGATCGAGTCAACTTCCTTAGCATTTGAGTAGAACGGAACGTTCTGAGTATGACGAACGCCGATCTCATTCTTAGGGCTGTACGTTACCTTGAATTCGTACTTGTCGTTCGGAGCGATCGTGAGCGGGAATGCCGAAAGAAGCGGCTTGCCATCCATTGTTCTTGGATTGAAGAAGTTGCCATCTTCAACCTTGTCTGGCATAAGGGCTTGATTGTATCCGGAGATCGCAAGGGCAACACGGCTACCATTACGGATCTCAACCGTACGCTCTACGCCAGGTGAGCTTGCAGGGATCGTACCCCAGTCTACATCTGAAACATAGATCTTTGGCTCTTCACCGCGAACGCGGAGTTCCACCGTCTTTTGATCATAGCACTCGAGTTCAACGAGAACTGTGTCAATAACTTCAGGAGCTGTTTGGATCGTAGCTGTCGCAGTGAATTCTTTCGACTCGCTTGGGCCGAGAGATACAGGACCTTCTGGTGATACTGCGAATACCGTTCCTTGTGCGATAACCTTGATCTTACGGATCAGAACAGGACGATCTGTCTTCTCGTTCTTGATCGTAAATGTTGCCGACGAAGGAGTGTTATATGCGATCGTTCCGAAGTTGATCTTGGTTGGAGTCCAGCTGATCTTGTCGGCGATATACGTGTAGGTCTTCTCAACGAACTTACCAGAGCGAGAAACGACCTTGATCGTTGCTGTTGCATCCTTTGTCTTGTCGAGAACCTTTACTTGGAAGTCAACAACCTTATCACCGCTGCTGAAGTTCTCATCTACGATAAGCTCATAGTTATTGAGGTCTTCAGGATAGACAGCGAAGATCGAACCGCATGTGGTGTTCTCAGGAAGGATGTTACCCTTACCTTGAACATCACCGCAGACGATCACTTCGTTAACTGCAAGTGAGTCATCACATGGGATCGTCATGTCGATCGAAATCGGGGTGCCATAAGCACGACCTTGTTGGAGACCATCAAGCGAACCGTAGTTCCAAGCGGCCCAACGAACAGTATTGTCTGTCGATTCGATCACGTGGTCACCGCTGCCGATCGGCGTGCGGATATAAGCGAAATCAGTACCCTTGAGGAGGCGCATTGCACCACCGAAGGCTGAAGTAAGCGAACGACCGTCAACCTTGATCTTGCCGATCTCAGATGACTTGAAGACGATATTGAAGAAGTTGTCCATGCCTTCTGGGGCGTGGAACACTCCATACTCAACCCAACGGTCTACCGATGGGATATACTGGAGCATAGGCATGCCGGACTCAACAGTCGGGTGACCTTGTGCTTCTTCGCCGTCTTTGCCCTTAACCTTCAGCGGAGGAAGGATCTTTGCATAGGACTTGCCGTATTGACCCATGAGGATCGGCTTGTCTGATTCCCAATACGTTGCAACTTCAAGAGCTGTTTCGAGACGCGTTTCACCCTTCTTGAGGATGAACTTGTTCAGAAGGCCTGAACCGTCTTGACGCATTGCCTTTACTGTTGTTCCGTCTTCGAGACCAACAACGCGGATAACATCACCGCGGTCATCATCAATACCGAATTCGATCGATGCTTGACCAACAACGCGTGTTGGTGTGTACATACATGGTGTAGTTACGAACTTCGTTCCCGACATTTCGAGCGGGAGCATAGCATCGTGAACGTTGTTGCGGACGAAGTGAGCTTCAGCTGCGAACATACCGGTCGGCGGAAGCACGTCCGGATAACGCATGATAGCAACCTTCGTATGACCAGAAACAACACCGACCGGCTTGTTAGCGCGGATCCATGTGCTTGTAAGGTCTGTCTCCCACTCCTTGTTGAGTGGCTCGTTGATCTTTGCCTTGATGAGGAAGGTTTCACCCTTTTCGAGTGTTACCGTTTGTGTTGCACCCTTGCGTACGCTTGGCGCTTCGATGCCACCTTCGGTATCAACCGTTGGTGTATACGAAACAACGGTGTTGTCCTTATCTGCAATGATGAGGATCTGACCAGGGCGATACTTATAGCCTGCGCTATTGCCGTAACGATCCTGATAGAAGTTCATCGTGTAATAGTTCTTGCCCCATCCTTCAACAGGAAGGTGCCGAGCCATTTCACCGTTACCCTGCCAGGCTTGGTACGTCGAAACCGAGATCGGCTTCTTCGACGATACCATGATGCCATAACCCTTGCGCGTCTCAGACTCGACATTCATGTAGGCCGTGGAAATCGGCACTTTGAGGACCTTGTTGGCCTCAACTGTGTATTCCTTGTCCATCTTGGCAGCATCATTGATGCCAGCCGGTGTTTGAATGCGCACGGTCGTCTTCGTCTTAGAAGAGATGAGCAGCTGCATAGGCTGCGGCATCGGCTTCTCAGTCGGACTGGCCCAAACTTGTGGGAACGCTACCAAATAGCGGCGACCCTCAGTTAGAACCAATGTACCACGGCGCTCGGTCACTTGGGCCGAGATCACCCCAAAACCACTGACAACCATCAACATGACGGCTATCGCGGTCTTCATCGTGGTGGAAACAAGTCTCATGGACTTACTCCTGGCGTAAAAAAAATAGGAATTGGTTGACACTCAAACAGCCACGCACTCTCGTGGCATGTTCTAATATAGCAGAGAATTCGATACGCGCAAACACCCTATTCGTCATGTTCTTACATGGGTGTTTGGCCTATCGTTTTGACTACCAATAGATAACAACACGGGAAGGTAGAAAAGGTTTCATCTGTCAGGAAAATAAATCACTTTGTGTCAAGGTAACGCTTGATTGCACGATCTGCGATCGGCTCAAGGGGCAGGGTCAACAGAACCAACGCTGCTCCAAACAGAACATCAATGCCATAGTGATATCGAAGGTAAACCGTTGATATTACGAGACTTCCGCCTACTACGGCAAAAAACCATCTGAATTTACTTCGGTTAAAAAAGGCCAAGGAGATATTGACAAGGGTTAGCATGGTGTGCCCGCTTGGCATACAGTCCCGGTTCACGATACTGATGGGATCGGCGGCTCCCCACGTAATTCCTCCCCCGGCGTCGATGAGCCCCCTCAAAATATTTGTCAGAAAAGACCGGGGAGATCGGTATTGATGGTTGAGAAATCGTGGAGAGTGAACCGAGGACCTACAGCGGGCATGCCGAAGTACATCACGTACGAGATGAAATAGCAAAAAGCCATGGCCCGTGCAAAGGACTCAAGACGCTTGATATCATTCCGCTTCCAAAGTTCCACGGCCTGCATGATCGGCATGAGATAGAAGAGGAAATAGCAGATCTGCAGATATTCGGTTAATGCAGGGAAAGAATATTTCGAGAACCACATTGTTGGGTCGGTCCCAAAAATGATTCTATCAACAACGATGAGTACATCGTCATAATCAACTGGGTGAACCACTCGAACAAAGAAGTGCGTCTGATCATACATGATGTAGATCACGGGAATGATATAGAAGTACCGGAGCAACGCAAAGACCCGCGAACCCGTCAAAGAATACAGAAGGATTGAAGCGATGATCGTAGATGCGATCAGAACATTCTGAAAAAGAATGCTCGAAGCCATGGGTACATACGGATAGAAGATCAAGGCCATGATGCTGTACAGCAGCAGCATAATGCCTGTGTAGATGTCTAGCGATAAGACATTCACGCGAAGGCTCTTATAGAGATCGCGGAGTGACTCCCCGTTGATCGTTCCCTTCACTGTCCAGGATCCTTCACTGTGGCTACCAGAAGTCGATAGAGCTCTGCAAGCTGTTCGGGACTTAGCTCTTCAGCACGAGTCTTGGTTAGATCATGTCCGCCGATCTCTCCACATGTGCGTACGTCGATACTCATCCGTCGACCCCAATCTTGCAGCGCATTGCTCATCACCTTGCGTCGCATAGAAAAAGCCGCTCGTACGAAGGACATAAAAGCAATTGGATCTACGTTGGCCGCAGGGCTCTCTCGAAGATGGAACCGTACAACGGATGACGTAACGTCTGGCCGAGGGAAGAATGAACCCGGTTGGACGTGGAACAGGATCTTGGCTTCGCTATAGAGCCACGCGGCAACACGCAACACACCATACTCTTTTGTTCTCGGTTGCGCTACACACCTGCGTGCAACCTCTCTTTGCATCATCATCACCACTCGCGACGTGCTACGGTGGTGTTCAAGCGCCCAGAACAGAAGGTCACTTGTAATTGAATACGGAATGTTGCCGATCACAGCTCTATGTTCTCGGGCTATGTCTGGCCATTCCGTCGCAGGGTCAATCTTAAGTGCATCACCTTCACGGACAACTAGTCTCTTATCCTGTGCCCAAGGCTGTTGTCGAAGATGCTCGATAGCCCGTGGATCAAGGTCGATTGCAAGGATTGATGAGGCCGGCGTTCGAAGCAGTCGTTGAGTCAACACCCCTGTACCGGGACCGATCTCAAGGACTACATCGCCAGGGCCAGTCCCGAGCGACTGAACGATCTTGTCAGCCGTCCGCGGATCTGTCAGAAAGTTCTGGCTGAATTGCTTCCGTGGAGCAAACCCACTCATACCGACGCAACTTCCCGAAAGGCCTCGGTGAATCGCTGCCACATTTCGTCCAGCCGCTCAGAGACCACCTTCACTTCACCAATGACAGGCATGAAGTTGGTGTCTCCATTCCAGCGCGGGACAAGATGGATGTGAAGATGTCCAGGTACTCCGGCACCGGCTGCAGACCCTAGATTGACTCCAACATTTACCCCGTGCGGATGCAGTTCTCGCTCAAGAACGCGAAGGGCCATTTGCGTTACGTCCATGAGCTCATGCGCATTGTTACGTTCTACATCAGTAAGATCTGCAATGTGCTCGGATGGAGCGATGAGCAGATGACCCGCGTTGTACGGATAACGGTTGAGAACGATGATCGTTGATGGGAACCTGGCAACAACGAGAACAGACAATGCGTCTGCATCTTCCTTGGCCGCCGCACAAAGGAAACAACCACTGGCTGAACGCTCAGCCGAAGCAGCAATGTAGGAGGATCGCCAAGGGGACCAGAGTTGTTCCATCACGGTTCTTGGGTAAAATGAAGATGCCCGCCGAAGCGGGCATCTATCGTCATGGTTCGTGTTTGGTTTTAGAGGGCGAAACGAAGATCGAATCCTGCCTGCAAAGCATTGATACGGAGGTTGTCAGACGGGCTGACCTCCGTGATGCCGAAGTTGTAATAGATGCACGGTACGAGCAACAGACGGCCGATCGGCATTTCGTATTGAACGCCTGCCTTGACGGCGATACGGAGCGTGGCGTGATCCGGGATATCATCGCGACCAGTGATCACTGTACGGCCGTTATTCGTGTACTCACACTCAGGACAGAACGTTGGGTCGAACGTGGCATTGAGTGGTTCAACAAGATTCATCTGCTGAACTCGCTCGGAACCAATAACGAAACCAACAGTTGGTCCCACTACGATACCGAAGTTCGAATTGAACAAGTTGAGCTTGTAGATCACTTCGAGATCGAGGAAGGAATACTTGATGTCTGCCGTGTGATCCACGGTCGAATACACCACTTCACCATTCTCATCAAGCGATGGAAGCTGATCACCTGGTTCGGTGTAGGCCGCAGGCATGTACTCATACACCACGCGTCCAATGAGCGAAGACTTCGAATCACGAGGCTTCCCGAGGAGATACTCAATGGATCCGCCGAAATAGTATCCGTTGCCGGTACCTTCGGTGAATTCCGGACAGAGAACGTCTCCAGCAACGGATTGGAATCCGGAGGATTGGAGAGATCTGTTATATCCGACCACAGGGCCCACATAGATGCGAGGCGCGCTCTTTTCCGGTACAAGCGGATTAGAACGAGCGCCCAGCTCCTGTTGTGCAACCATGCTCCCCGTCGCTGCAAGAAAAACCACGACGAAGGCGGTAGCTAGTCTCCTCATAATCCTGCACCCTAGTTGACGATAATGATCAATCTCTCCGTTACTCCGATTCCATGCCTGAAAATCAGGCGATAGATACCAGATGCCCAACCGGAACATGAAAAGTTACAATGCCGAATCCCCTTTTGCAAAGAGAATTGTTCTGAGACCAGAAATCTTTGTCCACCGAGGGTCTCACAATACACTGAAATGTCCATGTCATGACTTGCTTCAAGCTCTACTTCAAACGTCTCCGATGCCGGTTGGCCAAGCACGTTTACCCCTAATGAAGGAAGGGAACCTAGCTTCACAACACGCTCGGCAGCCCCACACGGAACTACCTGGATCTGCATGGTCACTGGAGGAGAGCCATCGAAGCACCTGGTTTCGATCAATTCTGCACTGATCGGGAACGAAAGTGGATCCTTCCATAAAAACGTCCCCGGCAGTTCCATTTCGATGGTCCAACTTCCGCGGGTTTGGGTCTGAGGAATACACGTTACTTTGCTGGACGTGCGACGAACCTCCACGGGAATGGTGCGCACCAATGACCCAGCCTCTGCAACCTCGGCCCACACGGCCTTGGACGTGTCTACGAGGAATCTGTCGTCTGCCACATTCAAAACGATCACAGGCTGCGTGGTATCGTCCTGCGCGGTATTGAGTGCAGCTGTCACGCGAACGCTCACCGGGCCTGTTACGTACGGCATCGGGGCGTTCACAGATACTGTGGCCGTTGCGTCCGGGATATCAAGTTCAACGGTAACCACATCCGTTTGCTCTCCCCCGGCGCTGTCAACCAAACGGGCGGTTACTCTGGTTGCGCTACTCCGGTCGAACATGAGGATCGTGTCGATCGAGATCGATGTAAAGGCATCCAAGGTGAACGGCTGACCATTTGGACGGATGTCAAATGACCTGCCAGCCCCCTCCAAAACAAGCGTGTCGACCTTCATCGGACCATTCCCGGTGTTGACCACAGTTACGGTAACGGGTACTTCCGTGCAGACCTTCACACTGGCGTCGATGTTAAGATCCAGTACCAGTACGGCTTTCCGAGATTCTATGCCATTGCCGATGATCCGGAATGCGGTCGTGGCTGGAACATTGAACGGGGCAGCATCGTGGTCGATCTCAATGGAACATTCGTGCGGACCGATCCTTCTTGGGGTGAAGGACACACGATCGATCAGCGAGTCAAGATCCAATAAGCGCGTCAACGTGCGGAGGGTTGGCGGGATCACAAATGAGGCTGCATCCGGACCGCTCACCCGCACGGATCTGATTGTAAGGGGCTCATTGCCACCCAAAATTCCCGAACGCACAAGTACCGCTACGCTGTCCTTGGTGCTGTCCACCTCCACGTCTCCAAGATCAATATCCCGCACAGCGATACTTGGCATAACTCCAATTCCGCGCAGGGTGATCGAGATAGGTTCGTGACGTTTCCAATCGATCCCGATCGGTATGATCCACTCCTGAGGTCCCCGCTGTGAAGGTTGGTAACGAAGTGGAACCATGATTGAGTCCGCTGGGTTGAGTCGAATCCCTTGCACAAGAAGGCCTTGTGCAGTAAAGTCTGTCGTAGTTCCGCCCGATGTATCTGCGTCGGCCAGACACCAGCCATCGCCGCTATTGCGCAGGACGATGGAGGTGTCATTCACTGTTCCGATGCGACGCTTGCCCCAATTGACAACTACTGATTGGACGCGAGGACGAACGCCGCGACCGGTATAGGTGGTCTGAGCACCGAATTCAGGCGTAGAATGAACAGTATCAACGCGGTTGTATGGACCTAGAGTGTCCGGAGTGAAGCAGACCTCCACCCAGATCGTGTCGTTTGGTGCAAGCACTCTTGGTAATAGCAACGCTGCAAAATTCACGATGAAGCCACGTCCCACCTTGGCGGCGATGAGTGTTCGTACGTTCACCGGCTTCTTTCCGTCGTTCACAATTGGTACGCGTCCGCAGACAGTATCACCTACGCGCACGTCGCCAAAGTCTTTGGATCCTGCTGTAAGGGACTGAGCGGTTACCCCTCGGACGGTCATCTGACGGATGAGCTTGCAAGGATATTCTACAACCATCCATCCTATCGCAGCAGATGTGTCGCTCGTGGGAGTGATGCAGATCGTAACTGCGAGGGAGTCACCAGCCGCAAGTATCGTATCAAGATCTTGGCCTGGCCCGAGATGCACACGCTTGTCGCCCGCGATCGTGATACCGACGATCCTCACCGGCGTTGTGTCGTTGTTGCGAAGTACGGCCGTGGTACATATCTCTCCGCTCTTCTCAATGCGTATGATGGTCTCCTTGGGCACCAGAACATTCGGTGCATCATAGGTGTAGAGCCATTCCTTCCCGTTTCCATCGCGATCGTACGCGTGGATAACGATCTGTGCATCCTTCCAGAGGTCTCGCACATCAGCATCGAATTCAACGATCCCGGTTGTGTCCAACGGAGGAGATATCTGCCATCGATAATTGAATGATCGATTGGTAATGACCTTTACCTCGGTCAACTCCACGGTGTCCAATGACCTGTCACTGACCGTTCCGCTGATCACACCACAGTCCGTAAGGAAGTTGTAATGAGGCGGTGTTCGGTCATTCGATGGAGGGGGCTCATAGGCTACGCCCACCATGTTCGCATACGAATCGTGGATCGTAGTGCCATACATCACACAGGCAAAATTCCCGGTGTCGCAACTGATCGTATGCGACCCTCGCTGCAGGCTTAGGGCTGCCCAATGCAATCCTGTTCCGGGGATCCTCTGATTGGCGATCTGTGGCGCGATGTTCATGACAAGAGTTGTGTCAACACGCAACGACCTGAGCGCACTTGCTTGGGCGATCACATTGATGTAGTTCCTGTGATCTTGGAATGGATCCGAGGACTCCATCTCAGGGAATTGGAACAACGACGAGGTAACGTATTGCTCCACCGGTGGAATGACCACCATGGCGGGATCGGAATAGAGATCGGTACGCGTTGAGCTTGGCATGAACTGCACAAGAAGAAACGGCTCCGGGCTGGACCAATACGCAGGTTCGCGAAGTGATGTGTCCTTCCATGAGCCTGCATTTGCAAGGAGAAAATTCGACGTCCCATTCACTGTGACGAGGTCGATCTGTTGACCCGGACGTGACGCCATCACTCGGTAGGTATCCGGACGTGTCGTGCTTTCAAAACGGGCTGTTGCATACGATCTCCCCCAGAGATTCACCGGCGGGAGCTGTTCGACCAAGTGGTCCTTTGATGTTGCGGGATCGAGCGGGATGCTGGACCGTACATGACCCGAAAGAACTGCCACCGGAACATTGGAGGTGATCAAGGATCCGGAAAGATCATCAGCACCATACGCCGTTGCCTTTGCCTGCACGAGATAACAATCGCCTTTTCGCAGCATTACCTGGAAGGGAATGCCTGCAGGATTGGAGGCCCACGTAGCTGTAGTCGGCGTGATCTCCACCAACGTGTTGTCTTCCGTTGCCATGACCATAAACTCACCTACCCGAGGGATCGTATCGAGCGGATCCACCGGACCGGCTAGGAGATACCAATCGGTTGGCCGGTTTACCGTGTAGTACTGGGTTCCCAAGTGCCGAATCGGGATGGCAGAGTAGGAATCCGTTGAATACATGTACGAATTGAGCGTGTAGACAACGATCGGTACGTCGGACTCAACAAAAATGGCCCGTTGGTATGCTCTCTCGGAGACATTCAACACATGGCCTTCATTCATCAGCTCTTTGCGCACGGTGTTCGCCGGAACGAACACATCGTATGAACCAATGACGCCGGATGAAATGGTCACATGGGCATCATACTGCGACGAAATGTAGACCTCCATACGGGGCTTACCACCCACTTGTAGGATCTCATTGGCCATAAAGCCAACAACAAAACTCGTTCCCTCAAGCGACGAAGAGCTTAGTCTGGGTAGAACACGTTCCACCTGTGCGCTGAGCCATGTGGCTCCGCACAGACATAACGCGATAACGCCGAGTACGAGGTGTCTTATCGGCACAGCATGTCCCATTACCCGAGTTCTAAATCTGCCCGGTCGACATGTTAACTCTCTCCAGGGAATTTCGTTACGGTTTACCCGTTACCACCGTTTTTTTCGTGAATGGTTGCACGGGGCGAGCCATTACCGGACGATCGTCTCGCCACACGAAACCCGGCAGTCGGTAGGACTCAGCACGGCCTGCTACAACGGGTTCGGGGTGATGCTCGCCTTCGATCCCGCCTAACCAGTAGACATCGCTGAGCTGACCGTGTTCGAAATTGGCACGAATGGTGTCAGCAGCTGCCTTTGCCAGTCCCTCGGGCCGCTTCTCTTCTGTCCTAAAGGTGATGCTCTGGGCATTCCCTATGGCAGACAACTGTCGGACCGTATCGTGATCAATGCTGAGGAGGACCACATCGCCCCCTATCTGATCGAATCTGTCGGGATACAGGGTATCGGTGCGACTCACGAGAATGGCCTTTGTGAGCCCGACCACTGACCGCAAGGTCTTATCGGGCACGTCGGCAATGATGGTGTCAGCCACGATGAGCATGGAATCTGACCACAGGATGGGATGCCCCAGCAGATCGATCCGGCCGGGATCGGTCACGTAAACCATCGTATCGGCTCGTGCAGAAACAGCACCACGCACAAGCTGCACAGCCGAGACGGCCTCGTATCTGTTTAGCCCCTTATCCTTGGTCATAAGCAAGGTATCTGCCGCCACATAGACCGTATCCGGACCACCCGGATCCCACTGCCACGCCGCTGCATTACCACACATTCTGATCCGCTGGGTTACGGCATTGCGGTAGGCATGATCTCCGGTAAGCCACGCACTCCCACTGGAATCGCTAACGACCACCCGTCCGTGGGCAACGGAGGTATCTGCGTCTCGGTCGTAGGTAAGCGTATCTGCCCAGATCCGGACAGAATCATCGACGGCCGCAACGCTGTCCGTAAAGGTCATGATATGGGTCTGGGTCGAATAACGTCCGACCCTCGACGTGATCGTGCTTGCCCCCTCAACAACCTTGATCCCACGCGTGGCATCGGCTTGGTAGGTGTTTCCGTCATAGGAGATGTAGGGGGCGGATATGGTCACGGAACCTTGTTTCACAACCACATGTCCATACAGATCGGCACGGTTGAGGGCAACGTTGTGAATGGCTCTGTCACATGTCACTGTCACGTTTCCCTGGGTAAAACGCACATTACCTAGGAACTCGCGAATGCCGGACTCCATGGGACCGGTACCAACGATGGAATCCGCATTCTGGAGGACGATCGGCAACTGCGGACCGTCCTGGGACAGCGATGGCTGTGCAAGGACGATCAACCCAATGATGAGTGCTGTGAGGTGCTGCATGAACTCCAAATCTACGGTCAAGGCGGTGAAGCATCCGCTGCATTGTAATTTCGCTGTCTGTTCTTCCCCACGAGGTCTTGTGCACGACGTTGGTCTTCTTCCGCGCGAGCGGGCATACATAGTAGCTGTCACGAAAAAGGGTGTCGACCCGGAAGTGGTTCGTGAACACCTCGATGAGCTGGTTCTTCTGCTCGATACAGCCGGTGCCAACGTGGTTGGCAGGCTTACTCAGGAGCGAGACCGCCCGGATCTCTCAACGGCACTTGGGAAGGGCAAGGTGCAAGAGCTCAAGGAGATCATCACGGAAACACCTGTAGAGATGGTGGTCTTTGATGATGAGTTATCCCCTGCCCAAGTACGCAACCTCGAAGAAGAACTTGGCGTGAAGGTCCTTGACAGAAGCGGTGTGATCCTCGACATCTTTGCTGCCCATGCCAGATCGGTAGAGGCGCGCACACAAGTTGAGCTGGCACAGCTCGAATACCTCCTGCCTCGTCTTACCCGTATGTGGACGCACCTATCGAAACAATTCGGCGGTATCGGAACAAAGGGTCCGGGTGAAACCCAGATCGAGACGGACCGACGGATGTATCGCACGCGTATGCAACGCCTCCGAGAGAAACTTCGTGAGATCGATACGCAGCGACTTGTTCAGCGCAAGGGCAGAGAAGGCCTTCCCCGCTTTGCCTTAGTTGGCTATACCAATGCCGGCAAGTCATCACTGATGCGGCAGATCACACAAGCAGATGTCTTTGTCCAGGATCGACTCTTCGCTACGCTTGATACAACGGTGCGCAGCATTGAACTGCCATCAGGACAGCGTGCCTTGATCTCTGATACTGTTGGGTTCATCAGAAAACTGCCGCCCCAGCTTGTTGCATCATTCCGATCCACATTGGCAGAAACCTTAGAAGCCGATGTTCTGCTGCATGTTGTTGACATCTCAAATCCGCATTTCCGCGACCAAATGGCAGTGGTGGACGAGACTCTGAAAACGTTAGGAGCATCCGATACTCCTCAGATCGTGGTATTCAACAAGATCGACCTCATCGAAGACCCGCATCTGATCAATGATGCAGAGGCAGAAGTACCCAACTGCGTGTTCGTCTCTGCAGAACGAGGATTGAACATCAATCGACTTCTCCAGAGCATGCAGGAAACGTTTGAAGAGTCGGCTATCACCCGAACTGTTCGCATTCCGTATGAGGATATGAGAACCGTTGCTCGTATCTATGAAGACGTTGAAGTTCTACATCGAGAAGACACCGATACGGATATTCGCTTGTCCGTGCGCGTTGCTTCCGATAAATTGCCCTTGTTCATGTCGCGGTACGAGAAATTCATGGCCGCCGACGCACCACTTCCCACAAATCCTTCGTAAAGAACCCTATGGCGGCCCTCTGGATCGTTGTGCTTGTTGTCTGCACCTATCTCGTCACGATCAGCATCGTGGTGGTAGGTCAGGAAGTGCACCCACTGCTTGCCATCGTGGTCTTCGCTGCCACGGTGTACGGTGCGTACAAACTCTTTCAAGCGCGATTGACACGTTTGTGATCTGTTCACGTTCGCGCGTACCATGCTGCGTCGTCTAACTATTCGCTCCTTTGCCCTCATCGATGCGATCGATCTTGAGATCGACGCGGGGATGACGGTACTCCTTGGTGAGACCGGTGCCGGAAAATCGATCATCATCGATGCTCTCGCTGCCGCCCTCGGCGAGCGGATGTCTGCGGACTCCTTGCGCACCGGTGCAAAGAAGGCAGTTGTCGAAGCCACCTTCGACACGGCTTCCCTGCCGGCAGTTCGGGCTCTGCTTGCCGAGAACGACCTTATGTGGGACTCCGAAGACCTTGTGTTGAGACGCGAACTCACGGCGTCCGGCACGTCACGTTGCTTTGTTAACGACACTCCGGCCCAGGTTTCCATCGTTCGTGAACTAGCCTCGCATCTTATCGACTTCCATGGTCAGCACGACACCCACGGTCTGCTCAATGCGGCACGTCACCGAGATGTTCTTGATACCTTCGCCCTCACTCCGGATGTTTCGGCGGAGATGTCCAACGTCTGGGATGTGCTCTCAGCTGCCAAGTCCCACCTGCATGAGGTCCAATCGCGAGCACGGAATGCCGATGCAGACCGCGCCCGACTCGTCTTCATTCATGACGAGATCGCGGCCATTGACCCGGCGCTCGATGAGGACGTGCAGATCGCAGCGGATCTCCTCCGCGCCGAATCCAGCGAACAAGTGATCGTCCTTGCCTCAACCGTGCGCGATGTGTTGTATGCCGGCGACACATCGGCCTATGATCTGCTCCAGCAAGCACGTGAAGCACTGCGCCACTTACTACCATTCAACGCCGATCTCCGGTCCACCCTCGATGATATTGAGGGGGCTTTAGTGACGTGTAAGGAAGCCGCAGCAACTGTAGCACCGATGGCTGAACATGAAGACTTCTCTCCAGAACGACTCGAAGATCTGCGTCAGCGCCAGGTCCTTCTACAGCGACTCGTCCGGAAGTACGGCTCCCTCGAAGCTGCGATCAAGGAGCAAGAGAGAACGGCAGCTGAATTGGACCTCTTGGAGAATCTCGACTCCGTAGTGAATGAAGCCGAGGCGCAGGTGGCCTTGTCTCGCACCACGGCCGAATCCGTTGCCAAACGGATCAGCAAACTTCGGATGAAGGCAGCACCGGCCCTCTCAGGATCGATCACATCCGCACTTGCAGAGATGGGTATGCCGTCTGCGGCATTCCATATCCAGGTCGATCCAGACGAACTCGGACCGCATGGCGCGGATCGAATCGAATTCACGTTTACGAGTAATGCCGGTGAACCGCTCCGCCCCCTCTCAAAAGTGGCGTCGGGTGGAGAACTCTCTCGCGTAATGTTGGGAATCAAGCGTGCATTGGCTCAGCATGGACGCATGGGAACGATGGTCTTTGATGAGATCGATACCGGCATAAGCGGTCGGGTAGCCCGAACGGTGGGCGAAGTAATGACCGAGCTGGCACGCGAACAGCAGATCCTGTGCATCACCCACCTTGCTCAGATAGCGTCCTTGGCGGATCATTTTGTTAGGGTGACGAAGTCTGAGTCGGGCGGTTCTACCACGGTAACAGCAGAGTCGATCAACAATGACGTGGCCTTGGTAGAGATCGCACGGCTCCTGAGCGGCTCGGAGGTGACTGATGTTTCGATCTCCGGCGCAAAAGAACTCATGCGGACTCCGGTCCAAACCCGCCCTCGCAACCGACGTTGATGTATCTTGATGCTGCATGGAGAACTTCAGAGACCCATCCAACCCGCAATACAATCAACGGTTCCTCACCACTGAGGAACTCGAGGAACGTTTGCACCGTCACGGCGATCCGATCTCGATCCCCAAGGTCCTTGATGCCTATGAGATGGCGCAAAGTGTACATGCTCAACAAGTGCGAAATGACGGCACCCCGTACTTCTATCATAGCGCTCGTACTGCACGTATCATCATGGAAGAACTCCATGCCTATGACACGGATCTGATCATCGCTGCACTCTTACATGACGTTCTGGAAGACTCGAGTACCATCACTAAGGGTGTTCTGGAATACAACTTCGGATCATACGTTGCCTACGTGGTGGATATGCTCACAAAGGACCTTGCAAAGGCACGACTCGACCCAGATGCTGTTGATGTTGCTCACGCTGAGAGACTTCGTGTTGCCAGTGAAGACTGTTTGTTGATCAAACTCTCTGCACGTCTCGACAACATTCGTTGTCTGTCGTTCAACCTGAAACGTAATCCGATCGTGTACATCACGAACACCTTGGAGCGCTACCTGCCACTTGCAGATGCAACATCCAACGTACGGCTTCACTATCTCGCATCCGCCATTCGTTCGGAAGCCAATACCTTCCTCGGATAAGGACCCATTCATGGATGCATCTCAACTCCTTCGATCAGCGGTCGATGCTGCCCACGCTGCCGGAGAGATCCTCCGAGAGGGCTTCGGAACTGCCGTTACGTCTCGCTCTAAGGAAGGTCGACACAACCTCGTCACAGAATTCGATCTCCGTTGCGAGGATACGATCATCGCCATGCTTCGCTCTGCTACTCCTACTGCAAGCTTTCTTGCAGAAGAGAGCGGAGGATCAGACAACGATGATTCCTTAACGTGGGTGATCGACCCACTCGATGGCACAGTGAACTTTGCTCACGGCATACCGATCTTCTGTGTTTCGATCGCTGCTACCGTGAATGGTGTGCCAGTCTGTGGAGTGATCCACAACCCTTTGCTCAATGAAACGTTCACGGCCACATCAGGCGGTGGCGCCTTCCTCAACGGTGCCAAGCTTCAGGTATCGCCTACCGCTACGTTGAACGACGCGATCCTTGTGACCGGCTTCCCTTACAACGTCGACGAGAATCCTCAACATTGCATCGAACAATTCTCTGCAATTGTCAGTAAGGGGCTCCCTGTTCGCCGCCTCGGAAGTGCAGCACTTGACCTTGCATACACAGCTGCCGGACGGTTCGACGGATTCTGGGAGGTGGCTCTGCATGCATGGGATATGGCTGCCGGTGTTCTCCTTGTCCAGGAGGCCGGAGGAACCGTTACGCATTACGAGGGCAGACCGTTTCGGCTTGGTCACGACAGTATCATCGCAACGAACGGACTCATCCACGGCGAACTCGTGAACATCCTAACATCGGTGGACCGATGATCTATCATCACATGAGCGGAGCGGGTAACACCTTTCTCGTTGCCGACGGTAGAACGGCTCCTCATCCGGATCTCTCGCCGGACGATGTACTCAACGCCATCGCCAACCATCCGCGAAGCGACGGTGCAGAGATCGAAGGTGTTCTTGTTCTCCGATCATCGGAACTCCAAACATTTGCCGCTGACTACTACAATCCTGATGGATCACATGGCATGATGTGCGGCAACGGTTCCCGTTGCATTGTGCGCTTCGCCATAGATCATGGCGTGGATGCAACATCGACGATCACTTTTACGCTCAATGGAGCCCCGTACACTGCAGATGTCCTCGGCGATGATCTGATCCGCATCCACTTCTCTGCACCGAATGACGTACGCACGTTTGCCCGCGGAGAACTGTCTGGAGTGGATCAGGCCGTGACGTATGTTGATGTGAACTCCGACCATGTTGTGATCGACGGTCCGCGTGATGCATCTCGTCCGATCGTGCAAGCATTGAGACATCATGCCGTCTTTCTGCGCGGAGTGAATGTGAACATGGTTGACCTCCGACGTGATGGAACGGCAGCCATCGCCACGTTTGAACGCGGTGTGGAGGCCATAACCGGAGCGTGCGGAACCGGAGCTTTGAGTGCTGCAGTTGCGCTGTGGCTTCAACGTCGCGCAGGAGACTCCGTCCACTTCGTGCCACCAAGCGGCAGACCGCTGATGGTACACATCGATCATAACGGTACAACGATCACCGGCCTTACGCTTGAAGGAGATGCACGATATGACAACGCTTGAACAGGTACGAGCACTGTTTCCGCAGATGGTGGAAACGCGTAGGCACATCCACCGTCACCCCGAGCTTTCGTTCCATGAATTCGAAACGTCGAAGTTTATCTCGCAGCAACTCTCGGACATGGGCATTGAGCATTCGACCATCGCCACAACGGGGATCGTTGCGCACATCGGAAGCGGGTCGCGGTGTGTTGCGTTAAGGGCCGACATCGACGCGCTGCCTATCGTTGAAGAGACCGGGCTTGAGTACGCATCCCAGAATCCCGGTGTGATGCATGCCTGCGGTCACGATACCCATACAACCATGCTCCTCACGGCAGCTCGCGTTCTCAAAGCCAACGAATCCAGCCTCAACGGTGTAGTAAAGTTGCTCTTTCAGCCGGGCGAAGAAAAAACGCCGGGTGGAGCAAGCATCATGATCGAGCAAGGGGCGTTGCAGAACCCAACGCCGGAGATCATCTTTGGTCAGCACATCGATCCCGATGCCACCTTCGGGAATGTATCGTTCGTTGCCGGTCCAATGCTGGCATCTGCTGATGAACTCTATTGGACGATCAAAGGCTTTGGAGCACATGCAGCTCAGCCACATAAGGGCAAGGATCCGATCATGGCTGCAACAGGCCTTGTCCAGCACCTTCAGAACTTGGTCACGAAGAATCGGAATCCCCTCTTACCCGGCGTGATGACCATCACCAGCATCCATGGCGGCTCAGCCACGAACATCATCCCAGATGTGGTAGAGATGAAGGGAACGCTCCGATCATTCGATGCACAATGGCGCAAGGATGCATGGACCTATCTCGAAGAACAAACTCGACTGTACTGTGCGTTGCACGGATGTGAAGGCACTATTGAGATCCACAAAGGATATCCACCTCTCGTGAATGATGCTGGCGCTGTTGACTTTGCCCGAGAAGTTGCCGCCACAGTTCTTGATGCGTCAAAGATCTCCGACTTCGAACCAAAGATGTGGGCCGAAGACTTCTCGTTCTACACCGAACACATGCCTGCATGTTTTTGGATGCTTGGCGGAAGACCTGCGGCACTCGAAACAATGCCCGGACTTCACAACCCACGTTTCGCTCCTGAGGAAGAAGCAATGATCACCGGGGCAGCACTACTTGTGGAGACTGCTACGCAGTATCTCAATAAGGTTTAGTCGACTACCCAGTCAGAACCTGGAGCCATTCCGCTCCAGCGATCATGAGTGTGAATGCGATTACAAGTACCATGAGAACGATCGGACTCAAGGTTGGACGTTGAGTAGGTAGACTCTGAATGAATCGAAGCGCAAGCATCGGCACAACGACCAACGCTAACACAGAGATCGGTAAATAGATAAGAAATCGATTGAGAATAAGTGGCTCTACCCCTCGGAGCAAGGTGTACAAGAACTGAGCGAGAGCGAAGCCTGCTAACGCATAACATAGGAAGATCGTACCAGCAATGAAGGCCTTCTTCCATGAACTGACACCTCGACTCAACCAATAGCTAGATGATGACACGACGATGATGAGTACGGAAGTGTCTGGGGGAGTGTCGATCCAGCTCAAGCCATACCTTGACGGACGATGCGATCAAGGCATATGCGATCGATAATCCTATGACCAACACGATACCTTGCCACGAGACAGTCGACGTCTGATATCGCTGTATCGACACCTTCATCGGTTCATCATCTGATGCCATGATAAGCCCCTTATTTAGAACCGATAGCCAACCGAGAACTGCGTTACGTTAACATTGACGTCTCCGTCCATTGGCGTGGAGATCGAAGAAAGTCCACGAAGGTATCGGAGATCGAACTGCAATCCGAACGCTGGTTTCCATATGAGTCCAAGGGCAGCGAAGCCTTGTCCGTCAGTGCTTGTAGAGTTATCCGTGCTCAGGAAATGCGTGTACTGCGGTCCAACCTCAAGCATGAGTTTCAGTGGTAGGCCGATACGCAGCAGAACGGGAATATTGAGCGATGTGGTGTTTACATCAAGGCGTTGTTCACCTTGGATCAGAGTGAACGAGCGTTGATCGATGGTGAGCTCGGTAGCCAAGGCAAGCATATCGAACAAACCGAATTGCACGAATGCACCGGCTTGCCAACCAAAATTGTCTTCACTTTCGATGCCGGCAGAGAGACTGTTCGGGAAGGCGTGGTTAACACCCGCCTTTACACCGAACTCAAAGAGACTTTGTGCTTGAAGCCCCAGAGCGGAGAGGCCGAGGATGAAGACGGTGGCGAGGATGCGCATGTTCATTGCTTATTCGTGATCGAATGGTTGTGCAATGATACGGATCAGTGTTTCACGCCAAACCGTCAGCTATCGATGATGCGCGCAGAGTGAAGATCGTTACCTCGGGCGGAATGCCGATCCGAAGAGGCGGACCAACTGTTCCTATTCCCCTATTGACGTAGAGCAGTTGTTCACCAGCTCCGTAGAGTCCGGCCCATTGTTTGTACACGTATTGTGCCGGACTCCATTCAAAGCCCAGAAGCTGTACGCCGAACTGACCGCCGTGGGTATGCCCGGACAGCATCACATCAACGTTGGTTGCACCTACGATTGCTTTGTCCCAATACGTTGGGTCGTGCGCCAAGAGGATCGTTGCCTCATCTTCCAACACACCGTTTAGTGCCCTGTCGATCTTTGCAAAGGACTGCTTGAACCCCGTGTTATCTGTACCGGCGATGATCAGCGATGAGCCACCGTCTACGATGCGTCGGTTCTCATTCACCAGCAGATCAACACCAACACCCCGAATGGTCTTTACAAGTTCAGCATGTTCCTGCGGGGTGTTGTAGTGATCGTGATTTCCCAGTGAAGCAAATACGCCGTAAGGGGCTTTGAGCTGTGCAAGTTCACGAGCGATCACCGACATCTCACTCGGCTTTGCGTTGACAAAGTCTCCGGTGATGACGATCGCATCGGGTTTCAAGACATCGAGGATACGCCGCACTTCTTCGAACGGGCGGTGGTCGGGAAACGACCCGGCATGGATGTCGGAGATCTGTGCAATCCGCATCCCGTCAAACGCTCGCGGAAGCTTGCGGATGTTCAGATCCAGGCTAACGGTTTGAAAATCATACAGGGTGCGCCACATGCCGTTACCGACCATCACGTAGGGCACGGCAGAAAGCGACCAGGCGGAGTTCGCAAGGAAGGTGCGGCGGGCGGGGTCTGTCCCTCGACTACGCTCGGGATGATTTTCTGCCTCGCTGTGAGGGCGAGGCGTGGCCTCGCTGTGAGGGCGAGGCGTGGCCTCGCCCCTACGCTCCGGCCGGCGGAACAACCGCGCAAAGCCGCGCATGATGTCCCGCACGAAGAGGACGGGTGCAATGCCGAGTTTGGGGAGGTACCAAAATGTGGAGATGCCCAAGAGGACAACGTCCAGTCCGTCGAGTCTGAAGAAGTTGCGCCGGCTCACGGCAACAACGTAGAGTGTGATCATCACGGCGGCAACGATCCACATGGATCTGTGCCAGCCCGGATTCATTCCCTTGCGGCGCACGTATGCCGTCCAATGTCCAAGAACGTAGACATCGAGCAACAAAAAGACAGCGCCGAGAATGACGCTGAAGAGCAAGACATTTGGTTGATTGTTCATTCGCCTTCGGGGGTTCTCACCTCGAGGAAGAGTGCTTCGGCATCGGCCACGACATGACTTTGATCATTCGTTGCTCGTACCTCTCCAAAGACGTATTTCTTGCGTCCTTGTTGGGAGCCGATCCACGATCGCACCTCGTATTCTTCGCCCAAGAGCATTGGCCTGCGAAAGTTGACGGCCAATCGGGCTGTTGGAGCGCGAATTCCCACTGAGCTAAGTGCCTTCCCCATTGTTTCGTCGAGCAACAACGAAACAAAACCACCATGCGTGGTGCCCATAGAACCATGCATCCGTTCATCTGGACGCAGCCATGTTCGCATCACACCGTCCTTGAGATCTCGAACAAAGGAGAGTCGGAGGGAAAACGGATTCGCTACTCCGCAGCCAATGCAGTGATTGTCTCGCCGTGGCCGGATGATCTCGATCGCTCCCTCTAGGTGCAGCGGCATAAGTGGCACTCGTTCTCGACCATTGTCACCCAGATAGGCATAGAAGGGGCCCCATGGCTCGATGTGTTTAGCGATCTCCGTGGCAACGTGCGGTACAACTCGCCCCCTATCACCGATGGGTGACCAATGATAGAGCACACCATCTTCCGAATACGACAATCGATCTGGATGGAAGGGTGTGGAAAGAGAATATCCGTAATACAGTCGCGAACCGTCGAACCCCGTGTACACAATAGGAGTATCAGCCGGACGCAGATAGTTCATCTCATCGCCGCAGCGGCATACGTATGGATACTCCGGATACTCCGGGTTGGCAGTTGGTGCAAGACGTCGAAAGAAGAAATCCAGGAACCACGGATCATCCTGCACTGCACCATCCAAGGTGAGCACACCACGATCGCTGAGGTCATAATAGAAGTCTCGCATCATGGCAGGAATCGATCGGGTTTTGGATGCTACATACGTTCCGGAGTACCAACACCGAGAAGGAGAAGTCCGTTCCTCATTGCACGTCTTGTTACGTCGGCCAACAACAACCGTGCGGCTTCGATCTCCGGTTCTACACCAAGGATACGACAGTCGTGATAGAAGTTGTGATACGCTGCCGCAACATCCCGCAGGAATTCAGCGATGGTATGGGGCTCCAGGTTTTCGCAGGCACGCTCCACAGCTGCTTGCATCCGAGAGAGCAAGCCGATGAGCTCGATCTCTGCAGGATGCGTAAGGACGGAAAGGTTCGCTGCAGAGTTCGGGGCAAGCCCCTTCTCTTCGGCTTTGCGAAGGATGGAGCAGATACGTGCGTGGGCGTACTGGAGGTAGAACACAGGATTCTTATCGCCTTCTTCTTTGGCAAGGCCGAGATCGAATTCGAGGTGTGTTCCAACGGCTCGCATCACAAAGAAGAAGCGGACAACGTCTGCGGCTACTTCATCGATGAGTTCATCGAGTGTAAAGGACTTGCCGCTTCGCTTGGAGAACTTGACGATCTCTCCATTTTCTACGAAGGTCACCATCTGGTGGATCACAACCTTCACCCGTTCCGTGTCGAACCCAAGAGCACGCACACCTGCAAGAACATCCGGGATGGTTGCGATATGGTCGGCACCGAAGATGTCCACCACGGTGTCGAATCCTCGCTGGAGTTTATCACGGTGGTAGGCGATATCCGGCAGACGATAGGTTGGTTCGCCGGTGGACTTCACGATCACCTTGTCTTGAGCTTGTCCGAGCTGGGTGAGTGCGAACCACTGAGCCCCATCCTTCTCATAGACCAAACCCTTTTCGCGAAGGTCCTCGATGGTGGCAGTTACCTTGCCATCGCCATACAGTGAATCTTCGTTGAAATATTCATCGTGGTGAATATTGAGCGACTCAAGCGTCTTCTTGATCGATGAGAAGCACCACTGTTCGCCCTGTTTGCGGCAGAAGGCACGTGCATCGTCTTCATTCAACGCCGTGATCTCGGCGCGATGATCACGCACGATGTTCTCGGCGATCTCATGGATGTATTCGCCGTGATAGCCATCTTCCGGAAACGGAAACTCTTCATTCCCGAGTCGATGCTGGACGCGAGCATAGATGCTCAAGCCCAGTTTATTCATCTGATTACCGGCATTGTTGAAGTAGTACTCCCGTGTGACGGAATACCCATTCCAGGCGAAGAGATTGGCGATGGTATCACCCACGGCACAGTTCCGTCCATGCCCTGCATGTAGGGGGCCAGTGGGATTCGCGCTTACATACTCAACGTTCACCCTGCGTCCGGCACCGATGGTAGAACGACCGATGTCATCACGTTGTGCATCGAGGTCGCGCAGCATCGCATGGTAGACATCGTCGGAGAACGTGATGTTGATGAAGCCCGGACCCGCCACTTCGATCGCCGAAACAAGCGGAACCGTGCCGATGGCATCAACGATCTCTTGGGCGAACAAACGAGGTTGTTTGCCAAGCCCCTTTGCGAACGTCATGGCGATGTTCGTTGAGAGGTGTCCGTGTCCTTCTTGACGAGGGACGCCAAAGGCGATATCATCCGGGGGAGTAACACCTAGAGAGACAAGGGCCGCATGGAGTTGCGGCTCGATATACCGTTGCATCATCATTGTCAGACCGTTGCTTTTTTCGAGATCGTCGTTGCTTTTGCCGTGCCCGATTCTGTGAGGGTGTACGCTTTCGCGTCGCCCCAGAGTCGTTCGAGCTTGTAGAAGTCACGCGTTGCCTTCAACATGATGTGGACCATCACATCAAAGTAGTCGAGGATCACCCATGTAGACGTTCCACGGCCTTCCGAGCGTGGATTACCAACGCCCACTTCTCGCATCGTTGCTTCGATACTGTCCGAAACTGCCTTGATCTGCGCTTCAGAGTCTACGGAGACGATCACGAAAAACTCAGCAGGAGCCCCCTCAATGGCATTGAGATCAAGGATCAGCAGATCGTGAGCTTGTTTTTGTTGAGCCATGCGGGCACACAGTACTGCGCGCCCCTTGGTTGTTCTTGGTTTTGGTGTGGCCACTAGGTGGTCCTTTTATGTCAGTCGAGAAAAGGTTCAAGTTTGTCAATGTCCGACCCGAGCATGATGGTAGCCCGGACGAACCGCATGGAATCGATCTCCGTGACGATCAATGTATCGGCGATGCCAAGAGCATTGGCGATCTTTCGCGCCGAGACCTTGTCGCCCATGCGATCGATCACCAGCGAGCGTTTTGGTCGATCCCCCGTTGAAGAGATCTTTACAACATCGAATCCACGCTCGCGAAGGAATTCGAGTGTATGCCTGCCTGCCCCCTGCCTACCGGAGGCATTCACAACATCCACTTGGATCGTACTGCGCGGATCATCTTCGTTCACCAGTGGTGAGACCGGAGGGTTGATCAATCGCCATACGAGGGACCCGAGGAATGCAACCACAACAACACCGAGAGCGGCGATCAGGACCCAGGGCCAGATCGGTCTCCGTCGTTCGGCTGTCATGCGTCATCCTCAACGTCATCCATATACTCTTCGAAATGACTCCCGTGCTTCAGAAGCATTTTCAAGAGCATCTTCCTTGCGCGGAAGAGGTTTGCCTTTACAGTCCCGAGCGGTTGCTTGAGCCGATCGGCGATCTCCTGATACTCCAGCTCTTCGTCGTGCCGGAGCCGTATCACCTCCCGATATCTCTCCGGAAGGGTCGTTAGAGCCTGTTTGAGCATGGCAACACGCTCATTTGCCAGAAGTGTCACATCCGGTGTAGGTCCTCGGTCCTCCGGTTCCATAAAGAACTCTCCTCCGTCCTTTGACCGCAGTGGAGTGTCCAGAGAGACCATCGCGAACCGACGCCGACGCAGGTGATCAATACACCTATTTGAGGCGATCTTATAGAGCCACCTCGAGAACGGGTATTCGAACTGAAACGAAGAAAGGG
The DNA here is from genome assembly GCA_016707005.1 of Ignavibacteria bacterium. Taxonomy (NCBI): domain Bacteria; kingdom Pseudomonadati; phylum Ignavibacteriota; class Ignavibacteria; species Ignavibacteria bacterium. The sequence goes on from JADJIQ010000002.1 coordinate 168,077, forward strand.
CCTGATAGGCCTTTACGAACGTATCCTGGACCAGATCGTTCACATCCTCCTCGTCCCGGATCATTTTCCGGATGAGGAAGGACACGATACGCCGGTACTTCCGTTCGAGCTTTGCGAAGGCATTCGTGTTCCCTGCAAGCACGTCACGGATGATCGCTTCGTCCTCGCTGGACGAATCCGCCGCCTGCTGCGGAGTGTCACTCATAGATCACTCATATGCGAACGCGAATGTTCCCCTTCTGTGTGTGCGGAAAGGGCGGGATTCGAACCCGCGGTACCATTGCTGGTACACACGCTTTCCAGGCGTGCCAATTCAACCACTCTTGCACCTTTCCGTCCGCGCAATATACGGCGAACAGCGGTAACTCTCTATCCCGTTTTGAGTTATTGCAGGTATTCAGGAGAAAATCCGGCGATGGTTGCGGCCTACCCTCTTCGTACATTTGTTGACCACCACATGTGGGGTGGTAGAGGTGTGTTCGATACCATGAAAAGACGCCAGTTCATACAGGCACTCGCTACCCTTCCGGTGGCATCAAGTGTACTCACAGCAGGGACTTCCACGGATACCGTGAATGCCTCTGTTGCAGGGCGTTCGCGGATCCTACCAAAAGGTATCTGCCCGGGTTCAACTATAGGGATCGTCTGTCCAGCAAGTGCTGCCAACGCCTCGGAGGTCAAGGATTTCGTCGACCTCTGCACAGCTTGGGGGGTGAAGGTGAAGTTTGGGCGCAATATGTCGCGCAGGAACGGCTACCTCTCAGCACCGGATGCCGACCGTGCGTCGGAATTCATGGGATTCATCGAAGATCCCAATGTTGACGCCGTGGTCTGTGCTCGTGGCGGATACGGAGTGATGCGCATTCTGCCGATGCTTGATTTTGCCTCGATCCGTCAGGCCGGGAAGCTCATCATGGGCTTCAGCGACATCACGGCGCTCTTGATCGCCGTACAGCAGATCAGCGGACTTGTGTCCTTCCATGGTCCTGTGGCGTCCTCCACATTCAATGCTTTCACGGTTGATTCGTTGAAGACCGTAGTGGACTCCTCTGACCCCAAGCGTCTCACCTTCTCTGATCAACGCCTTACCACTATCCGGTCGGGCCTGGCTCAGGGACGGTTAACGGGCGGCAACCTCGCTATGATCGTCAGTACCCTCGGCACGAAGTACGAGATCGACACAACGGATTCGATCCTCTTCCTCGAGGAGATCAATGAAGAGCCATATCGTGTGGATAGAATGCTCACACAGCTCTGGCTGGCCGGGAAGCTGCAATCGTGCAAAGGAATCGCCCTTGGAAACTTCCGCGATTGTGAGGCCAAAGGAACCTCTATCACCGGTCCGTCATTTACGTTAGAACAAGTCTTTGAACAGCGGATCGCGTCGATCGGTATCCCGGTCATCTACGGACTGCCCGTAGGTCACGTCAAGAACAAACTCACCATGCCAATCGGTGTACGAGCCGAGCTTGATGCAACGAACAAACAGTTGCGTCTGCTTGAACCTGCCGTGGCAGAACGGACATGAATATGAACATCAGCTCTCCACTTTGTAAAAGGACGATCATGCATCATTTGCGCATGACCCTCTTTCTAGCCGTCACCCTTGCGCTTGCAGGAACATCCGTCCTCGCACAGACGATCAACGTCTACGGCGTGAACACGTCTGCATTCCCCAAGATCACGGCCGACTACGTAGCGTTTGACGGAACCGGTGTTCCGATCACCGATCTTACGGCAGCGGACTTTTCGATCGTGGAGACACCACAGGGCGGAACGCCGGTGAATCTCACGGCTTCGCTGACGCACTCGTGTGTGGCTCAGAACACGGATCCGGAAGCAAGCATTGTGATCATACTCGACCGATCCCAGTCAATGAGTGAGATTGTTGATGGCAAACAACGTTGGGAAACAGCCAAGGATGCTGTGCGTGCATTTGTCAATCGCATCAAATTCATCGGTGAAACACGTGTGTCATTGGTTTCTTTTGCCGGGAACTACGTGGTCATCAACGAATGGGTCAGCAGCGCTCAACCGATCTTAGACTCATTGGTCAACCTGAAATGGCAGACCGTTACGAACTACGAACTTCCGTTTGACGCGCCGAGCAACATCTTTGAACTATTCAAAAAGCGTCCGGCAAACATTCCAAAGTACTGTTTCTTTCTCACGGACGGACACCCGAACCCAGCGATCGGCAACGAGATCAAGTTCGTAAATGACAACACGCAGAAGCTTCAAGCACAAGGCATTCGTTTCTTCAGTGTGACGATCAAGGAAACCTTCACGCACTGGACGCTTGAGTCCTTGGCTCGTGCAACAGGTGGCAAAGCTGTTGTGACCGATGAGAAAGGGATCATAGATCTATTCTCCTACCTTGCCCTAGAAACGCAAGTGACCAAGGTGTGCCAGATCAGCTGGATAGCCCCTTACACATGCAACGAGCAAGGCCAGAACAGAACAGCCGTCATTACGATGAAACGTGGCGCCAACCCAACGGCCACGGCCCAATACCTGGCACCACCAAAAAGTGTTGCCAAGGTTGATGTGAGTGATCCCGTTCTTTTCTGCGGCGATCCTCCACAAAGCAATGCCTCGTATGCCAACGTCACGATCACAGCACAGAATGCAACGTTTGCTGCTACGGCGTTCAATATCGTACCGGCCACCTACTTCAAGGTGGTCGACTGGAACTATCCGCTCAACCAACCGAACTTCACGCCATTCAACCTTGCCCCGAATGCAAAGCGCGTGATCCGTGTACAATTCACGCAAGGTCCGACACAGGCGTTCCGTCAGGCACAACTTTCGTTCGCCGGATCTCCATGCCCGCCGAACATCACCCTCGTTGGTGGCACAGGACTCATCCTTCTCCAATCGCCGATAGGGGGCGAGCTCTTCTCCACGTGTGACACGGTCACGATCAAATGGGCAGGTGTTCTCCCAACACAACCTGTCACGCTCGAATACTCCGAAGACAACGGCACAACCTGGAAATCGATCTCAGCTGCAGCCACTGGTCTCGTGTACAAGTGGCTTCCACCACGTGCCGGCACGGCCTATCGAGTTCGTGTTTCTGTGTCCCCCTACCGCTCAATACCAATGGGCAAAACAACTCGGTGGTGCAGGAGCGGAAACGGCCACGTCAGTGGCTGTGCAGCCAAACGGTCTTAAGATCTTCGCATCGGGATACTTCGATGGTCCAACCAAGATCGGCGCTGCAACCTCAGCGAACATGGCCGGTAACACCGACGGATACTTAGCAGAGTTTGATTCCGACGGAACGATCACGAATACGATGTTGCTCACAGGTACTGCCTCGAACGACGAACGCGTCATCGGCGTCGTGACAGACAACCAAGGCAACTACTATGTGGCCGGATATACTTCAAGCCCAACGGCAACATTCGGCGGGTTCTCTGTTACACCACGTGCTCCTCTTGATACACGAAACATGTTCGTGTTCAAATTCGCACCGGATGGTTCCCTTGCATGGTCGAACATCAGTAAGGGATCAGCAACGCAAGGCAGCTGGGCCAGCTGCACGGACATCGGCATTCGTTATGATGCATCGAACAATCCCGAGGTTGTCATTGTTGGTCAATTCAATAAGTATATCGAGGTCGGTGTAAACCGTGGCGGCACGATCGAACGAGGCGGACCTGCGGCAGCTGGGAACCGCAACTACTATGTAGTGTACGATGTTGGCGGTTATCCTCGGATCACGATCAATGCTGCAGCACCTACAGCGGGTGTCACCTACAAATCGAAGCGCGCAACCGATGCCATGAACTTCGTCTACGATACAGATTCGTATTCCGGACCGAAGTCATTCACTCCGCCGGCCATCACCCTTCCAAACCTTGGACTCACAGACGTCTTTGTCTCAAAGAATGGTTCCACGCCAGCTTCGAGTGCGGCTAGCCCGACCTCATTCACTGTACAAGCACCACAGCTTTCCTTTGTTGAAGCGAAGATCATCTTCACACCCGACACTCCGATCGGCGGAGTACCGGGTTCTGCAACCGCGACGTTAACGAACACAGGGTCCTTCCCTGTTACGATTCAGGCCATCAATATTGTTGGCGTTAACGCAGCTGATTTCCGCAGAACAAGCACCGACCTCAACCAACGCATCTTGCCAGGTAAGACGCTGCAATTGGAGATCGCCTTCACGCCAAGTGCAACTGGTGTGAGAACGGCACTTATGGAAGTGATCGGAAACTGCAATGCCACAGCACAAGTCTTGCTCGAGGGCAACGCGATCGCCGGTTGCGATCTTGAAAACAGCGCTACGGTGAACCTTGGCAAGTTCGTTCTTGGTCAGGGTACAACCCAACAGATCTCATGCGCACTGAAGAACACCGGAGTACTCGTTGTCTCTGGTAAGATGTCAATTGTTTCCAAGGACAATGATCTCGCATTGCTCACTCCTTTTGATTTTGTGATCAAGCCAGATAGCTGCCTGAATCTCAGCATTGATATCAAGGCGCAGTCGGCCGGCATCAAGCAGATGACAATTGCCTTTGGCCTGCCGGCGGTGTGCGGCACACAGACTGGAACGATCACAGTTGAGATCGTTGAACCCCGCGTTGCGATCGATAGTGTTGACTTCGGCAGAGTACGTGTACAAACGCCGGTGAACGACACGATCGTTGTTACGAATCTCAACAACGACCCTGCCGTGATAACGGCGTTCTCGCTTTCGAATCCAACTGATCCACACTTTGTTATTACCCTTCCGGCACCACAGACTCTTCCTCCGGGTGCGTCGATCAAGATCCCTGTGGTCTATACCCCTCGCACGCGTGGAGCACATTCGGTGAATGTTCTCGGCACGGTGCAGGGTCAGGCAGCCCAGCTCGTTGGTGAAGCAAAGGGCTTTGGCTTCCTCCCAGCCATAAAGGCAGAGGGATACACATTCAATGCGTGGACAGCCGGTGCAACGTCTCCTGAGACAGGCAAGGTTGTGATCACGAATATGGACAATGAAAGCCCCCTTCATATTGAGCGGGTCGACTTTGAATCTGCCACAACAACATTCGCGTGGGTAGGTGCTCAACCTCCTATCCCGGCAACCATTCAGCCAGGGGGCTTCATCGAGCTTCCTGTGTCATTCACTCCGGCCGTGGTTGGAATGAACACCATCCGCGTTTGTGTTACACATGACGCAAAGCCCGGTCCCGGACCCGTTCCGCCGTATGATGAAGAGTGTGTTGTTGTATCCGGTGTTGGTCTTGATCAATCGGACCTACCGCCGGTGATCTTCCCACGCACATTGATCTGTGCTATGCGGACGGATTCGTTTACCATCGTGAATCCAAGCAACCAGTACCCGCTGAACGTTCTAGCGCCGACGTCCACTGGTGATGCTTCGGCATTCATCATTGATCAAACAACGGACTTCCAGATACCGCCTAGTAGGTCAAAGGTCATTCGCATTACCTTCCAACCATCGGCAGTCGGACTAACAGCCGCAACCTTTTCGTTCGCAAACGATCAGTCTCTGAAACTTAATGTGAGTGTCAGTGGTGAAGGCATCACTACGCCAGTGGACTTCAGGTTCAACAACATCGTTTCAGGCACCTCGGGTCAGACGATCTCTACACCGGTTGTTGTGAACTACAATGTTGCAGACTTTGGCAACGCGATGCCAACGGAGTTCACGCTCACGTTCACCCACGATCCGGACTACGTGCGATTCAATTCGTTCAAGGCTCCATCGATGGCGGGCTGGACGTTTACTCCAACGATCAACCGCGGCAACGTAGTTGTGCTTGCTCAGTCTACTGGAGCTCCGCTAACGGTTGGCAGTTTCGTTACGCCGGCATTCGATATCTACCTCAATGCCGACTCCTCACTGCCAGTCACGATGGCGGTCACAACACCGTTGAGCTGTCTTATTCCGTCTGGCGATGCCGGCAGTATTGAGATGAATCAGATCTGCTTCACCGCCGGACGTCTCATCACGATCGGTACGGAGCAATTCTCGATGAAGTCACCACAGAGCAATCCGGTGCGTGATCGTTTGGCCGTTGAATATTCAACCGGCTTCTCCATCGCAACAACATTCCAGATCGTTGACGCCGTTGGCAACATCGTCTCGGAACATGTAACACCTGTTGTGCCATCGGGCGTGTACCTGCTTGACGTAAGCACTGAACGTCTTGCGAACGGTGTATACTTCCTGCGCATGAACAGTGGACCATACGTTGCCTCCACACAGTTTGTGATCGTTCGCTGATCAAAGAGTAGTTCTTGCGACCCCTCACCACACTTTTCGTAACGCTTCTAACCTTACTAGCTCCTGCCCTCGGGCAGGAGCTTTCTGTTTACAACGTCGTTACGGACGCCTATCCTCGCATCACGGCGAATTACTTCGCTCTTGACGAAACAGGCGCCACGATCGATGATCTCACGGCACGAGACTTTCGTGTGATCGAGACCACGACAGATGGAAAGAACGTCGATCTCACCTCTACGGTCTCACACAACTGCATCACCAATGCATCGAGCACGTCGGCCAGTGTTGTTCTGATCGTTGATGAATCGCTTTCGATGGATCAGCTTCTACCGTCCGGGAAGCGTCGGATCGAATACGTGAAAGAGGCACTTCGGGCCTTCGTTGACAGACTCCCATGGAATGGCGAGACTGCGGTGAGTATCATCGGATTCTCCGGCAAGAGCAGACTCCTTTGTGATTGGCAGACAACTCCGGGCCCGGTATTAGCTGCCATCGGACGTCTCACCCCGCTCTCGGCCACGAACTACGAAGTATCGTTTCTGGGAATTCCCAACGTCTTCGATCAAATGCAGCAACGCACTCCGTCTATCCCCAAAGTTGCGTTCTTCATCACCGATGGTGCGCCGAATCCCGACATTGCGAAGCGACAGGAATTCGAACAAAAGGTGATCACCCTCGCCCGAGCGCAGGGGATACGGATCTTCTCTGTGACGTTGATGATCAACCGCACAGATCCCTCGATCGCCACCATCTGCAGATCCACCGGTGGCCGAAGCATGATCGCAACAGAGGAGTCGCTGGTGAATCTTGTTGGCGTCCTCGCCCTTGAAGCGATCAGCAAGAAGGTCTGCACCATCTCATGGATATCCCCTCTTGTCTGCAACGATGATCTGCGGATGCGCACGGCAACCATCCAGCTCCGTAGAGGCCGGCAGCCAGATACCAAGGTCTACTACACTACGCCGGATAGTTCCCTTGTGCGATTGGAGGCGGTCCCGTCTACACTTGTCTACGGAGACATACCTCCGCTGCAGAGTCTGAACCTGACGTGTACGGTTACTGCAGTCAACACCGACCTCTCCGTAACATCTGCTTCGATCTCTACACCTGCCTACTTCCAACTGGTTGGCTTTAGCCCCTTCACATTAAAGAAGGGAGAGTCTAAACAGATCACGGTGAAATTCACGCAAGGGGCTGATCGGGTCATTCGAACGGGGACTCTTACCCTTGCCGGCAATCCACTGTGTATTCCCGTTGTCACTCTCGTTGCCGGCGGCGGCAATGTTATTCTTACGTCTCCCAACGGCGGTGATGTCCTAAGCACATGTACAGAAACGCGCATCACGTGGACCGGTGTACCTTCGTACCAATCCGTCACCATCGAATATTCATGCGACGGAGTCGAATGGGTCATCCTAGCTGATACGGCTCTTGGCGGTTCGTTCCCATGGAAGCCCACGGCCGGATGTCCAACCGGACGTATCCGTGTTCGCACTCTTTCCGGTGAGCGATACATCTGGGCCTCTCGTACAGGGGGCATGGGTACAGAAGAGGTCAACGCGATCGATGTTGCCCCTGACGGAAGTCGTATATACATCGGTGGATCGTTCATCGGACAGACAGAGTTCGGTCCAACTACGGCCAACGCCGTCTTCAACGCAGCGGACGGATATGTAACAGAACTCGATAACACCGGTGCAGTTCTTGGTGCTACGCTCCTCAAGGGCGACATTGGATCTACGGAACGTATCGTTCGTGTGGCCACAGATCGCGATGGCAACGTGTATGTTGCCGGAACTGTAACGGGTTCCAACATCACGTATGGACTAGACCGTTGGACGCGTATGCCCAGCGATCTTCAGAATGCCTTCATCTATAAGTTCCGTTCCAATGGAACTCTCCTGTGGCGGATCACGCTCGGTGGCAATGAATTCACAACGGGATATGTTGACATCAACAGTCTTGAGGTGAAGCCCAATGCATCCGGAGATATTGAAGCAACGATCACCGGCACGTGCGAATACATCGTTAGTGCAAGGGGCTATGCAGGAACCGTACTCGATGAGGTAGACGTACCAGATCTCGGGCCGATGCCATATTCCGTAACGATATCCTCTGCCGGACAGCCCAACATCCGTGCGAACTTCGATGCAGTGGATCCCTCCAAGGATGATCCGCTCTCCACCACTGATCGGTCCGGCTACCACTACGCCACAGGTTCGTATCGCGGAAACTACACCGTGCCCCTTGTCCCACCTGTTACCCTCAGCAATAAGGGGCAGAGTGATGTGTGGGTCACAAAGTCAACACTCGGCGTTTCGACCGAAGACGTCTCCGATAAAACCTTCCGCATCGTGCAGCCGATCTTGAAGACCGATCTCGATACGGTACGGTTCGACTCTACGGCTATCGGTCGTGCGTCTACGCAGTCAAGCACAACGGCACTTCGCAACATCGGAACAGCCCCCTTGATGATCGACAGTGTGATCATCAGCGGACCGGCAGCAAAGGACTTTGCTGTGATCGATGATCTCGACAGTGTGATCCTCGATACCGGCGCGATCCGTTCACTTGAGATCTCGTTCTCCCCCACTGTTATCGGTACACGCAGAGCACGCATCACCATCTATGGATCATGTGAGAACATCGTGTTCTTTGATGTTGAAGGCGAAGGGCGTTTGGAGTGCCCATGGATCTTGCAGGACACGATCGACATGGGACGTCAAATCGTTGGTACGTCAACGACACAACGGATCGACTGTATCCTCAAGAGTGAGCGCAGAGGTACCGTTCGGGGATTCCTTGCCATCAGCGGATCGTCGGACTTCCAAGTAACACCGTCCGGAGTTTTCACTCTCAAGTACGGAGAGTGTATCAGTGTGCGTGTGACCTTCACACCAACGATCCCCGGACCTCAACAGGCACAGATCGATCTCAATCTTCCAACAGAATGTGGCATTGCCTTTACACAGATCTTTGGCGAAGGCATCAAACCCGAACTGTCCGTCTCCAGCATCGACCTCGGCAACAAACGACTGCGCACCGTATCGATGGATACCATCAACATCGTCAACAACGGCACGGTGGATGTTGAAGTCACCTCGCTCAACCTCGTCGACACAGCAGGCACGGGCTTCTCAGCTACTCTTCCTTCTCTGCCGGTCACGATCGGTGTTTCGGACACCATTCGCATCCCGATCACCTTCATACCAACCACTCGCGGATCTTTTGTCTCTTCTGTTCTAGTTGATGCAAAGGGTGTAGACTCCACGCTTATCGGCACCATGCATGGCTTTGGATATCAGCCTATCTGCGAAGCGCGTGGGTATTCATTCCTTCCGGTGCTCACAGGCACTGTTAGCAATGAGCCAGGCTTCATTCGCATTTGGAATCGTGACGCTACATGGCCACTCCATATCGACGGTATCCAACTCCCATCCGTGCAGAGCGATTTCACCTGGAGCGCTGTGCCCGGCCCCTTCCCTCTGATCCTCGCACCGAACGACTCTGTTGACGTCTTTGTGACCTTCTCTCCGCAGGGGGCAGGTCTTCGCGCAGTGAACATCGATGTTCTTCATGATGGACGTCCGGGTCCGGAAGACATTCCACCGTATGCACGCACAGAAGTATTGGTCGACGGCGTTGGACTTCAACGCAGTGTTCTGCCGCCGGTGCTGATGGATACCATCCTCTCCTGTCTCACTGACACAGCGGTTGTAGAGCTTGTGAACGACGACCCTACAACGTCGCTTCTCGTACCGCGCGTTGTGGCAACCGGCGACGTAGGTGCATTCCGTTGTGAGCCCCCTCCGCCATTCACCATCCCTGCAGGCGGCGCGCAGGAGATCACCGTGATCTTCACGCCTCCGGATCCACGCCGGTTTGCGGCCACGTTCGCCTATGAGAATCCTCGGTCGCTCGATCTAACGATCAACGTATCCGGCACCGGAACATCACGTCCCATCAGCATTGCGATGTCCGGCGCAACCACCGCCACCATCGACGTACCGGTAGCTCTACCGATCGATGTGAACGTGAGCCAGATAGCCCCCTTCACCCCAACCATACTTACGGTGACGATCACCCATCCGGCCTCATCGATGCGGTACAAGTCTCTTGGGAACGGGACAGCGCCTGGGTGGTCCTTTGCTGCACAGAACATTGCCCCCGGTACGATGCAGCTCATCGGCACGTCGGACGGAAGTACGCAGCTGACTACGGGAAGACTTGTGACACCATTGTTTGACACGTATCTCACTGCCGACACAGAACTGCCGATAACGTTAGCTCTTGCATCGCCGTATACATGTCTTGATGAGAGTGGCGACTCAACATCCATTTCAATGCACGTGGTCTGTTTTGCGCAGGGCAGGCTTGTTTCCATTTCGGGCATCCAGTACCGACTCGACCCACCACGTCCATCACCGGCATCCTCTGAGATCACCGTTCCATTCTCCATTGGATTACAGGGGTCGGCTGAGCTCCAGATCGTTGATGCCACGGGCCGAACCGTCCGCTCCGTTGCTCTCACAGGGCTCGTTGCAGGATCCTACGAACTCCCGATTCCGGTTGACACCCTTGGTCAAGGTGCCTACACCATCCGCCTCTCCAGCGGGCCATTTGCAGCCGTGGAGCAGTTCATCGTCATCCGATAATCCCCTGCCGTATCTTTGTGCTCTTCTCAAATCAAAGAGCACGCCATGATCGATCGTATCGTTACCGCGCTCGGCGCAAAGGCCGACTACTTTCTCAACCACACCTCAACGACCATTCCGCGGTCATCGATCCATGTGCCATCACCGACATCGGTGGACACGATGTTCAGCGGCTCGGATCGTAACAACCGCGTCCTGAGAAACCTTCAGTGGCTGCACGGCTCCGGAAGACTAGCCAATACGGGCTATGTGTCCATCCTACCCGTCGACCAAGGTATCGAGCATAGTGCAGGCGCATCGTTCGCCAAGAACCCGATCTACTTCGACCCGGCAAAGATCGTTGAACTCGCGATCGAAGGGGGCTGTAATGGTGTTGCCTCAACATTTGGTGTGTTGGGAAATGTAGCACGCACCTACGCACACAAGATCCCCTTCATCGTGAAGATCAATCACAACGAACTGCTCACGTATCCGAACAAGTTCGATCAGGTGCTGTTCGGTACCGTAGAACAAGCTGCTGACATGGGAGCTGCTGCCGTTGGCGCAACGATCTACTTTGGATCACAAGAGAGCACACGTCAGATCACCGAGATCGCTACGGCCTTTGCACGTGCACACGAACTGGGCATGGCAACCATTCTGTGGTGTTATGTGCGGAACAATGCCTTCAAGTCCGATAAGGACTATCATGTGTCGGCCGATCTTACCGGACAAGCCAATCATCTTGGTGTTACGATCGGAGCCGACATCATCAAGCAGAAGCTGCCGGAGAACAATGGTGGTTTTGAAGCTCTCAACATGGGTGGCTCGAGCTATGGTAAGCTCGATAAGCGTATGTACACCGAACTTTCCTCAGACCATCCCATCGATCTCTGTCGGTACCAAGTTGCCAACTGCTACATGGGCCGCATCGGACTCATCAACTCCGGCGGTGCATCCGGCTCCAATGACATGGCAGAAGCCATCACCACAGCCGTGATCAACAAACGTGCAGGTGGTATGGGGCTTATCAGTGGCCGGAAGGCATTCCAACGTCCAATGGCTGAAGGCATTGAGCTTCTCAACGCCATCCAAGACGTCTACCTCAGCACCGAGGTAACCATCGCCTGATGTCTGAGCCTGCACGAAACCGCGGAGTTCTTACAGAGCTTCGGAGGATCTTGCCCTATACCCGACGCTATCCCAAGCTCGTTGGGTGGGGACTCGTATTCATCACTCTCTCCAACGTGTGTTCTACGACCATTCCGCATGTTGTTGGGGAGACCATCGATACACTCAAGGTTTCGGCGTTCGCATCATCGGAGATCGCGTGGCTCATTGCACAGATCCTTCTGCTGACTATCGGCAGTGGGTTCTTCATGTTCGCAACCCGCAGGACGATCATTTTGATGTCGAGGTTCATCGAAGAAGACCTTCGCAATGACTTCGTCAAGGCCATCAAGGATCAATCGCAACGGTTCTTCCACGACCGTTCCACGGGCTCCCTGCTTGCACACTTCTCCAACGACATTGGAGCCGTGCGCGAGTTCATTGGTCCGGCCATCATGTACACGGCAAACACCATCACAACGTTTGCCTTTGCTCTTACGTGGATGATGAACATCAACATTCCGTTGACTTTTGCCATCCTCATTCCCGTCCCCCTCGTAGCCACACTCACGTATAAGCTTGGCAAACTCATTCACGCCAACTACAAGCGTGTGCAGGAGCAGTATGAGCACATCACAACGCATGCTCAGGAGACCGCGTCCGGTGTTCGTGTTGTGCGTGCCTATGTGCGCGGCGATCACGAGGCAGAGAGATTCGACGAGCTCAGCGCAGACTACTATCGCAAGAACATGCGACTTGCACGCGTTCAGTCGCTGATGATGCCGGGCATGACCGTGCTCTTCAATCTCAGTTACGTGATCGTGATCAGTTTCGGCGGCTACCTCGTGATGCAAAGCAGCATGAGTGTGGGTGAACTCACGCAGTTCTTCATCTACCTCAACCAGCTGTTGTGGCCCATCGCAGCCATTGGATGGGTAACGAGCATGATCCAGCGCGGTGCCGCCTCCATGGCACGTCTGGGTGCGATCTTTGAAGCCCCCTCCGATGTCGTTGATGCCGATAATGCCCAACGTCCGGATGAGATCCGAGGAACCATTGAGTTCGACAACGTGTCGCTTGCCTACGACGGAACAACACCTGTGCTGTCCAACATCTCCGTGACCGTCCCCGCCGGGTCCAGTCTCGGAATCGTGGGCACGGTAGGAAGCGGGAAGAGCTCGCTGATCGGATTACTACCCCGACTCTACGACGTAACCTCGGGTGCGGTGCGTATCGACGGTATTGATGTGCGAAACATCTCTATCGTAACACTACGAGGGTCCATCGCCGTTGTTCCGCAAGAGTCATTCCTCTTCTCCGAGACCATTCGCGAGAACATTCGTTTTGGTCGGCCAACTGCATCGGACGAAGAAGTAGAACAAGCTGCGCAACGAGCACAACTCCATGCCGATGTGATGTCACTTCCGCAGGGATATGACACCGTGGTTGGTGAGCGTGGCGTAACACTTTCCGGTGGACAGAAACAACGTACATCTCTCGCACGTGCCATTGCCAGTGACCCATCCATCCTTGTGTTGGACGATTCACTTTCCGCCATCGATGCCGATACGGAAGAGCGTATCCTGCGTGGACTTGATGACGTGATGAAGGGGCGTACCACCATCCTCATTTCTCATCGGATCTCAACCGTGAAGAAGTGCACCAACATCATCGTCCTGCAGAACGGCACCATTGCCGAGCAGGGCTCACACAACGAACTCCTTGAACTCGGCGGCATCTATGCCGACATGTACGAACGTCAACAACTTGAACAACAGCTAACGTCATGAAAACCTACGACAACATCCTCCAGCTCATTGGCAGCACACCGCTTGTGCGCCTGAACCATCTTACTGAGGGCATCGAGGCCCAGGTCTACGTCAAGCTCGAAAGCCTCAATCCCGGTGGCTCCGTCAAGGACCGCATCGGTGTATCGATGCTTGAAGCTGCTGAGCGAGAAGGTCGCATCAAGCCCGGAGATCTGATCATTGAGCCAACCAGTGGCAACACCGGTATCGGACTTGCGTTGGCAGCGCGGCTGAAGGGATACAACTGTCTCTTCATCATGACCGATAAAGCATCACAAGAACGTGTGCGATATCTCAAGGCCCTTGGAGCCGACGTCCTCATCGTCTCCAGTGCTGCTAAGATGAGTTCACCTGAATACTACTGGAACACCGCAAAACGGTTGAGTGAAGAGCTGCCCAACGCCATCATGCTCAACCAGTATGACAATCCCGCCAATCCCGACATTCACGAGAAGACCACAGGTCCGGAGATCTGGGCAGACACCGATGGCACTATCACTCACTTCATTGCCGGCATCGGCACCGGTGGAACCATCAGCGGAACCGCTCGATTCCTCAAGAAGCAGAACCCGTCGATCAAGGTCATTGCTGCCGATCCAGTTGGTTCAGCAATCAAGACCTTCAAAGAGACGGGTCGATTGGTTGAAGCACTTCCCTACCTCATTGAAGGGGTTGGTCAAGAACGTATTCCTCTCAATCTCGATCTGAATGTTGTTGATGAGATCATGAACATCTCCGACAAAGAAGCCTTCATGACGGCGCGCGCAATGGCCCGTCAAGAAGGGATCTTCTGTGGTGGTTCATCAGGCATGAACATCGCTGCTGCTCTTCGCGTCGCCAAACTCCTCCCCAAGGAAGCCGTGGTTGTTGCCATTGTCTGCGACACCGGCGAACGCTATCTCACAAAGCACCACTCCGATGAGTGGCTCACCGAGAAGAACCTCCTCGAGAACGACCGCTTCATGCTTCGCGATGTAGTATCCGCCAAGCGCACGCGTGGTGTATTGCCAGCGCTCATCTCCTTGCCGTCGCATGCCACCGTGCAAGAAGCACTCTCCCTCATGAGTTCCTATGAGGTCAGCGACGTCCCCGTGATCGACGCAGACACACTTGCCGGCACCGTTCGCGAGAACAAACTCATGTCCGCCGTCATCGAAGACCGCCTCGTTCTCGAACGCCCCGTTGCTCAATACATGGAAGCCCCGGCCCCCATTGTTGATGCCCACGAAGACGTCCAAACCGGTATCAACATGCTGCGCAACACCCCAATGATCGTCGTCAGCGAGTTTGGTCGACTATCCGGTGTTGTGACACGGCATGACGTCCTCGAATACCTTTAAGAAATGACGTAGTGACGTAGTGACGAAATGACGTAGTGACGCGGTGACGTAACGTTGTCTGACATCGTCAATAGAGAAATGCGAGTACCATCCTTGATGGTGCTCGCATTTCTTGTTTTCACAAACTGCGCAAGCGGCGTCATCCCGAGGAGCGTAGCGACGAGGGATCTTGATGAACGAGGTGTCATTTCCCTTGTCACGTTTCGTCTGAACAAACGCACTATACAACTTCACTCATCCAAAGGAGGTTGTTATGTCCGTTGTTCATCTTCGCATCTATCAGGATGCGGTTGTCATTGCCGGTGAGATCGCCGTGATGGTGGAATCATGGGCTTCGTTCCACCGTGATACGGTTGGAATGCAGATCGTTCGGGCTGCCGATGCGATCAGTAATTTCATTGCTGAGGGGTATGGGAAGGCGGAGACGGAGGAGCGACTCCAAAACCTGTTCCTTGCCGACTCCTCACTGCAGGAAACAAAGAACCAGTTCCGGCTTGCCCTGCACCGCGGCATCATCGAAGAGGAGCTGGAAAAACACTACATAGCCCGGCTCACCGGCCTGTCGATCTCAATGATGGAGTTCGGCGCTGCCATCATCAACCGCGATGAAGCCTACGACGGTAAATACCGCGCCGTGATTGAACGCCGCCGTAAATGGCTCGTAGAGCGTAATCAGCCCCTTGCAGAAGGCGCTTGAAGAAGGCACTTATAGAAGGCGCTTGAAGAAGGCGCTTGAAGAAGGCGCTTGCAGAAGGCGCTTAAAAAGGCGCTTGAAAAAGCCTAAGGCTTATACCACGTCAGATCGATCGCATCTTCCCCGCCGTCCACGCCAAGGACTTCGCCATTGATCCATTGTGCTTCTGGCTTGACCAAGAGGCGAAGGACGTTTGCGATGTCTTCCGGCGTCGTGAGACGATGGTACGGGTTGCGCATGAGGGCGTTGTTCATGATCACGTCACTGCCCGGGATCTTGGACAACGCCGGCGTGTGGGTAACACCGGCACGGATGGAGTTGGCCGTGATGTTGTAGGGGGCGAGTTCGAGCGCGAGTTGACGGCAGTAGGACTCCATTGCAGCCTTTGCTGCGGACACTGCTCCGTACATCGGCAACACACGGGTAGCTCCGGCACTTGTGAGACCAACAATGCGTCCGCCGGCAGCCATAAGCCCATTTCTTACAACGTCTTGCGTGTAATAGATCAAGGAGTTTGCCATCACATCGAGCGTCATATCGAGGTTCTTCTGATTGATCGCGTCGCCCGGCGCTTCTGCTATAAATGGCTTTAAGGTGCCAAACGCAAGTGAATGAAGCATAAGGCGTAAGGTGGCGCCTGGGTGCTGAGCGAATTCTTCCTTGATCGCGGCGATCACGTCAGCTCTGCGGTCCGGGTCGGCAGCGTTCACATTGTAGAACAGCGTGCGTACTCCGTGACCGGCAAGCTCAGTTTTGAGCTCCTCAACGGCCTCGAGTCCGGCGGCACGATCGAGGTGGACGCCGATGATGTTGAATCCGTCGGCGGCAAGAGCGCGAGCTGCTGCGCGACCAAATCCGCTGGAGGCACCGAGGATGAGGACGTATTGATCTGTGGTCATAGGAGTCGTTGGTTGGTCATGCGTGAACGAATGGGTGCAAAACTAGGAAGAGTGGACTGGGCTACCAACCTTATTGCTTGACGAAGACATATCCGCCTTTTTCGGCCCCCCAGACCTGGACGCCGTCTGCACTGAATCCCCGGTCCCAACTGATGATCCTGTCGCGGAAGATCTTCACCTCAGACGTGGCGTAGGAAGCCCCTTTAAGATCACTTGTACAGGCTGTACCATGTGTTGACCCGAAGAACATGATGTCGTCCATCTGCATATAGACCTCACAACCGCGGCGGATCGAAAGGTCATCCGTGTCCAGGCCATCGAGCTTGGTGGTGTCCGACCATGCTCCGATCACTGCGGAAGGGGCTTTCCAGGTGAACACCCTGGACTCGATCATGTTCTCCTCCACGCGCCGGATGTGGTAGACGCGTTGACGATATGGTTTGTCCTGGGATGCAGCAATGGCTTGCTCTACCAAGAACCAATATCCGTCAGCCCGATCATGCCAGATACGTTTCATGTGCAGACGCACATCGAAATAGGTGGTGTCTGCCTTTGACTGCGCCTCACTGGAGAATGACCCTTCGATCCATCGAGCCAGGACCTCGAGATCTTCGTCCTTCTTCTTGTCTTGCGCGGCCATCCCAACGGACATCGCGATCAATGTTATCGCAATTGCGACGTGTTTCATGTACATCGTTGGGCCAGTTCTTCAAAGGTGATGATGATATAGGTTGCCTCGCCGCGCGGTGTTACGTGCGGAACAGCACAGGCAAAAAGATCGCGCACACGAGCAGCGGCCTCGGTAGTGTTGAGCTTGTCTCCCCTACGGATGGCTTGGCGTGCCGCATAGACGGAGGCGATGCCTTCCTTTCGACGTTCCTTGGGCAACGTTCCGGATTGCTCTAGTGCCTGAAGGATCTCGTCGAGCACACTATCTTCACTGCCCGGACGCACATCACTCGGTACAGCATGCACCTGCACGGTGCCGTCCTTCTCCACGTCGAGTCGGAACCCGAGCGCCTCAAACTCTGCAGCATATTCCCGAAGCAATGCGCCGCGTGTTGGACCTAGACGAACGGTAACAGCGAACAGCAGTGATTGACCGGATGATTCTTGCTCAGTACGCTTTAGAACTCGCTCATAGATCACACGCTCATGGGCAGAACGCTGGTCTACCACAACGAGGCCTTCGGCACTGGTGGTGACGATGAACTGTCCGCCCGCCTGCAACACGCCCCCTGTCTCCTGCTCTTCTCGTTTTGCAAAGAGCTGACCATAGGCCTGCTGCATTGCAGGAGTGAACACCGGTTCTCGAGTGGATGGGAAGGGGCTTGCTGAACGCTCAGAAGATCTCGACAGGATCTCACCGGTGTAGCGATTGATCACCATGCTCGATCCGTCGGCCTGCGTTGGAAGCGACTGCAACGGCCGACTCGCAAGCGGCACGTCTCCAAGGAAACTTGGGATCACGTTGGCCTGCGACAGGACCTTGGTAACGGCCTGCTGCACGAGTAAGTAGGCCTGACGTTCATCTTCGAACTTCACTTCCTGCTTTTGCGGATGGACGTTCACATCAACACGATGAGGGTCCACTGAAACATGCAACACAAAGACCGGATGTTGTCCGGCATCCAAGAGGTGTTCGTAGGCAGAGGCAACGGCATGTGCCAGAGACCTGCTTACGATCGGCCTGTTGTTGAGGAAGAGAAACTGTCCACTCCTGCTCTGCCGTGCCACATGGGGCAGTCCAACAAAGCCGGTGATGGTGAAGCCCCCTTCCGACATATCAACGGGCACAAGGGCTCGTGATGCGTCGAGAGAGAGGATGTCAGAGATACGTCGGCGCAGGTCTCCCGGACGAACATCGAAGACGAGTGATTGGTTGTCGTAGAAGATGAATCGCACGTCCGGACGTGCAAGTGCCATGCGTTGCATGGTCTCGCTCACATGACGGAACTCAGTTAGATCGGCCTTGAGGAATTTGCGTCGCGCAGGAACGTTGTAGAACAGACTCCGCACAAGAACCTGGGTACCAACATCTGTGGCAGATGCACGCAGGTCAGGCGTCTGACCCGGACGTGAAAGCAACGTCCACCCTGTCTCGTCATCACTCCGCCGAGTGCGGATCTCCACATCGGACACAGCTGCGATCGAGGCCATTGCCTCTCCGCGGAAGCCCAGCGTACGAATGGCATGGAGGTCTTCTTCCGTGGAGATCTTACTTGTGGCGTGACGGATCACGCTGAGCTCAAGATCACTCTTGGACATTCCTGAGCCGTTATCGATCACGTGGATGAGCTGTTTGCCTGCTTCACGCACGATGACGGTTACGGACGTTGCGCCGGCGTCAACGGCATTCTCCACCAACTCCTTCACCGCAGATTCCGGACGTTGCACAACCTCGCCCGCCGCGATCTGGTTAGCAAGGTGGTCCGGCAGGATGTGGATCGTATGATCGGTCATGGAGTTGAAGAGCTTCGGTGAAATATCCACGGCAGTCGAAGGAAGGGGCGGATCCATCGCGCGCGCAATCGTCGCACGTGCATGAATTCCGACGTCCCGCTCCCAATATCAACGCCGTTGAGCGTCCAACGCGAAATATACCTCTGATAGAACGGACCGTTCTCACAGGCCCGCACATTGTCGCAGATGAGCAGGCGCCGAACGCCATCAGCACCCAGTCCATGGATCATCACGCGGCGGTGCAGGGAAAGCCCCATAAAACTCAGCCACGGATATTCATAGGTGAAGTCTACGTCTGTCCACGGCGTCACAAGCCCCCTATCATCCACTTCTCCCACCCACGAAAACGGCGTGGTTGCGTTTGGAGTAGCGAGGTAGACGTAGGTGCGGTCAGATGCGTGGACGCGGCCCCAGAACCACTCACGAAAGTCATCGGACATCGCCCGCCTACCCATGTTATGGTCATGATAGGCCAGGGTCTCGAACGTCTCGTCAACTGTCGTTCGTCCGCCCTCCGCAAGCTCGATATGCACGGTACACGGACTGCGGGGCGCGGCCAACACCCACCCATGATCGGCAGTGAACTCCTCCGTTGAGGGGGCTGCCCCTTCTCCGGAGAGAACCACCTCTACACGTGCAGAGCGTTTGATCCCAGGCATCGTTGCATCGATACGGCACACATGCCGCCCTTCATCCAGCTTTGTGAACTCTGCCTTCCCCGACGGATCATCGAGCGGTTCACCGGCGAATGCAAAGGCAACACGAACACCGCGGTGATAGACGCTGAGGGAATACCCCCCGGTGAGGTCATTGGGATCGTCGAGGTAATTTGGCGACATCGGCATCCCTCGGAAGACGATCATCACCACGCCCCATTCAGCATCTGCAGACAAAGCATCCACATACCACCACTCATACGCGCCCGGTCCGTTGAGGTGATGGCACGAATCGTGAGGATATCCTGTTAGTAGCTGCATGCACAAAAATAGTCACCCCGAGCGTAGTCGAGGGGCGAAGAGGCGAAAAGGCGAAGAGGCACTCCATAACGTCATAATGTCATAACGTCATAATGTCATATCTACTTGCTTACAATCTTGTGATCGCAGCCATCACCATTGCATTGGCATTGGTGAGCATCTATAATCTGCGTCGGTTTGCGCGTATGCCGTCGTCAAAGGGGCTTAGTGTTGCACCCGATGAAACATTGGTGTCGATCCTCGTTCCGGCACGGAATGAAGAGCGGTGTATCGAAGCATGCGTGCGATCCCTCTGTGAGCAGGACCACAAGAACACGGAAGTGATCGTCCTCAATGACGCGTCAACAGATGCTACCGGTGAGATCCTTTCGCGGCTCACCGGGGAGTTTCCGCATCTGCGCGTGATAGAAGGAGCCCCTTTACCAAATGGATGGGTCGGGAAATCCTGGGCGTGTCAACAACTATCGATTCAGGCAAGGGGCGAGACATTGATCTTCACCGATGCCGATACAACGCACCGTCCGGATATGGTACGCAGGGCACGCGCGTATATGACTCAGAACAACATCGCATTGTTCTCGCTGGTGCCGTATCAGGTGCTTGGGTCGATCGGTGAACACATTGTGATACCAATGGTTCATGTGCTGTACTTCGCCTATCTGCCCAACGACCTCATTCTGCAGAACAAACGTGTATCGCTTTCGGCAGCGAATGGACAGTTCATGTGTTTCACCCGTGATGCCTATGAGAAGGTTGGTGGGCATGAGAGTGTGAGGTCGACGTTGGTAGAAGATGTCTTTCTTGCGAAGGAAGTGAAACGTGCCGGACTTCGCATTGCCCTTGTTGACGGAACCGATGCAGTAGAGTGTCGCATGTATACCAATGCACGAGAGGTAACGGAAGGTTTTTCAAAGAATTTCTTCCCTGCCACCAACTACAATCTCCCGCTGACCGTCCTCTTCCTGGTTCATGTGCTCACGACCTATGTTCTGCCACTGCCAATGGCCGTCTATGGTTTTGTGATCGGTGACGATCGCATCATGGGATTGGCGTTGTTGCAGCTTGGTTTGGGAGCACTCATCAGACTCCTCATCAGCAAACGATTCTCTATGCCGTGGTGGCACATGTTCCTTCAACCTCTCACCGGTCTGTGGTCCACGATCATCGGTGTGAACTCCATCCGGTGGGCCTATTCACGAACGGGCTCTCGATGGAAGGGGCGCTCCTACGATACCAAGGGACAGTCACATGCGTGAACCAACCGACGGCGAAAAACTTCTCGACCTCTTTCTGCTACGCACCAAGGAACCCGAGTATGCGGTAGACATGCCGTTCTACACTACGGGGTCGATCGTTGCTGCCGCTCTCATGCGTGTTGCCATCCTTGGTGTTGCAAGCATCATCCTGAGTCAGTGGATGGATTCCACCAAGGTCTGGTGGTTCGCCATGATCACTCTCTGGGCCATCGGCGTCTTCCCTGCCTGGCTACAGTATCAGCGATTCCACGAGAAGATCGAGAAGATCACAGATGGCACGTTATGCGGTGCATGCAGACACTTCAACGCCACCAACCAACTGTGCATGATCTTGGACGAACACGTCACCAACGAACACCCACCATGCGAAGGCGAGGCGTGGGAACCGCGGTGATCACCTCACGTTCACCAGTTTGTAGTAGCCGCGGTCATTGACCTCGAACGTGAACGTCTGCTTGATGCCGGTATCGTAGCGCCAGATCTCTTGCGACCCCTTGTTGGTGAGGTTCTTCTTGATGTCCGTTGGTTGACCATACAGGACGTAGACCTTACCACGATCTGATTGTGCACCGTCCGGCTCGGCGATGGTACTGAAAGCAAAGAAGGCGTTGTCTACTCGACGGAAGTATTCGGCCATACGCTCGTTGAACGTAGTAGCCTGCGTGGGATCCTGAGCGCGCCACCAGTTCATCAGGGCTTCCCTGTTCTCTGCAGCACTGCCTGCACTGAGAGAATCGATGGTCTCATCCCTACAGATGAAACGCATGGACTCTATGGCGTAATCGATGGTCCGCAGTGAGAACGGCATCATCTCCCAGACGATCTGGAACTTCATGCTGATGGTGTCTGAGGTACCCTTGCGAACAAGTTCCAAGACATACTTCCCCGGGACCATTGACCCAAGGGGGATGTCCACTTCGACCGTTGCAATAGGACGCGTCGGTACCTTTTGTTCTACCATCTCGAGATACGCTGCATCACTTGACGACGCAGATGCAACACGCGGAAAACGGTCGCGCTCTGACGTCACTTCTCCGGCAACGTCTCCAACCTTCCACCATCGGATATCCCGTGGGTCCCACGGCATCTGCTTGATGGTGTAGTCGTAGGTAGTCTCAACCGAATCTCCGAGCAGAACCAAAGCCCGCGCACTCGCCGGACCAAAGGGCAGATTGTTGCTGAACACAAAGAGGCGCACCATCTCCTTGCCGTTGACGCTCACTGGTTCGCCAAAGACCGGCGGCGTGAGCTGACGTGTAGGTTTACGCGGAGTAAACGATACTGGCGGCAGTTTGATCTTCTTTTGATTGCTTTCCTTCTGCGATAAGATCTCAAGCGTGATCACATATGTGCCTGGCCCTACAACCAACCGCTGCCAGCCGTAGTGGAAGTCTACCTTGCTGTTCGTCTGCTCAAAGGTGTTGGTGAAGGCCTGGTCCTCCCACCGCACGCGCTGACGGATCACACCAAGGGTATCACGTAGCTCGATACTCACCACCATGTCCGCACTATAGTTGCCACGCACTTCACCCGTGCTCAACACCTTGGTGAAACTGAGAAAGTCGTTTGCCATGCGGAAGAACACAGCAATGGCCGCTGAATCCGGCTGTTCCACCGGGACAACGTAGGCATCGGCGTAGAACCGGTCTCCGTAATCTATCAGCATCGTTCGATTCTTGATCGTCTGCTGCCCCTGCCCCATCATCATTGACGGCAAGAGAGAGAGAACAAGGATCAGGAGGGGGCGGAACAGACTCATAGGTTTTGCGGAGTAATGGAGCGGACCTCTTGTATCGCATCGCGGAGGATCACAGCAGCGGCCATCTGATCCTTAACGCCCTTGGTCTGACGTTTCTTCTTCTTCACACCGGTTGCGACCATGATGGACCGTGCTTCCTTCGTTGAGAATGCTTCGTCTACTTCATACACCGGCAATGACGTATGCATGCGCAATTCAGTGACAAATCGTTCGATGGTTTCGATGATGGGCGTGGTTCGGTCATCATGATGCCGTGGCACGCCAACCAATACCACCTCTGTCCTGTCCTGGGCGAACTGCTGCACGAGGCGGTCCATCACGCCGGGCGTGTTATCCACTACCGGACGCGTTGAGACAACGATATGCATCTCATCACACACAGCCACACCAATGCGACGCATCCCAAAATCGATGGCACAAAGTCTCTTCCCGTTGAGGGAGAGCAACTCGTCGCGCGTCATGCCTCCACCTCTTCTAATGCCCTGCCGGCGCGTTGCCGCACGTCCATCTCATGCGGAAGTCGGAAGATCACCTGCGTACCAACGCCTGGCTCGCTCGACACACGGAGCGAACCTCCATGGAGATTCATCACGTGCTGCATGATCATCGTACCGATGCCCGTGCCGGTTCCGTCCTTTGCCGTGGTGAAGTATGGCTTCATCATGTTCGACATCGTTTCAGCGTCCATCCCAACACCGGTGTCACTTACGCGGATAAAGACGTTCGCTCGATCGAACCACGTAGCGATCTCCACCGTGCCCGGTTTCCCTCGCAATGACTTGATGGCATTCTCAACCGCATTACGCACCGCTCGCGAAACTTTAAGTCGGTCAACATTCATCATCGTGCCGCGGAGCTTCATAGCAAACGTCACATGTGGGAACATCGCCGGATCGAATTCATGTCGGATCTCCGTACACAGCTCTGCACTATGCACGGGTATACGCATGATGTCCTCAGATCGTCCAACACTCACCAAGTCTCTCACACGCTGAATGAGTACGCCAACTTGGAACAGGATACGACGTCGGCGTTCGGTATTGCGCGGATCACCATCATCGCCCAATTGCTCAGCATTCAGCCTGATGGTTGAGAGATTCGTCTGCATATCATGGGCAAGCTGCGCCCAGTTTACAAGTCTGCGACGTTCAAGTGCCTCGGTGATATCCACGCCGGTGATGATCGACCCAACGGATCTGCCTACCAATCCGATCAGGGGCACGGAGGTAAAAACATACTCCCGCTGTTCATGGGATTCCGTGATGGCGATCTTCTCCGACAATGCAGCGCGGGACGTCTGGACTTGGGAGAGGAAGTGGGTAAGGGGCTCCAAGCCCGACCTCTGAGTATAGGAACGAAAGAGTCTCCGCATCGGGACACTCTTTGTGATGCGCAGAAGTTTCGCTGCCCGTTCATTCGTTCGAACAAGCCGGCCATTACCATCAAGAACAAAGACAAGTCCTGCACCCGGGATGTCGATCATCGCATCAAAGAATCGTCGCTGACGCCAGTACAACAGCCATACGGTGATGAGCAGAAGGACAAGCACAAGCGGGACAACAAATCGCAACACCGTATCGAGTGCGCGCCAAAGGAACCACAACGTATGTGTCGATCGATCGAGTAGATACGATGTGGTACGCGACGAGACCACCAACCTCGTCCCACTCATGAACGACTCACTCGTTGCTCCAACGGAAAGGGGCATTGCATCACGCGAGATGATCGTCCCATCAAGAAGCATCGTCACCAATCCACCCGTGAACACAACAACGATCGTGTCACCGTGCGCTACAACACTCTTCGCCGACCCGTAGTCACCCGGGATGGTTGTTCCCCTCGGCAGCACTTCCGGTACATCATTCGCATCGGTGATCACGAGTTCCGGCACGCCGTTGCGCGTAGTGAGCATCGCAAGGACCATACCTGTTGGTAGCCAAATGGGCCTGATCAGCGATTGATCAACAGGGATCGCGCGCGTGCCCGTGGAGAATGTGGTTGGCTCCAATAACGAGAACACTGTACCGCTCGCCCCCTCCAATGTTGAGAGCATCATCACATACGGTCCAACCTGTTCGATCCGCGCGGACTCACTGGACGGTACAGATGTAGAGGCCATTGCTTGCAACGTACTATCGATCACCGTCAGAAATGCCGATGCACCGATGGTATAAGCAAGGGCGATGCGAGACCGACCTTGACCTTGCAAAAAGGCAACGGCAAACACATTCTGTTCAAGGGGTGTCTGGTAAAGCCTGCCATCGAAGCGTTGCACGGCAACGACCGAGGAACCTACTTGGACAACGGCAATTGGGTCGGAGGGGGCTCCAAGCACGCGAACGATGGTAGCAGCATCAACATCGGCATCCGCTTCAATGATGATCTCCGATGATGGAAGCGTCGAGAGCTGGCGATCGACAAGGCTTACGATCACTCTGCGATATTCAACTCGGGCTACAAGAAATCCGTTCGACCATGGCATTGCATCACGAACGTCTTGACCGAGGAAGCCACTGATGCGGGAACGTCCATCAACTCCGATGACCGTGAGCGCCGGAGAGGACCCCGACCAGACCGGACGAGGAGATACAACAAGGAGTCGAGATGGATCAGCAGCATCGGCAACCACACGCCCCTTCCATGTAGAAGCGATCGAATAACTCAACGGCTCGGAGTGATCCGCCCATGCAGGACAGGTAAGCACCGCCAGCGCAATGATGATGCGGATCATCATCATGTAGGCTGCACCTCGCAGATCACGTAGGCATGCACCCCTTCTCTTCGGCCAACATATCCGATACGTTCACTCGTTGTTGCCTTCACAGCAACACGCTCGATCGGCAGACCGCACAAGCGTGCAATGTTCTCGCGCATGGTTTGCTTGAACGGCAGGATCTTGGGACTCTCCAACACCAGCGTACAATCGATGTTCACGATGTGGCAGTTCTGTTCCTTCACCAGTGCAACGGCATGTTCCACGAAGGCGGAACTAGGAGCCCCCTTCCATCGCGGGTCCGTATCAGGGAAGTGCTCTCCGATGTCACCAAGAGCCAGGGCTCCCAACAACGCATCAACGAGTGCATGGAACATCACATCACCGTCACTGTGAGCAACGGTGCCAAGGGGCGAGGGGATATCAACCCCTCCGAGGACGAGCGACTCACCTTCTGCAAGGCGGTGCACGTCGAATCCAAAACCTACCATGTGGCAAATCTACGGGTAATGCGGAATGACGATCTTT
Source organism: Ignavibacteria bacterium (assembly GCA_016707005.1). Lineage (NCBI taxonomy): Bacteria > Pseudomonadati > Ignavibacteriota > Ignavibacteria > Ignavibacteria bacterium. The sequence continues at coordinate 194,502 of JADJIQ010000002.1, forward strand.
GCAACATGACCGAGCAGCCTGTTAGCGTCTCCGAACTCACCTATGCCATCAAGGGACTCCTTGAAGAAGGCATAGGCGATGTTATGGTCTCCGGTGAGATCTCCAACTTCAAACATCACTCGTCGGGGCACCGGTATTTCACCCTCAAGGACGCCGATGCCCAGATCGGCGCCGTGATGTGGCGCAGCCGTACGCTGGCCTTCCGTCCGGAGGACGGCATGCGCGTGGTGGTCCGGGGCAAGCTTACGGTGTACTCGGCGCAGGGCAAGTATCAGATCGACTGCTCTGCTATGCGTCCGGAGGGCCTTGGCGACCTCCATATGGCATTTGAGAAGCTCAAGGAGAGTCTTCGTGCCCGTGGGTACTTCGACGAGTCCAACAAGCGTACCCTGCCACGACGTCCGCGCTCAGTGGGCATCGCCACATCGGCCACGGGCGCAGCCCTGCAGGACATGTTATCCACCATCAATTACCGCTTCCCTCTTCTTGACGTGGTCTTCCGGCCTACACTTGTGCAGGGAGACGGCGCGTCAGAAGATATTGCCAAGGCTATCCGCGAACTCGACCGAGCCGGACTTGATGTGATCATTATTGGTCGCGGTGGCGGATCCATGGAGGACCTCTGGTGTTTCAACACCGAGGCGGTGGCAGATGCCATCTATAATGCCGAAACGCCGATCATCTCTGCCGTTGGGCATGAGACGGACTTCACAATAGCCGACTTCGTGGCAGACCGCAGAGCAGAGACTCCAACAGCTGCTGCAGTTATCGTTACGCCGATCACGGCCGATGACCTATTGATCGCGATCGATGATCTGCGTTCGACCATTGTGAGGATCATGACCGACAACGTGATCGATCTGCGCGAGATCGCTGAGAGTTTTGTGGATGGTCGCGCTGCACGCAGGATCACCGAACGCGTGCTGCAACGCAGCCAGCGTATCGACGATCTCACCTCGCGTTTTGCTCGCACCATCACCCATCGTATCACCATGACACGTCAGCGCATCGATCATGTTATCGCGTTGTCGACGTCCTTGCACCCCCTAGCCCCTTTGAAACGAGGCTATGCCGTTGTTGAGCGAGACGGGCATGTGCTTACCGGCGCAGATACGCTCAAGGCCGGAGATCGTGTACACTTGCAACGTCAGACCGAACGCAGCGCCGTCCGCGTAGAAGAGACCACCCCCAACACGCCAATTCCATCGGATGAACATCATGGCTAAGAAGACAGAAGCCCCTTCCCTTGAACAGAGTCTGAAGAGACTTGAAGAGATCGCAACGTTGCTCGACCGCGGAGAACTCTCGATCGATGAACAGTTGAAGATCTACGAAGAAGGGATGCTCCTTGCTCAACAATGCAGAGAGTACCTTGAGCAAGCGGAACTCAAGGTTCGTCGGCTCAGTGGTGAGGATGCAAACGCAGAATGATAGCATCCTTGATCATCGTGCTTGCTGTTTGCGTTTCAGCTTCCGCACAACCAGACACGAAGTCAATGGTGTATGTGAAGGGCAGAACATTCACGATGGGTTCAGCACGGGCTGATGATCCGGAGAATGAGAAGCCACAACATCGGGTAAAGGTCTCAGACTTTTGGATGGACTCTACCGAGGTGACCAATGCGCAGTACGAGTTGTTTGTAAAGGCAACCGGATACGTCACAGTTGCAGAACGTCCGGTAGAATGGGAACAGATCCGTCTGCAGGTACCGCCCGGAACCCCAAAGCCCCCTGACTCATTACTGCAACCCGGATCACTTGTGTTCACGATGCCGGCTGAGGGAACCACAACTGACGATGTAGCGCAATGGTGGAAGTGGGTGATCGGCGCAAACTGGCGTCACCCAGAAGGTACCAACAGCGACATCCGCAACCGCATGAACCACCCTGTGGTCCACATCGCGTTTGAGGACGCCCAGGCATACGCTACTTGGGCCGACAAGCGACTACCAACAGAAGCCGAGTGGGAATGTGCTGCATTAGCCGGAGCAAAATCTGCTCGATTTACTTGGGGCAACCGTATCCCTTCGGACGGCGACTCCATCGCCAACATCTGGCAAGGTACGTTTCCCTATCTCAACAGCGAGCGAGATGGTTTTCTACGGACATCTCCTGTTCGGTCGTACAAACCCAACAAACTAGGTCTCTACGACATGGCCGGCAACGTATGGGAGTGGTGCTCTGATCTCTTTCGTGCAGATGCCTACGAGCAGCGTCTTGAGTCCGATCCCAAAGCGATCATCAACAACCCCACCGGCCCAACTACTTCATGGGATCCCAACGACGGCGTTCCGTCAACACGCAAACATGTCATACGCGGCGGTTCATTCTTGTGTCACGCTTCGTACTGCGAATCATATCGTGTTAGCGCACGACGCGGCGAAACACCGGATACAGGGATGAGCCATTTGGGGTTTCGGTGTGTTAGGTAATGACTAGTTACTAGTTACTAGTTACTAGTTACTAGTTACTAGTTACTAGTTACTAGTTACTAGTTACTAGTTACTAGTTACGAAAGACTGATTACTGATGGCAGATTACTGATGTATAGTGTTGTATTCGGCTAATACATTGTCCGCCCTTGGTAATTAGTAACTAGTAACTAGTAACTAGTAACTAGTAACTAGTAACTAGTCATTTGTAACTGTCATTTCTTCCCTCCGATCGGCACACCAACACTCACACTGACCCCACTGTTGTATGAGGAGAGGTTGTCGTTGGTGACCACATCGATCAGGCCTTGGTAGTAACGAACACCGAGGCGGAGGCTATTGATACCAAAGTCAGGAACGAGCAATATCTCAGCGCCGATCACTGCGCCTACGTCCCAGCGATTCACTCTTCCGAAGGCACTCTTTTCAACGACGATGGCTGCGCCTTCGTCGCTCGTGCCCGAGGCATTGTCCGTTGCCGCAACCAGATAGCCGATCTGTGGTCCGGCCATGATGTAGAACATTCCCACACGGTACTTCACAAGAAGTGGGATGGCTACATACGAGGTTGACAACCACTCCTTTCGATCGTTGATCATCGTATCTATTGAAGGTTGCGATTGAAACAAACCTTGCAATCCATTGGTACCGCCAGGAGCCTTAAAGAACACTTCCGGGGCGAAGTGCCACTCTTCACTCAATCGCCAGTGAAGGCTTGCGCCAAAAGACCAGGACAGTCGCGCAGAGGCGCCTTCCAGTTCTGATACATTCGTCAGGTTGATACCGCCTGTGATGCCCCCTACAAAATCTTCCGAGGAGATCTTATCGCCCACAAGGAGCATGATAAGGGGCTGAGCATACACACCACTTGACGAGATCGCCATGATCGTCAATGCCAATGTCACGCGAAGAAGAACCCGATGCATAGTCGTACCTATATTTGGTTTGTCCTGAGCGCTCAACCTATCAGACATCATCATGCAAAGGTACGTTATGCTGATCCGGCTTTTCCAGGCTATAGCAACGGCAGGTGTTCTGGTGGTAACAACAGTGAATGTTGCATTCGCACAGAACAACATCAATCTCGAAAGTGACACCGGCGATGTAAAGCAGCGTGCATCTGAGTACGATTACATCTTTCCCATCTGGGGAAAGGATGTAATGGAACGTGGATTTGATGTTCCCTACCCGGCCGGCGCAAATCTGATCGGGATGTATATCACGCAGCCGATCGATATTGGCCAACTGCAACTTGGGCTCAATGGCGGTCCGCTCGTTCCGGTGCCTTCGATCACCTTCGGTGAAAATTCGAGCACTGTCTACACGGGCAACCTGCGCGTAGATCTGTGGCTCTTCCCATTCCTTAATGTCTATGGCATGTATGGTATTGCACAAGCCAACACCACGGTCAATGTCACGACCCCCATTGCATTTACGTCATCAGTGGATCAACCGGGTAAATATTATGGTGTTGGCGTGACTTCTGCCTTTGGAGTCTGGGGTCATTGGGCATCGATCGATATCAACTGGGCCTGGGCCGATCTCGAAAAACTCTCCGAACCGGTCCTTACCAACATCATCGGACTTCGTATGGGTCATACGTTCCCATTGGATAACAAGGGTATGAAGCTTGCAGCCTGGGTGGGATTCATGAAGGCTGAAGTGGCATCAGTCACCAACGGGTCCATAGCTCTCTCAGAAGCACTACCTCCCGACGCTGTTCAGAAGGTTGAGGAGTTCTACGAGAACTATCAGACGAGCGAGTGGTATTCGAACCTTGCCAAATGGCAGCAGGCCGCTGTAGATGAAATGTTCGGAAAACTCTCAGAGGGCCAACCGCTGCAAAACGCTACCGTGCAGTATGATATCGATAAAGCTCTTGCTGTTCCTACCAACTTCCTCGTTGGCCTTCAATGGGAGATCAACAAGGAGTGGCTCGTTCGCACAGAAGCCGGCCTCTTCGGTCGTTGGTCCGCGATGCTGAACATCAACTACCGCTTCCGCATCTGACAACGGAGTCAACAATAGTACGATTTTCGATGCGTCGGTTGACTACGATGCCAGCGCACTATCTACTCCCGACCCTCCTAACCGTTCTGCTTGCTTCGTCATGCTCGAACGACGTGACCTATCCTTCTGCTGGGCCTTTTATCCCCTCGAGCTATGGTGTTCCGGATGGAGAGGATATTCGAAGGTTTGATGACACAACAGATGTTCGAGCGATCATTAGAATCAAACGAAGTACCTCCAATATCATAGACCTACTAAGCAACAACGTCGTTGGCTTTTCCGAAACATCCGTCCTTCAACAGTTTCATGATGGCACAGGCTCGGCCAGGATCTTCGATTTCTTGTCGCGAATGGTGAAGCCCCATTCGGTACGTATGATGTCTCGATTCACGGCAATATGACACCGTCTTTGGCCAAGTCAATCAAACGATACGACCAGAACCAGAGATACGTCTTGCTAATGTAACAGTTGGAGACACAGTTGATCGGAACACCGATCTGGTCTTGGAGTTCAATGAGCCAGGCTCTCGATGGATCAACCTGCAACTTGTTCGAGATCTCTCGGATCCAAAGGACAACTCACCGATAGAGTTCCATCGACGCCACTACGATGCTGCTTCTAGGATCATTCTCTCACGACATGATCTCTCATTGCTTCCACGCGGGTGGATCACCCTCACATATGGGAAACATCAGGTATGGTTTCTTGACACAGAGTTTCGACGCCGTGTAGCAGTAGTCTTTGAAACCGAACAGCATATCTCGCTATATCTACGCTAACCACTTCGTAACACTGTCATAACGTCATACTTGTCATAACGTCATACTTGTCATAACGTCATGATCGTCATAACGTCATAAAGTTCCTACGAGTACCTAATCCTCACTCTTCGAGGGACGAAGCATCAGCTCTCTAATAGCCACACGCGGGTCCACGCCATCGAAGAGGATCTGAGCAACCTTCTGTGTGATCGGCAATTCAATGCCCACGGTTGCAGCAAGTTCAAGTGCTGCCTTGGTGGTCGTAACACCTTCAGCGATGGCGTTCATCGATGAGAGGATTTCGGTAAGGGAAGCCCCTTTCCCGATCTGTTCACCAACACTGCGATTGCGGCTATGACGGGAGGCACAGGTTACGTACAGATCGCCGAGTCCGGCAAGACCGAAGAATGTGAGTTGGTCTGCGCCAAGGGCAACACCTAGGCGCGACATCTCTGCGAGACCTCGTGTGATCAGTGCGGCCTTTGTGTTGTCGCCAAGTCCTAGACCGTCCACAATACCGGCAGCAATGGCGATCACGTTCTTGAGAGAGCCACAGATCTCTACGCCGATCACATCATCACTGGCGTAGACACGAAAGGCCGGAGTGGAGAAGGCTGTTTGTACTGTACGTGCAATGTTGAGGTCGGAGGAGGCGCAGACCACGGTTGTGGGCATGCGGAGGATGACCTCTTCTGCGTGACTTGGCCCCGAGAGAACAGCATACGAGGTCATGGAGGGGGCTACCTGGGCTACGATCTCAGACACCCGCAGATGGGTTCCGATCTCGATCCCCTTAGCAACATTGACAACGATTGCGCCGCGCACGACCTCATCGATCAGTGTTGACCGCACGTGCTGCGTTGGTGTGGCGTTGAGAATGATCTCACACCCAACAAGATCACGGATAGTATTGGTGGCTGTTATTGAGTCAGCCAGGACCGAACCGGGCAGGAAGGCCTCATTAGACCTGGTGGTCGTAATAGCGTGTACTACTTCCGGCTCGCGCGCCCAAAGCTGTATGGAATGTCCGTTCTCGGCTGCCACGGAAGCGAGCGCTGTACCCCACGCTCCGGCACCGATGATCCCTATTCGCATGGTCAACTCTTGGCTGGACGCTTGAACAGCATAAGCTTCTGGAACCTATTCTCTGTTCCCGCGATCAACCGTTTCACGTTTGAACGGTGAGCATAGATGACGAGCGAAGAAAGGGCGATCAGGACCACGACCAACGTGTGGTACCCTTCGATGGATACGCCCAGAACATTGTACCGGAAGGCCATCGTGCTTGGAATGATCACGGCGGCGGCGATGGAACCAAGAGACACATATCCGGAAGCGAAGAGGATCACGAGGAAGATGCCGAGTCCAACAGCAACCTCTACTGGCGCTACGGCGATGAGCATGCCAAGCGATGTGTTCATTCCCTTGCCGCCCTTGAAGCCGGCCATGAAGCTGAACATGTGTCCGACCACTGCGGAGAATCCGGCGATGAGTCCAACGATGGTCTCGTCCTCAAACGGCGTACGGTTTACGAACGGCATCTCTGAATCAAAGAAATAGGCCACAAGCAGAACCGCAACAAGCCCCTTGGCGATATCGAGGAGCTGAACGGCAATGCCGGCCTTCCACCCAAGGGTGCGAAAGACGTTGGTGCTGCCCATGTTCCCGCTACCGACAGTTCGAACATCGATCCCAAAGAACTGCTTCCCAATGATGAGAGCGTTCGGGATGGAGCCGATGAGATAACTCTGTACGATGATGATGATCAGCCGAAGGACCGGATCCATACATCTTTCCTGTTCTCGTGAAACCAGATGAACCAAATCTACGGAGATAGGTCGATTCTACGATGTGACATCCGTCATGGTGATTTACGATATGATCACGCCAGATTCGTCTACTACATCCTGATTCAACAGGAAGGGACACACGATGTCAGACGAGATCAAACTCACCACAAAGAAGCGGTTGGAAGAGATCGACCGTGAGCTTGCGGAACTCCGCACCGAACATGCCTCACTCAAAACACGGTGGGAAACGGAGAAAGCTCAGATACAGACTATTCGCGGGATCAAGTCCGAGATCGAGGACGTAAAGGTGGATGCAGCCGAAGCCGAGCGTTCGGGCGATTACGGTCGCGTGGCCGAGTTGCGCTATGGTACACTCCTGGAACTGGAGAAAGCCCTCTCAGCAGCAAATGCAAAACTCCTTGAGATCCAAGCCAACAAAGCGCTTTTGAAGGAAGAGATCGATGCAGAGGACGTAGCAGAGATCGTGGCAAAGTGGACAGGGATCCCTGTGCAGCGCATGCTGGAGTCGGAACGAACAAAGTTGCTCACAATGGAAGATCGGCTGCACGACAGGCTCATCGGACAGGAGGAGGCCACAGCGGCCGTTGCCAGTGCCATCCGCCGATCACGCGCCGGACTCCAAGACGCCAAACGTCCGATCGGCTCGTTCATTTTTCTCGGCTCCACCGGCGTTGGGAAGACGGAAATGGCACGTGCCCTGGCCGAGTTTCTCTTTGATGATGAGAACGCCTTGGTCCGGATCGACATGAGCGAATACATGGAGAAACATGCCGTATCTCGTCTACTTGGCGCTCCTCCGGGATATGTTGGTTATGAAGAAGGCGGACAGCTCACCGAGGCCGTACGTCGGCGTCCCTATGCCGTGGTGCTGCTTGATGAGATCGAGAAAGCCCACCCCGATGTTTTCCATGTTCTGCTGCAAGTGCTTGATGACGGACGTCTCACCGATGGTCAAGGTCGCACGGTAGACTTCAAGAACACGATCATCATCATGACGTCCAACCTCGGCTCTGAACTCATGCAGGACAAGATCCTGGAAATCACCGAGGACAACCGTGACGAACTCATGTCCACCCTACGATTGGAGATCGTAGAACTCCTTCGTAAACGGCTGCGTCCAGAGTTTCTCAATCGTGTGGACGAGATCATCCTGTTCAAGCCCCTTATCCCCAGTGAGGTGCAGAAGATCGCCAAGATCCAGATCGATGCCGTGGGAGCCAGACTCCACGAACTTGGGATTGAATTGGTGGTCACACCGAACTGTATCGAGTGGTTGGGGCGTCGCGGCTACGACGTACAACTGGGTGCACGGCCCCTGAAACGAGTGATCCAGCGATATCTCGCCGATCCCCTTGCATTAAAGGTCCTTGGTGCGGAAGTTCGTGCCGGCGATACTGTGACCGTGGATTGTGACGACAATGGTCAAATGACCTTTACCTGAGACCTGCATGCCCCTTTTCCGTAGCCTCATACGCCATGTGCTTCCTCTTGCAATGCTTGTATCAGGCCCAACGGCCATGCTCCATGCTCAGGAAGACGTTTCCACCGGACCTGAACCATTGGTTCGCTCCGATGTAAAGAGCTCCTACATGCGCGGTGTTACTCCCGATGCCTCGGCACGAGCATCAACACTTCGCATTCTCGGTGCAAGGGGCTCCTCAGACGGATCTCTTGCCGTACGCGCAGTGATCCTGGATTCAGCAGGGAACGAACTTCGATGGAAACCGGCTGTTGGGACATTCAGCGCCGACATTGGATGTCGTGGTGCGGCAGCCGTGCGAACGGTTGCATCAAACGTGCAAGAACGTCTCTGGACAGCCAACACTCCGGGCACATCTGCAGTGATCCTTTGCGATAACTCGATGATGTCAGGTACCGTTGCTCGGGAATCCGTGCGCTCGCTTCGCGACGTGCTTCCATCCGTTGCCGGACAAGACAGCGTAGCCGTCGTTCTCTTCGACCACGACCTCCTGGAACTCTCTCCTCTCTCTCCCCTTGCAGCAGCAACGGAGAAGTGTGATCCCGACAAAGTACCAGCGGCTGACGGACTCACAGCGGTCTACAGCGCCTGCCTCTCGGGACTAGCGATGTTGTCGGATCAAAAGCAAGGTCGAGTATTGATCGTGATCACCACCAGTGATGACAATGCATCGGTCTCTACCTCAACAGCCGACATCGTTCGCCGAGCAGCTGAGATGCAGGCAACGATCAACGTGATCCGTGTTGGACGTTCGTCCCGCGCCTATCCATACCGCTATCTCAGTGCAGCTACCGGCGGCAGACTCTATACGATCAGTGAAGACGAAACATCGAACATCGGATCGATCGTGCGTGAGATCCTCTATGCATCGAAGCACGCATTGGATATCACAATACCTGCGGAACTCACCGGCGCGTCATGTGATGATGTGTGGCTGAAGGTTCGCCTTGAGCAGGATTCATCAAGCCCCCTACTCTATGACTCATTGTTGCTTCCGATGAAGGAACGCGCGTATAGAACCTCACCGGCAGTTGTTGCAACGTTTGCTGATACAACAGAGGTTGGATTGCAGAGTTATTATCCGATCCTTGCATCCATGGCTGAGCAGTTGATGTCGGACTCCACGGTACGTATCGAACTGGTTGGTCACGTCAGCGGTGACATCAAGGGCAACGCCGATGACCGTGCGTACGAACGTGCTGAGTTCGTGCAGGGTTTTCTGGTTGCGTATGGCGTCAAGAAAAAGCAGATCGTTCTTCGCTCCGATGGCAGCAGACGTCCATTGTATTACCTCCAGCTCGATGGAGCACAACGTCTGCTGAACAATCGTGTTGAAGCACGCTACCTCGTAGCCGACGATCAACCATTCACGATCACCGTGGATCAGGTAGCAACCGAAGAACAAGCCGGCAAACTGGCCGACATCTGGGAACAACGCGGCTACAAAGCCTATTTCGAGCCAGCAGTGATCAACCGCTCACCCGTCTACCGCGTTAAGCTATGGGGCTACCGAACAGTAGCAGAAGCTCAGAAAGAAGCAGCCGGGATGAGGAAGTGGAATCCGAAGTCGACGATCATTGAATAGCGAATAGCGAACAGTGAATAGCGAATAGCGAATAGTGAATAGTGAATAGCGAATAGCGAATAGTGAATATAGGGTCATTCGCTATTCGCTATTCACTATTCGCTATTCGCTATTCGCTATTCTTGAAGCCAGCGTTCCGCATCGATCGCGGCCATACAGCCTGAGCCGGCGGCAGTGATGGCCTGACGGTAGACGCTGTCTTGAGCATCCCCGCAGGCGAAGACGCCGGGGATATTCGTTGCTGTGCTCTTGCCTTGTGTGATGATGTAGCCAACTTCATCCATGTCAAGAAGGCCGGTGAAAAGCGATGTGTTCGGTTGATGTCCGATCGCTACAAAGGCACCATCTGCCGGTACGTCCATCGTTTCATTCGTAACGGTGTTGCGAATGCGCAGATGTGTGAGCTTCTTGATCCCGTTCTCATTCGTCGTTCCGAGATACTCATCCACTGTGCTGTTGAGCATGAAGGCGATCTTCGGATTGGCCTTTGCACGGTCGAGCATGATCTTTGATGCGCGGAATTCTTCCCGACGGTGGACCACGGTAACGGACTCAGCGAATCGCGTAAGATAATTGGCCTCTTCCATAGCCGTGTCTCCGCCCCCTACTACAAAGACCTTGAGTCCGCGGAAGAAGAAACCATCACACGTTGCACAGGCACTCACGCCAAAGCCCATGTATTCACTCTCGCCGGTTGCACCCAACAACTTTGCCGATGCGCCGGTAGCAATGATCACAGCCTTTGCTGTGTACTCTTCGCCACGTTCATTGGTGAGAGTAAAGGGGCGTTTAGAAAGGTCCACGTTTGTGATGGTCTCGTACTTGGAGACTGCACCAAAACGGTGTGCTTGCTTCCGGAACACATCCATGAGCTCGGGACCCATGATTCCATGCTCAAAGCCTGGATAGTTCTCCACTTCTGTGGTGATCGTGAGCTGTCCGCCCGGTTGTGCCCCTTCGAAGAGTGTAACGGACTGTCCGGCACGACTGGCATAAAGTGCTGCTGTGAATCCGGCCGGACCGGAACCGATGATTGCGATGTCTGTCATTCTTTTAGTTACTCAGTTACTCAATTACGGCGGTTACGGGGTTACGGGGTTACGGGGTTACGGGGTTACGGAAGTTCGCTGTTCTCTGTTCGCTGTTCGCTGTTCTCTGTTCGCTGTTCGCTGTTCAGTGAGCGCGCATTCCTCTTCAGCCCATCCAGTTTCGGACGTTTGAGTGGGCTATGACGGAATCGCTCGATGAATCGTGCGGGTTGCAAATCTACGAGGTCGGAGGGAGAGAGTACTGTGACTCCGTCACGCGGTTGAAAACGATCTTCCGAGGTCGGGGTCTGGAAACGGTTCCAGGGGCAAACGTCCTGACACACATCACAGCCGAAGATCCAGCCTTGGAGGTTATCCACAATGTGGAGAGGGATATCCACATCCGCCTTGGCTTCGATGGTCCAGTAGGAGATGCATTTCGTGGCATCAACAACCTTGGGTTCCACGATGGCCTTGGTGGGGCATTGATCGAGGCATGCTGTGCATGACCCGCAATAGTCATCCATCGGTTCGTCGGCATCAAGTTCAGCGGTTGTGATGATCACGCCTAGGAAGAACCAACTGCCGATGTCGCGTCGGATGATGTTGCCATTCTTTCCCATCCATCCGATGCCTGCACGGATGGCCCATTCTTTTTCGAGTACCGGGCCGGTATCTGCGTACCTCTTTGTCTCGGCATCCGGACAGACCGTTCGTACTTCCTCACTCAGGGCGTCGAGCATCGGAGGAAGGACCACATGATAGTCATCGCCCCATGCATATCGCGCGATCTTCCCAACGGCCTTATCGGGATGAATGTGTGGGGTGTAGTAATTACGAGCAACCACGATCACACTGCGAGCGCCCGGGAGAATTGCCTGCACATCACGTCGTGATTCTCCGTTGCGTTCCATGTACCCCATCGCCCCATGATATCCCTTTCGCAACCACTCCTCGTAATGCGTATAGGCTTCGGTAAGGGGCTCAACACGCGCGATACCAACTGCATCAAAACCCAGGGCGCGTGCGGCGTCCTTGATCCGTGCAGTTCGTTCGGCAGTTGTGTTCATGGTTCAAGGAAGCTAAGGATATGCTGGGCAAGGCGCGCGGGATCCACACGCTCCATTGGATGACGAGTGCCGGGAAGAACAGCAAGCTCAGCGCCGGGTGTTGCCTTGTAGAAGTCAACGGTCTCGGAAAGCGACACCATTTCATCTCTGTCGCCGATGCCGTAGCGAACCGGGACCGTTAGCGCACCAACACGTTCGTGTGTGAGGATCGGACGTTCTCCGAGCGTGCGCATGAGGTCGGCGGTTTTGTGCAGCACGGTCTTCCACGCTGACTCGCCGTGACGTCGCGCAAGGTCGGCCGCAAATGCCGGAACCTTTGACTCGATCACGTCAGGGTTGAGCTTCAAGGTTTCGTGCTCCGCCCCCTCTTGAGTCCATTGGAGTTTTGTACCGAGTGTTACGATCCGTCCAATGAGGTCCGGACGTCTCAATGCGCAATCAATCGCAACATAGCCGCCCATGGAATACCCGAAGATCTGTGCCCGTTGTTGATGCGCGCCACTCTCGAGTTCGAGTTCTAGCTGACGAGAGAAGAGATCGATGTCCCAAGGCTGATCGACGTCTGCGGTTCCACCATGTCCGTGGAAGGTGATCACCTGACTCGGCAGGCCAAGTGCGGAGCGAAGCGGTTCGAACTGATGTGCACTTCCAAGTGCGCCGTGGAGGATGGTGATCATGATCGTTGACGTTGTTGGATGACGTTTCGGTAAAGCTCTATCCACTGCGGAGCAACACGCTCCGGTGTAAATTCCGCTACAGCCCAATCATGTCCTTTAGCTGCCATTGCGGCTCTGCGTTCGGGGTGATGGAGCATCGTGGTGATACCTTCTGCGATGGCTGATGCGGAGCGTGACGCTACAAGAAGCCCCCTGCCATCGGCCAATTGATCAGGTGTTCCGTCGGTATCCGTTCCGATCACCGGCAGCCCGACCATCATTGCTTCGAGAACAGTGAGCGCATACATCTCGCCATAGGTTGCGAGAACAAAGACGTCAAAGGCCGACATCACACCGGCAACATCTGTTGTAAAGGGGCGAACCACTAACCGGTTGTGTGGCAAACGTGCGCGTTCGTCCAGCCATTGTACGATCTCGGCAGCGACCGGTTCCGGGACGGACGTACCATCGGGACGTATTGAGCCGATGCTTGGTTCACCGATCACCACAAGTCTGATGCGTTCGCGGTCTTCTTCACGGAAATGGTCGGATGAGGCAGCGAACTCACGCGTCCCCTTGAGAACATCGATACGTGCCACATATCCAACCACAAGCTCATCATCACCAATGCCCCATTCTGCACGATACCGCAATCGTGCATTCGGGTCAAAAACGAACTGCTGTGGATCGCGCATGTGGCGGATCAAGTGGACACATTCCGGCTTCACCGGAAAACGCACGGCGATGTTCCGAACGTGGGTCTCGCAGGTGTTGACGATGGCATCAACGCGACCATAGATGAGCGCATGAAGCGGGTCGCGTTTGTCAGCGGGGATCATGTGCACAGAGTTCACGTGTGCCGCACGTGTGCCCATGCATGCAAGCGAACCTGTCCACACGTCGATACGTGTATGCGTGTGCACCACCGTATCATCGGTGAGTGCTCTGCGCAACCTCATGATGTTCACAGGATCAATATGCTTGCCCATATGGGCATCGATCATCGGGAACCCGGCCTCGCGCGCCGCACGCCCAAGGTGGGATTGTGGCACGGCCATGATCGTCACGTCAACTCCGTATCCGCGGAACACCTTTGCCATATAGAGCGTGTACTGTTCCAGTCCGCCCCATGATGCAGAGGTGTTAACGTGGATCGCGCGCATCAGCGAGACACAGGAGTGAGAGAAGCGATCGCCGGTGCAAGGAACGATGCGTGCGGAACGATCACATCGGCATGGGCGAGTTCTTCTTGCGAACCATAGCCATAGAGGACGGCAACGGAGGAGACCCCGTTGGCAAGTGCTCCGTCAATATCATGATGTCGGTCTCCCACCATCACCACGGCATCCGGCTGAAGGCGTTCTTCATGCAGGATCATGTGGATCAGATCGCGCTTCTCAACATTACGTCCATCCAATTCAGAACCATAGACATGGTCGATATAGGGGGCGAACCTCGATACCGCAATGATCTCACGAGCATATTCATGCACCTTGGCCGTTGCGATAGCGATGCGAATGTTCGATGCCTTCAATGTCTGCAAGGTCTCGATCACTCCGTCATACACATCATATTCAAACATCGGTCCGTCGCGATAGATATGACGATACCGAGCAACGGCAGCTTCGATCCTTGTACGGTCAAGTGCACCGAGGTAATGCTCAAAGATCTTCCACAGTGAGGCTCCGATACACCACGTAAAATCATGATCCTCTTCAACCACCACACCCATTTCTGAGAGTGCAAGACGAAGCGAGTGTACAATGCCCGGACGGGAGTCTACGAGTGTACCATCAAGATCGAAGAGAACAAGAGCTGGAGTCATCGGTATCCTACTTAGGCGGTTGGGAATTCATCGGGAGTGACCATGATGGTACATCCATCAGGCATAGAGAAGATCGCTAGGGTTACATGCCCTGTTGGATCTCGGTGGAGCTTCAACCGGTCGCCGGAGGCTTCCGTGGCGGCTTCCACCCATTCGTCATCGATATCGGCTGTATAGTGCAGGAATGGAGCGCTCGGTGCTTGCTTGCGGAAGGAAAGATTCACAAGTCCGTCCGTGAGATCCACCTGCGGCATCGGACTATCCCACTGATCGGCAATGAAGTATCCGACGAGTTGGGCCCATTCGGCTGCCTTCTGCACGTCATCACACGGAACAACAATGGCATCTATGTATCCAAGGAGGGGGCTTCCCTCGCCGCTTCGTTGTTCAACCGTTGTTGGAGTTGCGGGGTGGATCCACCAATCAAGCTGTCCGGGTCCATGCATATGCCAACCTGTGGCATTGGAGCCACTGATCTCTATCCCAGCGGCAAGAAGCTTGTCGCCCGTGCTCTGTAGTGATGGAGCGAAGTATGCCACCGCAAGCGGTGCCGGTTCTGATGGAAGGATCGATAGAAGAATCTGTCCGTCTGTCAGCCGAACGACTGCATCGCTGCTGCCGTTGTCCACAAACCCAAGATCTTCCCACGCAGTGCGAGAAACAGACGGATCCGTCGAAGAAATGATGAATCGAGATGCGTGTCCGAGGAGGGCCATGAGAATCCGAGAAGAAAAAGGCCCCGTCGGCGAATGCCAACGGGGCCTTAAAGATACGGCAGTTTAGCGGATCCTTATTGGATCACGTCCACGATAACGGTCCGGTTGTACATACGGCCTTCAGGAAGGTCATTCGAGAACGGAGGTTCGTTCTCGCCCATTCCCTTTGCAATGATCTTCACGTTCGTGATACCACGAGCGCTAAGAGCATCTTGGAGCATTTGCTTGGTTTCATTGGCACGTGAGCTCGAGAGATCGAGGTTCACGTTATCCTTGCCAAGTTTGTCAGTATGACCGTAGATGTAGACCTTGGCGCCACTCTTGATAGATGGAGCGACTTCCTTCACAAGGTATTCCTTGGAACGACCCACTGGATCTTCTTCAGCATATTCAAAGTTCAGGCGGAATCGGGTTGAGATACCTTCGCTCTGTGTACGAACAAGGGTAAAGTTCTCAACATCGCTGAGTGTACGACCGTCTGCTGTACGAGCGACAACTTCCATCGAGAATTGTCCGGATGGTTGGCTGGTGCTCAACAAACCAGTTGGATCCATGTATACACTTCGCTCGGTATACGGACCGAACGAACGCTTCTGACCATTGCCTGTGATGGTTGCCTGCCAGGAAGCGATATTCTCGTTCGTTGTGATCTCAGTATAGATCTGATGGTCTTCTTCTGCTTCGCGCTTCACGGCAATGGCAACGCGGTGACCAAGTTTGTCCGGCGTCATCTTGCGCAGGTGAACACGACGGTCTTCTTCAACCGTGAACGGCACGTCATCAGCAGGAGTACGTGGCGTACCTGACTTCGGAGTTGCATCACCGGTTGCGATCGGAAGTTGATCAGGATTTACGCCCCATGTCTCAACAAGGTACTTCTTGACATCCTCAGCATATGGACGTGGGTCCTTGCCATCCGGATCGGAAGCATAGAGTTCCATGCTCGACCCAGGGGTGTTCTTAAGACGATACCCCATGATGTTGAGCAGGTTGTAGTAGATATCCTTTTGGATGATCGGACGTTCTTCAACGTTCGCTACATCTTCGGCGGTAAGGCCGGTAGACGTTGCGAAATCAGCGGTTTCGCTTTGGCTAAGGCTCACGTAACGATTCGGGACTACCGTTTCGCCCTTGTTGATGAAGACATATGGACGAAGTGGGAAACCTGCACGTTCTACGCGCTTGGAGTAAATACCATCAGCCGGTGGTGTTACGCGGAAGAATTTCGATGTTGTTGGCGCAACAATAGCTGCCACTTCGTCCTTGAGCGTGGCGTCGCCAAAGGCAAGTGAGATACCGGCACGGATCGTAACCGTCGAAAGAGCATCATCAAATGCTGCTTGGTCTTCGAGATCAACGCCACGCTGACTTACCATGTAGGTGGTCTCGAGGAACGGCGTGAGGATCCACTGTTGTTTTGCCGTGTTGTCAGACAGGAAGATGTCGTATCCGATCCCGGCAAAACCGGACCATGTGATACTATGCTTTACAGAGTCTGCCTTACCAACTTCGAGGCCAGTAACCGTAGTACCACCTTCGATGGTGTAATCAAACGTCTGGTTGAGCGCAATTCCCATACCCAGTCCACCAGTGAGGTGGAACCTCTTGCCGAGGTACAATTTCACATGAGGTTCAAGAGAGATGAAGGAAGTATGAAACTCATACTCATCGCTGTAGTACGATCCATCTGCCTTGATGTATGAGTTATTATCCTGCACAACCATGCTGCGATTGTCGTAGGACAAACGGGCACCAAAGTGCAGATGATCAAGAAGTGCAAGTTGATAGTTAAGACCGCCATAGAGGCCAAGTCCAGAACCGTCAACAAGGTTCATCTGTGTGAATTGTCCGTTCGGACGCGCCGGATCATCGATCCAGTATCCAAAACCAACACCAGAGAAGTTATAGTTCAGTCCGAGGTGTGCTCCCCAACGTGACCGTACTTCAGGCGGGTCTTGCGCGAAGAGGCTCATTGTGGTAGTTATCACCACAACTGCCAAGAGAAGAAAATGTACACGTGATTTCATTGTCAAGCCCCAATCGAAAGTGAATATCGACCTTATGCCAACCGCGCCAAAATTACGGCTCCCACAGTGACCCATCGGTCGGTATAATCACGCTCAGACGTTAAATCTGAAATACATGATATCACCGTCTTTCACGATGTAGTCCTTGCCCTCTACGCGGTACTGACCGGCGTCCTTTACTGCTTGTTCTGTTCCGAGTCTGTCCCAATCAGCGTAGGACATCACCTCAGCTCTGATGAATCCCTTCTCAAAGTCCGTATGGATCACACCGGCAGCTTGTGGTGCTGTGCTCCCCTTGCGAACGGTCCATGCTCGGCATTCCTTCTTCCCTGCTGTGAAGTAGGTGATCAACCCCAGTAGACCATAGGCCTCCCTGATCACTCTGTCCAGTCCCGGCTCTTCCATACCGAGATCGGCAAGGAATAGTTCCCTATCCTCTGCTTCAAGCTGTGATATCTCGGCTTCGATCTTTGCGCAGATCGGCACAACAATGGCACCTTCTTCGGCTGCTCGAGCTCGCACCGCGTCTACAAACTTGTTCCCGCTTCGCACTCCCTCTTCGTTTGTATTGGCAACGTACATCACCGGTTTGTCGGTCAAGAGCTGAAGTGACTTGATCGCTGCTCGCCCCTTATCATCACATGGAAAACTGCGAGATGGTTTGCCGCTATCGAGATGTGTCTGCAACTGATGCAGGAGATCCTGTTCTTCCTTCGCGTCTTTGTCGTTAGCGCGAACAAGCTTATGAAGGGTCTGAAGTCGTTTGTCAACAGACTCTACATCCTTATAGATAAGCTCGGTCTCAATGATCTCGATATCGTGGATCGGGTCAACTCCGCCGTGCACGTGCACAACATTCTCATCCTCAAAACACCGAACGACGTGAGCAACGGCATCACACTGACGGATGTTTGCGAGGAACTGGTTGCCAAGCCCTTCACCTTTTGAAGCCCCTTTGACAAGACCTGCGATGTCCACGAATTCAACCGTAGTGGGCACGTCACGATCTGTTTGATAGACCTCGACCAATTTCTTGAGACGAGGGTCGGGAACGTTCACTACACCAACATTCGGATCGATCGTACAGAACGGATAATTGGCTGCTTCTGCTTCATTGGAGGTGAGAGCATTGAACAGTGTTGATTTGCCTACGTTGGGTAGTCCAACGATTCCACATGCGATACCCATGGTTCTTTCTACTGTTAAGGGGGCGTTGAGCGACCAATAAACCACGAAAATACGGCAGTTTGGGCGTTTGCTGACTATGTTTACATCGGCGACTCAACCATTCTGGGACTACGCTATGCGCACGACCATCATTCTTGTAGCGTTCGTAACCTTCCTTACGGCTTGTGATGTAAAGCCACCGCTCAATGCGGATGCAGAGCCAATACGTATCGTGGTGGATAGCGTTGGTCCGGAACACTGGAAGTACCGAATATGGATCGATCCGCTAAAAATGCGTGATACACTCTCGAGGATCACAGAAATCGAGGCCATATCTAATGCAGAAAATCGGCCAAGCTCCACAGTAACCTCGAGTCCCTATACAGGAAGCTGGACCTTGAGTTCGAGTACGACATCAGAGAAGTGGAGTAACGTGGTAAGCGGAACAAACTCTGTTGTGTTTTCACTCCGCGGTGATTTCAAGAACGGGCCCATCTACATCCGTGTAACCGGCTCTCTCGATTCCTCGGGAGTCTATCCGTTTAGTCGCACCCTCGGCCCCATTGCCGGACCTGTCAATTAACATTCGCCCCTTACAGATACATAAAACGACGAAGTACGGACACCCCGGGGAAAGGGCCGTACTTCGCCGTTGGAACACCCATGAACATGGGTAGAGGAAATGACGTAGTGACGTAATGACATCATGACGGTATGACGGTATGACGCTATTACGTAGTGACCTTGTGACGTGTCACATGAGAGGCTGGGGCATCATCGAATGACACGGAGGATGGATGTGAATGATTCAGTGTCGGCTGTGAGCGTTACGACGTAGGAGCCAGAGCCCAGCGGAAGACCGTTTTCATCCAAGACACTGAGATCGTAGTTCCACTGGCCGGCGTCAATTGCACCAAGGTGGAGTCTGAGAAGCACCTTGCCCATCATGTCGGTCACTGTCACGATCACGTTCGCGTGGGCAAGGTCGAAATAGGCACCTAACCGTGTTAGGGCGGAGGCAGGGTTTGGCCAGATTCCTAGCGGCACTGGCGCAACAGGACCATCGTTGGCAACAACGCCAGTTGTTCCGCCACCGTCATCGCTCGGACCTTGCTCATACGTTGTATAGGGCGTGATCAATCCAAACACGGATCCAAGTCGAATGATCTCGTCACGGTACTCGCGCCACAAGGCCGATGATGCTGCAACGCGACTCATCAATTCGATCAAGGCATTGATGCGCAGACGCGCCCATATCTTCGGGACGAAGGGGGCAGTGGTATCATCAGCAACGAGGTTCACAACGAAGGTGTTGGTCAGCTGCCCCTTCACGTTCGATCCGGAAAGGGTGACCGTTACCGGCCCTGGCTGACGGTATCTACCGGCCACCACGAGCTGCTCTCCGGCATAGATGTCTGGAATCGATACCGGTGCAAAGTCATACATCACGTCCGGTGCAAAGGTGAGTTGCGGGTTCTTTACGATCGGGTCCTTGATGCGCTCATACAGTGCGCCGATGCGTGCAGTTACCGAACCAGGGTTTCGGATCACTTCCATCTCCCCACGGTGCTCGCTTGCAAGCCGACGCAGGTCTGTCTCATTCACCCCGGCACCAACACCGAATACAAAGATCCGAGTGCCGAATGTATTGCGAGCCCGAAGTAGCTGGAAGTCAATGGCGGAGATTCCATCTGTAAGGAATACAATGACATTCACGTTTGCAGAATCTTGATACGTCCCGAATGTTGTTGCAAGCGCCTTCGTGATCTCCGTACCGCCACGAGAGCTGAGCCATCGTATGCGGTCCACACACTCCTTGATCGTTTGAGGCGTGGCAAGTCGGGGCTTGGAGTAGAGTGGCGTGATGATGTCGTCGAAATCGACAACATTGACCTCATCAAAGGGGCTCACTCGTTCCAAACAATAGATCGCAGCCTGCTTTGCTTGCTCCATCTGAGTAGTACCCATGGAGCCGCTTCTATCGATAACAAAGGTGAACCGCTTTGGAAGGATGTTGTTTGTCCCCTGAAGATTCGGAACGGCAAGCAACAACGCATAACCATCACTCCCCTCGGGCTTGGCACTCATCATGGTAACAGCGAGTGAATCAACAGCCTGATCGTAGGAGACGAGGATGTCCTTGCTCGTGCTCGTCATACCGTTCGCCGTTCTCAGCGTGGTGTCCGTTCTCTCTCGTTCAACCACGGCAGGGCCGATCGCAACATCAGTCATTGGCCGAGATGTTTGTACATCAAGGGTCCATACAATGTTGTTGATCCCCATCGAACGAAGTGTGTTGAGTGGGTACAGATACGTGACCCGACCTTGTGAATATGGCAGCAACTCCACAGCCGTTAACTCAAAGGTGATCTCGTTCACGTTTCGAAGGGTATCCCGAAGCGGAAAGACAAAACCCGAGACGCCAACAGCATCAAGGAACCGCGAGGTGGGTGAACTTCCCCCGCCTCCAACGGGGTTCGTGATGGCCGTATCACTCGTTCTCATGACAGCAGAGCGCCAGGTGGTTCCGATCCGGTAGCGAATTCCTGTTACCGTTAACGAAGGGGGCACAGGAAAACCGTAGCGCAGGTTCGTGGTCATCGTGTCTGTCAGCTCGAAGGTCTGAGTGGTAACGGTGATCGCTACTTGCTCACGTATTCGCGTATCAACGCGCGTTTCCTTGGCAGAGATCAAGTTGGAACCTTTGCTGGTGCGTGCCTCAACAAGTCCATTGCCAAACACAACGATGGGAGTGGTGAAACTCAAGAGGATCAGCGCAAGAATGATGGTCTTCATAGGTATGGTCTTTCAGTTCTTGTTTGAAGATCATTGGATGATGAATAATGACGATGTAGTACGATCGCCAACGTTGACCACTACGCTGTAGGCTCCGCGAGTGATATGCTGTCCGGCCGTGTCCATACAATTCCAGTCGAGATCAAGGGAGCCGTTGCACCAGCCATCATACAGTGTTGCAACAACGCGACCGAGATGATCGATGATCTTCACCGACACCTGCTGATCGATCTGGTGTGCAGGGATCCGCACGGAGAGATGGGCCACATCAGTCACGGGATTTGGTGATACGGACACTTGTACGATCTCGATCGGACGCTCATCGCCAGGCACACCCGTTGGATCGTCACGAGGATCGTCCGGATCGGCATACATGGCGGTGTACTTCGTGAGGATGTTGAACCGGATCGACAGGTCGATAACGGCATCCACCAATTCCTTACGCTCGCCAATGCGCTGGATCTCTTCCAAGAGAGCGTTGACCTTTGCACGTGCCCACAATCTCGCCACTGCACGATTGTTCGTTACCGGATCTCCGAACAGGACATCCTTGGTGAGTGTGAAAGGGGCGTTGAGCAGTGTACCGTTGAGCGTGACCGGATAGACACCACCTGTTACGTACCGACCATGCTGGGAGACTCGTCCGCCAACGGGTACGTTTGGAAGAACGGCTGGGAGTACGTCGATGGTCTGTAGTGAACCATAGGACAGCACCAGATCGGTCAGATTCGGCATCGAGATCCTGCGCAGGTGATTCTCGACGATCACAGAGATGCTATCATCGCGCTCTACCTGCGTTACAAAGCCCCCTGTTGATTTTGCCATGGCGTTGAGGAGAGAGAGCTTCAGGTCGCTGCCTACGGCGATCGGATAGATGCGCACGTTCTGTGTATTCCATCGTTTGATGGAGTCGAGGATCACGATCTCACGAACTTCTCCCCATGATGGCTCTCCATCGGTCAGAAACACCGCCACCTGCGCGGTGTTTGGCGCATAGGTGTGGGTTAGACCTGCATGGATCGCATCGGCAATGTTCGTCAATCCGAGTGCAGTTCGTGTTCGGACAAAGTCTCGTGCTGCTGCGATGTTCTCCGGAGAGGCATCAACGATGTCACTCTTGAAGCTTACTACGCCGGTGCTGAAGGTTACGATGTTGAACTTGTCCGCAGGTGTCAATTGGTCGAGGAAGGAACTCAGGGCAGCTCGAAGTTGGACGATGCGCTCCCCTTCCATGCTTGACGAAACATCAGCGATGAAGACGATCGATCTCGGCAATGGCTTGCTGTCTTCATCAGGCGGCAATACCCACGACATAAAGAACGGATCTGTGCCAAAGGAATCCGACGGAACGGGCACGTAGGTCAAGGTTGCCATCTCGATGGATTCGCGATTTGCTTGTAACTGCACCACATAATTACGTGTTGGCATGTAGTTCTCATCGCCGAAGGCCACGAGTGTTTGATTCGGTGTAACGTAGGTCATCGAATTGGCCGGCGTGGATCCGTAGTGTGGCACAACGATACTCTTCCACGTATTCTGCGTCTTG
Source organism: Ignavibacteria bacterium (assembly GCA_016707005.1). Taxonomy (NCBI): domain Bacteria; kingdom Pseudomonadati; phylum Ignavibacteriota; class Ignavibacteria; species Ignavibacteria bacterium. The sequence continues at coordinate 217,413 of JADJIQ010000002.1, forward strand.
GCATCGATCTTGAGAGAGATCCGTTCAAGGGGCTTTGGGGAGAGTCCCGTTGCCTTCAAGAGGTGGGTGTAGGTACCAGTGCTCAGCTCATAGGGCATGATCTCTGTGTACGTGATCTCAAAACGCACATCGGAATTGGGATTGATCGGAGCGATGTTGAGTTTGTAGACATTGTCTCCTAACTCCTGCAACAGCGCCGGATCGAGGCGTACTCGGATCTTTGCGTCATAGGCCGCCTGAGCTTCCTTCTTTTCGCGGACGTTGGCACGGTACCTCTTGCCATTGAACCAATAGAAGAGATCGGTCACCATCGCTCCATCAGGGAGTGGAAAGATGAACGTGGCCTCTACCGTGGATCCCATTTCGTTCTTGAATGTCTGATCAACGTGCGTCGTAGCCACGTGGTCTTGGATGGTCACCACGGCGTCATAGGTCCGAATGGACATCAGAGCGAAGTTCTGCGATGAATTCAGCGGCCTCACAAAGAGAGCCCCAACGGACCACGCAGAGGTGGCGGAGCAAAGGATGGCCAAAATGAGGACAGTGATACGGCTTTTCATGATAGACTCCCTTGAACAATGGTTGGGCGTGATCTTCTGAATGCAACCTATTGGGAGGGGAGGTGGGATGCACCTTGACAAAACCTTAATTGAATAGCGAATAGCGAATAGCGAATAGCGAATAGCGAATAGCGAATAGCGAATAGCGAACAGAGAACAGCGAACGTCATGCCGAGCGGAGTCGAGGCAGCGAACAGAGAACGATCGATTGTAGCTTTGTGGTACGATGGATACTGAGACACTACGGCGTGAGTTGGCGCAGACACGTAGTCCCGAGCGGAAGTTCGAGATCTACATGCAGGCGTGCCGAGACATCCAATACGATCGTCCGAGTGAGGCGTTGGTGTTTGCACGGCAGGCGCGTGTCATAGCCAAGAAGATGAAGGATGCGGCGAAGGATCTGCATGGACTGCGGATGATCGGGATCTGTCACTTTGCCGCGAATGACTTTGCGGGGGCGCATACAGCGTTCAGCGAGGCGCTCACGAAGTATCGCAAGCGTAAGGATGCATCCGGTGAGTCGCGTGCGCTGCAGAATGTAGGGCTGGCGCTGCGCGGCCTGGGTCGCAACGAGGAAGCGCTGCAGGCATATCGAGCCAGCGAGCAGATCCTTCGGAAGATCGGCGATGAAGAGATCCTTGTGAAGATCCTGAACAACATCGGATCGGTATGTGTTGCGCTCAGTCACCCTGCTGATGCACTCGAAGCTTTTGGGGAGTGCCTAGTTCTGGCCGAGCGACGTGGAGATCTTGTCTTGGTAGCCCGGTTGATGGGCAACATTGCAGATGTCTACATGTTCGTTGGCGACCCGGAGATCTCGCTTGCTTGGTCGCGCAGAGCTCTGGAACAACATCGAAAGAACAACGACGCAATGGGTGTTGGCATCACGCTGGCGAATATGGGTAGGGTGTTGCAATCACAGGGAGATTTCACGGGCGCTCTTGCGGTCTCTACCGAGTCGCTCACCGTGATGTCATCACTGAAAGACTCCTCAGGCATGGCTCGCTCAATGGTAGCCCTCAGCGAACTGTACATGGAGAAACGTCAGTTCGAGCAAGCGGCCACCTTCGCTGAAGAAGCACTAGCCATCTTCACAGAGACACACGACGTTGATCGATCGCTCCGCTGCCTGCTCATTCTCTCTCGTATCGCGCTGCAACGAAAGAAGTTTGACGAAGTAAAAAAGATCCTTGCCAGAGCCCGGCAGCGAGCAAAAGAAACCGACAACCATCCCCTTCACATCGATATCGAACTTGTTGCCTCCGCTGTTGCCAAGGGGCTAAAGGATCTAGCCGCATCGCGTAAACATCTGAATGCTGCGATGAAGATCGCCGTCCTCAATGAGGTATCTGCGAGTCAGGCCGATATCGCCGAAGCGCTGGCACACCTTGCGGAAGCCACCGGTGATCCTGCGTCGGCCTTGAAGTACGAGCGCCAGCGCGCTGCTGCGCAGCGCGTAGCCGACGATCAGTTGCGCGCGCGGCATGGCCAAGCCCTGCAGCTCCGGCTCGACGTGGAACGTGCCCAACGCTCGCGCGAAGCCACCCAGCACCAGAACGAGCGCCTTGCCTTTGCCCTCGAAAGCAAGGAACGCGAACTGAACACCTCTGCCATCGCCATCGCCCAGAAGAACGAGCTTCTCACCGCCATCGGTGCTGATCTTCAGGCAACGATCGATGCCCCCTCATCGGATCGGGGTCAGCTCCTACGTTCATTGCTGCATCGTGTTGAAGGCCACCGCCGCACCGGCGAAGACTGGAAGAACTTCACCGAACAGCTCAAAGACGTCCACGATCACTTCTTCAAGATGCTCGCCGAACGCTGCCCCGATCTCAGCTCCTCCGAGATCAAGATGGCCAGCCTCCTCAAACTGAACCTCTCCTCAAAGGAGATCGCCGAGATCCTGTCCCTTACCCTCCAAACGGTAGAGGTCTACCGTCACCGCCTCCGTAAGAAACTGGATATCCCCTCCTCCATGTCCCTTACGACATTCTTCCAATCCCTCGATTGAGTACGCTGTTCGCTGTTCGTTTCCATGCTGCGCCTTCGCGGGTGCAGCGTTGGCACACTTCACGATCACTGTCTTGTTTGCGGTAGAATACTCTTTAGATCCGGCAACCTGCCCCGAGGAGCGCGCAGACGTAGTAGAGCTCCGGAGGATCCTCACATCGCGCCGCTGGAGGTTGGTCACACCACGGGATGATATCAAACCTCACTTCTACACGTTTCAAAATGACGGGCTGCTTGTTGTGGTCGAGCAGCGCACACCGACCTTTGCATATCCAACTAATACGACGTATGGAATTGTCGAATCCGGATCGTCGATCGTGACGATTGTTGGCGTGCCACCGGAGATCACATATCAGGATGCGTTGGTGACATCATATAGCGCAGATACTATCGTGTTTCATCCTTCGAAGATGCTAGTGAGGTCGTCGCCATAGCACCTACCAACGTTTCATAGTGGTCCCCATGGTAATTGCCGACTTTGGCAAGAAGATACTTGAGATCTATTGCTTAACAACCGATGCCGAAACAATTCCATCCGTTGTATGAACGATCAATGTATAGTGTCCATTTGGCAAAGCGCCAATGTTCACTACCGCACGTTCCTGTTGTAAAGCAACAACACAATTCATTTGCCTGAGCAAAGCATCATATACATCCACAGACGTGATAGTTCTTCCGTCAATGCTAGCTGAAACTGAAACACTTCCTGGGTTGGGGTAAACCACAACCTTCATTACAATTGGTTCCTTTATTCCACTCACACCACTTGACTTGTCCAGCTTTCCTCGGAAGATGTATTCGTTGTCTCCACAAACACGAATTGTTTCAGTGTCGATCCACTGGGCGCCGTATAAATTCCAGATTCTATCAATTGGAGGGCTATCAACTCTCCACGATGAGCCATTGTCTGTCGAATAGTGAACCATTGCAGTTTGACCAGCTGCTAGAATGCACCCAGGAGATTTTACGTCAAAGTCGAATGGATCAATCTTCGCATCAGAATTGAATTGACCGGTTTTGGTCCATTGACTCCCCCAATCATCGGTAGTCCAGATGTTCAGCTCACCTCCTACACCGGTTTGGAACGAAGTCTCGAATGCAATGATCCGACCTTCGCTCGCTTGTACAAGCCTTCGCACGTTGGATGCGGCAAATGGAGCAGGCAACACAGTCCACGATGTACCGGCATCAATTGAGAGACACAAGCTGTTCCCAACTGCTAACATCTTATCAGATGACGCCACGAGAGATGTCACATATGCTAGCTCGCTGCATACAATCTTGAAGGTAGAGTTACTCAACAAGTCAAACCGATATGCAGCCTCCCCGCCTGTTAAAAACACCTGACCACTCCAACTCCTTGATATCCATTGCAGCCTTGCATCCCAAGTAGGCGCAAGAAGAGTGCTCCAGTTGCTACCTCCATCCGTTGATGAGAATATCTGGTGCCGATAGCTCGCTCGAGAAACATTTCCTTCCGTGATCACTTTGAAACTGTCTGCAACGACAATGATGGTGTCCGACAAAGCAAATATATCCGTTGCACTAGTTCCGCGCCCTAAGTCCAGTGGAAGTCTATTCGTTACGACTCTAGAAGAATCAGTGAATTCAAGCACGCGTGCACCACTTGAATTCTGCAGGCAGAGGTAACGGCTGTCACCACCTGTCGCACTGCGGAAGGATAAGATGCTAGGCTGTATGTTGCCAGTTCCAAATCCTTTTCTAGCAAATGACTTGCCCGGAAGGGTATCTGTGCTGCCCAACCTGTAAGTGCCAACACCACCTACGATTGCGAATTGATTTGATCGTATGCCAATTGCCCAATTTGCATCGCTGTCATTGATATCAACCGTTTCCCACGTCTTGCCGGAATCCGTGGAGAACATATGAGTGGCTCCAATATTGAATCCAACTGCAATCAACGTGTCACCCATAGCGAAAGCATCATTGATTTTGATATACGGATTCACTTCGATAACTATCTCACTTGTGTCTCCTCCAGTCATGGCCATTGTAAGATTTTGCTCGCGAACAATCACTACTTGACTTCTGTAGGAGCGAATTCTGAGCACAGGCATTGAACTAGAGAGCCGTGCATTCCGAATCCAGTTTTTGCCACCATCTACTGTCGTGAGCACATCTCCATTTGTTGATCCTGCAATTGCATCATCCTGCGAGGTCCAAACAACACTTGTGAATTCTCCTGCGGCAGACTTTGTTAGAGTTTCGTCAATACTATTGGCGTGGTACAAGCCGTCCGCTGCTGATAAGAGCACTGAGTTGTCGTTATCATTGATAGCAATCTCAGTGACGTGCGAGACGCTTATGGGCCGCCTCTTCCATGTTGTACCGCCATCAGATGATGTTAACAAAAAGGGATCGTCTCCGACGGCCACCAAAAGTCCAGATTTCGATTCAAATACTGAACGGAGAGATCCAGAATTTCTATGCCCATAAACCGCAAGTAGCCCCGTTAGCGAGCTTCCCACTTTTACCACGGCATTGTCTCCAACAGCAACAATTCGATTCGAAGCTGTTATAACAACACTGAGCAGTTGATCATGGTCGAGATCGAGATACTCCTTTTCCCACTTAACATCTTGTGCCCATCCAAATGAAGATGAAGCAGAAAGTAATACAACGATCAGGAGCGTTCTCGCCTGACTACTTACGGTCCAGAGCATTTGCAACCTACTTGATATTGGTTACTATGAAGGTACGAGAGAACTTCTCTGTCCTCAATGCAACAAAGTAGACTCCCGACTGAATCAAATCGTGTCGAAAGATCGAGGCTTCATTCAAGCCTGATTCGTGAATTGTACGGCCCGCGACATCGCAGATCGTTACAACCCCAGAGATTAGGTCATTGCATGTAAGTACTAGAGCGTTGTCAATAACAGCAATTGTTACTGGCTGCACTTCTTTTGATTCTTGGAGTTTTTGAATGCTCCATGAATTCCCGCCATCAATGGTAACGTGCCTGCGTCCGAGTCTGTCAATGTAGAAGCCATGACGATTAGGACTTGCGATAGTGCTCCAAGTCTTTCCACCATCTATCGTAAGAATGGTGTTTCCATCTCTAAGAATCGACCGTCCCGTTTGACCGGAAGACATAAGAGATGATGCAACGAGGAGTATGGATGCGATAATGAGTGTACGCATTGTGATTTACTCTCTTTCTTAGCGCCCACCTGCATTGCAAGCAGGGAAGCAATATGATGGCGTTCCTGTCGGGCAGGGTTGTGGAGCATTACCTTGGAAAGTGACCGTCCTGACGCCATTGCCATCTAAGCACACCTCAAATCGTTCTAGGCAACAAGTTGCGCTGCCACATGGTGCAAGGTGGGTCTCTGGGTCACTAAGCTCGGGAACACCAGGGATAACATCAACGGCCCAACAACTCCCCTTGGAAATTCTCCAGTTATCTTCACAAGTACCATTTGCACTTGGTGGATAGCCCATGGGATTAGCCAATAGCAATGCCAAAGCTGTCTGATGAATAAACACAGTCCAGTCTGGAATGACTCCGGCACAGTTGACACCCGTGGCAACGATTTTTTCGATGTAGACATCATAGTAGGTGCTACAGGCAAATCTCGTACGATAGTAGACAATAACTGAACACCCGTTGACCGTCAATGTTGTATTTGACACTGGATTTGACCAGTTATCAGATGTACAATCAGGTTTACAAGGTGCACCTTGTGTGACTACTTCAGGAGTGGCCATCAAGATGAACATCGCGACAAAGGCGAATATGGCAGCTAGCCTTTTCATAAATAAATCCCCTTCAAAAAGTGTGTTAAGAGCCAACGAAGCACATTGCCGTGACTCTCGGAAATGATCTCGGACTGGTCCCTGCGCCCTCCTAATCGCAGTATTTATATATGAAGTAGAGGCAGTCAATTCGATCGATATTCTCAACGGACAATGAATGGATCAATTGGTTACGTATTTCTTCGTAGATAATTCCAAAAATTAAGAGTTTATACGCCCGTGCAAAAGAGCCGAACTTCTAGAGATTTTACCCCATAGCCTATCTAGCTAGCTTTCGTTTGATTGAGTTGACCGCGTAGCGCAACCCCAAGCCAAGAATCTTTTCAGTCAGTTTGGCACCATCCTCTAGGACGTCCAACAGGTCTAAATTCAATTGTGACCCGTTTGGATGCTTTGTTTGGAAACCCCTAGTGTGATCAGAGGCAGCTTCAGAGCGTGATATCTGGATAGTAGTAGATTCCGATATAGGTGCAGGCGATCTCTCGCTGGTATCGTCACTGATCTGAACTAGGCAGGCTCTGAATTGGGTATTGATTTCGCGCATTACCATCGGTGATTCAACAGATGAATTCAGGTCTGGGTGCCACATTCTTGGCATGTGCTTTATATCGCTTCTTAGCCGCAGCAACTGTTTTTACCCCTTTGAAGTAGTCTTCCATATAGACCCTACCTACCATGGAAGTCTACCGTCACCGCCTCCGTAAGAAACTGGATATCCCCTCCTCCATGTCCCTTACGACATTCTTCCAATCCCTCGATTGAGTTCTCTATTCGCTATGCTCTGCCTCGACCCTCCCTTCGGCAGGGCATGCTCCGCTCGGCATGACGTTCGCTGTTCTCTGTTCTCTGTTCGCTATTCGCTATTCGCTATTCAATTAAGGTTTTGTCAAGGTCAAACATATCTGCACCTTGCAGACCTTCGTAGCGGAACACACATTGCAAGCCGCTCACTGAACATCGGGAATCCATATGTATCGCCCCCTACTCCTTGGTCTGATCACTATCCTGCTGTCGGTCTCAGCTACTGCCCAGCAGCCGCTCGACGCACGGTCACTGCCTTCGCCGAGTAAACAGTTCTCTCGCACAATTTCCGATCCTACTGGGATCGTTCCCGGACCTGGCGGAGTTGGGCTTACGTGGGACTTCCGGAATCTTCGTCTGGGCGCGCAGCAGATCCAGTCGTATCTGTCCTTGCAAGAGCTGCCGCCGGCCGTGCGCGACTCATTCCCGTCGGCCCAGGTAGGCATCCGCATCGATACAACACTGTCGCTTTATGCAACGGTAGGCAAGTATTTCCGCCTGATCGGCGTAGTGACCCCAAACACACAACTCACGGTCACCACAGACCCATATGATACCCGCCCTACAGAGATCGTCTACTCTGGCAGACTCATCGATGCCCACAAGGCAGTGATCCGCGTAGGGGGCGGTTCTGGACCAACGATCAACAGATTTGGTCAGACCGCTGTTGAATACGATGGATTCGGAACGTTGATCCTGCCAAAGGCTACGTATTCGAATGTGGCTCGGATCACAACAACGGGCACTACAATGGACACGCTGGTGGTTGGAGCGGTCACGACGGTAGTTCGGAGGGCAACACGACGCACCACGTATCAGGTCTTCAACAGCGACACGTCGCTACTTGAGATCGAAGAATCCACCACTTCCACCTCGCGTAATGGCCAGCAAGTTGGACAGCCAGTAACACAGAGGTCAGTGATCTACTACGGATGGGAATCCACAACCGGCGTTGATGAAGACGGATCGAAGAACCTCGTTGTCTCACCCAATCCATCGAACGGTTCTGTTGTGAACATCAATGGGTTCGATGGAGAAGTTGCTTCGATCGGTGTCTTTGATATCACAGGATCCCGCATCGATGGAGCATCTTGGTCGCGTTATGGCTCAGGCCTGAGAATCTCACTGCCGAACCTCGGCACCGGATCCTACGTGGTCACTCTCGAACGAGGTGATGGTTCGGTTCGTGTAATGCCGATAACAGTTCTGAGGTAAGGGGCTTACCAGACCACTTGGAAGCCAACACCGATGTAGGAGTCTGCCGTATCGAAGAACATGCCGTGCATGCTTCTGCCGTTGTATCCATAGGCGGAAAGCAGGAGCCCCCTGCCATTCCAAATATCAGCGAATACACCGAGCTGTGCGGCTTGCGCTGTGACATACGTGCCGTTGATACCGATCAACTTCCAATCATAGCCACCACGCAGCTGTAGTGTTTCGGTGATCGGAACACGAATGTCAAAACCCGCTTGCGGAATGATCGGGTCAGATGAACGGGGCTGACGTGCCCAGACGAAGGTTGCGCCGGCATAGGGACGGACGTATCCGATGGTCCACCCCACGAGCAGTTCTGCGAACTCCCGTGAATAGACAAAGGGTTTGCGACCAACGAATGTTCCGCTCGTATCGGCCATACCGTCAACGAGGTGACTCGATATATGCGCTATTCGCAATCGCAGGTGAAGGGGGCTTTGTGGTGCCTGCCACGAGCCATTGATGCCGAAGTAATAGTCACTTGTCTCCACGGGGAACTTGAAGTTTCCGTCGCTGCGCAGACGAGTATAGGTCATGAAGTCCGCACCCATGCGCATCCATCCGCTTGTACTGTCGCGGAAGATCTCAGCAATATCTACCGACGCTCCTATATCCAATCGCAAACGTTTCACTGCGGGCTGAATGATCAGTCCGATACGTGCTTCAAGCGGGTTAGCTATCGGCGCCGGAAAGGGAGTGTCATCAGCAGCCTGCAGCGAATGTGCGGTTGCCAGCATCACCCCTGCGGTGAGAATGAAATGTTTCACGACCGTGTGGTCGATCCTCGATACACTCCGCGCTTTGAGGAGCGAATGAAGGTGATGCAGTCCGCAACGGCTGGATCGATCTCAGGCGTGGTGTCTTCGTAGTGCTGTATTCCGTCCGATGTATTGAGCCCCGAACGAAGGATCACGTTGTAGAAGGTATCGATCTTCTCGATCACCTCATTCGAGAATCCTCTGCGGCGGAGTCCAACAGCATTAACGCCCTGGACAACAAGCGGTTCACGTCCGGTGAGCGTGAACGGCGGCACATCCTTTACAACACGTGAACACGCACCAACCATCGTATGAGCACCGATACGGCAGAACTGATGAACTCCGGTAACGCCGCCGATGATGGCCCAATCCCCTACTTCTACATGACCGCCGAGTTGTACTGTGTTGGCCATGATCACATTGTTGCCAACCACACAGTCATGGGCAACATGTGTGTATGCCATAAGAAGGCAATCGGAGCCAACAACAGCCTTTCCGCTGGAGGCTGTTCCGCGGTTAACGGTAGCACACTCACGGATGACCGTGCGATCTCCGATGATCGCAAGAGTTGGTTCATTTCTGTACTTCAGATCCTGCGGTGCTGTGGAAATAACGGCACCCGGATGGATGCGCACGTCTTTCCCGATACGAGCTCCATTGGCGATGGTCACATGTCCCATGAGGACAGTGCCTTCACCGATCTCCACATCATCTTCAACGATGCAGAATGGACCGATCTCTACGTTCTGTGCTATCTGTGCTTTTGGAGAAACAACCGCAGTAGCATGGATCATGAGGCAACTCCTCTGTCAACAACAGCTGCCGAAAGTTCTGCTTCTGCTGCGAGCTTTCCATCCACAAAGGCCTTGCCAACGAGATGGCAGATATTGAATCTGAACCGTGTCATCTCCAACTCCATCACCAATTGGTCACCAGGGGTGACCTCTTTGCGGAACTTCACATTGTTCATGCCGGTAAAGAGCACGAGCTTCTTCTCCGGATCCACACCCTTGGACATCAGCAGCAGGCATCCCGTTTGCGCCATTGCTTCGAGGATGAGCACGCCCGGAAAGATCGGTCGATCAGGAAAGTGTCCCGTGAACTGAGGCTCATTGAACGTGATGTTCTTCACACCAACGATCCTGTTGTTGTCTGGATCATAATCTGTGATCCGGTCCACCATAAGGAACGGATACCGGTGCGGAAGCATCTTAAGGATGGCATTGATATCGAAGACCACACCTTCGGTGGGCGACTTCTGGTAGCGGCGAACGCTCTGTTGTTTTTCGTATTGACGTCTGACCTTACGTGCGAATTCGATGTTCGAAGCATGACCGGGACGTGCCGCGAGGACCTGGGCGCGGAGTCGCGCACCGATCAATGCAAAATCACCGATCATATCCAGGAGTTTATGTCGAGCCGGTTCATTCTTGAATCGTAAAGCATTGTTATTCAAGATCCCGTTCGTGCCCATCACGGCATTGCCTTCTACACCCATACGTTTGAGCGTAGCGCGGAGCTCCTCATCGGACATCTCTTTATCAACGATAACAATAGCGTTGTTGAGATTGCCCCCTTGAATAAGACCCTGTGAATACAAGGCTTCAACTTCATGAAGGAAGCAGAACGTGCGGGCCGGTGCGAACTCCGTAACGAATTCTGTGTCGAGGTCGAAGAGACCCGTGTGCTGACTTCCCAACGCAGGGTTCTTGTAATCGACCATCACGGTCACACGATACTTGTCGTTCGGAAGCGCTACGATCTCCGTTCCTCGCGCTTCATCGAGATACCGAATAGGTGCTTCAACCACAAGTTCTTGACGATCATGTGCTTGATCGATCAATCCAACCTGTTGGATCATCTCAACGTATGGCAAAGATGAGCCGTCGCCTACCGGTGGTTCATTGTTGGAGAGTTCGATGAGGCAATTGTCAACGCCCATCCCAACCATTGCCGCAAGTACATGTTCAACGGTGTGAATACGTGCTTCACCAACGGCGATGGTCGTACCGCGTGCTATGTCTACTACGTTGTCCACCAAGGCCGGAACCTCAGGTGAACCGGGCAGGTCGGTCCGAATAAAACGATATCCGGTGTTTTCGGCTGCCGGACGAAAGGTCATGGATGTGAGATTGCCGGTGTGCAATCCAACACCATCCATGGTCACAGCATCCTTGAGTGTTTTCTGTTTACTTGTCATGGTTTGTTTGTTGTATGCAGTTCTTCGATCTCACGTTTGAGTTCCTGCAGTTCCTGCATTGCGGCAGGCAATCTGCGAAGAGCTGCCTCTATGCGTAAGGCTGTGAGGTGTTCCTTTATCGGCGATCCGAAGTAGATACCTGGTTGTGGTACGTTCTTGCCAACACCACTTTGAGCATAGATGATCACATCGTCGGCAGTGGTGATATGACCAACCACTCCTACTTGCCCAGCAAGCCTGTTGCGCTTCCCTAGCACGGTACTTCCCGAAACGCCTGTTTGCGCAGCGATCGCCGTGTGAGCGCCAATGCGCACACCATGAGCGATATGCACGAGGTTGTCGAGCTTCACTCCATTTTCGATCACTGTTTCACCAACGGCAGCACGGTCAATCGTTGTATTTGCACCGATCTCCACATCATCGCAGATTCGAACGGTTCCTACCTGCGGGATCTTTGCAAACGACTTGTCCGGATCCTCAAGAAATCCGAAACCGTCGGACCCGATAACTGCTCCGGCATGAATGATGCATCGTTCGCCGATGATCGTGCCAGAATAACACGCTACGTTCGCATGGAGCACGGTGTCGGCACCGACGGTTGAATTGGGATAGATGACCACGTTTGCTGTGAGCTGCACGCGCGGACCGATCCTGCAAGCGGACCCAATAACACAGCCTGGACCGATCGATGCTGTTGGATCGATCTCTGCTGTTGGATCGATCGTAGCTGTTTGTGCACGCACACCGGGCGGCATCTGCTGTGCAGGGTAGAATACCTGCATCACGCCAACAAAGGCCCTGTACGGATCATCTACAACGATGCGCGTAGCCGAGGTCTCCGCGTCACGATGGTCGTTGCGGACCAAGACACACGATGCCTTGGTGGTAGGAAGGAACTTTGCGTAGGTATCACTGGCGAGGAAGGTGATCTCACCGTGTTGCGCGTCTTCGATTCTACCAACTCCGTGTATCGAACATGCACCATTATCAACAATAACGCCACCAACACGTTGTGCGAGTTCATCAACGGTGTATGATCGAAGCTGACTCACCGCGGCACGTCTTCTTTCTTTGTAGTGTCGGCCGGCAATGGCGGCGGGATCGGCATGCTTCGAGCCGGACCGCCCCCCGGTACTTCCCCGTTCGGCGGAAGTCCGTTCGGCATCAATCCATCCGGCATCACTACCGGAGATCGCGGATTGGTTGAGTCTACAACAACAGCAGTTGGTGTAACCACCGTTGAGTCCGTTGTTTTTGTTCTGGACTTCCGTTTCCGTGGCTCTTCTACACGCTTGTTCCGCGGATCGGCGTCAACAACGGCTTTTTGTTTGCGTTCGAGTTCATCGGCATCGATGCCCAATTCCTTCATCACCTTCACAGTGATATCATATTTGGCATTGACGTAGACAAGGGGCTGAACACTCTTGTCCCAGACGATGTCATACCCTTCCGTTGCAGAGACCTTTTGAACAGCAAGATAGATCTTGTTCCAGACAGCCTTGAACAGTACCTCGGCTTGTTGGTCATGTTCTCCGCCCGGTTCAAACTTCATACGCGCGAATTGATCGCGGTCGCGCCGTTTTTCTTCGACTTCTTTTTCCTTGGTCTGGCGTTCTTGATCGCTCCAGATCAGACGATTCTTTCGGATCTCAAGATCGAGCTCATCGATATCGCGCTGACGTTGCGCGAGCTCTGTTTTCCATTCTTCAACGTAGGAGTTGAGTCGTTCTTCGGCTTGTTTGTTGGGCTCGTACTGAGCACGGATCGCATCGGTGGATACGTATCCGATCTTCTGTGCCTGCACGCCGGAGGCGAGCAAGAACAGCCCGATGGTGATGGATGATATGATCCACTTTGACATTGTTGTTTTCCCAGTGTACAAGAGCGGATCAACGCTCATAGGCCTTGTTTCCTGATCACACCAAGTTTGCCGTGCACGATCTCCACTTCGAGACCACGCTCCTGCATGAATTCTTTATACGCCTGATCAGCCCCATCCCATTGCATGCTTGTTGCATCGCAATCATCAAGGACCATGATGCCTCCCGGACTCAGCATTTCGTATAACTCCGGCAGACCCTTCTTCATCGGACGGTAGAGATCCACATCGAAAAGAACAAAGGAGATGGGGCCTAGGGTTCTGAGATCGAACTTGTTCACGTCTGCCTGTGTAGACGTTACACGAGTGATCCCGTTATCCTGCATGATCTTATCATACCAGCTCTTCTTGATCCCGCGGAATCCCGTGAACAGGTCCTTTGTCTTCCCTCGGTTTTCAACCTCAAACTGAATGTCATCGGCAACGAATCCATTGAACGTATCCACAGATCGGTATGGCTTCTCAATGCCACGTGCATCCATGTACTTGTTGAGGTAGACCGTTGTGGCGCCCATGAAACACCCAACTTCGGCGATCGATCCCGGTACGTTCCGTGTTTCCTCAATGCATGCACAGAGGAAACCCAACTGCGGTGGGTTGAAGTAATACGCATACTTCGGAAAGAAGTAGCGCCTCAACGGCGAGTTGAATTGGATCGAACGGATGATATTCGCGAGTCGGGCATTCATCAATTATTACCGCGCTTCATCTTGTCGAGAACCTTGTACGTGATGTCTGCCTTATCCTCATGATAGAGAACAAGACCGGCCACTTTATCGAGAACGAGGTTGATCTTTTCTTCCTTGGCAACGGCTGCGATGGCATCGTTGACCTTTACTCGGATCGGCTGGAGAAGTGACTCTCGCATACGAGCGATCTCACCGGTGTTGCCGAGCTTCTCTTCTTGGTATTGCAGGAATCGTGTACGCAGCGCGTTGAGTGATTCTTCTTCCTTGCGCTTGCCGTCGGCCGTCATCATTGCTTCTTGCTTGCGGTAATTCTCAATGCGCGATTCGAATTCTTTCTGCATCATTTGCAGCGTGTCGCGAACCTTGAGGCCCGTCTCTTCGATCGTCTTGCTTGCGGCGAGTGCCTCCGGAAGTTCCTTGAGGATCACTTCGGCATTGACCACACCGATCTTGAAGGTTTGCGCCGAGACAACTGTGCCGACGAGGAGAGTCACAACTAGCAGTGCGCTAAGGCGTTGCAGCATACGGATATCCAATCATGAAAACTGTTCAAAAAGTCGTTTATCGGCCGAACTGGAAGTGGAATCGCCAGCCCGACGGTTGGCCCGTAAAGGCATCGGCGTCAAAGCCGTAGCCTACGTCGAATCCTAACAGACCGATAGGTTGGAGGAGGAGTCGCATACCAAAACCAGCCGCACGATTCAACCCGAATGGGTCTGCTGTTCGGAGGTTCGCCCATACGTTTCCTGCCTCTGCAAAACTAAGCAAATAGATCGGGAAGGGATTGAGGGCAAGTGCGAACCGAAGTTCGGCTACGAACCGGGCTTGAACACGACCACCAAGGTTCTGACCATTCGCAGCTAGTGGTCCAATGGAGTTGTCGCGGTAACCGCGCAGCGGTGTGATCGCAAAGCCCCCTAGACCATTACCACCCATGTAGAAGAGTTCTTGCGGTGGGATGGTTGTGTCGTTCTGGAATCCGTCCACAAAACCAAGCTCTGTTCCGAGGAACATCACGAGACGCGGATAACCATTGATCGACAGAAGCGGATTGACCATGTCAAAGGTGAACCCAACCTTGCCGAAGTCTGTGCTTCCAAGACCAAAGGCACCGGTGGCTGCACGGAGGGAGAGGGCGAATCGTGAGCCCGATGTTGGAAAGACGATGTTGTCGTAACTCGTGCGCGAGATCACTTGAGACAATGTGAGTGCAGTGTTGATCCCGGCACGTGAGAACACAGATGCCGTGTTGGACTCAATACGTTCGAACGACGCACTCCAGTCGCCGCGGAAATAATCATCCGGCCAGCGGAACCTGCGGCCCACATTCACGGCACCACCGGTACGACGAACAGAGATATTGAAGTTCTGCTTGGTGTCGTAGAGGTTGAAACCGATGGATGTTGGTTCGCCGAATAACCATGGTTCGGTGAAGGAGATCTGGAAGGTCTGCAGACGGGATGCTTGACCGAATTCCCATTGGAAGGACATTACCTGTCCGGCACCACCGCGGAATGGTTCGCTGATATCGAAGTTGTTGAGCGTAACACCCACCGAGCCCGTCAAGCCGAACGCGCCCGCAAAACCGACGGAGGCGTTGAAGGTGTCGGTGGAACGTTCTTCGACCTTCATCTGGACGTCGACCTTTGTCTTGTCCACGGGAATGATATCCGGTTTCAGTGTTTCCGGATTGAAGAAGTTGAGCACGCCCAGACCGCGGATACTGCGGATGATTGCAGAGCGGTTGAAGTAATCGCCCGGACGGAAGTAGAGTTCGCGGCGGATGACACGGTCGCGGGTCTTTGTATTACCAACGATCTCCACACGACGGATGGTGAACTGTTCACCTTCTACGACGCGGATCACGATATCAACGCTGTCTTCGCCAACACGCTGGAAATCGGGTTCCAGACGAGCGCCCAGATAGCCGTTGTCGGCGTAGAGTGAGGTTACGTCTGATTGATCTTGATTCACAAACAGATTGTCGTTGAAGGTCTTCTGATTGTAGATCATACCAACATCCATACGGAGTCTGCCTAACAAGGCTTGTTCGTTATAGATGGTATTTCCCGTGAACGAGACCTTGCGAACGTAGACCGGTTTGCCTTCCTTGATCCTGACCTGGATGGTAACCGTGAGCTTTTCTTCGTCATAGATGATCGAATCGCCAAGGATCTCGGCGTCCAACAACCCTTGTTCCAGGAACCACTCTTGTAGGCGTTTTTTGTCTTCGTTGTATTTCTCAATATCGAACTTCGATGAGGCCCAGATCTCATACCAGTCTGTGGTCTGCGTTTCATCGAAGGCTGATGCTAACTGCTCGTCTGTGAAGATCGTGTTTCCGATGAATTCGATCTGAGCTACCTTGAATTCAGCCCCTTCGGTGATCGCGATCTCCATGTCGTAGTAGTTCAACGAATCGCTTGACGTAAGCGTGGTTTGAACCTTTGCAAAGAGAAGCCCTTCCTTGGTGTAGAGCTTCTTCACGGCCTGGCGAACCAAATACTCGTCGTAGGCAGAGATGATGTCTCCGTTGCGTCTATCGGCCGCCTTCAGGATTTCGTCGGTAGAGAGTTCATCATTCCCGATCACCTTGATCGAGCGGAGTCGGGGCATCTGCGTCACCTTGATCACCAGGAAGACCCCAAGTGCCGTCTCGCGTTCTTTCTCGATGCGCACGTCCTTGAACGTCCGGCGATTCCAAAGATTCCGCACAGCCATCACCAATTCATCCGGACGTGCTTCTTGTCCCACACGGAGTCCGGAATAGGCGATCACCGTCTGCATGTCCGCACCTTCCGTAAGGCCGTCCACCGTGATACCAGCAATGATCGGATACCGTGGCTGCGGTGGTTGTTGGGCAACCAGCATCACGGATGACATGATCAGAGCAATAAGTGCTGCCAGCCCCCTACTTGAGCGCATTCAGGATCCGTTCCAGGGTTGACATTGAAGTGGCTGACTCATCGGATCTCAGCTGGGCCGAGATCTTGCCGAACCGACGTTCGCGCATGACGTAGTCTGTGAGTGCACGGTAGAGGTCCGGACTGCGGAAATCGGGCCACAGACCTTCCGTAACGTAAAGCTCGGCATAGGCAGCTTCCCACAACAGGAAGTTGCTCAGACGGATCTCCCCGCTCGTGCGAATGATGAGGTCCGGGTCCGGCATGAAGGACGTTTGCAGGTAGTTCGAGATCGTTTCTTCGGTGAGGTCTTCGGGCGACACCTTACCGCGCCGCACATCCAGGGCCAAAACCTGCATGGCGCGGAGAATGTCCCAACGCGCTCCATAACTCAGGGCCAAGGTTAGCGTCAGCCCGTCATTATCCGCCGTTCGGTCGATAGACTCCGTAAGGATCTTCTGGACCGATTTCGGCAGGGCATTCGTATTTCCGATCGTCCGGATCCGCACCCCGTTGGCATGAAGTTCATCCACTTCCTTGCGGAGGTAGGATTCGAGCAGCGACATAAGGAAACGAACCTCTGGTAGGGGGCGTTTCCAGTTCTCGATCGAGAAGGCGTAAAGCGTCAGGTACTTGATACCCAGCTGGGAGGACGTCTTAACGGCCGAACGCACGCTTTCCATGCCCTCGCGGTGCCCATCGATACGCGGACGCCCCCGCTCCTGAGCCCACCGGCCGTTCCCATCCATAATGATGGCAACATGGCGCGGCATTCTGCCCGTGTCGCGAAGCATCTGCTGTACGTGTCTATTTTCCGACGTGGCCAATTCCTCGGTCCAGGTCACTCTTCCTCCAAAGCTAAACGAAGCCGCAAAGATAGGAACTTGAGCCTTTGCTTGTGGCTAAGTTTGTGAAGAATAAGGGGCTTTCGTATGTTTGCCGTCCATATCCACATGGTGCAAGCACCGTACTGGGTACGCAAATAAGTGCGGAGTATTGTATCGTTGACCACGAGGCCGCGTTGAACGTAACGAAAGCCGACATCGTCGATAAGATCGCCAGCGAGACCGGGCTCACAAAGCTCGAGACCAAGGCGGTTGTGGATGGATTTCTTTTGAGCATCATTGATGCTCTCGCCGAAGGCAATCGTATCGAGTTACGAGGGTTCGGTGTCTTCAGCGTGAAGAGCAGAAAACCCCGCATGGCTCGCAACCCTCGTACCGGAGATCCGGTGCCCCTTGAAGAACGGTTCATCCCGGCATTCAAGGTGAGCTCCGAATTCCAGGAAAAGGTACATGGCAAGCTGCGTGCAGACAGTCCGAGTACACCCACCACGTGATGTATAAGGTTGTTGCACTTGCGGTTGCCATCGTTGCACTTGCAGGTGGCGGATCGTATGCCGTAACGCGGTATCGGATCTCGCAGGACATTGAAAAAGGAAAGGGGCTTGCCCAGGAGCGAGCAGCGGAACGGGATCGTCAGCAGAGTGCCGTAACGCGACAGAAGACCATGACAGATCTGCTGACCACGCTTGAGGATTCTCTTCAGCGTCGGCCATTAGACAGCATGTTGTTGATCTCATCGGCCAACATCAGCTACGATCTTGGACAATTCGACAAGGCAGTTACGTATTACAAGCGTTTCCTTGATAACGTAGAACCGTCAAACGCGGCAATTCGCATCGACTATGCGTATTCGCTGTATCAAACGGGACAACGTGATGAAGGGAAGTCGGTCTTAGCAGACGTAATACGCAAAGAACCACGCAACCAGGTGGCGATGTTGAATCTCGCAGTGATGTATGCACAAGAGAGAAACTTCGACGACGCGCTCACATGGTTCAAACGGTGCAGGGATGCAGACCCCTCATCGGAGCTGGGAAAACGAGCTGTCTTGGCGATCACTCAATTGGAAACGAACACTTAACAACGAAACGAATTTCTCACTGTTACCGACGAGGTTCACATGCCATGCGGAAAGAAGCGCAAGCGCCATAAAATGGCCACTCACAAGCGCAAGAAGCGGCTTCGCAAGAATCGCCATAAGAAGAAGAGCAGGTAAATAAGAGAGGGCGCCTTTGGCGCCCTCTTTTCGTTTGTTTCGCATATGGTAGACCGATGTTCATAGGTATCCTCGCCGCTTGCGGCACCTTGTTCTCGTGGTCGTTCGGGACGTTATCGTTCTTGAACGCATCCCGTCGCATAGATCCGGGCCTGCTCAACCGCACGCGCCTGCTGCTCGCCGTGGGTGCAACACTCATCCTTGCGTGCTTCACCATGCAGGTGTGGCCGTGGGCATTGATCACGGAGTCCGGACCCGGTCAGTGGCTCTGGCTTGGGATCAGCGGCATTGTTGGATTGTCCATCGGTGACCTCTTTGGATTCACCTCCTTGCGCATCCTTGGTGCCCGACGTCAGAGTGTTGTTGGCACTTCCGCTCCGGCGGCCGCAGCTATTGCCGCCTATTTTCTTCTCGGTGAATCGCTCACCATCACCGACATCATCGGCATGACGTTGTCCATCGTTGGTGTGATGTATGCCATGAGCGCTATCGAAGAACGCTCTGAGGTTTCGCGTGAAGGGTATGGGACATTCACCACCGGCGTTCTCCTTGCCATTGGCGGCGCTGTGTGTCAAGGCGCCGGACTCGTCCTTGCCAAGATCGGACTTCAATCAGACGGCGGCAACGTCTCCCCGTTCCACGCAACCTTCATGCGCATGAGCGTCGGCTTTGCAGCCACGTACGTCCTCGACATCATTCGTCGCGCACCACATCGCCCCCTACGAGAAGCATTCGTCGATAAAAAGGGGGCTCGCGCGATGTATGCCGGCACCCTCTTTGGTCCGATCATCGGCGTCACATGCTCCCTCATCGCCGCAGCTCACCTCGATGTAGCCGTTGCGCAAACGATCTTCTCCCTCGTCCCATTTGTCGTGATGGCCATCACAACCGTCATCCACAAAGAACCACTGCACTGGCGCTCAGTGTTGGGCGCAGCTATTGCGGTGATTGGAGTGGTAATCCTTGTAGCCATGTGAGGTTACGAGGTTACGGGGTTACGGGGTTACTCATGACACTGATGATGAGTAACACTGTAACCTCGTAACCCCGTAACCGAGTAACTGAGTAACTGCGTAACTAGTAACTAGTCTTCTTCTTCTTCTATCGCATCCAAACAATCGGACCAGAAAGCCCCTTCTGTAAGGGCGGCTGGATCGATGCGTTCTACTGCGCGTTCGAAGGTTTCGATGATGGTATCTACGTCATCACCGGTGTCGGCTTCCATGGCGCGCCATGCTTCGAGGCAGAGAAGGAAGTGGCCGATGGAGCTGTTGACGAATTGTTGGGCGTAGTAGCCCCATTCTTTATCGAGCATGACAACGACACCGTCTGCGCGTTCATCAAGGCAGATGGCATCACCGAATGCGTTCTGTGCGATGCGCCAGAAGGAGCCGAAGAACTCGTCGCTTGCATCTTCGTCGTCCTCAGGGATGTCCATGAGCGAAAGAAGGCGAACGGGAGATTCATCGAAGGAGAGTTCCGGTTCTGCAACAGCTGGAAGTCCGGCATTGTTGAGAACATCAAGCGTTGATGTTGGCACAAGCATATCGGCAGTATCGTTTTTCGATACCAAACGCAGCTGTCCCCCATTCCATGACCTGGCGAGTACCGATCCAGGCGGCAAGGCCTGCGGCTGCACGTCAACCATCAGCGCACGCAGGAACAACGCCGATGTAAGCGTCATGTGTGCGAGATAGACCGTGTCGATATGTGCTTCGTTGTCCGGATCCGTCTCCAAGGCATCGGCAGCTTCATCGCGCACATTTGCCAAGAGATCGAGTTGTTCATCAGTGAGTTTGCCAAGCGCATCCGGATCTTCAAGAAGGTCCGGGAGGCCGAGGGAGGAGAGGGTAGGGTGCATGTGCGAAGTTACGCAAACAAGAAACGACGCAGTGACGTAGTGACCAAATGACCTCGTCATCCCGAGCGGAGTCGAGGGACCTTCGTCACCCCGAGCGGAGTCGAGGGACCTTCGTCATCCCGAGCCGAGTCGAGGGACCTTCGTCACCCCGAGCGGAGTCGAGGGACCTATCAAGACTATGACGGTATGACATTATGACGTTGCTCACAGCGTCACGTTTGGATGTGCTGAGAGCACGAAGGAGGTATGAAACCTCCATTCATTCTGACCATAGCTGGACCCAACGGCGTTGGAAAGACAACCTTTGCCCGCCACTACCTTCCGGGGATACCAGACTGTGAAGAATATGTAAATGCCGATGAGATCGCACTCTCGCTTTTAGATACCCATGAAGAACATCGGGCTTTGATCGCGGGGAGACTCACTATTGAACGTGTCAATGAGCTTGTCGCAACGAAAACATGCTTTGCCCTCGAATCCACATTGTCGGGCAGATCGTATGCACAGCATATCGTGCGGTGGCGGAATCTGGGATACCATGTTAAGATCATTCTCTTATGGGTGGGTAACCTCAGAGAATCTCTTGACCGAGTTGAAGCACGAGTTCTGCAAGGAGGACACTCTATCCCAGATGCAGTGCAGAGAAGACGGTTCGAAAGGAGTTATCGAAATTTTTCCGAGCTTTACTGTAGGATCTGTAATGAATGGACAGGCTACGAGGCACAACAAACCCCTCCAAGGGCCATTCGAACTGGACAAGGGGATGTCACTTTATGACGCCTTATTGTGCAACAATGCTGAAACTCGTTGGAGCGCTGCTGCCATGGTCCGAGCTAGTGCTGAAGCACGGGACGTTGCCAGAAGAACTTCGACATGGATTGTCACGGTGATTGACGGCGAGGTTCGTCGCCTAGATCCGGATTCTCCTCTACTTCCAGACCTTACCGAGCTTCTGGACCTTGCAGATAGTGTGGAGCGAGAACGTTTCAGCCGCTAGCCTCTTCGCCTCTTCGCCTCTTCGCCCTTTCGCCTCTTCGCCCCCTAGAACAATCCCGAGATAACGCCATCGGCATCGATATCGATACGTTCGGCGGCAGGTGTGTCCGGGAGTCCGGGCATGCGCATCATATCGCCCATGATGGGAATGAGGAAGCCGGCGCCGCGGGCGATCTCGATCTCGCGCACAACGGCTTCGAACCCACGGGGTGCACCGCGTAAGGTGGCATTATCAGAGAGCGACTTTTGTGTCTTTGCCATACAGATCGGCAGATGCTGGAGATCGAGTTTGCTGATCGTAGCAAGTGCTTCCTTGGCCTTGGCTGTAAAGCGCACGGTGCCGGCGCCGTAGATCTTTGTGGCGATGATGGTGATCTTCTCTTCAACGGGCAGACGCCAGTCGTAAAGGGGCGTGAAGTGGTTTGTGGTCTGACGTCCAAAGTCCGTCGATGGCCTGCCGTCTGCAACGTTTGCAACCACGGTAGCAAGTTGTTCTGCACCGGCTCCGCCCTTGCCCCACACGTCTGCTACAACACAATACGCCCCCTTCGATGCACAGAACTCTTCTACGAGTTTGATCTCGTCCGGTGTGTCGTGCAAGAAGTAGTTGAGGGCAACAACGGGTGTGAGACCGAAGAGCTTTACGTTGTCGATGTGACGTTCTAGGTTGACCATCCCGGCCTTGACAGCTGAAAGGTTTGGCTGGCCAACGTCCTTGACCTTCACACCGCCTTGATAGCGGAGTGCGCGGATGGTTGCAACAAGAACCACGGTGGCAGGAGAAAGTCCGGCATAACGACACTTGATGTCGAGGAACTTCTCACCGCCAAGATCGAAACCGAAGCCAGCTTCGGTAACAACGTAGTCAGCGAGAGAAAGCCCCATCTTCGTTGCAAGAACGGTATTGGTGCCTTGGGCGATGTTAGCGAACGGACCTCCATGCAGGATAGCCGGTGTTCCGTCGATGGTCTGCACAAGGTTTGGTTTGAGTGCATCCTTCAACAACGCGGCCATTGCACCGTGGGCATTGAGGTCACGCGCCAGCACTGGTGTTCCGTCGACCTTGTAGCCGACAAGGATATTGCCGAGTCGTTCCTTGAGATCGGTGATGTCGTTGGCAAGACAGAGAATGGCCATCACTTCGGATGCTGCTGTGATGTCGAACCCGGCTTGACGTGGGATACCGTTCTTTGTACCACCGAGACCAACCACTACGTCGCGCAACGATCGATCGTTCATATCCATCACACGCTTCCATGTAACAGTGCGTGCGTCGATTCCGATATTTCGCGTTGAGTTCTGCAAGGAGTTGTCGATCAATGCAGCCAAAAGATTATGCGCCTTCTCAACAGCGTTGAAGTCGCCCGTGAAGTGCAGGTTGATATCCTCCATCGGCAGCACCTGCGAATATCCCCCGCCTGTTGCGCCACCCTTGATACCAAAGACCGGACCCAGCGATGGCTCACGAAGAACAACGATGGTCTTCTTGCCCACGCGATTGAGTCCTTCAGCCAACCCGATACTCACCGTTGTCTTCCCCTCCCCTGCCGGCGTTGGTGAGATGGCCGAAACCAAAATGAGCTTCGACGTCTTCACCTTCTCCGGATCGATGAGGGAAAGGGGCAGTTTGGCCTTGTATCGGCCATAGAGATCAAGCGACTCAGCATCAAGTCCAAGTTTGGTTGCGATCTCTGCAATGGGGCGAATGGTTGCCGCTTGGGCGATGGAGATATCGGACATAGTTGCGGAGTTACGGAGTTACGGGGTTACGGGGTTACGGGGTTACGGGGTTACGGGGTTACGTTAAACCCCATCTCGTCCGGAACAAAATTGCGTCAAGCATCATGTTTGCGAGCATGACAAATGTCATGGAGGGGGCTTTGCATGATGTGGGCACAAACGTAAAACGTGAGCACCATCCTGGGATGATGCTCACGTTCTGTTGTCTTTTTCGTGACGCGTTTGATAGCGCCGAGAGTTTACTTGGCGATGGAGACCGAGCGACGTTCGCGGATAACGGTGACCTTGATCTGACCTGGATATTCCATTTCCGACTCGATACGAACGGCGATATCGTTCGCGAGTTGGTCGGCGCGCAAGTCATCGATACGATCGGGTTCGATCATAACACGAACTTCACGTCCGGCTTGGATAGCATAGGTCTTGGTCACACCGTCGAACGATGTAGCGATCTCTTCGAGTTGCTGCAGACGCTTGATGTAGTTCTCGAGCGACTCGCGGCGGGCACCCGGACGGGCGCCGCTGATGGAGTCGGCCGATTGTACAAGCACGGCGATCGGAGATTCCATCTCGATATCGTCGTGGTGAGCACCAACGGCGTTCACAACAAGCGGATGCTCCTTGTACTTCTTCACAAGTTCCATGCCCAGCAAGGCGTGCGGACCTTCGATCTCGCGATCGATACACTTGCCAATGTCGTGCAAGAGGCCGGCGCGTTTTGCCAGGTTCACGTCAAGACCAAGTTCGTTGGCCATGATGGCTGTGAGGAAGCCTACTTCGATCGAGTGGGCAAGCAGGTTCTGACCATACGACGAACGGTACTTCATCTTACCGATGTAGCGCACCATTTCCGGGTGGATGTTGTGGATGCCGAGTTCCATGAGGGCGTTCTCGCCAACACGGACCATTTCTTCTTCGAGTTCCTTGCGAACCTTGTCCACTACTTCTTCGATACGCGCCGGGTGGATACGACCATCACCCATGAGGCGTTCGAGAGCCGTGCGGGCCACTTCGCGGCGGAACGGATCGAAGCCGGAGATGACCACTGCTTCCGGTGTATCGTCGATGATAAGGTCGATGCCCGTTGCAGCTTCAAAGGCGCGGATGTTGCGACCTTCGCGGCCGATGATACGCCCCTTCATCTCTTCGGACTGAAGGTTGACAACGGATACCGTTGACTCAACGCAGTGATCCGACGCCGTGCGCTGGATGGCCATGAGCACGATACGCTGGGCTTCCTTGCGGGCATTGAGTTTTGCTTCGTCGCGAACGTCCTTTACGAGCTGGGCACCAGAGGCCTTCGCTTCGTTGACCATGTTGTCCACGAGGAACTTCTTGGCATCCTCGCGGCTCATGCCCGTGATGCGCTCGAGGCGCATGTTCTGCTCTTCGAGGAGAACGTCGATCTCCTTCGTCTTTCCGTCGATCTGCTGAGCCTTCTTCGTGACCTCAGCTTCCAGAGATGCAACCTGCTTCTCCTTCTTCGTGATCACTTCGAGCTTCTGATCGATACCTTCTTCGCGCTTACGGATCTCTTTTTCGAGGGCACGGAGCTTGGCGTCCTTTGCATCACGGTCGGCTTCTGCCTTGCGCTTGAGCTCACGGAACTTGTCGTCTGCCTCGTCGATCTTCGTTCTCTTGATGCCTTCACCCTTTTTCTCGGCATCGTCGATAATAATCTTTGCGCGTGATTCAGCTTCGGCGATGGCAGCGGCGGCCATCTTCTTCCCGCTGAGATAGGTGATCAGGAATCCGACGAGGGCAACGAGTGCCCCTACGCCGATCCCCATTATCGTTGGGTCCATGCAAACTCCTTCTCCGTCATAAACCGACGGTGCACCCGCGTGCTGCCTCGCGAGTGTTCAGTAAATAAAGAGCCGCATCCCACTACCCCGGGTAAACCCGGTTTGTTTTCGGTTGGGCAAAGAACCAGTCGTCCCGCACTGTGGGTATCATCCTGACCACCGCTGACGTCCACCGAATGGTTGCGGCCGAAACCGCCCCGGCGCCACTGGCTTTCCGGACCATTTCCGTCCCAAAGGACGGGTGAGGCCTGCCATGGATGATCAGAGCCTAATTCCCTGGTTGAAAAAACTTGTATGGTTCTTTTTCAAGCGTGCGACAACGGTAGCGGAATGCGGCTAAGCGTTCCACCCGTTACGGCATGCGAAAGAGGGAGTTACGGAAGGGGTTGGCGCCAGGCGCGCTCCAGATACTGCGTCATCTTCTCAAGTTCATCGGTCACAAACTGGACGTCCTTCGAACTCTGGTCCTGCACATCGAGGTATCGCTCCGCAATGTTCAGGGCGGCGAGGACGGTCAATGTAGGTGTCGATTGCTCCCGCAGCGTTTGCTGCAAATGTTGAACCTGAAGGTTGACTTCGCGTACTGATCTCTTGATCTTCTCTTCATCGTTTCCGCGAAGAGTAAGGTCTTTTCCACCAATCGTGACTCTGATCGCTTTCGACATGATGTGTCGGGGTAAAGTGATTCGTTGTCGAACCGTAAGTTAGGAAATCCCGAGCAATTGCGCCACGCGGTCTGCCACATTGTCCAAGCGCGCTGCCAGGGCCGTAAGTTCTTCTTCTGTCATCAGTTGCCGTACTGCTTCCCCCTCAACAGGGCTCTGAGCCACGGGAGCAGTGAACAGCGTCATCTGGTCCTTGAGATCCGGATCCTCGATATGTCGCAATCCGGCCGCCCGGTAGGTATTGACGATGGTCATGGCCCGCTCAAGCTGCTGACGGAGGTCTTGGATCTCTTCCTCGAGTTCGGCGATCCGGGCCTTGGATTCGTCATAGGTTGATGCCGCAAGCTCCAGCTCACTCAGTCGTGCCTCGAGTGCCTCACGCTCCAGGGAGTGACGATGGACGTCACCAAAGGAATCGTGGAGCTCATTAAGCTGCTTCTCTCTGGCACTCAGTTCGTTCTTTACATCAGCAAGCTGCTCCTTGTTGACGGCATTATCTGCCAAATGGAGGTGCGCCTCTTGAAGCTGATGTTCTGTCTCTGCCAACGCGGCCTGCATCTGGGTGATCTCTGCGTCGCGCTGCTGAATCAGCTCGGTGCGACGTTTGAGTTCGTCGGTCTGGAGTTCCATGGTCTCACGGGCCGACTTCAACTCGTCCTCTGCCCTATCGATGTTGCGTCTCATCTCCTCGAGCTCGGCCTCGGCATTCATCGTCTCAGATTCATTGATCGTTGTTTCTGCCGAAGGAATTGCCGCAACCTGATCCTCAAGCGAAGTGATCCGGAGCAAAAGATCATCCACGCGGTTCTGCAATTCCTGTTCGGATCTGCGGAGCGCCTGGTTTTGCGCGTTGACCATTGTGTTCTCTTGTCGCAGGGTGACGATCACATCTGCGCTCTTGCGAACGATCTCCCAGAACCGCGCAACCGCTACCTCGATCTCTGCCTTTGTTGAGGGGGCTGATGCTGCCTGGGGTTCCGGTGTGAACATTGCCTCGGGCTGGTGCTCGGGACGTTCTTCCGGTTGTGGCTGTGTGCTCATATGATCACTCTACCGTTTCGCCGCGAACACGGGCACCTAATGCCTGCTTCGCTGCGTTGATGATGGATTCCACTGCACTGTCTACATCGGCATCGACCAACGTCCGCTCGTCAGACCGGAAGGTCATCCCGATCCCGATGCTCTTCACCCCTTCTCCCATGGCCTTATCTCGGTACACGTCAAACACTCCAACATCCCTGAGGAGTAGGGGGCTTGCTGTACGTACTACATCAATGATCCGTCCGGCAGAGAGATCGTCTTGAACGATCAAGGCTAGGTCTCTCCTCACCGACGGGAATTGTCCAACGGCACGGTACTTGGGCTGCACGATCGGCACTGCTCGCAGGTCGATCACCGCCGCTGACACTGTCCGCTCGATATCGTGCTTCATCGCAAGCTCCGGACTCACCTCGCCGGCATACCCAATCACTACCCCACCAAGACGCAGCTCCACAACGTTATCGGTGAAGTAAGGGCGAGGCCCCGCCTCGCCCGTTTCACGGATGGACACATCAATAGGGATGCTCTCGATCTTCGGTGCCAGCACATGCAGCTCCCCTACCAGATCATAGAGATCAAGGGTACGGGGCTTATCACTCCAATGCGGATCGGTCTGTCCAACGAGCATCAGCGTGAGCACTTCTTGTTGCTGCACACCGAATTCAGTGTTGGTGTTCTTCGTGAATTGTGAGCCGATCTCCATCAACCGCACGGTCTGTTGTCCGTGACGGAGATTGCGCGATGCCACGCGAAGCAATGATGGGATCACCGACGACCGCAAGGCGGAGAAGTCGCGTCCAAGGGCATTCTTTAGCGTGACCTGGTCAGCCCCTTCATCGGGACCGGTGAGGACGTTGGTCACACAGTCATAATACCCACGTGCAACCAACATCGTACGCACTTGATCGCGCAGACGTCTGCCATGTGCGCCGCCGGCGCGCAGGTGCGATGGCATACGTGCGGTATCGAGCGCGACGTAGGCCATGGTGCTCGACGGGATGTTGTCGATCCCATAGAGTCTCATCACTTCTTCGGCAAGATCCGCTTCGATGGTGATATCTGCCCGCCATGTAGGGGGGATGAAACGTGCCTCGACCCTCCCTTCGGCAGGGCAGGCTTCGCTCGGCATGACGGGAAGGCACCCTACACCCACGAGCATACGTGTGATCGTTTCATCATTCATCGTGATATCAATGAGTGATCTGATATGATCATAGGAGATCGAGATCGGTTCTCGTTCCGGAGGTGGAGCGCCAACTTCGATGCGGGGTCCGGGAGAGCCCCCTGCCAACTCACACAACAGCTGAACGGCACGATCGGCAGCGGTGCGAACACCGGCCGGATCTACGCCACGCTCAAAGCGGTATGAGGCATCGGTGCTCAGTCCATGGGACTTGGCAGTGCGACGGATGGACGACGGATCGAAGTAGGCGGACTCGATCACCACGGCTGTGGTGGAGTCATCTACTTCCGTGTTCTGTCCGCCCATCACACCGGCAATAGCAGCCGGACGTTGTCCA
Organism: Ignavibacteria bacterium; assembly: GCA_016707005.1. Lineage (NCBI taxonomy): Bacteria > Pseudomonadati > Ignavibacteriota > Ignavibacteria > Ignavibacteria bacterium. Next base: position 245,933 of record JADJIQ010000002.1, read on the forward strand.
TCGCAGATCATGAGCATCGATGGAGTGAGTGTGCGTTCCTTGCCATCGAGGGTGATGAACGTTGTTTCGTTCGCTGCAGCCCGTCGAACAACGATCGTGTTGTCCGTGATCTTCGTTGCGTCAAATGCATGAAGGGGCTGCCCCATCTCCATGTTGACGTAGTTCGTTACATCCACAATCACGTTACGAGGTCGGAGTCCAAGGGAGGTAAGACGATCCTTTAGCCACTGCGGACTCTCGATCGGACGCACATTCGTAACCACATGTCCGATATAGTGCGGACAGAGGTCCGGATCTTCTACGCGGATGGTGAGAGGTACGTCACCTCGAGCGGAGTCGAGAGGGCGAGCCTCGATCCTCCCTTCGGCAGGACAGGCTTCGCTCGGCATGACGTTTGGATCGATATGGACAGCAATGTAGGCGGCGAGATCTCTCGCGATCCCCACGTGTGACAAGCAATCCGCCCTATTCGGCGTGATCGCCACGTCATAGACCACATCATCGATACCAAGTGCAGAGGCAAGGGGCGTTCCCGGCGGTGCGTCGGTAGACAGCACCCAGATACCATCGTGGTCTTCGCCCAGGCCAAGTTCTGCTTGGGAGCAGATCATCCCTTCCGACGTAACCCCGCGAAGAGGTCGAGATTCAATGATGAAGTCGGCCGTAGGAACCTTTGCCCCCACCAGTGCAACCGGCACGGTTTGTCCGGCAGCAACATTGGGCGCACCACACACAATGGTTCGGGGAGTGCCATCACCCACATCCACCGTACAGACCGACAGTTTATCCGCCTTTGGGTGTTTCTCTTTTGTGAGCACGTGGCCTACGACAAAACCACGGAGCGTGGCAGCCATATTCTGAATGTCTTCCACTTCCAGACCCAGGTCAGTAAGGACAGACGAAACCCTTTCCGGGCTCCACATTGCAGGGTCCAGCGTAACGAATTCTTCAAGCCAACGTTGCGATATCTTCATCTAACCCAGATTCTCCTAAGACAAGGAGCAAAGATATATCTGTCAAGGGGCTAGGCGTGTCCGTAGTTATGCACAATGAATAGCGAATAGCGAATAGCGAATAGCGAATAGCGACTAGAGAATAGCGAATAGCGAATAGAGAATAGCGAATAGAGAACAGCGAATAGCGAATAGCGAATGTCATAACTGTCATAACGTCATAACTGTCATAACCTCTTGCTACCACATTGGGATTGCGTACGTAAGTCCAAACGCCGTGCTTTCCCAGGCAGGGATGATCACAACGGAGACCGATCCGAGGTGGGTATCCACCACGATTCTTGGTGAGAGAACGGGGGTAAGGACTGGCCCGGATTGAGCGTGAGCGGCAAGGAGGCCGCCAAAGAGTCCGATCTTGAGGAATTCCGAGGCAAAGAACTCGGGTGCAATGGTGAAGAGAATGCCCCCACCGGCATAGACTGCCAAGTCCGACATGGAATATTGGTAGCCCCCTGCCTCAACAAACCACGGGTTTCGGTCTGATGAGAGGCGATATTGAGAAAAGAAACCGGGGTTGAATTCATTGTAGGTGTCCGGTTCAAACGGATGAATGGAGCCGATACTTGCTCCAACGAACCACTGCTTACGATGTCCGCCGGGGCGCAGGGGATCGATCATGGCTGAGTCAAAGGGGCTAAACCCAACGCCCAATCGGCACCACGTTTGGGGTCCGGCAAACACAGCTCTATAGCTTTTTGCAGGGGGCTCATTTTCCACCATGGGCCGTGTGGACTCTATATGATCGTACCCCGCGCCGAGGTGCAGACTCCATTGGTCAGTAAGCTTGTAGGAGAGATCAAGCATAGCGCCAAACGTCCAGGTTGGATTAGCATAGGAGACCACAACAGTATCAAACTCATAATCGAGCTCGCTGCGTCGGTGAGTGATGTTTGCACCACCGATCGTTCCCAGGATAGAGAGACGTGTGCGGTCAAGGGTAAACGTCCAGCCAAGAACCCCCGTTAATGTTGTCAGCGTTGACGCCCCATCCACCTCTTCAAACACCCACCCACTTGCGCCCGTGTTAGACTCCACGCGTGTGGGTATGGCAAGAGACGATGCTATGCGAAACCCAACAGTTGGACCATTCAAGCTCCAATACACTTCACTTCCCAGTTGTGCGTTGAGAGATTCGTTTGTGGTGCTTGCTCCGCCCCCTATCACAAGTGTTGGTTGTGCATAGATGGCAGTTGAACTAACAAGCAGTAGTATTGAGCAGAGGGTTATCGTATGCTTCATGGTGATTTCCGACGCAATCTCGTCACAATGCTTGTATTGGCATGTGCAGTTTCTGCATGTGGTCCACTCGCCACCGGACCACTCCAAACAGGCGGGTATGCAGACCGTATCGAACTTCGCAATTATGCAGAGAGAGCAAGGGGCTACTCACTCAATGATGATGAGCCACTTGATGGGTTGATAGTGATTGGTAGTCAGCATGCATACTCCGACGGCTCTTTTCTGAGTTGGATCGATGTTGGAATGGTCAACGATAAGGGATTCATCCAGCCAGTATCGGCACGACTACAAAACAATTCGTATAGCCTGTTTCGTCGAAGCGGTTCTGGCACAGTTTCGTTTGTTGGAGTTATAGACATCAATCAGCCGAGGAACTCATTGTTGATGTGGTGGGGGTCGGACACTGTGGAGCTGCAATGGAATCAGATCTTGGAGTCGGATATTGGGAACCTAACACCAACGTTCTTTCAATCGCCCGACACAAGCCGTCCGCTCAGTCTTGCTATGTCGGGTAGGAAGGTAGACAGCGTAGAGCTATTCTATATAGACATCCTCAATGACCGCGACATATCCCCCATCCGCTATGCTTCACTCCACCCCGATACCGACCCCTTCATCTTCTCCAACGAGAATTTTCCCGACGTACTCCCACTAAGAACCCACATCGTGCTAACACGATCCTACTACCACGTGATCATTGCCCCCAACGGCAAACGTATAGGAGTGCTTCAGGACGTTGACCATATGTTTACGATAGAGTGGTAATTGCCGATAATTCGAATAATCTTCGTATACTTGTAATCCTCATCGCGGGGTGGAGCAATTGGTAGCTCGTCGGGCTCATAACCCGAAGGTTGTAGGTTCAAGTCCTGCCCCCGCTACTCCCAGAAAACTTAAGCCCTTGTAACTCATGTTGTTACGAGGGCTTTTGCTTTTCAGGTGACGGTACAGGTGACGGTTTTTAACTTCATGTCTTAGTTTCTCGCTTGGAGTTACCAAGTATCACGTTCTACCATTGAAGGGTGTTTGACTTGTCATCATCAATATGCGTTCACATCCGAGCAAGCAACGTTTATCAATGAGTTTGCCCCTGCCCTTCCCAAACGTTGGGCGTACAATATTGAAATCCTGATTACTCAAGCAAGCACAGTCATCGATATAGAGAAAATTTATGAAGTGCTACTTGCCAGCAAATCAAAGGTATTACGAGGGTTGATTAACTTTCCTGAGATACATTCGCTTGGGCAATACATTGATCATTCAGGATCCGCATTGGTAATCACATCCCAGCACGATGGTGAGGGAATGGTAGTTCGCCACCTTGATTTCGTTGGCAGTTCGCCGCGCGACTGGGTACTAAGCGCTGTAAAAAATGCCGAGACAATTCTGGAGCTTATCGAAAGGCTCGTGGTTATTTGCCAGAGTGAAACCGATGCCATACGATCGGACGATGTAGAAAGACGGCACAAACTGGTGCCACCACTCGATGTTCAGAATCCAATAGCAGACATCATCCGGCCACACGTGGATATGTATTTCAGAAATATGTCGGCGGAGCAAGTAGTTGCAGTCTTTCAAGAGCGCAAGGGAACACTAACGATGCATGCCGAATCCATACTGACGATTGCGTGTATCCTGGAGGCAATTCGGGAGGGTCTTGATTTATCAACAAAAGATATTTCATCAGTTAAAGTATCGGATCTCTTGAATCGTGAAGTTCCATGGACAAGTACAAATGGCACAAACAAACTTGCGGCAAACATTAGAACTGCGCGACAGGAAAGTGAGAGGAATGCAGCTCAACTCGCCATGCATAATAGTGTCAAAGAACGGTTGTTTAATTATAGAAACGGCAAGTGACATGGTTGTCACTCAATAAATGAAGTTGTTCATGAGAACGCGAAGTAAACTTCGTTCAGAGTTTGAATTGAAGCCCTTCGCACGTTCATTTTCGAATTTCGCTATGCTATAGCCTTCAGGAGCTTTGTGGGAGTCAACCACATCTCAATCGAGGCAACATGTCTTCGTTCTCGCAAGGCCAGCTGCGACACATACAAGACGTCATCATCGACGTACTTCGCAAAGAACTGCGGTTTCTCATTCCGCAATATCTCGAACACACACGCAATCAGCGTGTCCTTCCGGACCCCGAGACCGACCCATTGATTTCGCGTGCACTCGCAGCACGGATCCTCGGCGTCTCGATCCAGACGGTGTCTAAAATGATCAAGGCGAAGAGGCTCCCCTGTATAAAAGTTCAAAGGAGAACCTTGATACGGAAATCGGACATCAACAAGCTCCTCGAGAATGACGATGCGAAACTCGACGGGGGACATCAATGATCCGCGAAAAGCAATTGTATGGTCAAAAGGAAACTTGTCCTTGTGATCTAAAAAAGAAATCGTTCACTCCCCTGCTGGATGTATATGGCAAACCAACCGGGGGCGGCAAATGCCAGAGCATCGCGTGCGGTCAGAAGTTCTATCCACCGCAAGGTGCCGTTACAAAGACTAAAGACGCTAATGGTCCAATCATAGGGACACGTCAACACGTGTATCATAGGCTGACTGGCGAGCCGCACATGCAGATCACAGTCACCAAGCAGTCCAACGGTGACAAGCGGGCCTTTGCAGCTCACTGGAGTGGTGCGGAGTGGGTGAAGGGCGTCGAGGGCATCGAGCGAATCCTCTATAACCTTCCGGAAGTGGCCGAACGCGTCAGTCTCGGTGGCACGATCACCGTTGTGGAAGGTGAGAAGGATGCTGACACGCTAAACGGAATCGGTATTACCACTACTACGAATCCATTTGGTGCGGGCAAGTGGCTTGACCCGATGTCGGAAGTTCTGACAGGTGCACGAGTAGCCATCATACCAGACCTGGATGAAGCTGGGACAAAGCACGCAGCGATGGTCAAGACGTCACTCAATAATGCGGGCGTTGCTTCTGTTGGCATTCTCAACCTTCGTTCACTCATGCCGGACCTCCCTGACAAATCAGACGTGAGTGATTACCTCGAAAGAGGTGGAGACCCGGAGGTACTCAGGAGAGCGATCGAAGCGGCGTGCGTTGACGTAGAACCGAACAATGAGGACTCGATAGTTCATACGGTGCCAACAATCGATGCGACCGCACTTCCACCAACATTTGCGGATCTCCTGGGCTCAATCGAGGATGATCGCCAACGTATTGCTCTGCTTATGGCAGCGCTCACCGTGATCGGGGCCATTCTCCCAGGAGTTCGGACACAGTACTTCGGTCAATGGTACTCCCCTGCCCTTTATCTATTCGTTGTAGGTCCACCTGGTTCCGGGAAGGGGTCGATCGGACCCGCGGAACTCCTTATCAGTAGCATCGATGACGTTATACGAAGAGAATCGATCGAAGATTTGAAGGCGTACAAGAAAGAGTACGCCTTCTGGAAAATGAAGGGGTTAAAAGCAGGACTACCACCACCGGACAAACCAGATCGTAAGATGCTGTTGGTTCCTGCAGATTCTACGGGGCCTGTGCTGATACGAGCCATATGTACGAATCCCTGCGTGCTAACGTTCGATACAGAAGCTGATAGCCTACAATCAGCATTTCGTGTTGAGACCGGTGACGCCGGACCAGCCGCCAGGAAGGCCTGGCAAGGTGAGCGTGTATCGCAAGCTCGTGTTGCTGATGACTTATTGGTTTCGACTGACCGACCGCATTTCAGCATGGTACTATCAGGAACCCCGGACCAGATTCCGGTTCTTGTGAAGCATGTAGCCACGGGGCTAACGTCCAGAATCGGCTTTATCGAATTCCCTGAACAAACCTCGTTCAGAGATCCGTTCAAGACAGGGCGAGACCGAGCAGTCGAAGTAGCTAAGTCGATGAGACATGAGATCTGCAATCTCTGGCGTTTCGTCCGTGGGCATGCCGATGAGGTCGGGTTCTCGGTTGAACTAGCAGAGCAACAACAACAATGGCTCTATGAGCACTATAAGAAGCGATTCGAGGATAAGATCGAAGGGGCTGACCAGGGCACCACACTGAGATCCGGAATCGTTGCTGTGCGCATCATGACTGTGCTCACCGTTGTTCGAGGCTGGTTTACGCACCATCACCTTGATCCAGTAATGACGGTCAACGATGATGACTTCAAGATTGGATTGGAACTCGCAGAGTACCTTCGCTTAGGCACAGACTCAATCATCAATCGACTCTCTGCACACACCTCATTCAAGACGCTGCCAAACACTAAACGGAAGAGTCAGGTGTGGTTCGACCAGCTGCCCGCTGAATTCACAACCCAGGATGCCTTGGATGTGGGCATGAAGGTTGGAATCAAAAGGGCCTCTGTCTTCAGCATGCTCAAACAAACCGACGACATTGAGCACCTTGCTCATGGTCGGTATCGTAAACGGAAAGCTCCTCACGCACGAGGTCCATGAACCGTGGACTTTGGACTATTGGACTGATGGGCCATTGTCCAAAGTCCAGAAGTCCAATGATCCAAGGTTTCAATGCCCGCACTGATCTAAGTCCTTGACAATAATGACAGTCAATTGGCCTCTAATGACGCACTGCCAGCGTTAGAACGTCGGGATTACATCATGATGTTGAGGCATTCCGCGTTCGTATGCGCCACATCGCCATAATCCGTCGCAATTCGTTCTCGTATCTACGATACAGTTGTTTGCAACCGATTACTTCCATCCAACCACTATCACGTAAGAGCTTAACATGTCAACAACTCAAACCAACCGCAACACAGACACACGCAACGACGAATCAGAGCAGCACGTTCTAACGTCACGCGAGTTCACCATGATACTTCGCAAGGCTGGCTACAATCACGCTGAGATGGCACGACACCTTGGTCGGTCACGATCGTACGTGAGCAACATCGCCAACGGCATGCGAACAATGACATTGCGTCACGCCACCGAACTTCGAGAATTTCTCGGCGAATCGCTCTACCGTACTGCTCTCGCACTCGTACGCAAAGAACAGACGGAGCGTGACCGCACTGTCGCTGAGCAACGGCAACGGGAAATAGAGCGTCGCCGAACGGAGTTACAAGAAGAAGCCAGGCAGCAAGAAGAGAGACGGCGTTTACGTGAGGAAGAACTCCGTGCCGAACTTGAGAGTAGCGGAGACAACGAGTCGTCGTCCGCTGGTTAACCAGCCGACACAAAGTTAATCGGTCGCTCATGGTCGCATATGGGCGGCCGATTGGTTTGTAACTATGTACTGTCTGTCTTTCGCTCAATGGACGGGCGTGCGCTATGGGAACCGGCACAAGCGAAAAGTCTTGCGTCTGTGTCAGCATGTGGGTGAACATGCCGAGAAGTACGTGAATAGAAACGTAATTTCTTGGATACTAATCAAATGCAAGCAAAACATGAACATTGATTTGAAAGCCATTCGGCCCTACAACGGCGGTCAGGAAAAAGGCTTCGAGGAGCTGTGCTCGCAACTCGCCAATGCTGAAAGCCCTAAGGGAGCTCGTTTCATTCGTAAGGGGACTCCCGATGCTGGAGTCGAGTGCTACGCAGTCTTAGAAGATGATTCCGAATGGTGCTGGCAGGCGAAGTACTTCGACTCGTTGGGAGACTCGCAGTGGACTCAAATCAATAAGTCCGTAAATGCTGCGATCAAGAAGCACCCCAGAATGGTTCGATACTTCGTTTGCACTCCATTAGATCGGCCAGATGCTCGCGTAACAGGGCAAAAGTCAGCTCAAATCAAATGGGATGAGCATGTCAAGAAATGGACGGAAGCGGCTATCAATCGAGGCATGACAGTTCAGTTCGTCTATTGGGGCGGTCACGAACTGCTCGAGCGACTGACGCGTCCGGAACACGTAGGTCGCGTCCGCTTCTGGTTTGACGTCCGCGGACTCGATGCAGCATGGTTCAATGCAAGGTTTGACGAGTCAGTGCTGTCGGCGGGACCCCGCTATACGCCCGAGGTCCACGTTGAACTGCCGATCGCGATGGAGATCGAAGCTTTCGGACGCACCGAGCAATTCTTTGAGCGCCAGAAAGCCCAATCGCGCACAATCCGTGAAAAGCTGAGGAGCCTCCTGTATCCCGAGGGCGCTGCCGATGCGGCCATAGAGGCGTCGGTGGCCTCCGTATCGACGCAGGTCCATGGGGTGCTCACCAGTATGGGCGCCATCCGTGTCCAGCCGACGGGGCCATTGCCGTTCAAGGCCATCGCAGAGCAGATTCACGCGACGGAACAAGCAGCTGAGGAGCTTTTACGACTTCTGGACGAGCGTGAACGCGAGTTCGACGCGAATCCTGAGCCGACCGACACGAAGACGCGTCGGTCCTACAAGAGCAATCCCTTCCGAGACCGCCGGATTCGGCTCTTCCATCTCACCTCCGAACTCATATCGACACGCGAGTCACTCCTGCATGCAGATGAAATTGCGGGAAACACCTTAATGCTCCTCCGCGGTATCGCAGGTACAGGTAAGACCCACCTTCTCTGCGATATCGCCCGTCAGCGCATCGAGGCAGGCCGTCCAACGATACTGTTGATGGGCCAGTGCTTCGTTGGCAGTGATGCACCTTGGTCTCAGGCTCTCCAGCAACTGGACCTTACTAATCTGTTTGCCGAAGAGTTCGTCGGAGCTCTTGAGGCCGCAGCGCAGGCTGCTGGGTCACGAGCGCTGCTAATGATCGACGCGATCAACGAGGGAGCCGGGCGAATTGTCTGGCCAAACCATCTTGCGGCCTTTCTTGCGCACTTAGAGCGATCCCCGTGGATAGGAGTGGTGCTCGCCATAAAGACGCCCTACGAAGAGATTATCATCCCCGCAGACGTACGAGCCCGCGCCACAGCCATTACGCACTATGGATTCATGGATCACGAGTACGATGCAACGAAGACGTTCTTCATCCACTATGGCCTGGAGCTCCCATCGACGCCACTTCTGGCACCTGAGTTTCGGAACCCACTGTTTCTCAAGACGTTGTGTCTAGGCCTTAATGCAAGGGGCGAGAGTCGGCTCCCGCGCGGCTTCCAGGGCATCACTGCCGTCTTCAATCTATACCTCAGTTCGGTCAATGATAGCCTGGCTTTGAGCCTTGACTTCGATAAACGGCAACCTCTCGTGCGCAGTGCCCTAGAGGATGTAGCCGTAGCCATCTTCGACTCGGGGGCGAACTGGTTGCCCCTGGCGAAGGCGGTAGAGATCGTTGATAAATTCCTTCCTGGCCGCGACTTCGGGAGATCTCTTTACCGTGGCCTAGTTGTTGAAGGCGTCATCGTGGAGGACGCCTTGCGACACGATGGCCTAAATGCCGAAGAGATCGTCTTTGTGGGCTACGAGCGTTTTGCCGATCTCCTTGCGGCAAAGACGCTGCTGGATAGGCATCTCGACCACAGTACTCCCGCGTCCGCCTTTGAGCAGGGCAGACCACTAGACTTCGTTTGTGACGAGAAGAAGTATGTCTCTCCCGGCCTTTTGGAGGCTCTGTGCATCCTAGTCCCTGAGCGGACGGGGAAAGAACTGATCACACTCGCACCGGCCTGTGAGGCGAGATGGGGACTGGGGGATGCCTTCCGGCAGAGCCTCGTTTGGCGCGACTACTCAGCTTTCTCCGACGGCACCGACAATGCGCTGAACAAGCTGTGGCGAAGCGAGCATGACTTGCAGGACACGATCAACGTGCTGGTCACAATAGCTATGTTGCCTGACCATCCGTTCAACGCGAAGTTCTTGGACAAACGGCTGCGAAAGGACACGATGCCTGATCGCGATGCTTGGTGGAGCCTCTACCTCCACCAGGCGTGGGGTACTCATGGTACGGTCGATCGTCTTGTGGATTGGGCTCTTTCAATTGACCCAGTTTTTGAGTTTGAAGATGAGGCTATCGATCTATGCGCTATTTCGCTCGCATGGATGCTGACTACTTCGAATCGGTTCCTTCGCGACCGCGCGACGAAGGCTCTCGTGAATCTCCTGACGGGCCGCGTAGCGGCTATGACCCGCCTGTTAGAGCGATTTGCGGACGTGAATGATCCGTATGTGGCCGACCGCGTGTACGCAGTGGCGTATGGAGTAGCCATGCGCTCACACGATCGCGATGCGGTTAGCGCACTTGCAATGTGCGTCTATAATCAAGTTTTCGCTGAAGGGAGCCCCCCTCCGCACATCCTTCTGCGCGACTACGCACGTGGCGTCGTCGAGCGGGCACTCTATCTAGGATCAGAGCTCACTGTAGACCCTGAGTGGATTCGCCCACCATACAAGAGCCTTTGGCCTACGATCCCGACCGAAGAGGACATCAAGCCGTTTTTGCCTGACTGGTCAAAGGGTTCTCATGACAGTGGAGAGCTCGAATGGGGACGGAACCGGATCGGCAGCTCGGTGTTGGATGACGATTTTGCTCGCTACGTGATCGGCATTAACTCGTCATCTACTTCGAGCCACTGGCTCCAAGTTACTCGCGATGAAACTACTTGGCATGAGCCAATTCGATCTGAAAATTTGTTGCGCGCATTGGTCAGTGACTTCTCAGAGGACGAACGGCAGGCATGGGAAAATTATCAAGCGGCAGAAATCAAGTTTGCATTCGATCAGCTCTTACAACGTGCATACGGAGGGAGCTTGACGAACACAGACCATGAGATCGTTGACGACCTCTCCAAAGAGCAAGAAATCAAAAGTAATCCAGGCGTTGCAGACGAGACGATCCAGAGGACAGAGGCCGTCACTGAGCTAAAGCGGGCTCTAACTGAGGAGCATACACGACGTATTGAGGAAATCTGGATCTTAGAGGACACCGATCTTGAGGCAGGTCAACGTCCTGGATTCGACCTGAGTCAGATTCAGAGATACATCCTCAAACGAGTTTTCGACATGGGATGGACGGAGCAGCGATTCGGTCAGTTTGACCGCTACTCTATAGGATACGACGGCCGAGCGGCATCGAAGGCCGAACGTATCGGCAAGAAGTATCAATGGATCGCTTACCACGAGATCTTGGCTTACATCTCTGATAGATTCCAATACCATGAATTGTATGTGGAGGACGCGTCCGGTCAGGAGTACATGGGGCCGTGGCAGGGACAACTTCGCGACATCGACCCGTCGCTTACACTAAGATCAACCCCCGGTGGTACGTCGTGGGACGGTCATGCACCAGCGTGGTGGGATCCAACCCGTTACGATTCGTGGGATGCCGATTGCAGCCCACGTGAATGGTCGTTGAAGAGTGACGACTTACCCAATGTCGACGATTTACTTCTGGTCACAAATCCATCAGATGGCTCGCGTTGGCTGAACTGTCAAGGATACTTCAACTGGAAACAGAAAACTCCGTTCGACCGTGACTCGATAGATGTTGAACAGCGTGAAATTTGGTACATGTGCTCGGGACACATTATCCGCGCCAGCGACGCTGGGACTTTTTTGAAGTGGGCGAAGAAGGCGAACTTCTCGGGTCGGTGGTTTCCAGAGGCTCACGAGATTCAAGACTTGTTTCTAGGAGAGTACCCTTGGGCACCCGCCTCTCGCAATATGCAAACGCAGGTCTTTGAACATGACGGATGGATTCGACCTAGCCATTCGTGCCCAGTAAGTATCCAGACAACCGCAGTTAAGCTACGATGTGGAGGGAATGACTTTGACTGCTCGATGGATGCGAGCCTCTCTCTTTCGCTTCCGAGCTTCGATCTCGTGAATGGCCTTGGAGTACGGTGGAGTGGTCACGGTGCGGACTATGTCGACGCATCCAATCAAGTAGCTGCGTATGATCCGACAGCACACTCTGAAGGTCCCGACGCACTACTTATACGAGAGGACTTGCTGCACGAATATCTTACTCGCGAGAATTTGACGATGTGCTGGACCGTCATCGGAGAAAAGCGCGTGCTGCCGGCTGGTTTGAGAGCAGGCCTAGTTCACCCTCCGCTACGGTTTAATGGTGCTTTCGTGCTGGCGAAAGGAAAAGTCGTTGGAAATCTCTTGTCTGTCGTAGATGACCACGAAAACTCGGATGAGGGTGGAAATGACGTAAATGGAGCACATTGAGATCACCAATTGACAAACTTTGCAAGACATCAGGAGTGGCTACATGAGAGCCGTAGATTGTTTCGTGGATTCTCTCGCATTCGAAGAATTCGAGGGCTAAACCTGATTAATGTCGGCATCCCATGCATCGATATAGGCACTCCAACACCTTGATAACTGTAAAATTGCATTGGGTTTAGCAAGTCAGTATGCCATTAGATTCGGTGGTCAGTAAGGTGCGGAATGATGTGGTCAACGTGAGCGGAATCTCCAATGCCGACCACAGGGGTGGGCGCGGGCAGTATCTACCGGAATGTCCTGAATCAATACACCCAGGGGGGGGGGGGCGACATGCTCCGGAATCTACCGTTTAAGCTGTAACAATCTTTATCTCCGTTTCTGTCAACTCGTAGAGTTGATAAACAATTTGATTTATTGTCTCCTCACAATAATCAATCTTGCCTTGCAGCTGCGATACTTGTGTAGCAAGTTTCGCTTTTGATTGCTCTTTGTTCAAGTTATGAAGTTGGTCAACAAGTTTTGCCAGTTCTGCTTCTTGCTTTCCGATTCGCGGAAATGGGAGTTCGTTTAAGTAAACTGCTTTTACTTGTGGAATGACTCTTTGACCTCCCTGAATAATTGTATCGTAGAGAAATTGAAACACTTTTGAATGAAGCACGGCCAACACTGCCTGCTCATTTATTCTTGAGTTAGTTTTGAAAACATACAAAGCATCGGTAGCATAATATCCTTCGTCATCATAAGCAAGACATAGCTTCTTTGTTGTTGTAAGTCCGATAAATTTTCTGGCAGAAAATATCTCGGGGTTTCTTGGTCGGTGCAATGCATACCAAGGGTGTTTGCCTTCTGCTACTTCACGACAAGTAATATATTTCCTAAACTCCGAAAGATGAGCTCTGGCATTTGGGTAATCGTCAATGTTGTCCTTTGATGTGAGGTAAAGAATTAAATCATCTGTTTGAATATTCGTGTAACGGAATATGTGTTTTCCTAAAACCAACGGCTTTAGAATTTTCTTCTCAATCTTTTTTGCTGCTGCTTCTTTTGAACTTATGACAAATGCTTTTGCATAGTCAGGACTTATTCCTCTTTGAATTTCTCCTTCAACAATTTCACTGAACGCTGAAAATTTCTTTTTCAATTTATTCAGCAACGCAACATTGGAAGTATTAAAAGTGAAATAAGTTCCTTGTGCATCTGCCTTTACCAATTCAAGCCACTGTGTTTTATCGCTTACACCTACCTCATTTAGAACATTTCCTTTTTCTTCTGGATTAGTTTCTCTGATGTCTGCAACTACAATTTCATTGCTCTTGGAAATTGACTTCGTGAAAACAAGAATTGTTGAAGTATTCAATACTTTATGTCCGAAAACCTTTTCGCCAAGATTAACTACGATTTGAAGATTCAGTCTTTCCGCAATCATCTTTCGCAACAGTTGCATGTCGCTTTGATTGAGAAATGTGCTTGGTATTATCATTCCAAATGCCCCGTCCTTTTTCATCAGTTCAATGGAGTGATTGATGAAATACATATAGGAATCAATCATCCTAACAATGATAGAACTGTGTCGTATCCGTAAATAGGAAAGTGATTCGTCTGATAGATCTGCTCCCCAAGGTGGATTACCAATTGCAACATCAAAACCTCCTTGTTGAAACACTTCAGGAAAACCCTTCTGCCAATTGAATGGTTTTATTTTCTTTTCTTCTCCGTAGTCAAGTCGATTTGCGTAAATGTCAGTATCAATTAGACTGTTTCCGTCTTTGATGTTACTATCCAGCGTTGGCAACACTCTTTGGTTGAACAAACGCAGTTGTGATGCAATGCTTGCCTGTGTTTCACCTTCCATACATTTCAATAGCAAACTCAACTTGGTTACTTCAACGGCGTTTACATCAATGTCAACTCCATAAATATTGTTGAGTAATATTCGTTTCTTCTCCGCTGTTGTCAAGTTGCCTTCGGGAGTAAGCGGATTGCTTTTGCTGCCTTTAGAGATCTTACCGTTGTCGGTATAGTAGTTTTTGTGCCAATCCAAAAGGAACTGATAGGCACCGATAAGAAAGCTGCCACTGCCGCAGGCAGGGTCAACTATTCTTAGCTTGCTTATCTCTTTCGGTGTTTTGTTTTCGGTGAGTTTGCCGACTGTATTCTTTACAATGTACTCAACTACATATTGCGGTGTGTAATACACTCCGCCTGCTTTTCTTACTTCGGGTTTTTCTTCAATGTGGGCACGGTGTGCTTTGTCTATTCGAATCACTTTTCCTAAAAACTGTTCGTATGCACTACCTAATATCTCTACTGACAAAACCGAAAACTCGTAAGGGCTTTCGGGATAATACAATTAGTTGATTATAGATTTAACAACCTTGTTGTCAATAGAAACGGATTTGCTGATTTTGTCTTTTTGAAATCAAATAAACCCGAATTGTATTTTTCATCGGCTTGTTGAAATTGTCTGTAGAGGTTTTTGTAGAACTCTCCGTTCTTGATTGTTTCTTTAAGTGTTCCGTAAGGTTCAACACTTCTGTCCTCTGCAATTCGCAGGAAAATGATTCTGTCAATAGTTTGTTGAACAACAAAATTTATCTCGTCTTCGTCAAGTTGTTTGTTATTCCAACTGATGCTTGTTGCAAGATACGTCCGCCAACTGTCAAGCGATCGCAAGAATTCTTTGTCAACTGTTGCCGTTCCTTTTTTGGTCAAGTTGCCTTGAACAAATTTGTCAAGACTGCCTTTAAGAACGCATTCTTTGCTAAATGTTTCCCATAAAAAGTCAAACTGGTTGATGTAATCATTGTAACCAAGATACTTTATCCGGGCAACTGAAGCCTTATCCGTTGCAATCGGCTTCTTCGTACAGTCATAGATGGCAAATTCCTCGAAATCGGTTACGATGCTGATCGGAAGGTTTGCACTCCATCCATATCGACGCACTTGATAGGCAGGCGCTGCGCCTTCCTTAATCGATACTCCAGGTTTTTT
The DNA here is from genome assembly GCA_016707005.1 of Ignavibacteria bacterium. NCBI lineage: Bacteria > Pseudomonadati > Ignavibacteriota > Ignavibacteria > Ignavibacteria bacterium. The sequence goes on from JADJIQ010000002.1 coordinate 261,199, forward strand.
CGCTTCGACAAAGAATAGCCGTTTGCCACCTACCAAACGAAACGCATAATCGGGCGCCTTAGTGAGACCATCTACTTTCACTCTGTCCTCGTGAATCACTTCCCGATAGCTCTCCGCATACCCATACTCGTTGTCGATATCCCAGCCCAGCGCCTTAAAGAAGGGGTCGATGAAGTCTCTACGCGTAAGAGTCTCATTGTAACTCGTTTTCTTGTAGCTCTCTTTATGTTCTTCGAACCGGGCAACAAGCAACTCAATCTTCTTTAGCGCTTCGGTTCTTTCGTGTGACATCGGTGTAATATCTCTCATGGAGGTTTTGGATTGTACGGCGGCAATTTAGCATGGTCACATCTTATCGTGCTAATAGCCCTGCCCATCAGTGGACATTCCGTCCTCATTGACGGCTGGAGATTCCGCCTGTCGTAACCATCGCAATCCGCGTTGCCGTAGCCCCTTGCGGTCGTACCAACTGACAACTAAACGGGGGGGGGCATGGCGACTTCTCCGCATTTGGGAAGATCGATTCGACAGATGATGGTTCCGCAAACGCAAACCTTTCGGGGATGATGTTTATCCAGTGTTCTGCATCTTTCCGAGGTCCGATCACGTAAATCAACTCAGCACCATTCTGATCTTGCTCGAGATAGACAGCATACCAGTCTTTGTTTATTGCTACGCCATCACTTTCCTCGGCGACACGGTAAACGTCTATTCCACCAATGGACCCATGATGCGCATTTCCGTCAGCATCCGGGTTTCGCGTTTCGAGAGATGCACTTCCGAATACTGCGATTATCTTGCCATCAGGAACAGAATTGAGGAACTTGGGCCACAATTCCTTGCCTAATTCAACTGGGTCCCAATTACTACGTGTTAGCCTCGCAAACTCGTCGCTATTGAGCTGCTTTGCCTTGGACTTGGTTCTCGCATCGAGTTTCACGGGCTCTCCATAACTAATTAGATGATCATTTTCCCATCACACCCTCTCAATTGCCTAACACCTCGAATGCTACGTGAGTGCATTTTTACTGGAGAATTCGCGCTCGTTGACTATCAGATTACTAACGGCTTTGAGCACCTGAGAACGAGTTTCCATGCAGCTGCAACTGCAATCTAACAATCGGCTTACCGGATCAACGTACGACGATTATAAGAAGGTCAATTGCGTGCGGAACGTGGTGGTCACGGTACGCGAAATCTCTACTAAGTCGTTACGTTTTTGCGGAATTCGACTGCCAGCTGTGCGGAATGTCCAACCTCGGCCCAAACAGTTCACTCTACTACATACTTGTGAATAGCGAACCTGTCCTCGGTCGCGAGTTGCTCTCTGTAGTATAACGCTAAGGTTTTGTACCAATCCACGCCAATCGATCCCAGTTCCAATGCAGTTAGCTCTCCATTTAGAGCAGATTCAATCGATGCCGCATCAATACAGTTTTGTGGCGACGCCATCGAGTACTCTACCGGCCAATCAGAGAGTGCCGAACTGTCACGATGGCGAAGTTTGAACAAAGTCCGAAAATACAAGTGAAGCAGTGACGGTCGGCCAAGGATTCTCTTTGCCTTTTGCCCCAATTCATCCAACTCTTGCGCGTCTCCATCTTCATTACTGATCAATGCATAGTGGCTCATCAAAGCAAGAATCGGCCGCATACTGTTAGGAGCTTCTGCATGTGCCTTTGCATATAGACGATGCGACTCCTTCGCTATTACTTCAACGTCCTTCGGAGACAGAGTCAACACTCCAGCCTTTTGATATTGTTTGGCTTCATCATTTACAGCTTCACTTATCTCGCTTGCAATGATGCAGCAAGCAATCGAGCGGTCTTCTGGCATCACAGAATGCCTATACCAATGCCGAGCGCTATTAATAACCGCCTGACTTGGGATCACATTCGAACGAGAACTATCTGCTAAGAGGATCAGGTGCACAGACATGTACATGGAATCACTCTCATCGAATTCACCTACCCTTACATCGAAACGGCCATCATTCGAATTCAGCTGGCTAAACAGCTTGATCCACCGCATTTGTTGATCATCCATTTCCTCTTCGAGAGCCCTATTCGCAAAGGACACAGCACTCGGATAGTCTGATTTAGTATAGGCTACAATTGCCTCTTTGCGGAAGGAGTTATCATCCTTCAGTAGGGCATAAATGAAGAAAATGTCGAATGCACTGCTACCGAACATTACAAAAGCCCACAACAAGACTACACCTATGAACATAGAGCCAATGACGATGCCCCCCCATAGCCGGCTCAGCAAAGACTGCGACGCCATAACCTTGATCCCTTAAAGTGTTTCAATAAACAGAACAGAACATCTGGATGTTCCCCGAGATTTGAGGATTTGAGCATCACAACTAACCGTGACTGCAGGAAGCCTAACTCCTAACTCAGACAAGCCCTCACCCCCACAGCCTCTCAACATCCTCTTTCCGCCCCTTCTCGTTCAGCGCAATATACTTCTTCATCGTTTTGAAGCTTCTGTGATCTGTGAAGCTCATGACGACCTCGTGACGCATGCCCCTTTCAAGAGAGATGGACACAAACGTTCTTCTCGCTACGTGACTTGACAAGAACTCCCACTTGGGACCGCGTTTCTCGGTTGCGGTCTTACCACTTCGTCGTACTTGTCGGAAGGGACTATCTAACTTGGCGACCTTACCGAGTTCTTTAATGTAACCGTTGAATTTCTGGGAACTTATGGACGGAAGTAGACTGCCAATGCTTCGGTACTTCGAAATGATGGCATCGGCACGCTTGGAAATGTGGATGTGGACCTCGGTCTTTGTTTTTCTGCTGGCGTAGACACCATACGCCATCGCGAATGTCATCGTAGTGCATGGTTTGGATGTCACCGAAACGTGCTCCGGTGTAACATGGAGATTCCGTGTTATGTGACCACCCAGGTCCGCAAGAAAGCGAATACTTGATATTGCACTCCAACGCTGGGGCAAATACAATCAAGCATTGGGTTTAGAAGGATCGCATACCGCTATAGCTGGTGGTCAGTTGCCTCCGGAATGAGGTGGTCAACGTGAGTGGAATCTCCACGGGCTACATGGCTGGACAGAAACTGCCACTTGGGACCGCGTTTCTCGGTTGACGTCTTACCACTCCTGCGTACCTGACGGAATGGGCTGTCGAGACCTGCTGTCTTGCCGAGTTCCTTGACGTACTTGTTGAGGTTCTGCGAACTTATCGATGGGAGCGGACTGCCGACGCTGCGGTACTTGTTGATGATGGCTTCTGCTCTGGTGGAGATGTGAATACGGACTTCGGTCTTGGTTTTCTGCTGACGTAGACACCACACGCCATCGCGAATGTCATCGTAATGCATGGCTTGGATGTCACCGAAACGTGCTCCGGTGTAACACTCAAGAAGGAAGAGATCGCGGACACGGTCCAAACGTGGGTTTGCAGTGAGATCGACGCTTTCAAGCAGCATAAGCTCGTCCCACTCAAGCGCTAAGACCTCGACATCCTCTTCATCGACCTTGAATTTTCGGTAGGCGGGGTGAACGGGTGCTCCCCTGTCCACTGCCCACGACAGAAAGGTTTTGAAGGTGCGAACGTATTTGCCTATGGTGTCGTTGGTGAGCTTTGGAGATTCCGCCTGTCTTGACCATCACAATCCATGTTGCCGTGGCCACTTGAGATCGTACTCCAAGGCCTTCGTAACTGCAATCTAGAATTGGGTTTCGCAAGTCAGCACACCATTAGATGCGGTGGTCAGCTACGTGCGGAATGATGCGGTCAAAACGAGCGGAATCTTTACTGAGCAAACGAAGAACTTGTCGATATTGCAATGCGATGCATTGAATCATATCGAGATAGTCCATGCAAAAAACTACATTCAACGTTCAGGGCATGGACTGCGCCGATGAGGTGGCAGCTGTAGATCGTGCGCTACGGCTGATGACAGGCGTCAGCCATATACAGGTCAACCTTGTTCTCGGAACAGTAACGGTCGATCATGACACTGCGAGCACTGCTGCGATCATAACTGCCCTCGGTAAAGTTGGCCTTCGCGCTTCCATTGAACAGGGAACGAGGCGCGTGATACACCGGGTACTGCAACACAGGACAATTCCTCAGGTACAACCACGACCTCCGTGCCACGCACGTCACTAGAAAGGCAACGATTATTCGACGCTCAGCGTGGGCAGCTCTATGCGGTGGTCATCTCTGGAGCGCTGACAGGAATCGGACTTCTGGTCGAAATGCTCGGGGTGGGAATTGCAACATGGACACCCATCGTCTTATACGCAGTTGCCACTGTAGCAGGCGCATGGTATGTGGCACCAAAGGCACTGCGGTCTTTAAGGCATTTGACTCTCGACATGAACATGCTGATGACTGTTGCCGTGATCGGTGCTGCTATTATCGGGGAATGGGCGGAAGGGGCTGCCGTAGCCTTTCTCTTTGCGTTATCGGAGTTGTTGGAATCGTTTAGTCTTGCTCGTGCACGACGCGCGATTCGTTCACTTCTTGACATCGCCCCAGCAACAGCGTTGGTTCAGGAGGGAGATGTGCAAAGAGAAGTACGCGTCGAAGATGTTGCTGTGGGTGCCACCGTCATAGTTCGGTCGGGTATGAACATACCCCTCGATGGTGTGGTTATAAAAGGAGAATCGACTGTTAATCAGGCACCTATTACCGGCGAGTCGACACCCGCGGCGAAAGCAACGGGCGATACGGTGTACGCCGGGACAATCAACGAAGATGGTTTCCTTGAGGTCCGCGTAACAAGTGTCTCATCGCAAAGTACTCTCGCTCGTATCGTGCAAATGATAGGAGCTGCACAGGCGCAGAAAGCCCCCTCAGAACGATTCGTCGACACGTTCGCAAAATATTATACACCCGCGGTTTTTGTATTTGCGTTGGGTGTGCTCCTTGTACCGCCTGTGTTCTTTGGCAGTGGATGGCAGGAGTCTATTTACCGCTCCTTGGTGCTGATTGTCATTGCATGTCCGTGTGCCCTCGTTATCTCGACACCTATTTCTATCGTGTCCGGACTTACCGCGATGGCACGCCGTGGTGTGCTGGTGAAAGGCGGAGCGCACATCGAAGAGGTTGGACGGTTGAAGGTGCTTGCTGTGGACAAGACAGGAACAATTACTTCGGGCAAACCAACCGTGCATTCCGTTACTCCATGGCGTGATAATGAAGAGGCCACCGTCGTGCGGATCGCGGCTGCGGTTGATACATACTCGGAACATCCGTTAGCTCGTGCAATCGTTGCGTACGCAACCGGACGTGGGATAGTCGCACCTGAGAGTAGTGGATACAAAGCAATCAGTGGGAAAGGGGCTGAAGCCGATGTCGAAGGCAAACGGTATTTCGCGAGTAATCATCGATACGCACATGATATGGGTGTGTGTACGCCCGCCCTAGAAACAGCGCTGGCTGAGATTGAATCACAGGGACTCTCCGTGGTGGTAGTTGGACAGGTGGGCGACAGCACAACGGGTGTGGTTTTGGGAATCATCGCGATCGGAGACACGATTCGCGCAGATGCAGTAGCAACAATTCAAGCACTGCACTCTGTTGGCATTAAGAAGGTTGTAATAATCAGCGGCGACAATCAGCGTACGGTTAATGCGATCGCCAAGCAAGCCGGTATCGATGAAGCGTTCGGTGATCAGCTTCCAGAGGACAAGGTTGAACGCATTCGCTCTTTGGTTGCTGAATACAAACACGTGGGCATGGTGGGCGATGGTGTGAACGATGCACCTGCTATGGCCATTGCCAGCATAGGAATTGCTATGGGCGGCGTTGGTACCGATGCTGCCATTGAAACCGCAGACATCGCACTCGTTCAGGATGAACTTCGAAAGATTCCTGAAGTGATCCGACTTGGGCAGAGAACGGCAAGGATTATCAAGGTGAATATCGCATTTGCCCTCGGCTTAAAGGCATTGTTCCTCGTGCTGGCTTTTGTTGGCGTGACGAGTCTATGGCTTGCCATCCTGGCTGACACCGGTGCAACACTGCTGGTGATAGCAAATGCACTGCGGCTACTACAAACTCCTAAAACAGATAATGCGTAACTTGCCAATTATGCGTTCGCGTACACTACGTATCATCTTCGGCACCATCCTTGTATGGTCATTGCTCCTTGGCCTATGCCTTAACAATATCGTGAAGGCGGCCGTGCAGCTCGTGCATATCGAGCATCACTTGGTTGACCACGATGAGTCGGTGCAGGACATCTTGAAGTGCCTAACGCATGATGACACGCATGATACTTCGTCATCAGACTCCGAACACAATCGGCATCACGATCAAACAGGACCTAAGAACTGCGGCACGGGCTGCATCGCCCAGTTGGCGGTGCCACCGAGCGCTGTTGTACTTCCGCCCGTTATCGGCGACGACCGTAAGCAGTCGTCCAAAACGTCTGTAGACCTGTATACTGACAAGCCCCTCGCGTCGATCTTTCAGCCTCCACGCGCCTAAGAGCACTCACGCTCTCCCCTTTGTAGCTACAACTCTGCGTCACCCATCACGATGACGTTGCCTCTGCGTCACAAAACACGATGACGTGGTCTGCTGTTGCCTCCCGTTCACACCCAACGATCGAATGCGGGCTTGTCGCAAGCACCTTGGTTCACTCATTAAACTGATTACAATAATGTTAGACCACATAATCACGTTCAGCATAAAGAATAAGTTCATCATCGGATTGATGACTCTTGTTCTCATCATTTGGGGTGTATGGAGTGCAACCAAACTCTCCATCGATGCGCTTCCTGATATCACAAACAATCAGGTGCAAATCATAACCCTTTGCCCCACGCTTGCAGGGCAAGAAGTGGAACAGCTGGTTACTTATCCCATTGAGCAAAGTATTGCCAACCTGCCTGATATGATAGAGTTGCGAAGCATCTCTAGGTTCGGCCTTTCTGTCATTACGGTTGTGTTCGACGACGACGTGAACATATACTTTGCACGACAGCTGATAAATGAAAAATTGATAGATGCCCAGGAAAAAATTCCGAAAGGTATTGGAACGCCCGAGTTAGGACCCGTCAGCACAGGGTTAGGTGAAATCTACCAATACATTATCCATCCAAAAAAGGGTAGCGAATCCAAGTACACTGCTATGGATCTGCGAACGATGCAGGATTGGATCGTAGCCCGCCAACTCTATGGAACGCCCGGTATAGCGGAGGTGAACAGCTTCGGTGGACAACTCAAACAATATGAGGTTGCGGTAAACCCTGATCGTTTGGTTGCTATGGGTATTACAATTCCCGAAATTTTTGTTGCCTTGGAAAAGAACAATGAAAATACAGGGGGGGCATACATCGATAAGAGGCCGAACGCTTACTTCATCCGAGGAGTCGGCTTAATTAGGTCAATTGAGGATATCAAGAACATCTCTGTTAAGAATAACGCAAACGGAATTCCCATTTTGATCAAAGATGTAGCGGAGGTAGGATTCGGCAGTGCCGTCCGCTACGGCGCACTTACATACAATGGCGAGGTAGATGCAGTTGGTGGCGTGGTAATGATGCTAAAAGGTGCGAACAGCGCGGATGTGGTCAATCGAGTAAAAGATAAGATGGCTACGATTCAAAAGTCATTGCCTGCCGATGTAGTAATAGAGCCTTACTTAGACAGAACAGATTTAGTAAACCGCGCTATCAACACGGTTAAAACGAACCTTGTCGAAGGAGCGTTGATTGTAATATTTGTGTTGGTGTTGTTTCTGGGCAACCTAAGAGCAGGCCTGATAGTGGCTTCTGCTATTCCCCTTTCGATGTTGTTTGCTCTAGGCATGATGAATTTGTTTGGCGTCAGTGCCAATCTGATGAGTTTAGGCGCCATTGATTTTGGATTGATTGTCGATGGTGCGGTGATCATCGTAGAAAGCATTTTCCACCGTATTAGCACAATTCAATTGCCGGGAGGCAGAACTGAGCTTACTAAAGTCGAGATGGATGAGAGTGTTCTTGAAAGCTCAAAACGTATCAGGAATTCAGCATCATTCGGCGAAATCATTATTCTGATTGTGTATTTACCGATCCTATCTCTCGTGGGTATTGAAGGTAAGATGTTTGGTCCGATGGCCCAAACCGTTTCATTTGCCATTCTCGGTGCTTTCCTCCTCTCGATTACCTATATACCAATGGCGTCTGCACTTTTCCTCAGCAGAAAAGTAGCCCATAAGCAGAACATTTCCGACAAAATGATGGCGTTTTTTCAGCGTACGTATGCTCCGCTTTTAGCCGGAGCTATCAAAGCAAAATGGTACGTGGTTGGAATAACAGTAGCTGTTTTCTTTGTCGCCGTTCTTGTCTTTTCAAGAATGGGAGGCGAATTCATACCAACATTAGCCGAAGGCGACTTTGCCTTTCATTGTATTCTCCCGCAGGGTACATCTCTGTCGCAAAGCATCGAAACCTCCATGCAGGCGTCACGCATTATCAAAGGATTTGACGAAGTAAAGATGGTAGTCGGCAGAACTGGTGCGGCCGAAGTTCCGGTGGACCCGATGCCACCTGAAGCAACCGATTTGATGGTAATTCTGAAACCTCAAGACGAATGGAAACGGGACATTTCTTATGATGAATTGGCTAATGAAATCAATGAAAAGCTAGAGAACATTCCCGGCGTCTTCTTTGAAAAAAGCCAACCCATACAGATGCGTTTCAACGAACTAATGACTGGCATTCGCCAAGACGTTGCAGTAAAAATCTTTGGCGAAAACATGGATACGCTTTTATTCTATGCTGAGAAGGTAAATGTAGTGGTCCAAAGCGTGGAAGGTGCCACGGAGCCAATGGTGGAAAGAGTCGCGGGACTACCACAAATCGTCATTAACTACAACCGGACCCAAATTGCTAATTATGGCCTGAACATTGAGGACATCAACCACATCGTAAGCACTGCGTTTGCAGGGGGTGAGGCAGGAGTGGTATTTGAGAATGAACGCAAGTTCGACCTAGTGGTGCGACTAGATAGTACACATCGTAACAACATAGAAGATGTAAGCCACCTATATATACCGACCGCCGATGGAACACAAATTCCTCTATCGCAAGTGGCGGATATAAAACTGGAATTAGGTCCAGCACAGATAAGCCGCGAAAAAGCAAAACGCAGGATTGTCGTTGGCTTTAACGTGACCGGCAGAGATGTACAAAGTGTCGTGACTGATATCCAGGATAAGCTCAATCAAGAAGTGAGGCTTCCGGAAGGATATTACTACACGTACGGAGGCACATTCGAAAATCTGCAGGCCGCGACGAAACGATTAATGATAGCAGTTCCGTTATCAATGACGCTCATTTTCATGTTGCTCTTTTTCGCCTTTCATTCTATCAAACAAGCCGCTCTGATTTTCACGGCCATTCCAATGGCAGCGATTGGGGGCGTCTTTGCGTTGCTGCTTCGTGGGATGCCTTTCAGCATATCGGCAGGCGTTGGCTTCATTGCCTTGTTTGGCGTAGCTGTGTTAAATGGAATTGTCTTGGTTAGCACATTCAATCAATTGGAAAAAGACGGAATGGGTGATATGGTTCAGCGAGTTTTAGAAGGCACAAAACTTCGCCTTCGACCTGTCCTGATGACGGCCACGGTTGCCTCGCTGGGGTTCTTCCCGATGGCGTTGTCAAGTGGCGCCGGTGCAGAGGTGCAAAAACCTTTGGCCACCGTTGTAATTGGTGGACTCGTCACTGCAACCTTCTTAACCCTGTTTGTTTTACCCCTTCTCTACTTGATGTTTTCTGGTAAGAGAACGTTGAAGCTTAGCAATGCAACGGCTCTCATCGTTTTTGGCTTTCTTTCATTTGGTGTAGCATGTGCTCAACCACAAACAGAAAAGAGCCTTTCAATCGATGATGCAGTTGGCACAGCTCTAAAAAACAATTATGACATCCAGTCGAAGCAACTGATTGTGGAATCAGCAACGGTGCTGAAAAAGTCAGTGTTCGAGCTGCCCAAGACAAATGTCAACTTTCAGTTCGGACAATACAACAGCATTAATCAGGACCAAGCGTTTCAGATCTCTCAAAGCATTCCCTTCCCTACCTATTACACGGCCAGATCTAGTTTGTATGAGGCCGAACTACAGAGCAGCCAATTGCAGCGGGAAGTCACTGTCGGCGAGATAAAGGCGCAGGTTCTTTATTGGTATCATCAGCTGCAGTACTTGCAAACAGCAAGAGCGCAACTATTGCGGCTAGACAGCCTGTATAAGGATTTTGAAGCTACTGTTGCATTGCGCTACAAAACCGGAGAAACGAATCTTCTCGAAAAAACAACCGCCGAAACCAAGCGAGGACAGCTATCGCTGCTCGTGAAGCAATACGATGTCGAATTGTTGACTGCTTACCGATCCTTGAAAACCCTGATGAATACAAGCGAGGATTTTACGATTGGCCTCACCGATAGTTTGCAGCCACTCGTATTAAGCAGATCGTTCGATACGTCTCTAATTGCCAATAATCCATCGGTGAAAGTGCTGTATCAGCAAGCCGTAGTGGCGGAACAAAACATCAAGGTGGAAACGGCATCCACGTTGCCGGACTTCAATGTTGGCTATTTCAACCAGTCATTAATAGGTGTACAAAGTGTTGATGGTGCTGATGTGTACTTTGACGGTAGCAAACGCTTTCAGGGCTTTAATGTCGGCATAAGCATACCGGTAACGTTTTTCAGCAACGCCGCTAAGATCAAGTCTCTGGACTACAAGTATCAAGCGTTGCAGAAAGAGGCCGACAACCGCAGGCAGCAGTTGCAGAATCAACTGCAAAACGCCTTCTACCGTTACGAGCTATACCTGTCACACTATGGATACTACCTATCCACAGCATTGCCCAATGCCGAATCAATCATCAGTACAGCAACCCTCGGTTTCAAAAGTGGTGCCATCAGCTACGTTGAGTTTCTACAGGCATTGCAAACAGCGACAGATGTGCAGTTGAACTTCCTCCAAGCAGTCAGTCAGATCAACCAGGCCGTTGTCAACATCAACTTCTTAATCAACCAATAGAAACTCAATAAAATGAAAAGCGCAATCATCATAGTAGTCCTCGCAGTGTTGGTGGGTCTGACGGCTTGCCGCAGCGAAAAAACCGTGCCGCCCACCGTCGAGACTGAGCATCATGGAGAGCATGAAAACGAGAACACAGCTATACTCACTGACGAGCAGATGAAATCTGTGCACGTTCAGCTTGGTAGTATCGAAAAGAAACAGCTTACTGCCTCGCTTAGGGCGAACGGGATATTGGAGGTGCCAAATCAAAATAAAGCCAGCGCTACGGCATCAATGGGTGGCGTTATAAAATCGATTCAGGTACAAACGGGAAGTAATGTCCGCAAAGGGCAGGTCATTGCTACCATCACCAACAGTTCCTTCATAACCCTGCAAGAAGACTATTTAAGTGTTTCATCGAAATCCGAACTGGCAGAATTAGAGTATGCCCGGCAAAAGGAACTGCAACAGGGTAACGCCACCGCTCTCAAGAATCTACAAAGCGCGGATGCAGAGCTCAAAACGCTAAAAGCAAAACGGGCAAGCTTGCGCAAGCAATTGGAACTAATCGGCATCAGTGCTGGAGCACTTACGACCGAAAACATACAGTCAACAGTTAGCATCAGAAGTCCGATAAGCGGAGTAATCCGCGACGTAAAGGTCAACATCGGCAGCTATGTGGATGCGAACAGCCCCATCGCTGAAATAGTGGACAATAGCCAACTACATTTAGACTTATTTGTTTACGAAAAGGATTTGCCGAAAATGAGAGTTGGGCAAACAATTCACTTCACACTCACAAACAATCCGGGCCAGGAGTATGACGCTGATATTTATGCAATCAGCAACACGTTCGACCCAACGTCTAAAGCCGTTGCCGTTCATGCAATCGTCAAAGGAAACAAGCAGGGATTGATTGACAAAATGAGCATTACCGCGTTGGTGAGCCTGGAAAATGCCACCGTTGATGCCGTACCTACCGATGCTATTGTAAACCACGAGGGTCAGGACTACATCTTTATCGTTACCGATGCTCACGCGGAAGAAGAACATCACAGCGAGTCGGAGACTACCGAACACAAACACGATGAGCAGGGACATGGTCACGGCGAAAAAGAGGAGCCCAAGCACCAAGCAAGAGACGAATCCAAACACAAGGAAAAAGGAACAACGTTCGAACGGATCCCTATTCGCAAAGGCACCACCGATGTTGGTTACAGTGAAATAACCTTACTGAAAGAGATCCCCGCGAACAGCAGGGTCGCCGTAAAGGGCGCGTTCTTCATCTTGGCAAAGATGAATAATAAAGGGGAGGGGCATGCACATTAAGAACGTCCACGCTTGTACCCAGCAATGCTGTCGTCAGCGACTTCTGGAGATTCCGCACACCTTGACCATCAAGATCCGCGTTGCCGTAACCACCTGAGATCGCACTCCAACGCCTTGACAAATGTAATCTAGCATTGGGTTTAGCAAGTCAGCATACCATTAGATGCGGTGGTCAATCACGTGCGGAATAATGTGGTCACTGCAACCGGAATCTCCACTCACCCCCACACTTTCTCCACATCTTCCTTACGCCCCTTCTCAGTGAGCGCAATATACTTCTTCATCGTTTTGAAGCTCTTGTGACCGGTGAAGCTCATCACAACCTCGTGGCGCATGCCCCTTTCAAGAGAAATGGAAACGAAGGTCTTTCTCGCAACGTGACTTGATAGGAACTCCCACTTTGGACCGCGCTTCTCTGTTGCAGTCTTACCACTTCGTCGTACCTGTCGAAAGGGACTATCTAACTCAGCGACCTTGCCGAGTTCCTTAATGTACGCGTTGAACTTCTGGGAGCTTATGGACGGAAGTTGACTGCCTGTCCTTCGGTACTTGGAGATAATGGCATCGGCACGCTTGGAAATGTGGATGCGAACCTCGGTTTTGGTCTTCTGCTGACGCAGACACCATACACCATCGCGGATGTCATCGTAGTGCATGGCTTGGATATCTCCGAATCTTGCACCGGTATAGCATTCAAGAAGGAAGAGATCGCGGACACGATCTAAACGTGGGGTTGGCGGAGAGATCGACGTTCTCAAGGAGCTGGAGTTCGTCCCACGTGAGGGCCACCACCTCGACGTCTTCCTCATCGACCTTGAATTTGCGATAGGCAGGGTGAACAGGGGCTCCCCTATCCACTGCCCACGACAAGAAGGTCTTGAAGGTGCTAACGTACTTGCCAATAGTGTTGTTGGTGAGCTTCCGCTTTTTGATCATGTGGTTCCGGAATCGATCATAGAAGGTATGGTCGATGTTCTCGAACTTCAGCGGGTCCTTCCCCTTCTCCACTTCCTTCAGGATCACCTTCAGGGTGTTGTACTTCGCGATGGTCCGAGGTTCCAGTTCGTTCTTCTTAGATGCTATGAACTGGGCATAGAAGTCCCAGAACGAGAGAGCCTTTTCAACCGAGTCGTTTTGATTGCGGTCCACCCGACGACGCGAAAGCTCCTCGGTTAGGATCCTTAGCGAGAACGCCTCCCCGTGAGTAGCGATCCCATTCAGAACCGCCGTTTCAACCTGAATTGTCCGCGCCTTGAGCATGGCGTTCAGCGCGGAATAATTTGGCTCTGAGCGTTTGATCTCTTGTTTATCATCATTCCAGTCGTCCGGCCTAACCGTCACACCAGTACCCAACCTCATTCGGGCATTGTTAACGAATACGCTCAGGATCACTGCCGAACGGCCATCCCGATTGATGTCCTTCTTGAGGTATAGACGGGTCTGTGCCATGCCATTCCTTCAAACTCAGGTGACGGTACAGGTGACGGTTTTTTGCTTGATCTCGGGATTATTCGAGATATCACCAGACGTCTACAATCTACGTAAGTCCATGCTATATAGGCAAGTAATCATACATTCTGATATCTCGGGATATCTCAGGATAACTGTAGGTTCATTTCCTGCCCCCGCTACAAGAAAAAATACTAAGCCCTTATAACACAAGTAGTTATAGGGGCTTAGTCTTTTTTGGCTTACTTTTTGGCTTACTTTTTTGAGGAAGTGCTATATGGGCATTTACGATATGGACTATATAAACATGCTGGACAATCTTGTTGATATAGTTATACGATACCGATCTGGGTGGTTCAGAGAAAGAGCTGGAAGGGTACGATCAGGGGAACTCGACCATAAAATAGAAGCGGAAACGACGCTTGCAGAGGGGTGCAGGAGTCGATTTAGAGCGAGTAACATAGATAGTGATAATCAACAGCACTTCCTGAACGAGGTCAGAGAATACGCGAATCACTTCTATTACCTCAGCCTGTCTCCTGATTTCGAATTCTTAGACCTCCGTGATCGGTCGCCACTTGGATTAACCGTAGACGAAAACATGGATTTGGCCCAGAATTGGGTTGCGGCAGCGTTCGCAATATTGCCTAACGTTGGCGACGATCTCCACCTTTACCTACAGGCCCTAAATATCCGTTCTGGGAAACTGAGTGTGATAGCTGAAGTCGAACAAGAGAAGCTTGCTTTAAGATCCGAATTGGAGGCCAAGAAGCAAGAGATAGATACGCTGTCAGCCCATAAGCTTCAGCTGGAATCCTCTAATCCTATGGCGAGAGCCTTCATGTGTGTGAAAGACGAGTTTGTCTCAACCCCGGATAGAGTGCTTGAAATTATCAACTCCGACCATGGTACGATAGAAATGACATCGTTGCGAAAGAACGAGGCGGCTGTTATTCTGTCCGCACTTTCATCCCATTTTGGACTTACCAAGCGCAATAGAAAACATATAGCGGTCTCTATCAAAGGCAAGGAAAGTTGGAAGTGGTTGGGTGGCTCTGGGACAATTGCATCCAATCTGAGCAACACAGTCTCTCCCGGATATGATGAGTATTTGTCAAAGTCCAAAAAGTTTTTGGAAGCATTGACAGAAGCTTCAAAGCAGCAAAAAGTTTGATGCGTTTAGCGAATTGAGATTGGAAAATCTTTACTCGGCTACCAGGGGATTTTGCATCAAGAAATGCAACTCACTGGAGGCCGTATGCTATCAGATAACACCATTGAAGAACTGATCAGGAGCACTATTAAAGAGTGCCTTACTGATGCATTTTCTTCCGTCCTGCGCTCGCAGCAGGCCGCTCACCACGCTCCCATGGGTGCGTCAAAGCAGGAAGTACTCCTGAGTAGGAAGGAGGCTGCAACACTCCTCAATGTGAGTGTGCAAACGATCTCCTCGTTGGTCAAGTCGGGTAAGCTGTCCGTTGTGAAAATCAGCAGACGCGTTCTGATCACCCGCGATTCGTTTGTTGAGCTCACCCGTAACAAAGGGGTGACTCCGTGAAGAAGAATGGATTCGGAAGACAGACAGCCTGTCCGTGCGGCCAGTCAAGGAAATTCGCCCCCTTAATCGAGAACGGAGCTACTCTCGACGGTGGTAAATGCCATAGTAGCAAATGTGGTCAGAAGTTCATTCCTCCAACCAAACGCTATGATGTTCGCCGGGAGGTCGAACCGGTCCGACGACATGTCTACCACTCGCCTACCGACGAGCCAGTCATCCGCACTTCCATGTATCGCAATGCAGATGGATCGAAGCGGTTCGTCTGCCAGCACATGGAGAATGGAGAGTGGGTAAATGGCGTAGGCTCTGCCATACGAATTCCCTACCGGCTACCCCAGACACTCGATGCGATATCACAGGGTCGCCCCGTACTCATTACTGAGGGAGAAGCCGATGCGGATCGTGCTGCCCAAAACGGCTTAGACGCTACGACCAATCTTTTCGGTGCAAAGAAATGGACCGATGAATGCTCACTGGCGGTAAGGGGCATTGTTGCCGTTATTGTTGCCGATAATGATGACGTAGGCCGGGAACACGCCCAAATTGTAGAACAGAGCCTGCGCCGAACGAATGCATCAGAACAGATCGTTCAGCTTGACCTGCGCGTCCTCCAACCCGAATTGCCAAAGAAGGGAGACCTCTCAGACTACTTTACCATGGGTGGAAGCGTGGAGATGCTTAATGCAGAGATTTCCCGACTCCTTACCGAGCCTATACCTGCATCAGAGATGGATACGGCAGTGGACGGCATTGATGGCATTGGTCTCGATGATCAAATCGTTGAGACCTTGCCGGAGCTCTTAAAGGGTATTCTGCACGAAACCACAGACCCCTATGAGAGACTTGTCCTACTCCTCTCAGCAATGACGGTGATCGGGGCCATAATGCCAACAGTGCAGGCCACCTATTCTGGTGTGAGTTACTCGCCAATGCTCTATCTCTTTGTTGTTGGGGAAGCCGGCAGTGGGAAGTCTTGCATTAGGCCGAGCAGGATTCTTATTGAAGGTATCGAATCGCGGTACCGATTATCCAACAAGACCAATCACGATGCACACTCGAATCTGATGGCCCTATGGGAAAGCAAGGGGAAGAAGAATGGCGAACCCATGCCCGAACGCCAGAAGACGGAGGTACTGCTACTGCCTACCGACGCAACGGCAGCCGTGATCATCAGAAGCCTTGCTTCGGCAGAGTCACTGGTATTGTTCGACACCGAAGCAGACAGTCTTAAGAGTGCGATATCAGCCAAGAATGGTGATGCATCAGCAGCACTTCGTCAGGCATGGCATCATGAAGCGATCAGTCAGGCGCGAGTTGGCAATGATCTGCGAGTCTATTGCGAGCGCCCATGTCTCGCCATTGTACTCAGCGGAACACCTGCACAGATCGCACCATTAGTTCAAGGGGCTGAGAACGGTCTTGCATCGCGGTTCTCCTTTGTCCTGCTTCCGAGACGACCGGAATTCACTGACCCTTTCAGCTCAAACAGTACCTATGCCCGCGAATACGCTAAGGGAAATGCCCCCTTAGTTACACGGCTATGGGAACAACTTAAAAGCAGAAAGGTCCGCGTTGATTTAACACCCGATCAGCGCAGTGATTTCAACGTCAAATTCAAGGAACGATATGGCGATGTCACCGCAGGCATCGACACCGCGGTCACTCTACGAGCGGGCATCGTTGTAGTACGCCTATGTATGATCCTTTCCGTGTTGCGTTGTTATGCGCACGACGAGCTGATCCCGGACATCATCATCGTACAGGATATTGACTATACAATGGCGATGACGTTAGCTGAGCAACTGCGTCAGAACAGCGGCGAGATAGTAGAATCGCTACGATCCCAACAGGACACCTTCCAATTGCTTGGTGTACCCAAGGCATTTGAGACGCTCTATGCCAAACTACCCGAGGAATTCCGCACAGCAGATGCCCTTTCCATTGGCGTTGGTCTTGAGATCAGCTCTGCTACTGTCAAACGATGTCTGAAAGACAAGACACGGATCCATTCGCTGGGACATGGTCGCTACAAGAAGGCATTAACGCGCGCTCCATAGTGCGATCTGATACGATGATACTCTGATACAAGCCACGTTTGTGTCATCGTATCAACGTATCAAAGGGCTTATTGACATGATCCAGGGTGCTCATATGCGTAAGTCGTTAGGATGCATGCAGTTGATTGCAGTAAATACAAGTAGCTTTTACTAACCCGTCAATCACCTTCAGCTATTGCACGCCACTGCACGCTTTGTCATGCCACCGCTGGTCGCGATCAGTTCATCTGAGTCAGCAGATCAGTCTTTGGCCACTAACATTCGGCCATGGACCGCCAATCGTTCATCAACCACAACTAACACTTAACAGAACAGGCATCACAATGGACATACTCACCTATAAAGAGTTCGGCACAGTGCTCAATCTTGCCGGATTCAGTCACAGAGAATTTGCCGACTACATCCAAATGTCACGCTCATTTGTCGGATCACTTGTACGAGGCGAGCGCCCCCTCTCGCTGCGATACATCGATTCACTTCGCTCGTTCCTCGGAAAAGAGCTCTATGACGTTGGCCTCACTCTGGCACGGCGGAAGATTGCCGAAGAGGAACGTCGACTTGAAGAGCGACGCCAGAAGCGAATAGACGCAGACCGAGAGAAAGCCGAAGCTCAGGAGCACGCTGCCCGGGAACGGAGGGAAAAGCGAACACGCTTACTCAGCAGCGCAACGAAGAAGTAGCACCAACTGCCCCGGACATACCATCCTTGGATGCACCGCCTGAGCTCTGGCAACAACTCAAGCGGGCATTCCAGGAGGGATGACAGAAGTCATGGTTGATCTCGTCCTTTCTCCGTCATTTCGTACGAAGGTCATCCATGAAGGTGCATCATGCCACGATCGATCTCAACTCATAAGCTACGCCGACGAATTCAGGACCTACCGCCCGGAAGGTCTTACAATAGGGCTGACATTTGGTACTCCACTCAAAAGGAGCACTGGCTTGGTTGGCTGAAAGAGTACCACTCCCCCGGTGCTTATGACCGCAAGGTCACGAGCGGGCGTGACGCACGATACGCCTACAACCACGTCATGAACCCCGAGATGCTGCTCTACCTCGTTCGCCAATCCGGGGTCAGCAAGCGTTTACTCGCCCAGGCCGTGCGAGAGGCACGTGGCCTCAAACCAATACCAAAAAAGATGGCAGCCATCCGACGGGTCGTTCCATGGGATCTCGTTGCCGAGAAGCTCTGGCCAGCCGGGTTAGATCCGTCCATCCCCATCCTGAGCATTCAACAGCCATGGGCTTCGCTGATCCTTAGCGGCAAGAAGACTATCGAGAACAGACCGGTTCCTACGACCAAGACAATGCGCGTATACATCTATGCGTCACAGAAGCTGGCGAATCTTGATGGTGTCAGGCTGGGTAGGTACGGGATCGACAAACGCGACGCTGAGGCTTATCCACGCGGTCGGATTGTCGGATCCGTTGAGATCACGCATTGCCGCTTAGATACGCGTTCCCAATCGCGGTCGTACAAATGGCATCTCCGTAAGCCACGAAAACTGGGAACGCCAGTGACCCCACCAACGCGATCGCACCCCACGCAGACGTTTTGGTATATGTAAACCTCACGCTCAGTTCATTTAACCGGCACGAACGGAAGAGCCATCGTTCAGCACAGTCGCCGTATTGACAGCTACTATATTCAACCGAGCCAACCTTGCACTCGAAGAGACGGCTGGCATTTTACGGCGGCCTACTTCAACATCCCGGCTCTCAATAGCGGACCGAGTCTTGTTCCGATAAGCACTCGACGTCTCTTATCGTAATCCGTGAATATTGCGATCAAGCGAACGACATAGTGGCCCGCGGCGTTGGGTAAAAGAGAGAATCTATACATTCCGCAGCCACTCATTCCCGCTGGCATAACACCCTTTCGCGTTCCGCTCTCCCCATGCATATACTTGGCCTGATTCTTTTGATCGTATTTGAGAACAAGGTGGCTATCCGGCGGATGGCTACTTAACATTGTATCTGACTCGAGTGCAATGATCGTTCTGAAGCCAATTCTAAAGGGGCCACGTCTACTGCGCCTTTTGACTGCAGATGCTGGGAATCCGCCAACAACGTAGAATGAACCGCCTGGGAACGCATAATCTTCATCTCGATCGCCAACGTCAAAAGGTATGATACTGCAATTCTGAAGTTGCATCGCATCAATCTCATACCTTCCTATATCGAGATCCGCATTGGAAGTTGGAAAGATGTATTGCCCACCAAACGATGCGACGTCCTGAGACCCACCTACTTCATTCTGTGCAAGATAAACGTTGTCAGGTCCGCCACAGTCTTCGACAACGTGATGAGCAGTAACAACGAATGTGCGTCCATTATACCTCACAGCCACACCACTACCCACAAAGTCCGTTGATACCCTCTTTGAGTCTACATCATTCTCAACAATGCGGTGCAACCCCATTGTACAGGCGAACAACACAGGGGAATGCTGTTTCGTCATATCGATCACATGCCGTGCTATCGTTAACATTCGTTGATTCCGCTTGGGCATTTAATAATCCGCATTGTATGATCAATACGAAGTACAAACCAATACCATCTACTTTCATGGTCTCGCATCTTGAGTCGGGGCATGCCCCAATCTACCGCACATTCGGATATCCCGTAACTGGCACAACGATCAGCCCATCTATAGCCTGTCCGAACGATCGGTACTGCGAGTTCTCAAACGAATGAGCAGCAAGGGCACACAGTGCAGCATCAACATGGTCTATCGATGGCAGTGCACTGTGATCATAACCAAGTCGGCTGAGTAGGTCCCTACGTGTTCTTGCTTTGGGTCTTGCCTTCACTACTCGCCCCTCTAAAGCACAGACCACTGCATTCGGGAAAGTTTCTATCATGATTCTTCGAGCAGTTGTAGCACACTCGAAGAGCTCATATCTGCGATCTTTCAATTCAGAATACAACAATTGACCGCGCCTTACCCATTCATAGAACGGCCTACCCTTCGCAACAAACTCCTGTGGCGTTTTGAAGCTGTGAATCTTAGCATCACCAATCTCAAGCTCGCGCTCACACTGTCTTGACTTTCCGTGGAATGCCCATTTACAAGGCGCATCGACCGCTACAATGGCGGCATTTACATCGTCGCACCATTGTGCCACTTCTGATGCCGAATGGAATGGTCTACGCGTTGTAAACTCGTTACCCTGCAAGAGTACTACGTGGTAGCCCTTGTTGACACCTACATCGATTCCAGCGACTGGTCGTTCAATGGCCGTCACATCGTACTCCACTCAAGTTGTTTGCTCCCCCCACACCCTTTTCAACACTCCTTCAATCTTCTTCTCCATTCGCTCGATCAATTCTTTGTTTGCATTGACAAGGGACTGCTCTGCCTCAATCTCAGAGACGATTGACTGTTGTATCTCGATTGGAGCCACTGATATCGTTCGTTCATACACGGTTGTCTGGGATATCGAGGGTTGGCCCCCGACTTTGGCAAACTGGTTTAGGTTTAGCTGACATAAAAGTTGAGCGAGATATCTCAAGTTGATTTCGCGCTTGAGTTCTGAGATGTACAGCGCGTTGTCTGAGACCCACGACTTGCTCGGTGTAACGTGTACTACTCCGCAGTATGCGCCAACTCTACCTATTGCTACATTGGGATTTTCAAGAAAGTACTCGTGATGTGTACCATTCATGCCATTCCCACCGTATACGGGATACTCACCAGGTATCATTTCTACTTGAGTTAGCCCTCGTCCACTCGAAAGTCTCACAATATCCCCCAGCCCCACCATCTCCCATTCCGGCTTCACATCGATCCTCGGCTCGTAGTTCTCTACAACGGCCCGTGCACCGTCGATGACTTTTTGGTAGGATTCGATTTCGGCGACGAGTTGGTGTTGGATGTCAAGTGGGGGGAGGGGGATTTCGATATCTGCAAACGATGACCAGCCAATGCGCGGTAACTGAGCGCCCTTCAGCTGCCCCATTACCTTGTCATTGAACCTGGGAGTGCGAAGTACATATGAATAGAGTAACGGACTGGCCACACTCTCATCGACTTCAACGACTAGAATATCGGTCGAACAGATACCATCACTATCAGACAGCCACACTTTGTTCAAGTTTGGCCTAAGTTTACCATACAGGATGTTGCCGGCCTTGAACACGTTCTTCAGGCTCTTTATCTCCAAAGGATTGTTTGTGATGGTACTTCCAACAATCTTTCCAGTACCCTGAGAAATGTGTTCAAGTCCAATGTAGTTAACCGGACCTGTAAGTGTAGCGGGGTTAACAGTATCAACCCCTTTTTGAAACACATCTCCAGCCTTCACAAAAGGCCACGAGGATAAAGTGGCAACTCCCTCCCGGTATCGTTCGCCACTGAGGTTGTAGTCGCCGTTGGCGGAGATCTTTTCCTTTGTGACAATCTGTGCGGTGGAGGGGGCACTGGTGAGGTGGTCTTGTGTGACGTCTTCTATTGACTGACGGAAGGCGGTGAAGGCTTGAAGGGTTGCGGGGAGATCGTTCTTGTCGATGGGTTTGCGTTGTGCGCCGAGGCCGTAGCCGTCGTTCTCTACTTTGAAGAAGGCGATGGAATCGGATTTTTTGGCGAGGGCTTTATCGAGGACAAGGATGGAGGTCTTGACGCCGGAATAGGGATTGAAGACACCGGCTGGGAGGGAGACAACGGCAATGAGGTAGTCGTCTACGAGCATCTTGCGGAGCTGTTTGTAGGCGGTCTGACTCTGGAAGATGATGCCCTCGGGGACGATGATCCCGGCCCGACCTTTGTTTGAGAGGTGTTCGGCGATGTAGTCTACAAACAAGACTTCGCTGCGTTTGGATTGGACGGAGAAACGGTTGTGCGGAATGATGCCACCCTTTGGCGACATGAACGGTGGATTGGCCAAGATCACATCGGACTGCTCGTTCCATCTGTCGAGACTTGTAAGGGTATCGTACTCGTAGATATGGGGCTCTACAAATCCGTGCAGATACATGTTCACCAAGGACAACCGCACCATATCAGGCGAGATGTCATAGCCGATGAAGTTCTTCACCATACGCCCCTTATCATCTGGCGTAAGGGTGCTGTTCCCTTTCTTATCGACGTTGTTCTTCTGGATGTGCTTGTAGGCAGAGATGAGGAACCCGGCTGTCCCGCATGCGGGGTCGAGGATCACGTCGCCTTTTTGTGGGTTAACAAGCTCGACCAAGAAATCGATGATGTGACGTGGCGTGCGGAACTGACCGGCATCGCCTTGTGAACCGAGAATGGAGAGTAGGTACTCAAAGGCATCACCGAGTCGTTCACTATGGTCGTAGCGAAACTCATTGATCACCTTGAGAAATGCTCGCAGTGTTTCAGGGTCACGATACGGAAGGTAGGCGTTCTTGAAGATGTCGCGGAAGAGCGCAGGTATCCCGGGGTTCTCCGGAATCTTGTCGATGGCTTCGGAATAGAGCGCAAGCGTGCCGTGTCCCCCAAGTCCGACACTCAGGAGATTCCCCCATCCGTATTTGCTGTAGTCTCCGGCAAAGAACTTACGCTTACCACCAAGGCTCTCAGCCTCGGCATCCATGTCGTCCATGAACTTGTAGATCAGCGCAACTGTGATCTGTTCAACCTGACTCTTTGGATCGGGGACTTTGCCAACAAGAATGTTGCGAGCAGTATCTATCCGATGTTTTGTTTCCGAATCGAGCATGATTCCTTAGGGGGCGAAGTTGCTAATAGGCACGTAGTCCCGCACATATTGCGGAATAATGGTCCGGTACTTCTCGGGAACGGCCTTGTAATCGCTGGTCTTGAAAACGGGGTTCGTTGCAAGATCCGCGAACTCCTTCTTCTGAATGATGTCACGGACAACATCACTTGTCACGTAAGCCTTGAAGTAGGTCTTGAGTGCAGGGATGGCATCTGTATCATCCGGTTTGTAATCCACGAGGAATTTGGCAAACTCCTCCTCCAGCAACTCATCACGCATCTTGAAATCCGTGATCAGACCAAAACTCTTCTCGATGATCTCACGTACCGTAAGCCGACGGTCCACATCGGCAGCAAGGCGCAAACGTTCCAACGTATAACGTGGATTCTCTCCATCGAGAAACTTCTTGTTAACGTAGTCGATGATCAAGTCCCACTGTTCACTACGCAGGGCATCCACGATCGTCTGGTCTGCACGGATTTCCGACTCAAACGTTCCAAAGAGTTCGCGGTCGATGCGCATGCCTTCATAACCGATCTTCCGCTCATTGAGCGACATAAGAATGTCGCTACCTAAGTGTTTGTATCTATCAGTGCTGGAAGGGGGCTCATCAGGCGTGTCATACTTCTTCCCCCCAGGCTTGGGAAGTTCGAGCACCTCACCATAGGAGAAGTCCTCTTCGAAGTATTCGCAGTTGGCAAAGAAGTCGAACAGTTTGAACGTGGTCTTGGTAACCGTGCCCACGCTCTTCTTCAGCCCTGCATCAAACAGCAATTCCGTGAAGTCGTGTTTGCGAGTGCCTCGCCCCTTTATCTGAATGAAATCCGTGGGAGAGAAGATGGGGCGGAACAGTCCGAGGTTGAGGATATCAGAACAGTCATAGCCCGTTGTCATCATCCCAACCGTTACGCAGACACGTGCCTTGCTGGTCTTGTATGATTGCAGGAAGTTCTCAGAGCCAAGAAGCGTGTTGTATTTGAAGTTGAGCGTGTATTGTTGGGCATCGGCTATTTGCGACGTGACCTGTACGGCGAAGTCGCTGTTGTACTTGCCCGGGAACATGATATCTGCCATCTGGTTCAGGATCTGCGTCAACTTCGTTGCATGGAGCTGACTCACCGCAAAGATGATAGACTTCCCTATCTCCTTGCTGATCGGATCCACAAGAGCGTTCTCAAGGAAGGTCTTGCAGAACAACTGATTGGTTGACTCCGAGAAGAACCTCTTCTCAAACTCGCGTTGCTTGAAGGACTCTTGTTCGTTCTCTCCCGTGTCATCGGCTACGTTAACAACAAACCCCTCTGTAGAGAGCAGGGCTGTAGTGATCTCGGAGCGCACATCTACAACGGTTGGACTGATGAGGTATCCGTCCTTGACGCCTTCGAGCATGGAGTAGCGGAACGTAGGTTGTCCGCTCTCACACCCGAACGTACGATACGTATCCAACAAGAGACGTCGTTCAGATTCGCGCGGATCCTGCGTTGTGTCATCGTCAGGGTTGAACTTCTTTAGGTAGTCGCGTGGTGTTGCTGTAAGACCAAGTTTATTCCCCACGAAGTAATCGAACACTGCGCGTGCATTTCCGCCAATGGAACGGTGAGCTTCATCGGAGATCACAAGGTCGAAGTCCGTTGGGGAGAACAGCTTTTGGTACTTGTTATCGAACAATAGCGACTGAACCGTTGTGACCACGATCTCGGCATTCTGCCAATCAGCACGGTTCTCCTTGTAAACAACCGTTCGGTAGTCATTGCGGAGAACGGCACTGATGTCCGTCTTTGCTTGGTTTTCCAGTTCCAGTCTGTCAACCAGAAACAGCACACGGTGAGCATTCCCTGTCCGCAGAAACAGCTTGATGATCGACGCCGAGGTAAGGGTCTTCCCCGTTCCCGTAGCCATTTCGAACAGGAACCTATCACGTCCGTCCTGCACTGCCGTTTGTATCGCCTGCACCGCTTTCAACTGGTACGGTCGGAGGAACCTGAGTTTGTTCGCTGCCACAAACCCATCACGTTCGTCCGCGTTCTTCCATGCAGCCTCCGACGCATATGTGGGGCGTTGCGTCAGCACCACGTAGTCAGCCTCCACCGGTTCCGCCACCAAACGCTCAGGATTGGGCTGTGTAGCCCCCTTCCCCATGACCGATTTTGGTGTGGGGAACGATGTGATCAGTTCCGGATTGCCATGTTCCAGATCCCAGAAATAGTGCACGTCACCGTTGGACAGGATCACAAACCGACACTTCTGCGACAGCGCATACGCCCGTGCCTGTTCCTTCCCTACAAGGGGGCTCAGGTCTTCCTTTTTGGCTTCCAGCACCACCAGTGGGAAGTTCCGTTCATCAAGCAGGAGGAAGTCGACGTACCCACGTGCCGCACGCTCAAAGTTCTCCCCCATTTCATCCAGATCCGTGCGGCTGATCGTCACCCCCGGTTCCAAACGGATATTCGCCGGACGGTCCCCTTCCGCGAAGAACCGCCATCCGGCCTCTTCGAGGAGCTTATTGATCTTTATGCGGGCTGTGGCTTCTGACATGGCGGGCTATCAAATGTCGAATGACGAAGATACGAGGAGAAGACTTGAGTACATTGTGAACGGACGTCCCTATGCTACCCCACAGATTCTAAGGTCGTAGATTCGTAGTCATACTGGATTCACATTGCGCCTTAACTGGCTCCAGCAGTTAATGTCTTACCGACTCTTCTAAACCGAGTTAAGAAATGGAACTTGTCGACCTTGTAAAATGGATCGTTTCACTCGTGCTGATACCAATCGGCGTTGTTCTCGCCTTCCTAAAGATCTTTTTTAACAAATGGCTGGACAATCGCTTTCGATCAGTTGGTGAAGCCAATAGACAAGATCATGAAAAAGAGCTCGTCCGTCTTCGACTTCTCATTGATAGCGAACTCAGCCGCTCACGCTTTGTTGGGGTGAAACAGTTTGAAGTCGTCAGTGAGTTATGGGTGAGTATAATGGAAGCCTTCTGGTCCGCTCAGATTGTACTCAACCCAATTCAGCAGTCACTCGACCTAAGGTATGTATCAGACGAAGATCGCGCGGAGTATCTCACTGATATCGAAGCGCCTGGCCGACTTGTTAGAAAGCTTGACGAAGCAGCTGATAGTAAAGACTTCGACACTATGAACAGGATTCTATCGCAATACCTGCATTCTAAGAAGCTATCTGACGCACTCAACTTAAGTATAGCGGCATTTCGGCAACTGGATAAAGTTGGTATTGTGCTGCCGCTAGAACTACACGATTCTTATCGGACATTTCTGAAATTGATTCAGGACGCACTCTTTGAGAAAAAAGATGCCGACGAGCTTAGTCTCGTTGGTCCCGACCACAATCGGGATCGTACTGCATATCGGACCCAAGCAATGCCAATGCGCGACGATTTGCTTGTTAGAACACGGGCATTTCTTGTTGAGGCACGCCCAGATTAGCCTATCGATTGTGCCTTGATCCAGCAGTGCATCATATGTCGAGCCAATCTACGGGTTCTTCTTCCTCCAACGCGAGGGGCTCAGGCTCCGCCATGAACGAGACTTCTTCTTGCTTCAATAGTTCAAGCCCAGTACTCTTAACGTATTCTACTAAACGATCATCATATGGCAGCTTGCCGCGTCGGTTTATCTCATGAATCAGGATCCAGTATTGATCAAGTCTATACTGATAGCTTGAATCCAGAGATGCGACGAAAGATTCTACAAGGTCCTCATGTTCACGAATCGCCAATATAGTAGCCATTGACATGCAATCGACTGATGCAACAACTTCATCAGCTATTTCAATGGGCACAGGATTTTGCGTTAACTTATGGAGATATATGCTCCAGGCAACGGCATCGGAACGACGATAGTGGACGTGCCGATTCATCAATTGCGACAACAATTTCGAATCTAGTGAAACCGGAGTGTCCGCAACAACATAGCAGAGTATTGGCAAGACCACTGGGTGATGCACGGCAAGGTTCAATAGGTATGGAAATTCCACCTGTCTTGATCACTACTATCTGTGTTGTTGAGGTCACTTGAGATCGTATTCCAACGCCTTTGCAATTGCAGTCTTGCATTGGGTTGGGTGGGTCAGAATGACATTAGGTGTGGTGGTCAGTTAAAAGCGGAATGAAGTGGTCAACGCGAGCGGAATCTCTACTATTGTAAGCTGGCCAGGGGTAGTAAAGACACTTCAACTGAACCATTTCAAAGCCGGATCAATCTTTCCGCGATTGAGAGCAATATACTCCCAAGCCTTTTCATGGTTTGGGAATGGCATCCTTCTTGTGTACATCGCATTTGCCAGTTTCTGATATGCTATAGAGGGTTCATATCCACGAACCTCAAACAGCACTGACAATGCGGTGGCGGTGTGGGTTAGAAACTCATCTTCTACAGTATCGAGTTTATACAGGCCAAAGAAGTACACCAAGTGAGCAAAGTTGGCATCCCACAAGCACTGCTCACTAAACAAGGCGGACCACTTCGCTGCAATCGCGAATAGGTCTCTTCCTTGAGGTTGTGATCGTACTTGGGAAACATAATCAAGGTGCTCGCACAGCTGATTCTTTGTTTCAAATTCATTGCTATAATATGCACAAGCCATAAGTGCGTTTGCCGCAAAGCGAACGATATAAAAGACATGCTCCATAGTAGCCGTATCTGCGTCGTGCACGAGCCTGTTACGAATAATGCTCATGTCGACAGTCCGTTGCTTTCGCTTTCCACTCGCCGTGTCATACGTTACCAGACTGCCAGAGCTATAGTCCTGATAGACTTGCTCTCCTAAAAGGAGTTCTGCTCGGCTCATAATCTTCTTGTGCACACCATAATTAAGGAGCACTTCAAGAGTAACCCAACAGCCAAAGAACTGAAACGTAGGAGTTGGCTGATTGATACCAGTGTATAGTGCTGATGCAGCTCTACGAACGGTTCTATGTAACTGATTGCCTGGATTCGTAAATAACAGTACATCTGTAAGCCAAGAGTATGGTTCGCGTTTAAGGAGATCCAGAAGTTCAGCTCTTTTGAATTTGTAGTCTGGTAGTGCGATAGGCAATGCCGTCACATGCTCATTTCGGAGAGTCACGCCGTTAGCATGAAGATGGACCATGGTATTCATACTTGACTCGTATACTTCGGTTGCCAGAGAAGGATTTGACGTGAAGTTCGAATAGGCTAACAACGGCAATGATATCCCTGCAAGAACTTCTTTCGCTCGTTGCAACACAACATCAAAATGATGATTCTGCTCTTCGTAATGTTCAAGCGCAGGTCGTCGAATAATTAAATAGTGCTGAGTGTCCGACAACGCGAGTTGAAGGTTAGAATTCGTATTCGGATTCAACTGGCGCGCTTGCCACCCAGAAAGTATCGTTGCATCACTAAAGAGAAACTGACCAATATTCCCGTCATCCGCGTCTTCGCACTGGAGGCCGTAGATTGGAAAGCAGAAATATTGATGCTGATATTTAAGGCTTGACATTGAACTCCTTTGCGCGACTATCGCGTGGTGATTCCGTCTGCTTTGACCATCACAATCTGCTTTGCCGTGGCTACTTGAGATCGGAGTCCACCGCCTTGGCAACAGCAATCTTGCATTGGGTTTAGCAAGGAGGCATGCCATTATATGCGATGGTCATCTACGTGCCAATCAATGTGGTCAGCACAAGCGGACTCTCCACCTTGACATCGAATCTGCGGCTTGCCCTGCCAAAGGCTCGTCCTCCATCCGCTTAATGTACGACACACATTACGGCGCGACTCATTGATCTTCCAATATTGACGGAATAGACTCCGGGAGCCAAGTTTGAAACATCAATATGTACTACTTGGTGTCTTTGATTTGAGATAGCAAACGTTGCCACTACCGATCCGTCGACGTTGACTATTGTAAGAACGTCGCCATTGGCGTCGTTCGAAACGCCCCCTCTGATTACGACTGTCGCGTATTCTCGTGCCGGTTGCGGGATGATCTCTATGGTTTGATCAGAGATAGAGCTGCCCGTCAGTCCGTCAAGAGTTCTCATTCGTCGCAAATCGAGGATAGGAGATGCCTCTCCTTGTTTCGACATTGTTTGCTGAGGTTGCACTGGGTGCAGTTCGAGGTCCTTGACGATCCTCGCATCTTTCTTGTTCGTTGTTAGAACAAGACGATACCGCATCGCTGGTTCTGAATAGGTATCCCACGTGAAAGACGATGTTGGTTTTGACTTCTGCCCAAGGACTACCCCTTGAACATTAAACACGGGAAGGGGTAGTCTGCTGTTATCGCTCTCTCGCTCAATCACGATCTGGGCATCTGTGGCAGAAGTTCCAGAAGCGATAGAAGAGATTCTCAGTTCCGAAGACTCGGGTAGATAGAGCCATTCTGAAACAAGTCGTATCGAACCCTCATCTACTTTGAGTCCACCGGATCTTGCTTCTGGCCGGAGTCGTAACAAGTCGTCGTTGATACTTATGTCGGAGACGAGTGCTTCTAATTCATCCGAACGGTAGCCAACAAACACTCGCGTAGCAATCTCGGAACCCAATCTCTTTTCGAATGCAAGGTCGCGCTTAAAGAATCCTTCTGCTGACAACCCAATGCTTGGTGCGTACGCATGCCCTGCGTCGGTGAACGGCAATTGTTCATATATACGGCGGTTCTTCGTCAGCCCCTGCATGTGGGTTACAGAGTGCCTCGTACTCGCGTGAGGATGACGACCTTTTTCTCCGATCAACTTCACATAGGATCGCTCATTCAATTGCTCAAGTGAATCAGGATCCTGCGGCAGGTATTGTGGCCCTGCGATGCCAGCAAGATCCCAGCCAAATGCGACGTGCCAAACGTTCTTTGTGGTCGGTGAACCGTCTACGTCCTGCTGGAAGGTAAGTACCATTGAAGTGTCGTCATTATCCCACGATTCCGCCAATGGAACACCATAGACCACCGTTTTCTGCTCACCAAGTGATAGTTCAGGAGCCGAAAGATCATTCGTATCCACAATGTAGCCTATCCCGTTTGACCACAACATCGCTGTATCGAGAGTCGTACATGGGGCATACTCCATCAGATCCACGACTCGCCTTCCAATTCGCGAGCGGTCCCATGTCGGTGGATTGACGGGTTCAGGTATACGGACAGCATTCACCCAAGCAATACGATCTGCTTTGTGGTTAAGAATACCAACACTATCGAGGAATGCTCCAGTTCCGTTAAATCCGGCCTGGTCATAGTCGCTTAGTGAGCGATACAAAGTTGGTTTTCCATTGTAATCAGTTGAACCACCTTGCGATAGGATGGCGCATCGAGGCACTCCATTAACAAAGTCAAGCGTGGATAGACCGGATGTGTTCCTGAACCCACCAGACAATCGCAGCCTTCGCGACAACTGATTCGTCGCAACATCGTAATTGAGGTGAGTATAGTAGATATGAGAGCCGAAATCACAACCATAGGTCGGCGACCCCTCCTGCCAAGCCATAGAACAGTCCGTCTCGCCAATCTCGAGTCTCGAATACGTGTTAAGTGTGGGGTACAAGGCCTGCCCGTTCTGCATCTGTGTGAATCTCACATTTTGCAAAACAGGAGAGATAAAGGTGCGATCCATCGGTCTCTTGAAACCGTAAACGATTCCACGGATGTTGTCGCTCCAGCAATAGTAGTTTCCATCTATTGCAGCGGATACCATTGGTGTCCCCCAATAGCGCAATCTATCGTCGTTCATTGCACACTGTGGTCTTCGAGACCTTACCTCATCAATTACTCGAGAGCCATACTGCATTGTAGCGAACGCCGATTGTTGAGCTGACGACCCAATTGTATCAGCAGGAAGCACTGCCTCGCAAATTGCGATGTCGTTTAAGTTAGAAGGTGTAGTGTCCTGCGAGCACGCATAGACTACATATGCGAGTGACTTGTGAGATATGGGATCATATCGCACAACTACCGATGGGAACGCACATGACGGGGTATCGACAAGATTGTGCGCACCGTAGAAATGAGTGCTCACGAGGATTTCGGGCTCCCATTCAACACCACCGCCATCGGCGAACGACGAATCGCTGCCACCAGAAATCTTGAGTGGCTCGCTGCGACGATAGTACACACCCAATGGGTTACCCGTACCCATTGGCTGATTCGGGTTCAATCTGCGATGATAGACCATATGGTAACGCAAGTCAGAACCATGTTTCATACGAACGAACGGAGTGCCTGAACACTCAGTATTCGAGGTGTCCGGCGTGGCGAGGCTCGGCACAGAACGATACCCGACAGTGTCACCTGCGCTCACCGGAAACACAACAATCTTCCTCTGCGTATTGTGATCGAGCCATCCTCGTGCTGTGCCCCTCTCATCTCCTGGGATTACGTCGACACGAAGCATCCTGCCCTGTCCAGGAAGAAAATCGAGGGTAATCTCTCTGTCCTGCCCTACTACAGTATCAAGACCACCACCTAACTCACGCAGTCGTAAGAGTCGATACCTTCCATCGGCGGCTGTATAGGAAAACGGTATGGTAATCCGGCGAGCGCCACGCTGAGCATATTTAGTGGTTGGGTATTGACTGACACTATCGTGCCAATCCTTATAGGTTGTGAAGTTCCATTCTGCCGAATCCGACTTGTTGAAGATTGCATCATGCGCTTGCATTCGTGGGTCGGTGCGTCGATTGAGGACGCCAATAACCCACGACGAGTCCATTGTCGTGTCACTCTTAAGCGAATGCAAAGTGACATCAACAAAGAGTGAGTCGTATGACTCATAATCATAGTGGCCCGGTGCATCGCTCTGAGGTGCATAATCTCGCAATCTTCTTGGATGGCGAGCCTTCATGCGAGCTCTACTCGTATCAATTCGCTCAAGTACGCAGCCGATTGAAGATGGGTGCTCGACAATAAACTTTGTAAACCCTTTTCCCCACCATCCTCGCAACTGCATAGCTGCAAGTGGATGAGCAGCTGTCGTGTCATCTCTACCACCAAGCTTGTACTGCATCTCGTTGATCGTCTCACAAACCTCGTTCGTAGTTAGGCGAGCAGATTGAACTCCAGAGTAAAGTCGATATACACCCGCGACAGGACCGCCATTCAAACTATCAAGAAAGGTCGTAAACCCATCTTTAAAATAGGCGTCGATGTGAGAAGTATCATTCTGATAAAAGTAGTCATCACCGAGCACGCTTCCGTACAGAATTGAATCAATTGGTAGCGAAGTCAAATCAAAGGTTGTGTCCAATGGATCACGAGAATGATATAGACCAGTTTCGAATTCCGTCACACGGGGAACGCCAACACCCTCCGAATGTTCACTAGGATTCTGTGGCAAAGTGAAGCCACTTCCAAATCCTGACTCCCCTTTGTAGATCATGATACCATGACAGCCAAGCATTATTGGCATCCACATAGCAAGTCGCAGTTCTGTAGCAGATTTCGCCCTGGCATTACGATATACTACCTTTGGGCTGGTTCCACCTGTAGCCGTCATAAAACTGTTTAACCATACATTTGCCATCCAAGGCTTATTGCCAAACAGCAATGTGGCTTCGTTGGCATAGAAGTTCTTTACGATATATTCGTAGTAGGCAAGTATACCGCCAGGGTAGCCAGAAAGATATCTACCCGTTGAATCCGGAACATCCGGAAACGGTAGCGGAGGAATACCGTTAGAGTGCTCGCGACTCTTTAAAAACGAATCCGGGTTATGAGAGAGACTGCCGTTAACCCTCAGATCCTCAAAGCCGAAACGTAAATTGGCATAACTTTCTTGCGTTGACGCATCTGTGGTTTCACTTACCCGATTGTAACCATGCTTGTACGCATAGGAAGCAATCTGATTATGACACTGCATGCCTTCCCCTTGCCATTGCGTCTCTTGTTCCATAACATGGCGTTGTTTGGCCGACCACCTAGAAGACACTTCAGTGATTAGTCTTCCGTCAAGTTTCCTATTCATATATCTAAAGGCAAGCCACTGCATAGGCATGGCTTCGTCTCGTCCATAGAATTTCCAAATCTTTGCCCTTTTACCGTAATCTGTTACTGGAGACTGATACCCTGATATTGTATCACCAGTATTGAGAATGTGGACATTGGTAACGTACTCATTAACACTGTCCTGAATGGCCTTGTCGTACTTACCCCAAAGAAATCTATCCGCATGCGGGGTCGCGATTCTGATGTTAAACAAATCGATTCCATTTCCACTACCGCTCTTGGGATAATAGATCAGTCGCACTCCAATTCTCGAGATTCTTGATGAATCATGTTCATGTATGGAGTTAGATACATTACCGTAGCCGCCAAAAGCGTAGGCAAAGCGCGGATTGTTATGATCTGCGGTTTTCCAGTCCATTGTGTCTCCGCCGATTGTCTTTGTATAGTCACATTGAAATCCGGCTGAAACAGTAATGATGCTACTAGTGGATTCAAAGTGCTTGCGCAACATCCACCGCAGAACTGCAAACTTTTTTGTTCCAGATGCATTGACAGTGAAGTCGCCATTGGTTACTGGAAGTACCGTCATCATTCCAACATTTGAACCGAATGCATCTTTGACTTTTACAACTCCTGAGTCCTTAATTGGCAAACAAGCAAAAGTTATGAGCCCTGCGCTATCGTTGTTTTTACGATATGGCAACTCGATAACGAATAATGTGTCGTCTTCGGCACCACCATAATCGGGACCTGATGCTCTGAAAGAGACAGACACCAGCATCATCCTCGTGTTCTCTTGACGATAAAGATGATCGCTTTTGTGTCTCCACATTCTAAGTTGGTCATCGGGAGCAACACTATCAAGTGCAACAAAGGCAACTGTGTCCGTTAGCGATGTATGGAGCCTGAAATATTTTTGTGTCGTTCCATGGTAACTACCCTTTGAGGTCCGATATCGAAAACCGAACACTCCTCCGCTCGTATCCTGAGTACTCAACATAAAATCATTCGAGGTGGAATCATACAGTAGCCACGGTTCGAATCTCATTGCATTTGACTCGCTAGGATTCGACCCCGGAGTAGCAGAAGAATCCCAGTCAGATATTCCGCGGACTGCCGGTATAAGCAACATATTCGGAACATACTTGAGCACAAAATCTTTTTGCATATTGTCTATTGTAGTCAAGAAGTTTCGGTATGCATCAGTATAATCTCCAACGTGCCAGACACGTGCACCGTACTTCCGAGCCAACTTTTGGTGTGGTGCGTTCCAATTCCAACCTATTAGAAATGATTTTGTCTCAACTGAATCGGATACGGCAGTTACCTGCTCGGCCCACTTCGATTGATAGCTCGTGCTTGAGCTTAACCAATTCAAGTTTGGCAAACGACTAGGACGTGTCGATTGCGAGTATACTTCCGGAACAAAAGCTATAATGAGAGATAATATGACGCTGATGGATTTGCACTTTAGAACGTTCATTGGGCACCCTCTTTTTATACTTAGCCGATTGTGACGTGCATGATAGAAAGCAATGCTAGTCAAGCAAGAACTTGATAGTACCACGGACACTCGACAACGAAGACCTGAAAGTTACCATGTATACTCCTGGAGCTGTGACGGTATTCATGTGTAGCACGAACCTGAAACTCGATTTGTCCAATACGATTGGGGTGAGTTCATGCGTCGAGATCAACCTTAAGTTCAAATCGAACATTTGGCATACCAGCCTGTCATCTTCACCCATGCCAAGATTTTCTTGCGAATAGACGTCGATCGTAATATCATCGCTGCTTGGCCCTCTGCGAACTTGAGGGTATCTAAGAATTGGTTGGTCATGATCGACACTTACTGGGACGATTGCAGTTTCGATCTTGCGCGCTGTTATGATGGAGTCATATCGCAATTTCTTGAAACCTCGTGAAAAATCACGATCATAAAATGACGCACTTGTCTGAAATCGATAGCGTGGCAAAGAGTCGCCAACGAAGAAGACATAGTTCGCACCGCCATACTCGGGATGAATCACCCACGTAGAGAACCAGTCGCTTGTAGGGCTGAAGCCCCAATATCCATAACATCCGCTGTAATGAACTTGGTTCATCACTCTTCCAGTAGCTACTTCCCAAACAGTGAAACCGGGATTCACTGGTCTATCGAACATAGACTCAGTTGCATACCCTCCATGAAATAGGTATCTCCCGTCCCGTGACAATCCCAAGTAGGTGTCCTCACTCGACCTCCCGTAGTTCGAAGCGAAAGTCTTGTACTGGCTCAACGGATTGTCAAGCCACGACACTCTACATTGGCCCCGATTCTCGTCATTAATGTTGTTTGGTCCATCCCATGTCACACATACCGTCTCTGCTTCATCGAACGCTGTTGGCAACCATGAGTGGCCCTGAACGAGCCACGAAGTATCTCTCTGTAAATCAATGAGCTTAATACGTGCTTGGGCATCCCAAGGCACTACAACGTATCTACCTGTTGGCGAGACCGACACATGAGAGGATTGCCACAAGATTCCTCCACCACCGGGAATGCTAACGGGAGGACATACATTTTCATGAATGATGCGTTTCGATGGATACTCCATGATCATCGCACCACCACTGTCGCCATCAACAGGATAGTATCGATAGAGCAGGCAAAGCACTTTACCATCACGGGAGCAAGCAACCTGAGTTGCATTCGTTCGACTTGGAGTCCTTGTGCTAATCGAGTCTATGATCGATCCGTCCGATGCACGGAGTACATTGATCGAGTTCACAGTAGCGACGAAGAGCAGATCAGCCTCTTCTGCCATGGCTGCTTTCACAGTCCCGTAGGTTCCTGCAGTTAACTCTGTTGACCACAGAAGTGAAGTGTCTTCTATCATCTTGGGTTGAGAGACTGCGACGTCTACTGTGACAACCAAAAGGATGACGGACATAATTACTGACAAACTGAAAGTCATGATGTATACTCCAGATACTATTTACTCATACCATGTGATACTACTTAACCAAATAACATTTAACATCAAAGAAAGTTAAGTAGGATTGAATGACGATTACCCCCACACCCTCTCAACATCTTCCTTACGCCCCTTCTCGGTGAGCGCAATATACTTCTTCATCGTTTTGAAGCTTCTGTGTCCTGTGAAGCTCATGACGACTTCGTGGCGCATGCCCCTTTCAAGTGAGATGGACACAAACGTCTTTCTCGCTACGTGACTTGACAAGAACTCCCACTTTGGACCGCGCTTCTCGGATGCGGTCTTACCACTTCGTCGTACTTGTCGGAAGGGACTATCTAACTTGGCGACCTTACCGAGTTCTTTTATGTAACCGTTGAACTTCTGGGAACTTATGGACGGAAGTGGACTGCCAATGCTTCGGTACTTGGTGATGATGGCATCGGCACGCTTGGAGATGTGAATGCGAACCTCGGTCTTGGTCTTTTGTTGACGCAGACACCATACGCCATCGCGAATGTCATCGTAGTGCATGGTTTGGATGTCACCGAAACGTGCTCCGGTGTAGCACTCAAGAAGGAAGAGATCGCGCACACGGTCTAAACGTGGGTTGGCAGAGAGATCGACTTTCTCAAGGAGCTGGAGTTCGTCCCATGTGAGGGCCACTACCTCGACATCTTCCTCATCGACCTTGAACTTGCGGTAGGCGGGGTGAACGGGGGCTCCCCTATCCACTGCCCACGACAAAAACGTCTTGAAGGTGCTCACGTACTTGCCAATGGTGTTGTTGGTCAGCTTCCGCTTCTTGATCATGTGGTTCCGGAATCGATCATAGAAGGTATGATCGATGTCCTCAAACTTCAGTGCGTCCTTGCCCTTCTCCACCTCCTTCAGGATCACCTTCAGAGTGTTGTACTTCGCGATGGTCCGGGGCTCCAGTTCGTTCTTCTTAGATGCTATGAACTGGGCATAGAAGTCCCAGAATGAGAATGCCTTTTCAACCGAGTCGTTTGGGTTACGATCCACCCGACGGCGCGACAGCTCCTCGGTTAGGATCCTTAGTGAGAACGCCTCCCCGTGAATAGCAATCCCATTCAAGACAGCCGTTTCGACCTCTATTGTCCGCGCCTTGAGCATGGCGTTCAGCGCGGAATAGTTGGGGTCCGACCGTTTGATATCCTGTTTCAACTCATTCCAGTCTTCCGGTCTAACCGTCACACCAGTACCCAACCTCATTCGGGCATTGTTAACGAATACGCTCAGGATCACTGCCGAACGGCCATCACGATTGATGCCCTTTTTGAGGTATAGACGGGTCTGTGCCATGCCATTCCTTCAATCTCAGGTGACGGTACAGGTGACGGTTTTTTGCTTGATCTCGGGATTATTCGAGATATCACCAGACGTCTACAATCTACGTAAGTCTATAGTATATAAGCAAGTAATCATACGTTCTGATTTCTCGGGATATCTCAGGATAACCGTAGGTTCATTTCCTGCCCCCGCTACTCCAGACATACGTAAACCCTTGTAGCTCTTAGAGTTACAAGGGTTTTGTCGTTTTGGCTTACTATTTGGCTTACGGTGGAGCCACCGTCCGTTTTATCACGGTGCGCGACCGACCGCCCCTTCTTGATCACGAACTTAGGCGCACTGCAGGGCGGTCAACTCGTGTTATTCTGCGACGTGCAACTGCTGAAATCACCACACCTTTGATTTCTCCTATTGATAGTGCTTTCCATTCACCAACATGTGAATAGCCATAATCGGTGCGGGCGATGAGTAGAAGGCTATTGCCACGATCCGTGCATACCATGCCATTCTCCGATCAGCACGATAGATCTCGACTAGAGCGTGAGCGTACTTCTTATCTCTTAGGTAAACGTAGTACAAGGCAGCTCCACTTATAACAAAAGAGAATAGCATAGTCAACAATATGCCATCTAAGCCGAACATCGAAGAGTCAACCACAATACGAATCAACACTGCGTCTACAGACACAATGAAAGAGATCATCCATACGGCGTACGACCTCGAACTATGACCATATGAAGCGTGATTCGACTTATGTGAAGCCCCTTTGATTTGATGTCGCTGGGGATGGAGATCAGAACCTTTGCCGTATCGTGTCTGGGACTACTTGCTCCGTTACATGAGCTAACTCTTTGGTTTTAGGTAAATACTTCCACTCACGATACTTCGAGTCAAGGATAGCATAGACGTAATTAGTCGTAGTCATTTCCACAGTGAAGAGCTTTTCGTTAAACACTACATTATCTGCACCGTATTGACTCTTTAGTTCATTTAACATGAGCGAAATGGCAACATTTGCACCGCCCTGGCCTTTCATATCGGATACGTCCATTGATAGTTGCTGGCTATATGTTAGCAGTGCATACTGTACACCATCATGGGTAATTACGTCAGATTTTGAAACGATCTTTTCATTGCCAGCCTTTATCATCGTGCTTTGTTTAATCAATTCTAAGCCCAAAAGAAGTGTGTCTTTGGAGATGAAGTCAAAGACTCTTGGGTGAAGATACTCTAGCTGTTCTGCTGGACTGTCTGACTTGGTCGCTCTAATGTACTTGTCAAATGTTTCGGTTAAGTCATCATGCTGCGAAGTCGCTGCCTGACATCCAATAGTCATGAGTAAAACCATTACTACCAACGTGTTCTTCATAAGATCATTCTGTTCGGTGTGGAATTGATATTGAACTTCCCGCGCCTTCATGGGCAGACAGGTTTCCCTTATCCCGCATATAACAACCAATTCAGATCGTACTACATTGCATTAGCACCTGCAATCTAGCATTGGGACTTGCAAGTCAGCTTGTCACTAGATACGGTGGTCAGTTACGTACGGAATGAGGTAGTCAATGCCAACACAATTTCCATCCTGAAATGGGAAGCACTGTATAGTCCAAGCAGAGAGTCTACTTAACCACAGAACTTGGGAGGAAACAAGGTGGTAGTCGTACCTCTCTTCATTCAATGCGTCGAGCCGACAAGTTCTCAATCACATACCCTAGTTCTACTCCGTCTCGATACGCTCTATCGTATTCTTCCTTGGGTACCCCGAGGTATTCCTTATTATATGGATCATAAAACAACTTGTGCACGATGTTGTTTCTTGTTCGATTAAACTGCAAGACTTGATCAAGCGTTCCTTCAGACAGTTCGCCGGCTACAAATAGGGCCTTAGCAATCATGGATAAAGAGAGCTCATTGCTCATATTCCAAGACCGGGCCAACTCTTCATCAGTTGTCTTTTTGAAACGACCAGCGCGCTGTAGATGCAATAGCTCTCGTAGCTTCACTTCTATCCAGCCGTGAAGGACTTGAAGCGTCTCGATGTAAAACCCAGCTTCATACGCCTCTTGCGCATGATCTGCCGGCCACTTTCTAAACGAGATGTACTCTTGAGTCATACTTAGTGCTTCATATGTGACGCAACGTATTTTACAGGAGAATCCGCCTGCCTAGTGGAGAATCCGCTCACAGTAAACACCTGTTTCCGCGTCAAAGTGACCACTCGAAACTGCACGCCAACGAAGACTCAACTGCAATCTAGCATGGGGCTTAGCAATTCTGCATTCCACAATGAGCGTGGTCAACTATTTGTGGAATCTGGTGGTCAAGGGCCGTGGAATCTCCAGTTACGATTCATACGGTGTGAATACGTTGACACCCACTTGCTGTGCTGATGCTTTGTCGGCGAACGCCAGTTGACTTCAGAAGTCCTGGAACACGGGTCAAGGTATGCAGTCCGTTTGTTATATCCATCTACTACGTCTGCAACACTCAACAACTACGACGTTGCACTTCTCCGTCTCCGAGATCTTATCGCCCATACCCAACCAAGGATCCCAGCGCCGATCAGTAGACCAGCTGCAATGGCAACAACATACATTGTTGTGTCCCCACCTTGTTCTGAGGGGGAAATGCCAGTTGTAGGAACAGTCGCATCCACGACTTCAAACGTAGGATCTAGAAACCATATCTGTCCTGTCCCGACAAGTAACGCACCGAACGCGATACGAGAAGCAGCTTGTGGTACATCTAACACGATCTCACATTTCTTCCAATCGGTTGTTCCAGTTACGGATCTATCAGCTTTACCGTCGTGCATGTTGTCAAATTCAAGACTACCTATAGGATCGCCCCCATCAACTCTCAACCAATATGAGGACCAGTCCGAAACATCCTTTGTCCTGAGATAGCCGGACATTCTGATCCTCTTACCCAGGTACTTATCTGGCAAGGACACTGACATATACGTGCCAAACCCATCGATCTTCGCGTCAATTGACTTGATGGTTGAAACGACCTTGCCGTCCATGGTTACGATCGTGTCCACTCCCATTTCATAGCTTCTTGGGTGACTGCCTGCAGCGGACCAATGTGTCGATACGTCAAAGGAGTAAAGTGCCGTTGCCGACACTACGAGTAATCCTGCTATCAGGATCTGTTTAACGTTTCTCATTGAAGTACCACTCCTATTTGTGCTTACATGACGTCGGATTGTCAGCGTTGTCCCGTCAAACTGTTCACGTTTCCCTGTCCACGTGAGATCGGTCTCCACACCTCGTAATCGCAATCTACCATTGGGTTGAGTAAGTCAGCATGCGTCTAGATGCCGTATGTTATCTGACTACATCTACACGAGTTGTGAGAGTCTCTTTGTTGGTCACCATTCGCAATTGATACGCCCCGTTACCAATGGCGCTGACGTCTGTTGTGTGGACATAGCCGCCTGCGGCTTCGGCCTTGTTGCTCACAAAGGTCTGTACTACCTGACCCATCATATTCAACAGTTCGAGAGTGATGGTCAGCGGCTCACGGAGACCATAATGGATCTCCATTGTGTTTTGTGTTGGGTTGGGGCGGGTGGTAAGCGACGTAGAGTTCTTTGCTGAGATATACAATCGCGCGCCGCCATCGTCGCAGATCCCATTGATTCGTATTCTGCCGTCTTGAGTCAACGTCTCGGCGACAATTCCGCTGTTTGTCCATCGGAACTCGTCGATGATGATCGATGAGTTGTCGGTATTGCCAAGCGTCGCAAGACATGGAACAGAAATCAATTCGTTACTCGCCGGATTGTACGTCCCTGAGAGCTCGAGCATGCAGCTATCGGCTGAACCGGAGCATTCACTGCCGTTTTGTTCAACGAAGAGTATTGATGAATTGTAGCGGATGCGGGCGAACCAC
The DNA here is from genome assembly GCA_016707005.1 of Ignavibacteria bacterium. Classification (NCBI taxonomy): domain Bacteria; kingdom Pseudomonadati; phylum Ignavibacteriota; class Ignavibacteria; species Ignavibacteria bacterium. The sequence goes on from JADJIQ010000002.1 coordinate 302,360, forward strand.
TTCGTTGGTGCGCCTGTGGCCTGCAAGCCAGTTTGTTTCTGGAGTGATAATGTGAGGTTCACTCTCTCACCTGCCTGGGCTATGATATCCTGGGCAACAACAGTGGTACGAGCTGTATCCAAGCTGTTGATCGTTCCCTCGCCAAAGAGTTGCACCGTGGCAGGACTCCCTACACCATTGTACTCGAACAACAATCGTCCGCTGGTTCTACCTAAATCTGATGGTAGAAACCGCAGATCCAATTTAGCCGTATCACCTTGGGCAAGAGTGAAGCTTCCACCACCAGCAAGAGTTGAGAAGTCGAAGTCGTTTGGTCCAGCATGGCGAGTTGCGGTAATGCTCAGCGGTGCACTGCCAATGTTTTTAATTGTGATTGCGCGAAGAGTATCCTTCACCCCTCCAACCACAAGTTTACCGAAGTCTATCACGTCACTAATTACAGCAAGCGATGGCGCAATTCCTTCTCCGCGAATCGTTTGTCGCAGCGTATCGGATTGAGTGAAGATGATCAGTTGTGCGGTTTTTGTCCCAATTGAAGTAGGTGAGAACCGGAACTCTACGGCTCGTGAGCTGCTCGTTGGCACAGTGAAAGGTGGAATGCCCGACACGAGTGAGAACTGAGAGGCATCAGACCCTACGATCGCAATAGAATCGACGCGATATTGAAAGGTGCCAACGTTGCTTGCAAAGGTAGAGACCAAAGAATCTCGATCACTGCCAACTAGGCATTGACGCATATCTACATCTTCGCTTGCAGGAGAAGGTGCGACGATGGAGAAGACAGCATCGGAAACGTCCGACTGCGAAGTTGCTTGACCTATGTCCCATATTTTTGCCGTACGATCCCAGCTTCCAGTTACAATTGATCTTTCGTCAGGACTAAAAGCAACACTTGTAAGACTATTTGAATGGCCCGTAAGAGTACGAATAAGGGCCCCAGTGTTAGCGTCCCATATCTTGGCGGTGCTGTCCCGGCTTGCGGTAGCAATCCTATTACCGTCAGGACTAAAAGCAACGCCAAAAACATACCAAGTATGTCCTGTTAGTGTGCGAATGAGCACGCCGGTATTAGCGTCCCAAATCTTTGCTGTTTGGTCATGGCTTGCCGTAGCAATTGTGCTCCCATCAGGGCTAAAGGCAACGCCAGCAAGATTGGAAGTATGTCCTGTCAGTGTACGAATGAGCACGCCGGTATTTGCGCCCCATATTTTGGCGGTGTTGTCATCGCTTGCTGTAGCAACTCTGCTCCCGTCAGGGCTAAAGGCAACGCCACGAACACCGCCAGTATGTCCTGTTAGTGTGCGAAGGAGCACGCCGGCATTAGCGTCCCAGACCTTTGCGGTTTGGTCCATGCTTCCCGTAGCAATTGTGCTCCCGTCCGGGCTAAAAGCAGCGCCTAAAACATAGGAAGTATGTCCTGTTAGTGTGCGAATGGACGCGCCCGAATTTGCGTCCCATATCTTTGCTGTTTGGTCAAAGCTTGACGTAGCGATTCTGCTCCCATCGGGGCTGTAGGCAATACCATGAACATGTGTAGTGTGCCCAATCAGTGTCCGAATGAGGCCGCCTGTATTTGCGTCCCAAATCTTAGCAGTGATATCAAAGCCTGCTGTAGCAATTCTACTCCCGTCCGGGCTAAAGGCAACGCCTATAACTTGGTCTGTATGTCCTGTTAGTGTGAGGATAGCGCCGGTAGTATCGGCAGTGGCAGCGGTGTTCCCACCTTGGCTTACCCTGACTAAGCACTGAGCGCTTGGCGGCCTTGGTACATTCTTCCATGTAAAGTTCAGCCCTGTGGCCTTAACCGTGATTACTTTCCATGTGATGCCGTTATTTACGCTGTACTCCAGCTTCACCGTATCACTTGGAGCAATTCCCGTCCATGATATCAAAGTGTCACTTCCCACTACATAGATCTCGCCGCCGTTCGGCTGCGTAAGCTTTAGCGTGGAAGCCGTTGCTTTCTTCCCCGGGAAGCCGCTGTTTGCACTAAAGTAGCCGGGGCATTTGTCAGTTGCGATTTCGAAACTTGCATACTTATGACTTGAGTCACTCGGCACTAAACGGAGCGTAATTGTTCGGCTGGTGTTCTGCGGAATGGTAAGCGGGAAAGTAGTATTGACTACAGTAATATCAGCAGAGCCAAACGTTCGTGTTATACCCGTTACGGTGAAGTCTGCATTTTGAGCGGTGAGCGTGAGCGTTGTATCGTTTTGAGTAGCAGGAAGTCGCTTGCCGAAGGCAACGTAGGTAGGTGCTACCTTTAATGAAGCGATTGCATTGGACGGCGGCGCGTAGCCTGTTTGTGATCTCTGACCTTGCCATGATAACTCGATGGTTGTATTGCCAACGATACAAGAAACGCCGCTAGTCCAGGTAATGTCACACGGTGAGCTTCCCTGAGCAACTTGGAGAATTCTATTGTACACATCCACTGCTCCCTCTACCGTTGTTACGTTCTCGTAGGTCTGCCCACCCGTGCGGCTAGCAATGTTCTCGAGAATGTCGGGAGCAGGCATACCTAACGTGACGCAATACACAATGCAGTTTTGGCCGTTTGCTTCTGCAACGATCGCGCTTTCTGTTCCGCCTCCTTGTCCATCAGTAAGGAACACAATTACCTTTTGATGAATGCCTCGCTTGCCTACGATCAAACCACCAGCCATTGGATTGATGAGCGCGGCATCGTAGTCTGTTCCACCATTCGGTTTCAGCTGCGATATCGCGTTTAAAAGCTTGTCCCTATCGGTAGTGAAATCTTGATTTAGATAATTTGAGCCGTCAAAACTTGTGATTGCACATTCGCTTTCGCCAAGGGGCAAACCACTGACGAACGCCCTGGCTGCAGACTTCGCTAGTTCAATGTTTGGCACTGAGCCTCGGCCCGATCCCATCGACCCGCTCACGTCAATCACCAGAACCACTGATATTGCTTCCGGTGGTTGCAAGGGTGGACATATCACGCTCGCTATTGTTCGTGGTTTGCCATTCTCTGTCAATGAAAGCTCACCAGCACTTGGTTGTTGTTGGTTGCCCGCTGCATCAAAAGCATAGAACTTTGCCTTTATCGTCGGGAAACTTGAAGCGTCAACATCGAAGAGTGTGATCGATTGAGCACTTGCCTGATCCAAACACGCAAGACATAGAAGCGATGTGATGAGGAGTTTCATGATGGTCAAGAGTGCATACATCTCATTTCACTACATCTACACGAGTTGTGAGAGTTTCCTTGTTGGTTATCAACCGTAATTGATACGCCCCGTTACCGATGGCACTGACGTCTGTTGTGAGGACATAGCCGCCTGCGGCTTCGGCCTTGTTGCTCACAAAGGTCTGTACGACTTGACCCATCATATTCAACAGCTCGAGAGTGATGGTCAGCGGCTCACGGAGACCGTAATGGATCTCCATCGTGTTTTGTGTTGGGTTGGGACGAGTTGTAAGCGACGTGGAGTTCTTTGCCGAGATGTACAATCGCGCGCCGCCATCGTCGCAGATCCCATTGATCTGAATTCTGCCGTCTTGAGTCAACGTCTCAGTAACAATTCCGCTATTTGCCCAGCGGAAGTCGTCGATGATGATCGATGAGTTGTCAGTATTCCCAAGTGTCGCAATACATGGGACGGAAATCAATTCGTTGCTCGCCGGATTGTAGGTTCCTGTGAGTTCGAGCATGCAGCTATCAGCTGATCCGGAACATTCACTGCTGTTTTGTTCAACGAAGAGTATCGATGAATTGTAGCGGATGCGGGCATACCACTTTGTTGGCGCGCCAGTGAGCTGCATGCCAGTTTGCTTTTGGAGTGTTAGTGTGAGGTTGACTCTCTCACCTGCTTGCGCGAAGATATCCTGGGCAACAACAGTGGTACGAGCTGTATCCAAGCTGTTGACCGTTCCCTCGCCAAAGAGTTGCACCGTGGCCGGACTCCCTACACCGTTGTACTCGAACAACAAACGTCCGCTTGTTCTGCCTGCATCTGACGGCAAGAATCGCAGATCCAGTTTAGCAGTATCACCTTGGGCAAGTGTAAAGCTCCCACCACCTGCAAGAGTCGAGAAGTCGACGTCGTTTGGTCCGGCATGGCGCGTTGCGGTAATGCTCAGTGGTGCGTTGCCAACATTCTTGATGGTGATTGCATGCAGAGTGTCTTTTGGCACTCCTACGTGAAGCGCGCCGAAGTCGATCACATCGCTCAACACAACAAGCGAAGGCGCAACACCTTCTCCTCGTATCATTTGTCGCAACGTGTCGGATTGAGTGAAGATGATCAGTTGTGCGGTTTTTGTCCCAATAGAAGTAGGTGAGAACCTGAACTCCACAGCCCTTGAGCTGCTCGACTGTACGGTAAAAGGCGGAATGCCCGACACCAGTGAGAACTGAGAGGCATCGGCGCCTACTATCGTAATTGAATCCACACGATATGGATAGGTGCCATCGTTGCGAGCAAAAGTAGAGACCAAAGAATCTCGATCACTACCAACTAAACATTGCTGCATTTCAACATCTTGGCTTGCAGGAGAGGGTGCGACGATGGAGAACACTGCGTCAGATACATCTTCTTGTGGCGGCGCTCCCCCAATATTCCACACCCTGGCGGTATTGTCATGGCTTGCCGTGGCTATTCGGCTGCCGTCAGGGCTGTAGGCAACACCAGAAACCCAATCGGTGTGCCCGGTCAGCGTCCGAATGAGCGCGCCCGTATAGGCGTCCCACACCCTCACGGTGCTGTCATGGCTTGTCGTGGCTATGCTGATGCCGTCAGGGTTGAAGGCAATACCAAAAACCGGACCAGTGTGTCCCTTCAGCGTAAGCATGAGGGCGCCCGTTTTGGCGTCCCACACCCTGGCGGTTGTGTCAAAGCTAACCGTGGCTATGCGGCTGCCGTCAGGGCTGTAGGCAACACCCCTAAACCCAGAAGTGTGCCCAGGCAGCGTCAGCATGAGGGCGCCCGTATTGGCGTCCCACACCCTAGCGGTACGGTCATTACATGTCGTGGCTATGCGGCTGCCGTCAGGGCTGTAAGCAATACCCAAAACATAATCTGTGTGCCCAGTCAGCGTCAGCATAAGGACGCCCGTATTGGCCTCCCACACCCTGGCGATTCGGTCCCAGCTTGCCGTGGCTATGCGGCTGCCATCAGGGCTGTAGGCAATACCAACAACCCAACCAGTGTACCCCGTCAGCGTCCGTATGAGGGATCCCGTATTGGCGTCCCACGCCCTGGCGGTATAGTCATAGCTTGCCGTGGCTATACGGCTTCCGTCAGGGCTGTAGGCAATATCAAAAACAGAATTAGTGTGCCCGTTCAGTGTCCGAATGAGGACGCCCGTATTGGCATCCCACGCCCTGGCGGTAAAGTCAAGGCTTGCCGTGGCTATACGGCTTCCGTCAGGGCTGTAAGCAATACCAATAACCCCACCAGTGTGCCCTTTCAGCGTTAGGACGGTTTTGGAGTCGGCATCCCTCCCCCCTTGGATCACCCTCACCAAGCACTGCGCACTTGTGGGTCTTGGTACATCATTCCACGAGTATCTCAGCCCTACAGCTTGGTCTGTAAGACGTTTCCACGTAGTGCCACTGTCGGGGCTATACTCTAATGTTACCGTATCGCTCGGCGCAATGCCATCCCACGTTATCACGCTATCACTTCCCACAGCAAAGGTCTCCCCGCCATTAGGATGCGTAAGCTTCAGCGTAGAAGCCGTGGTTTTCTTTTCCGGGAAGCCCGCATTTGCGCTGAAGTAGCCGGGGCATTTGTCGGTTGCTATTTCAAAGCTCGCGTACTTCATACCGGAATCGCTCGGCGTACAACGAAGCGTGATTGTTCTGTTTGCTCCCCTCGGTACGGAAAACGGGAAGGTGGTATTAACAACGGAAAAATCGGCGGAGCCAAACGTGCGGCTGATGCCGGTAACGGTGAAGTCGGTGTTGTTGGCAGTGAGCGTGAGCGTTGTGTCGATTTGCGTTGATGGAAGGCGTTTGCCGAAGGTCACAAAACTGGGAGTTACCGATAACGATGCGATTGCCCAAACAGGCGGCGTATAACTTGCGGTAGCTGTTTGGGTTTGCCAGTTTAGTACGAGATTGGTGCTTCCTGCATGGCAGGCGACATCGCTTGTCCACGTGACGTCACACGGTGAACTTCCTTGAGCTAGTTGAAGACAACTATAGTACACCTTCTTTGCTTCTTCAATTGACGTTACGTTTCCGTACGTCTGGCCTCCCGTTCGACTTGCGATGTTTGTAAGTATCTCTGGAACATTCATTCCCAAAGTAACGCAGTAGACAACACAGTTCTGTTTGTTCGCCTCGGCAACGATTGCGTCTGCGCTTCCACCACCTTGCCCATCAGTTAACAGAACGATTATCTTTTGATGAATGCCCCGTTTGCTCACGATCAATGCTCCGGCCATAGGATCGACTAGTGCCGCATTGTAGTCGGTTCCGCCATTTGGTTTCAGCTGCGATATCGCGCTTAGTAGCTTGTTCCTATCTGTCGTGATATCTTGGTTCAGATAATTTGAATGGTCAAAACTTGTGATTGCACATTCGCTCTCATCAAGAGGCAAACCATTGACCCATGCCCTAGCAGCAGTTTTCGCTAGTTCAATATTCGGCACCGAGCCATAGCCTGAGCCCATTGAGCCACTCACGTCGATCACCAATACCACTGAGAGTGCTTTAGGCGGTTGCTGTGGCGGACATGTTATACTGGTTATCGTCCGCGGCTGACCGTTCTCCGTTAACGAAAGCTCACTTGCACTTGGTCGTTGTTGGTTACCTGCCGCATCAAAGGCCCAAATCTTTCCCGTCATCGTCGGGAATTTTGAAGTGTCAACATCGAAGAGAGTTATCGATTGAGCGTTTGCTTGATGTAAACACGCAAGGCATAGAAGCGATGCGATGAGGAGTTTTATGATGGTCAACATTGCATACATCTCATTTCACCACATCTACACGAGTTGTGAGAGTTTCCTTGTTGGTTATTAACCTCAATTGATACGCCCCGTTACCAATGGCACTGACGTCTGTTGTGAGGACATAACCGCCTGCGGCTTCTGCCTTGTTGCTGACAAAGGTCTGTACTACCTGACCCATCATATTCAACAGTTCGAGAGTGATGGTCAGCGGCTCACGGAGACCGTAATGGATCTCCATTGTGTTTTGTGTTGGGTTGGGACGGGTTGTAAGCGACGTAGAGTTCTTTGCCGAGATATACAATCGCGCGCCGCCATCGTCGCAGATTCCATTGATCTGTATTCTGCCATTTTGAGTTAATGTCTCGGCGACAATTCCGCTATTCGTCCAGCGGAATTCGTCGATGATGATCGATGAGTTGTCGGTATTGCCAAGCGTCGCAAGACATGGAACAGAAATCAATTCGTTACTCGCCGGATTGTACGTCCCTGAGAGCTCGAGCATGCAGCTATCGGCTGAACCGGAGCATTCACTGCCGTTTTGTTCAACGAAGAGTATTGATGAATTGTAGCGGATGCGGGCGAACCACTTCGTTGGTGCGCCTGTGGCCTGCAAGCCAGTTTGTTTCTGGAGTGATAATGTGAGGTTCACTCTCTCACCTGCCTGGGCTATGATATCCTGGGCAACAACAGTGGTATGAGCTGTATCCAAGCTGTTGATCGTTCCCTCGCCAAAGAGTTGCACCGTGGCAGGACTCCCTACACCATTGTACTCGAACAACAATCGTCCGCTGGTTCTACCTAAATCTGATGGTAGAAACCGCAGATCCAATTTAGCCGTATCACCTTGGGCAAGAGTGAAGCTTCCACCACCAGCAAGAGTTGAGAAGTCGAAGTCGTTTGGTCCAGCATGGCGAGTTGCGGTAATGCTCAGCGGTGCGTTACCTACGTTTTTTATAGTGATTGCGCGAATGGTGTCTTTTGCAACTCCTACCTCAAGAACGCCAAAGTCAATCACATCACTTAACACAGCAAGCGAAGGAGCAATTCCTACTCCACGAATCGTTTGTTGCAGCGTGTCGGCTTGAGTGAAGATGATCAGTTGTGCAGTTTTTGTCCCTGTTGAAGTAGGTGAAAACCGGAACTCTACGGCCCGTGAGCTGCCCGAAGGTACAGTAAATGGCGGAATGCCTGACACCAGAGAGAACTGAGAAGCATCTGCGCCTACGATCGCAATGGAGTCAACACGATATGGATAGGTGCCATCGTTGCGAGCAAAAGTCGAGACCAAAGAGTCTCGATCACTACCTACCAAGCATTGCTGCATATCTACATCTTGGCTTGCAGGAGAGGGTGCGACGATAGAGAAGACTGCGTCAGAAACGTCAGACTGCAATGGAGCTATACCAACTTCCCAAATCTTTGCAGTAGAGTCCCAGCTTGTTGTAGCAATTCTGCTGCCGTCACGGCTAAAGGCAACTTCAGTAAGATGGAGAGTATGTCCTGCTACTGTGCGAATGAGCACTCCCGTATTTGCGTCCCATATCTTTGCTGTAGAGTCATAGCTTGCAGTAGCAATTGTGCTCCCATCAGGGCTAAATGCAACGCTGCTAAGAGCGAAAGTATCTCCTGATAGTGTGCGAACAAGCATGCCCGTGTTTGAGTCCCATATCTTTGTGGTAAAGTCCCAGCTTGCCGTAGCAATTCTACTCCCATCAGGGCTAAACGCAACACCACGGACACTATTATAATGTCCTGTTAATGTCTGAGTGACAACCCCTGTGTTTGCGTCCCATATCTTTGCGGTATGGTCATCGCTTGCTGTAGCTATTTTACTCCCATCAGGGCTAAAGGCTACGCCATGAACAGCGTTAGTATGCCCTGCTAGTGTGAGAATGAATATGCCCGTGTTTGAGTCCCATATCCTGGCTGTTCGGTCATAGCCTGCCGTGGCTATGCGACTTCCGTCAGGGCTATAGGCAACACCAATATTACCACCATAATGTTGTGTTAGTGTGCTGAGGAGCACGCCAGAATTAGCGTCCCATATCTTGGCGGTTTCGTCACTACTTGCCGTAGCAATTCTGCTCCCATCAGGGCTATAGGCAACATCCAAAACAAAGTCAGCATGGCCTGTCAATGTGCGAATGAGCACTCCCGTATTTACGTCCCATATCTTCGCAGTCCTATCAAGGCTTGTCGTAGCTATTCTACTACCATCAGGGCTGAAGGCAACACCACAAACAATGTCAGTATGTCCTTTTAGTGTGAGGCTCTCTCCAATAGTATCGGCAGTGGCGGTGTTCCAACCTTGGCTTACTCTGACTAAACACTGCGCGCTTGGCGGACTTGGTACATTCTTCCATGTAAAGTTCAGCCCTGTCGCTTTGCTAGTGATTACTTTCCATGTGATGCCGTTATCAGCACTGTATTGCAATTGCACCGGATCACTGGGTGCAATTCCTGTCCATGATATCACTGTGTCGCTCCCTACTACATAGGTCTCGCCACCGTTTGGCTGCGTGAGCTTCAGGGTTGAAGCTATTTTCTTCCCCGGATAACCGCTGTTTGCACTAAAGTAGCGGGGGCATTTGTCAGTTGCGATTTCGAAACTTGCATACTTAAAACTCGAATCACTCGGCACATAACGGAGAGTAATTGTTCGGCTGGTGTTCTGCGGAATGGTAAGAGGGAAAGTAGTATTGACTACAGTAAAATCAGCAGAGCCAAATGTTCGAGTTATACCCGTTACGGTAAAGTCTGCATTTTGAGCAGTTAGCATGAGTGTTGTATCGTTTTGTGTAGCAGGTTGTCGCTTGCCAAAGGCAACATAGGACGGTGCTACAGTCAGCGAAGCAATGGCACCGGACGGCGGCGCGTAGCCTGCTTGTGATTTCTGCCCTTGCCATGTCAATTCTACGGCAGTATTGACAGAGGAGCATGGCGCTTCGCCAGTCCAGGTAATGTCACACGGCAAACTGCCTTGAGCTACTTGGAGGATTTTGTTGTACACATCCTCTGCTCCCTCTACCGTTGTTACGTTCTCGTAGGTCTGCCCGCCCGTGCGGCTAGCAATGTTCTCGAGAATGTCGGGAGCAGGCATTCCCAACGTGACGCAATACACAATGCAGCTTTGGCTGTTTGCTTCTGCAACGATGGCGCTTTCTGTTCCGCCCCCTTGTCCATCAGTAAGGAACACAATTACCTTTTGATGATTGCCTCGCTTGCTTACGATCAACCCACCAGCCATTGGATTGATGAGCGCGGCATCGTAGTCGGTTCCACCATTGGGTTTCAGGGGAGATATCGCGTTTAGTAGCTTGTCCCTATCTGTAGTGAAATCCTGATTCAGATAATTTGAGCCGTCAAAACTTGTGATAGCACATTCGCTCCTACCAAGGGGCAAACCATTGACCCATGCCCTAGCAGCAGATTTAGCCAATTCAATATTCGGCTCTGAGCCATAGCCTGAGCCCATTGAGCCACTCACGTCGATCACCAATACCACTGAGAGTGCTTTAGGCGGTTGCTGTGGCGGACATGTTATACTGGTTATCGTCCGCGGCTGACCGTTCTCCGTTAACGAAAGCTCACTTGCACTTGGTCGTTGTTGGTTACCTGCCGCATCAAAGGCCCAAATCTTTCCCGTCATCGTCGGGAATTTTGAAGTGTCAACATCGAAGAGAGTTATCGATTGAGCGTTTGCTTGATGTAAACACGCAAGGCATAGAAATGATGCGATGAGGAGTTTCATGATGGTCAACATTGCATACATCTCATTTCACTACATCTACACGAGTTGTGAGGGTTTCCTTGTTGGTTATCAACCGTAATTGATACGCCCCGTTACCAATGGCGCTGACGTCTGTTGTAAGGACATAGCCGCCTGCGGCTTCTGCCTTGTTGCTAACAAAGGTCTGTACTACCTGACCCATCATATTCAACAGTTCGAGAGTGATGGTCAGTGGCTCACGGAGACCGTAGTGGATCTCCATTGTGTTTTGTGTTGGGTTGGGACGGGTGGTAAGCGACGTTGAATTCTTTGCCGAGATGTACAACCGCGCGCCGCCATCGTCGCAGATTCCATTGATTTGTATTCTGCCATCTTGAGTCAATGTCTCCGAGACAATTCCGCTATTTGTCCAGCGGAATTCGTCGATGATGATCGATGAGTTGTCGGTGTTGCCAAGCGTCGCAATACATGGAACAGAAATCAGTTCGTTGTTCGTCGGATCGTACGTCCCTGAGAGTTCAAGCATGCAACTATCGGCTGAGCCGGAGCATTCACTGCTGTTTTGTTCAACGAAGAGTATCGATGAATTGTAGCGGATGCGGGCAAACCACTTTGTTGGCGCGCCCGTGAGCTGCATGCCTGTCTGCTTTTGGAGCGTTAATATGAGGTTCACTCTCTCACCTGCTTGTGCGAAGATATCCTGGGCAACAACCGTCGTACGCGCTGTATCCAAGCTGTTGATAGTACCCTCGCCAAAGAGTTGCACCGTGGCCGGACTCCCCACGCCGCTATACTCGAACAACAAACGCCCGCTGGTTCTGCCAACATCTGATGGCAGAAATCGCAGATCCACTTTAGCCGTATCGCCTTGTGCTAGAGTAAAGCTCCCACCACCAGCAAGAGTTGAGAAGTCGAAGTCGTTTGGTCCGGCATGGCGCGTTGCGGTAATGCTCAGCGGTGCACTGCCAATGTTCTTAATTGTGACTGCGCGAAGAGTATCCTTCACCCCTCCAACCACAAGTTTACCGAAGTCTATCACATCACTCAACACGGCAATCGATGGCGCAATTCCTTCTCCACGAATTGTTTGTTTCAACGTGTCGGATTGTGTGAACACAATCAGTTGCGCAGTTTTCGTCCCCGTTGAAGTAGGTGAGAACCGGAACTCTACGGCCCTTGAGCTGCTCGGCGGCACAGCAAAGGGCGGAATGCCCGACACGAGTGAGAACTGCGAGGCATCAGCACCCGTTATCGTAATTGAATTCACACGATATGGATATGTGCCTGCGTTGCTTGCAAAAGAAGAAATCAAAGAATCACGATCACTACCAACTAAGCATTGCTGCATATCTACATCTTGGCTTGCAGGCGATGGTGCGACAATCGAAAAGACTGCGTCAGAAACATCAGCTTGCAAAGGCTCAATATCAACGCCCCAGATCTTTGCCGTTTGATCCCAGCTTGCTGTAGCAATTCTGCTACCGTCAGGGCTAAAGGTAACGCCAACGACTTCAGAAGTATGTCCAGTTAGTGTGCGAATGAGCACGCCCGTATTAGCGTCCCATAGCTTGGCAGTTCTATCTTCGCTTGCCGTAGCTATTCTGCTTCCGTCAGGGCTAAAGGCAACGCCACGAACATAGTAAGTATGTCCTGTTAGTGTGCGAATAAGCATGCCCGTACTAGCTTCCCATAGCTTGGCGGTGGAGTCATGGCTTGCCGTAGCTATTCTGCTTCCGTCAGGGCTAAAAGCAACGCCCATAACACCATCAGGATGTCCTGTTAGTGTGCGAATAAGCGCGCCCGTATTTGCGTCCCATATCCTTGAAGTTCTATCAAGGCATGCCGTAGCAATTCTGCTCCCATCAGGGCTAAAGGCAACGCCACTAACATACGATGCATGACTTAGTGTGCGAATGAGCGCGCCGGTATTAGCGTCCCAAATTTTAGCAGTTTTGTCATTGCCTGCTGTAGCAATTGTGTAACCATTTGGGCTAAAGGCAACGCCATTAACCCAGACATTAGGTCCTGCTAATGTGCGAATAAGCGTGCCAGCATTTGCATCCCATATCTTTGTAGTAGCGTCATCGCTTGTCGTAGCAATTCTACTGCCATCAGGGCTAAAGGCAACGCCCAAAACATAGGAAGTATGTCCTGTTAGTGTGCGAATGAGCACACCCGTACTTGTGTCCCAAATTTTCGCAGTACTGTCCCAGCTTGCCGTAGCAATTGTACTACCATCAGGGCTAAAGGCAACATTGTGAACATTGTCAGTATGTCCTTTTAGTGTGAGGATCTCGCCGTTAGTATCGGCATTGGCAGCAGTGTTCACACCCTGGCTTACCCTAACTAAACACTTCGCACTTGTGGGCCTTGGTACATTGTTCCACGTGTATTGCAGCCCTGTCGCTTGGTTTGTTAGACGCTTCCACGTAGCGCCATTGTTGTGGCTGTACTCTAATGTTACAGTATCGGTCGGCGCAATGCCGTCCCAAGTGATAACAGTATCACTACCCACAGCAAAAGTCTCACCTCCATTTGGCCGCGTGAGCTTTAGTGTGGAAGCCGTTGCTTTCTTCCCCGGGAAGCCGCCGTTTGCGCTAAAGTGGCCGGGGCATTTGTCGGTTGCGATTTCGAAACTTGCATACTTAAAACTTGAGTCACTCGGCAATAAACGGAGAGTAATTGTTCGGCTGGTGTTCTGCGGAATCAAAAGCGGGAACGTTGTATTGACAACTGCAAAATCAGCAGAGCCAAATGTTCGTGTTATACCCGTTACGGTGAAGTCTGCGTTTTGAGCGGTGAGCGTGAGCGTTGTATCGTTTTGAGTAGCAGGAAGTCGCTTGCCAATGGCAGCATTGGACGGTGCTACAGTCAGCGAAGCAATAGCACCGGACGGCGGCGCGTAGCCTGTTTGTGATTTCTGCCCTTGCCATGTCAATTCTACGGCAGTATTGACAGAGGAGCATGGCGCTTCGCTAATCCAGGCAATGTCACACGGCGAGCTACCTTGAGCTACTTGGAGGATTTTGTTGTATACATCCTCTGCACCCTCTACCGTTGTTACGTTCTCGTAGGTTTGGCCGCCGGTGCGGCTTGCGATGTTCTTAAGAATGTCCGGAGCAGGCATTCCCAACGTGACGCAATACACAATGCAGTTTTGACTGTTTGCTTCTGCAACGATCGCGCTTTCTGTTCCGTCTCCTTGTCCATCCGTAAGGAATACAATTACTTTTTGATGAACGCCCCGCTTGCTTACGATCAATCCACCTGCCATTGGATTGACAAGTGCAGCATCGTAGTCAGTACCACCATTGGGTCTCAGCGGAGTTATCGCGCTTAGCAGCTTGTCCCTATCGGTAGTGAAATCTTGATTTAGATAATTGAAGCCGTCAAAACTTGTGATAGCACACTCGCTACTGCCAAGAGGCAAACCATTGACCCATGCCCTAGCAGCAGATTTTGCTAACTCAATATTCGGCACTGAACCAACGCCAGAGCTCATTGACCCGCTCACATCAATCACCAATACCACGGAGAGCGCTTTGGGCGGTTGCGGTGGCGGGCATGACACGCCAGTAATCGTCCGCTGTTGACCGTTCTCCGTTAAAGATAGCTCACCTGCACTTGGTCGTTGTTGGTTGCCCGCTACATCAATGGCATAGAACTTTCCCTTCATGATCGGGAAACTGGAAGCATCAACATCGGTCAGAGTAATCGATTGAGCGCTTGCTTGATGTAAACACGCAAGGCATAAAAACGATGCAACGAGGAGTTTCATAAAGGAGCCAGTTGGCAGATAGTACTTCTTCATCACTACTCCTTCACCGGTGTTTCGATGACTACATCCACCGTTCTGGTGTAAAGTCTGCCTTCAGGTAGATCGGGGTTGTAGGTGTCGGCATTTCCCTGCCCGGAGATGCTCACGTTGTCGCTTTGCAGACGTAGTGCATTCGCAGTGGCCTTTGCGCGACCCTCAGCAATAGTCTGGTTTGCCTTAGGGTCACCTAGTCGGTCAGTATACCCGGCAACGCTCACCGTAGAATTTGGCGCGATGTTCTTCCGAATGAGATCAATGATCGGCTTATTCGTGGATGTAATGTCGGAAGAGCGCACTTCAAAGAGAATGAGCGAATATCTGTTGATCTCTTTGTCGCCCCTTCGCTCAATCTTCTTGCGATGTATGGTGGTTTGTTCCACTGCGATCATGCCACTCGATGTCTCTGTTCTGTTGTTTGTGTCCGTCACCTGCAGTAAATAGACCATTGAGCCTTCTGAGCGAGGGTGTGAGCCTTCTTGGTCCATCGTCCAATCAAGTGAACTCGGGACGTCTCCTCTTCCTTCAAACCGTTTTACAACCATTCCATTTTGCTCTGCAGTGAGAATCCACTTTGATAGAGGTATGTCATTCTCTACACTTGGATAGAAACGTAGGATGGGTGGGTTCGCTTTTCTGAGTGTGTCCTTCGTTATGATCGGGGCAGTGATTTCGGTACTTGATGTTAGTATCTCAACTCGACGATTTTCCTGATACCCTTCTGCAGATTGAGAGAACGCAGCCTTCTCGGGAAGATTACGTGACTCAGTCTTGATCCGCACGTCTGCAATGCCCCACGTCTTTACAAAGTATTCCTTAACCGACTCAGCACGTCTTGTTGACAGTGCAAGATTGCCCCTTTCCATCTCAACGTCTGCATTGCAACCAACAAGAGTTATGGTGGCAGATGGATTCTGGCGCAATCGCTTGCCAACGATATTGAGAAGGTGATAATACGTTGATAGTCGGTCAATGCTGTTGACCCCCTTCTCATCATATTTGTTCGTCTCATCGGTATTCAGAACTCTATATCGCGAGGGGAGTGTCGAGCTATTCTCATCAAAAAAGACATAGTTGAGAAGGGGCGTCATTAGTACCGATGAAAACTCCTCTACGCGCAATGTTACTGTTGGCTTCTCTTCCCCATTTGCTTCAACACCTTTTGCTAGAACACCAACAGTAAGTAGTGTTTGTGTTGCGTCATGTCCGGACCCAATGGAGTCTACTGCAATTGGACGCACAACAAGCTGGGTATCAACGTTTTGCTTTTCTTCGATTCGTTCGATCGGTCTTTCGGGCTGTTGCGGCGATAACTTCAGCGCCAGTCCGAATCGAAAAGAATTTGTTGTCCAATCCAGATCCGACACAACCGGTGTGAGGCCAAGGCAATAGAATACTTCAGGAGCAAGAATCACTGTTGCGTTTGCATTCAACGGCACATCGTAGCTCGCTCCAGCAAGTACACCGGCAAACAGAGCCGAACTCGATGGAATAGGTTGATCATTGATCTCATTGCGCGTACTTGAGCCATTCGAGAATACTCCGTCGGAAGGGCTAACTATTGACTCTTTCTGAGAGAAGGTTTGCGTTGTTACATATGCAACCCTTGCTCCGAGATTGAGCCAAAGAGATCCGAACAGGTTGTATTGTGCGAGCGGCTCAATTCCTACATCAGCAAGCGATACGTCAACAGAATGTTCAAAGACGCCAGGTACATTGCCCGACACGACAACATTCTCTTCTCGGAGTAGCACCCCTCCCCTTGTTGAATACCCGGCTCTCAATGCCAGCCTGAGCTTCTCAGCAAGAGGAAGTTCATAGAATAGGCCAATTGATAAGCCGCCGCCACTACCGTCTTCATACAGCGGGCAACATGAAGGTACATTGGGGAATGTGCGAAAATCCGCCTTGTACATATTGAGGTTGTAATCGCCGAATACCCCATATGCCGGCCTAGCTTGCGCAAAAGCAAGAACATTGCTGACAAGTATGCAACAGACAGTGAGGCAATACCGAATTGATGTGTTCTTCATGTACACTTGTAAACTAGCATAACCACGGAATGCACCCCTGCATATACAACTCGAACCGCGGATATCTGAGAGATAGATTTGTGTACGAACATAGGGAGATTCCGCCTGACTTGACCGTCACAAACCGCACTGCTGTGGCCATTTGAGATCGTACTCCAAGGCCTCGGCAACTGCAATCTGGCATTGGGTTTAACAAGTCAGCATGCCATAGGCAGTCATCACCTATCGCGCAGCCCACGGATCGATCACCTCCAGCCCGACCGATGCGAAGGGGGCTGTGTCCCGCGTTGCAATAACGAAACCATGTGCAGCCGTGATCGCTGCGATGTATCCATCAGCAATTGATATTCCAAGACCTTGCCTTCGTGCCGTAGCTGCCATAGGTGCGTACAGTATTGCTGCATCCAAATCAAAAGAGAGTACCCGGTCCTCGAAGATGCCTGCAAGTCCGGATGCAAAGGCAGAGAGACGACTCTTTCGTTTTCCGGCGGGTAGTGCCTCCACTCCAAAGAGAATCTCTGACATCGTGATACTCGTAACGAACAACGTTTTGATCTGCTGTGCATCCGCCCACTCAACCACAGAAGGATTGGGTTCCGGCCGCATCAGCTCCGAGACAACATTGGTGTCGAGAACGATCATTCGAAGTCCATTGGCTCGTGCGGAAGCTGGTCTCGATTCTGGTCAATAGATCTTTCCAATGCCTCAACATCTGCAGCCGTAAGTCCAGCTTCAATACGCATGCGTTCAACTAATGAACCAAGCTTCATTCGGTCCGGTGTATCAACTGCCATGGCGAGGATCGCCCGCACTTCAGCTTCGGTACTCCTACCATGTTCGGCAGCCAACAATCGTAAGGCTCTATGAACCTCGTCGGGTAGATTTCGAACAGTTAGTACGGCCATCTTCAATTTCTCACAATGATGTCATTGACTGCAACTTAGCCTTTTGCTGTCATTTTCCAACACCACCCCCTCTCTTCCGTTGCGGAAGGATTCTCCAGTGAGTTCCCACTTCGCTCCGGGCACAGCATGCCGTGCCGGAAGCGACGAGGGACCTTTTACGAGTTGATGAGCGGCGGTAAGATCGGCCTCCAATCTATACGCCTGCCTCACAACACCGATGGATTTCGCTGCCACAAGGAGAACGTCAGCGCCGAAGCATATGCCACCCAGATCAGATACGGCACGAGCATGAGTCCTGCAAGTTTGTTCTTTCGCCAGAACGCGATGATCGTTGCGAGGATCAGGAGCCACGGGACAATGAGGTCAACAAAGGCGAGACTGCCGGACCGCATGACGAAGAAGAGCCAGGTCCATAGGCCGTTCAGTACAAGCTGGACACCGTATAGAGTCAACGCTAGACGTGCATCAGAGAAGCCCCCTCTTCGCCATACAAGCCATGACGCCACGCCCATAAGAAGATAGAGTACCGTCCATGCCGGACCGAACAACCATGCGGGCGGTGCCCAGAGAGGTCGATCGAGCTCCATGAAGAAACTCCCTGCACTTGCCGAAGCAAGTCCACCGGCAGCAGCAGCGGCAAAGACCAAAAGGAGACTGAAGAGCAGCCCCAGCCACTGTTGCCATGTATACGTTGTGTTCATTGGTCGCGTTTTTGCATTTCAGTGTCGGTAATGCCCCTCGACTTCGCTCGGGGTGACGTGTATTGTCGTCATGCCGAGCGGAGCCGAGGCACCACTACTTCTTCTTGAATGCCCCTTGGAATGATTCAGCAGTGAAGCCCATTGCAACGTTGCCGGTGGTAGCGTACCTGTAGAGTCCGGCTAAAAAGATCTGACCGAGCGTGCTGCTGAGGATGCTGAGGACGAGTGTACCAACAACGATCAGGGCCAATGTTGTTACGATCAGGAACGTTGATCCGAGGACAGAGAAGCCCCATAGCGCCAAGGCGGCCAAGGCCATTAAACAAAGGAAGGCAATGCCAGTTACAACACCAAGGCCAATGTTGCCAACAAGGCCCTCGCCCCAGGATTTACGGAGGAGTTGGGCTGATCGTTTCACAGCGTCGATCGGACCTAGACCTTCTGCTGCAATGACGGGAATAACGAAATAGACGGCAACTGTCCATGCCACACCAATGAACTTCATGATGATGCTGCCAACAAAACCAAGCCTCTGTTCTATTGCAGAGAGTATTGTACCAACCCCGGCCGACAGCAAGGTCCAAGCAAGTATCTGTGGGATCCGTTCGTTGGCCATGCGAATCCCATCCATCACTGTAGGATCGCCCCCTTCAAAACGCATCAGAACACACGAAACAAGAGCGGTGTTGAAGTAGATGACCACGAAGTGTAGAAGGTAGTAGACGCAAAAGCATATGGCAAGTGCCAATACCGGTCCCAACGAGATCATGGCATCACTAGAACTGTCAGCTAGAAGACTCAACACCCAGTCACCGATGGACGGAATGATAAAACCAGTGGCAATAATGAGAGCAACAATGACTACGCTTGCAAGGCTGCTCATCACCGGAAACCAGATGAGTTCAGCATCTTGACGCAGGACATTCCAGCTTTCGCGCAGAATGACAATACCGGTTTGAAATCGCATAGTTGTGCCTTTACATGTGCAGATCAGTGAAGATGCGATACATCAACATCGCTGGCCAGACAAGCGCTTTGAGAATCCCGAGTACAGCGCCCCAGAAGTCCGTTGCTTGCTGAACGTAATATATAGCGACACCAACAGTTGCAAGGAACCAGACAAGGCCCCACATCCCATCGTTGTTGATGATCACCCGTTTGTCGGAAGCCATGACGTACTCCGTACATGTGTGTGCACTTGAAAGGGCCTTCTAAAATAGCCCTCACAGTAGCGGATCAGTGCACTATCATTGAAATACGGGGCTCCTCGCCACTTCGCCCCTTCGCCTTTTCGCCTCTCGACTCCGCTCGGGGTGACGTATGCCTCTTCGCCTTTTCTCTCGGGGTGACGTTCAGTCGAGCTTGAGGATCTTAATGATGCCGCGGTTAGAGTAATTTGCCTCTGCTGGTCACGGAAGCGCTGACGTTGTTAGTAATGACAATCAAGATCTGCGGATCCGTTACTCGAAACTGGCCCGAGGAATTACTGCTAATGAATGTTTAGTAGTAAAGATGTTACCTCACTCCAACCATTGCCAGTCACGCGTACATACATTGGGCAAGCAGGCACACCATCAGCAAACACAACAACACTGGCATTGTTTGTGGACGACTGCTCAATCAAACGACCAAGGTAGTCGTAGACCTGAACCGACTTTATCAATCTCTCCTTCGCGTCAATAGCTGTCAAGTACGTACCGTGAACTTGTATGCTCGTACTCGATGATACTCTGTCTTTTTCGAGCGCTTCGGGTACATTAGTCAGTGCGCAGTCAGAAGAAAATTCAAGAATGTTGTGTTCCGAATGAGAAACAGTGTTGACACCAGTAGCCGTGTTCCTATCCATTGTTGACAATTTGCCGTCAATACTAGTCGAATCAATAAGAGTCAGAGTACTGCTGCTAGGGTCGAAACACCAATAGTGAGACTTATTGTCGGCAATGTAGAGTGAGTTGTCACTTGCAGAAGAGAATATCCCCTTAATAGAAGAAGTTGGGTCCGGAAGGCTCATCACACTCACTGAGTCGAATGGATACCATGAGTATGCAAAGGACCTAGTCGAATGAAGCGTCAGAACAAGCTTCTCTTCAAATGCAAAATGATCGGGTAAGACCCTTCGATGGCGATCAAGTACCCGTGTCCTAAGGAGCGGTACGTAATGAATGATCGGAGTTGTCATTGCGTTCTCCACGACCATTCCACCATTCTGTCCAGATAGAACAACCTGATGTTTCGATTCATCAATCTGGCCAGAACGGACAGTACCAAGTAAGGAGCAATCGATCGATGACAGACACTTGTCATTGCTGAGATCGTGTATGCAAACAGAATCTCCCTGATAGAACAGAGCTGTATTCAACTCACAGGTGAATGCTAGGCACGTGGCGTTGTCATGATTGCTAACGACAATTGTATCCAGAATCTCCAAGAGATAGTCGAATTGGTGGAGCTTGCCAGAGTTGAATCTAACAAACTCGCTACATCCCGAATTAAAGGTTAAGCTTAGATGATTGATCTCCCGACTCTTGACAATTCTCAATGCATCAAGATCTAGTGAATACGCACGCGAATACGATCCAATAATGAGGACGTGAGTCTGAGATTTGAATATTGAAAAAGGAGT
Source organism: Ignavibacteria bacterium (assembly GCA_016707005.1). NCBI lineage: Bacteria > Pseudomonadati > Ignavibacteriota > Ignavibacteria > Ignavibacteria bacterium. Next base: position 323,087 of record JADJIQ010000002.1, read on the forward strand.
CGAATTGATCGATGCGAGTCTCGGTGTCTTGCTACCGCCTAAATCCACCCACTCAGAATACAAAGAATTGGCAACTAGGAGTTTGTTTCCATCTAGGCAAAAGACGGCATCTGTTAACGATTCGAATGGACCAACATTGTCCAATTGCAAAGTCTTAAACAGCTCTCCGTTCCTCATTACGATAACGGATTCTGGTGTTGTCACTACTACCTGTCCATCTCGCTCGTCAACATCCAGCGCAACAATATTCGATTCGACACTCAATACGGCCTGAACAGTGTTCTTCATCTCGTCATAGCAAACAAGCCGCCCATTATCCATTGCAACATAGGTCAATCCACGAGGACGATCGACGGCAATGAAACGTCGTGTAAGTAGCGAGGCCGCACTTGGCAACGTGAATGAGTAGATAGTATCACAAGTGATAACTGAGCGAGCGGTCATCACCCCTCTTTGATCTATCGAATAGAACCGATCAGAAAGGCGATCTGTGAATACACGCTCTGAAACGAGACAAAGCGTGTCAATCTCCGATTGGGGACCTTCCTTAAACAAAACCCTAAACTCTCCAGAATGGCGCTGCAGATAGAGAAGGGCAGCGCCATCCAGGAGCGTTGCAACCGATTGTAAGCTATCAAGTGAATCACTGAAGACTAAGCCACTAGAATCTGTTGAATAGCCCGAGACAACTGAATTCGCGTCGATTCCATTCACAAATAAGGCGTATTGTCCCTGCGAAGAAATTCCCAATAAACCACCAAGGATACTGCTTCCATCACCCTGAGAGTTTGAGCGAATTACTTTATACGACTCATTGTCCCTAACGAATACCGTGACGCCGTCTTCAATCTGCGCGATGCTAGCGACAATGATGTGAGATCGGTCGGCTGAGAACGTACACGTTGGACTCGTCTCAGTCCAAGTAGTAACTAGCCTCTGTGCCGAGGTCTGGACATGAATCACGAAGAATGAGCATAGGACAATGATGAGAATGCGCAAGGGCTACCTCAAGATTACGACTTGGGTTGAAGTTACAAGTGAATTGCCGAAATCAGACACAACAAAGTATGAGCCGGCACTTAACTTCGATACATCAATGGTGTGCGCATAGACCTCACCGGCCATACGTGCAAAGTGGACTATTGAGCCTGACGTAGATTGGACAATCTGCACACTACGAATGGGTCGGTCTGCCTCAACATTAAGTGTTGTAGATGCTGGGTTCGGCGATATACTGCAATGAGCGTATTGATTTGCGTCTTCAGTGCAACCGGCAGCCATGTCGCCAATACTGACAACAGGTCGCCGAAGTTTCACACTGACATTGCCGGGGCTTAGTTGTGAACTGCCATCTCGATGAGAGAATCTTAGGCGGCCATACTGAGTAATCATTTCATCGTTGATTAGCAGGTACCTTCCACCCATCATTTCAGCCTCTCTAATGATCGCAATCGAAGTCCACTTGCCTTTGTTGAAATAGTCAACTGAAGTGATATCAGATGATACATAGATTCTGTCACCGCAATACAGCACCTCGCCAGCAACTGGAAACACTGAATGGTTCGCCTGACCACTACCGGGAATAGGAATCAGAAATGCGATAGCGACGCAAAGTAGGACGGTAGTACACGATGTGTGAAGCATAATATGTCTCCTTGAATTGTCCATGGATACACGTATCGGGAGGAAGGTGTTTATTGATCTTCCTCCCATATACGCCCTAGTTGTTAGTAAAGCAAAACCCTCCTACTCAGACTGACCTTGTATTGAATGTCGTACAAGTAGTGGTCCATTGTATGAACGCGATACATGTAGTTGACATTGTTAGCCTGCGATCTAGCATTCCATAGGTTGTTGGCGAACTTGTGATTCTCCTTTCCGGAGTGAGTAGCACCCATAGCATCATTGTCGCCATCACCGTATCTCGTCCAAGAATCCCAAAACCCGAGCATAAACTGGCTCACAAACATCTCAATCGCACTCGTTGGATCCAGTGTTGAAAAACCAACTTCGAGCAGAGCACGAGCAGGATCCTTCGCCGTTTCATCCTGGTCATCATCGACCATCATCGCACCAACAAAAAAGGCGCTGCTGCCACTTCTTGGATACAATGTGGAGAAGTTGTCGTTAACATCATACCATTGTGGCCCATTAACGTCGCCCCTGTCCCATTCCAAGAATTCAGGATCACCGACAACCAGCCGATCTTCATCTGGCATCATGTATCCATGAGACAATGAGAGATCTGTTCGTGGGTCTGGGTTACCCGGGAACGGAATAAACAACTGCCAGCTGATATCCCACCAATCCCCAAGTGTCCATTTTGTATCGACGCTGAGCCACTGAACGTCAATAGCTGGAGGCGAAACTATAATAACGCCACTACCAGGGTTTTCCAAAGGAAGGCCACCGGTCGCTTCACTCGATCTAATATCTGCATCCCAGTTGATGCGCACGCGCCCGCAGCTAAACGGAATCAATCCGTCGGCGGCGACAAGATTCAAAGATGCTGTACTTGTGGAGTATTGGCTTGGTGCCTGTTGATATGACCTTTTTCCTTCGAAGTCATAACGCTCAACATCCTGTCCCCATAGAGAACTCGTTGGGAACGAATAGCCATTGTTGTTAGGTTCTGCATCAACTGGATGAGTGAACTCAACGAACACCTCTAGTTTTGTATCTGGAGATGGGTCAATGAATTCAGCACGATAGCGATCTAGCTTGAATATATCCGGTTCTCCTAACTCATCAATCTCGACTGAACGTAGCGCTATGGCATTCTGATTTTCACCCATATTAGCAAGGCCATAAGAACGGAGTAGAAGTCTAGTGGCGAGGAATGCATTCATTCCCCATAGATAGGCGTGATCCCTGTCCTGGTCCATAACAAATTCGATACGGTCTTCATCGGGTGTCTCAACGAGTTCAGCTTGATATGTATACCCTGAGGTGTTAAGCCATCCGTGTCGTTGAATATGTGTCGCGGTACGATCGGTTGCATCGATATCAGGGTGCGAAACAACTTCTTCATTACACGGATATATCTCCTCTAGCACCCATAATGTGAAGTCACTATTGCGAGTCCAATCATGATATGGATTTTTGGGCATTCCCGTCGGACTCCGCTTGACATCCTGACGTGGTCGAATAATCTTGCTACCATCAACAGACCACATTTCTGTACGTAGCGTAAAGCGCTTGTGACGAATGTGTATGAAGACAAACTTATCACAGTCGAGAACCGTTGTGGAAACGGGAATAGTTATAGTCTGACCAACAACAGGACCATCATAGCAGTCCATCGTACCTTGAACTAACTGACCATCGATTGTTGCGCCCGCAATCTCATAACAATCGTCGTACAGCGTGTATGTCACCATGTAGTTCGTGATAGGAATTTGTTGCTGAATATTACCCTGTCCGCTATAAGGTGTAACGGCAGCCAGCACTGGGTTGGAGATACCAAAGGCAAGATTTGCCGGTTGCTTCGGAACAAACTCAACTTCATAGTTATCCGGCCAGTGATTACACTTCCATCCATCAACAAGTACGGTTATCTTGTGATTATTGCAGATCACCGGGTCGAAATCACCGTCGATTACTCTCTTCCAGGGAGGATTTGTCCACGGATTGTTTGTCACGACGTTAGCGTGCGGGCTTGTCAACCCATTGATGGCACTGTAGGTGAGCGATGTCCACTGGTTGAACCGGTAACCCAGGTTCGGCAATGCATTAAGGTATAGAGCATTAGATCGGCCGCGACGCACTGTATAAGTGTTGCCGCCAAGAGAATCAAGAAATCCGGATACCTTGACAGTGCCCATGGATGTGTCTGTACTGGCAATCTGGAACGTGTCGATCGGGATGAGATTAAAAACGGCTGTGGGCTGTAGAAAGTCCATCATACCACAGGTAAATATGAGGTCAATAGAATCAGAAGTATTCCCATCGATTGAACTATCTGACGGGAATATCCAATGTGAAAAATAGAAGTTGTCGAATTCTGAAGGAACGCGAAATCGAACAGTATCCCCGGATTCAACCGGAAAGCCTCCATAGGAACCAAAAGACGTGACTAAACCTTTGGGCATGGTAATCGAGGTGTCAGAACAGATCACTTTTGGATAGAAGAATGAGACTTTGGGCACGCTGAAGGGGAATTGGAAGTTAGTTGTGCTATCACCATTGAGCAAGCTGATGTTAGCCTCGATAATGTACGAATCACCTGGTATCAAGGTATCGATCGACAATGTGAGTGATGTACTGTCACTACTGTATGCCACATCATACCCAATGGTGTCATAGGAGTATGTTACAGATGCTGAATCGACAAGAGTGTGAGATGCAATACGAAGGACCGTAAAGAGATCACTTCCTCCTACTGTATGATAGGGCACCTTCTTACTGAACCGAAACCATGGTGATTCGTCGCAACGTAATATCTCAGTATCATCCAAAGACGTGAAGGTAAGCGCGTTCGCGGGATCAGCGGATCGGAAAGTGGCAACAGTACTATCAACCATGATCGTGTCATCAGGTGTTGCAGTGGTATCAACTACACGCAAATCATGAACGAGTATTGTGTAGTCTGTTGAAAAGAGAAACTGCCCTGAGTCTAGCGTAAATATCACAGTTGTATCATCAATAATCATCGTCGTTCCGCTAAGGCACAAGTCACGAAGTGAGGAACGATCATTGTGCAGTGAATCATAGAGTATCGTTGGGACTATGTAGATGCAGGCATGCCGGTTCGGGATTATAGTATCTCTTCTGGGGATTGTATCAAGAATTGATGTGGGGTCGATTGGCAAGTCTGTATGTATCTCGACCTGAGTGAAAGTAAGTGCTATCGTACTACCACCCGTGGGTGAGGTAATGGTGATTGCCTGTCCACGTGTTTCTTGAACAAGACATATCAACAGCAGCAGCGTTGTCGTAACGCCAAGTCCCTTCCAGATCATAAAACCTCCGGTTTGACGGTGTGAAAGTTAGTCCACAGCGGACTACTAGTTAGGTCGTGCAGGAATAGTGATTAATACAATGGAGATTCCGTTTGCGTTGACCACATCGTTCCGCACGAAGCGGACCGCCGCATCTAATGGCACGCTAACTAGCTAATCTCAATGCTAGACTACAGTTGTTAAGGCGTTGGTGTGCGATCTCACGTGACTGCTGTATCGCGGATTGCGATTATCAGGACCACCTGGGACCTCAAATCACTATCTGTATGGATCGATGACCTGGACATTTTCTGTGGCTGCCCCATATTGGTTCCAGACGTATGCCTGCTGTGGAGGACTTGCCATTACTCCATTGATCGCTGCCTGATTCTGACTCTCATAGGCGTCAATCTGTGGTCGGTAATAGGTGTTTGGCGCCGTTATACAGCCGAGCCAGAGCAGAATCGCCAACAACATTTCCATAGCGTCCCTCAACGATTATGTGTGAATGAGCTTCACTCACAACGTATCGGGATATCCTGACCTTAACCGTATCGCGATACCGTATATTGAGACATCCATTTTCGAGTCTTCTAATTCACACATATCATGTTAGCACAAGTACTTGAATACATCGATTGCCTCTCTATCATAGGTGGCGAGGCTTGGTTGCTTGATGATTCGATTCTTGCAACGCTATCGTCAACTGATCTAACATTGTTACAAATGGTTGTTTCGAGACAGGTTGCCAACGACCTTACACTAGCTCAACTTCTGTACGGATCATCTGCAACTGTCGATGGGCGCTATCGTCGGCGAATTGCGCGATTCGAAAACCGACTGGCCGAGATCGTATTGTCATGCCCCCTATCACCGGCATTAGGGTCTCGGCGCTTGACATCAATTGCCTGTCTGCGCAACCTCCTCGTCGGTCAGACGCTTTTGCGGGCGGGTGGTACGTACACGAATCGCTGGCATTTGTTAGCAGCCCGTAGGGCGATAGTCTATCCTGAGCTTATGTGGTATGCGCCACCTATTCACTTTGCTCTAGCCTATTACGACGGCTTTAATGGACGTGGTCGTAGTGCACGTCTTGAGCTCCGACGCGGGAGAGATGCGGCAAAGGAAGCGATGCACGTCCACGACCTACTCGAACTGTGGATCCATATCTCGATCCCATTGCACAGGAAGGCGGACAAGGAACGCCGCAAGCCCTATATCGAGAAGGCACGAGCACTTCTCGCCGAACTGTCCAAAAGCAACACTTCCAGTGTTGTTGCGATGGCGGCGGCAAGACTTGCCACAACGCTTGCTCAATTAGTGGGCGACATGGAGCTTGGTCTCTATTGGTTGGACCGCTCACGAAAGGCGCTGACGACGGAGGGTCGATATGATACCGTTGCTCTGAGGGAGTATCACGCTCAACGAGCATTTATCTTCAATACGGCCAACGACTACAAACGAGGAGTTCTTTCTGCTCGCAAGGTGGTTGAGTCCTGTAATCCGGATTCAACGGATTGGTTCAATGCGATCAACGTTCTCTTACGTTTCCAACTCAAGAGTGGTGAGTATCGTCGCGCGGCTGACACTGCCGATCTCATTGATTCCCAAAAGACGTTAAAACGGCAGTCGGCCGACCTGATCGCAAAGCTAAAGCTTGGCATGCTGTATGCGCGCGTCTTGAGTCACGATACATCGATCACGATCAGAAACGTGAAGTCGAACAGCAAGCAACCACTAGATGTTCTGATGCTTTCCGCCATGGTATACCGAGGCCAAGGTAGACAACCTGAGACCATCATAACACTAGAATCGATAAAGAGTCACATCGACCGAACCCGTGAACTTCGACGAGATCGTCCGCTATGGTTACTCTCTCGCATTGTGAGCATCTATGCACGTAACGAACTCTCATTGCGGAACTGTGTGTTGGACCGTCGCTTTGTACGGTATCAAAGGGAACTTGCCAACTATACAATTGTGACAGCTGTGCAGGGTGTGGTCTCGCCGTTGCAGTGGTGGAAAGTCTTTGTGAACAGCGAACGGTGAACAGCGATCGTCATGCCGAGCGAAGTCGAGGCACAGCCCCTCGACTACGCTCGGGATGACGAATGCCCCTCGACTTCGCTCGGGATGACGAATGCCCCTCGACTGCGCTCGGGATGACGAATGCCCCCTCGACTACGCTCGGGATGACGAATGCCCCCTCTCGACTGCGCTCGGGATGACGAATGCCCCTTCTCGACTACGCTCGGGATGACGAATGCCCCCTCGACTACGCTCGGGATGACGAAGGCCCCTCGACTACGCTCGGGGTGACGGACGGCCAAACGCTTAATGAATCACTGAACGATATATCGGCTTGCCGTTGTCGAGGATTTGGAACACCATGAACCGGGTGTCGGGGAGGATGATGGCTGTGTCGTTATCGGTGATGGGTGTTGTGCGGATGGATCGTCCGCGGGCATCAAAGAACTCTATCGACATCGTGGCGGCATTGCGTATGCGAAGCATATCGCCATGACGTGTAACGGACACATCACCTACTCCACTGTTTGATATTCCCACAACATCAGAGACCACAAAGCTCTTGCGGAGGAGCTCAGTGTCATTGGCGTACAACACACATGTCCACGTTCCATTGCGCTCGGGTCGATTTATCCACGACCACCAGTAGAAGTAGTTCGACGTGATCCCTGTTTCCGCTTCATAGGTAAACCATTCACTCAATTCAGGATCGAGCCATACAATGCGCAATCGGTCCGTTGGGTTCACCCCTTGCAGCAACGTCCAGAACGTGATCGATGAGTCAGCCTGCTTTACAACAGTTGCCGTTGGCGGTCGCTCACAAATAGTGTCGAGTGACGGGGGCCATGTAGTAACATCCGCATCGATCACGCGGAGTTGTGTTTGATACGGTGGCTGATCTTGCCACAACGTTGGAGATGGTGAACAGCCCCCTTCAAACGGATCAACCAGCTGCCAGACTTCAAAATGGACGTGGGGGTCTTCACTGTTTCCGCTTGAACCAACAAGAGCAAGTGCCTCACCGACATCAACCGTATCTCCAACAGCAACAACAGCACTACCTCTGCGATTATGGGCGTAATACGTTGCCAGTCCGTTGGGATGGAGAAGTGCAACATAGTTGCCATATCCGCGGGAGACCACCGAGACCTTGTTTCTATCCGGGAAGGTGTCTACAACAGCAGTAACAACACCAGCAGCGGCAGCCACAACGGTTACGCCCGAATCCATTTGTCGAAACGACTTCAGAACAAAGTCCGTTCCTTGATGCCCATCATACGTTTGTCTACCACACCCGTGATCACGAATAGCATTGGCATTCACGTCGTGATCAACATGATTCACAACAACAAAGTCCTTATCGAGCACACCACGAATCGGAAGGATCAGTTTACCGCGATAAGGCTGTGCCGCCGCGGTGTAGACAGATGCCGACAACAGAACGAACAACACAAATAGGCGGTTCATAGAGAGGTACTCCCGAGTCATCAATCGCAAACGCATACTCAACCACCAATAATACGACGGCATTGATGTAACGGCTACATTGTTCGGTGTGTCTTTTGACACACAGCAGTTACTCCCCGCAGTTCCTCGACATTTTTGAGCACGGTATGCCCCCTATCATCACAACAATTGTCATCGTATCTCTTGCAGTCACAACAACCTTTGCTCAAGTCGGCTCATGGCAAGTCCTGCCGAACAGTCCGGTGGCGCTTGATCGTTGGGACGCGATGCATTTTGTTCATCAAGATTCGGGGTGCATTGCAGGTACAAAAAGTGGTGTGTTCCGCACCCGCAATGCCGGAGAAACATGGGAGGAGCTTACGTCTGCCTATTACAGTCCTACTGACAAGCCATACTTCCGATCGATGGGATGGGCGAATTCACGCGTTGGATGGCTAGGTGCATTGGGCGGGAAGCATCAAATATATCACACCGTAGATGGTGGTGATTCCTGGACCAGATATGCATTTCCAACGGGGTCCGGTGTAGGGGGTATTTGTGGAATTCAAGCGATAGATGAAAGCACCGCCTACTTTGTTGGACCGTTTATGAATGATCTTTATGGCAAGCCACATTTTACTTCTACACGTGATGGCGGACAGAACTATACAACACTCGACCTCTCCGCGCTATCAAGTACGATGGTAGACGTCAACTTTGTTGATGGGGCAATAGGCGTTGTTGGAGGAGGTGTTAACGGTGCGATCAAGAATGGCTACGCAACTGTGCTTCACACTCAAGACTCCGGTCGCACTTGGAAGACAGTCTACACCTCTACGAAACCCGGCACCCAATTGTGGAAGTTTTCCAAGAGTAGTGATGGTGTAATCGCCGGCGCTGTGCAGGCGTTTGGCGCTACGACACCGTATGTGATCTTCTCGAGAGATAGTGGTCGAACATGGACCGAAAGCTCAATAGCAATAGGTACTGATCTCAATCTGACAGGTCTTCAAAGTGTTGGGCTGCTATCCTCAGAATACGGCTGGGTTGGAGGCAGGCTATTTTCGTCGAGGAGTACGACTAATGGCGGCAAGTCCTGGCAACAAGACTCGTCCGTTCTGCGATCCGTAAATCGCTTCCAGTTCTTTTCAGATACGTTGGGATACGCTTCCGGTGCACAGGTGTACGTGTATAGAAGGGGCTCCACTACTCACACAGAGGATGATGGTAGGCTACGTGGTACGCCCAATGCTGATTTGCGCGTATCGAACAGTGGACCCGGTGTTATCGAGATCTCACTACCCACACATTTTGCGGTACAAAACGTCTCACTTTATGACATGCAAGGTCGCGAGTTAGCACATGAAGCCCCTTCCGTTACCGCACAAGGAACAATGCTCCTCCGGCATTCTCTGCGCTCGGGGGTAGCCATTGTGGTTGTATGCACGGACATCGACTGCCTCTCGGGCCTCGTGGCCATTCAGTGATGACAGGGAAGAAGAATTGCGCTTATCGTGAGATACGGGGCTCGTAGGTCGTATTTTTGTGTCTCAGCGTGTTGTCATGCCGCGTGCAGTATCGTCATGCCGAGCGTAGTCGAGGCACAACCCCCTCGATCCTCCCTTCGGCAGGACAGGCTTCGCTCGGGGTGACGTACGCCTCTTCACCTCTTCGCCCTTTCGCCATGCCTTCGGAGCCCCCTTTGACCCAGGAAGAACTAGAATTTTTGGAGATGATCATTGACCTTACCGCTACAGGCGAGGTCCAAAAACGTATTGATGCTCTGCAAAGGGGCGAATACGACGCCGATCTGAAACTCGCATTGAACAGAGCACGCAGGCTACGCCGGTGGGTTGGACGTAATGACCCAGGCGAGGAAGTCCGTGCTCATGAGTTGGAACGAGCAGAACGTGGCTTCAATCATTTTGCTGGTTCGGACGTGATGGTGGATGCACGACTGCGTGTTGCTAAGACTCACGTAGAGAGATTGACGATTTGTTATACGATCCTCGATGCTGCCCGACGTGAGATTGATGCCTACGTGGGGGCAGTGAAGGAGCGTTTTGATGCGGGTCCTTCGGCTTTACAAGCGCCTTTGGCTTTTCAAGCGCCTTTACAAGCGGCTGTTTCAGCGGCTGTTTCAGCGCCTGTTTCAGCGCCTGTTTCAGCGCCTGTTTCAGCGCCCTTGAAAGCGGCTGTGCCGGCAAAGGTGGAGAAGCGCAGGCCGAGTTTGGCAGAGCGTGCCTTTGTTGGTGCTGTGCAGTACTTCATTACCGCACCGGATGACATCGTCCGCATCATCCAGGACGGCAGAGGCACGATCGAGATGAATTCCCTATCGCTGTATGAGGCGGGTGAGATCTTGGGCGCACTTAAAGACCACTTCTACCTCGACCGGAAGAACGGCAAGGATCTTCAGATCTCTGTGGCTGGACATGCCCCCTTACCATGGTTCGGCGAGACCGATACTATTGAATCGGCTGTGATAGCTGCAAGGGGCTCCAAACAAACCTCTCGCGAATTCGAATCGGTACGACGGAGTTTTACGAGGGATCTGCATCGGTATGATGTCAGATGAAGAGCTCTGACGTTATGACGCAAGAAGAATTCGACTTTCTGGTAATGATCATTGAACTCACGAGCAATGGCGAGATCCAGTCGCGTGTGAAGCAGTTGAACAATGGCGACTTTGACTCGGACCTGAAACTGGCCCTAAATAGAGCTCGGCGGATCCAGCGATGGGTAGCAAAGAATAATCCTCTTGAGGAACTACGTCAAGCGGAACTTGTACGCGCGGCAACGGGCTTTGACCACTTTGCGTATACGGACCTAAGCAATGATGTTCGGTTCCGTAAGATCAATGCGTTTGTAGACCGACTCGGAAAGGCATACTTCATCGTAGATCTTGCGATCGCTGAGATCGATGTTTATGTGGATGCGGTCAAGAAACGTTATGAGGCAAAAGGAGGAATCGTTAAGGGATCGGTAAATCCTGTGCCAGCGCCTTCGGCTTTTCAAGCTCCTTTGCCAGCGCCTTCGGCTTTTCAAGCTCCTTTGCAAGCGCCTGTTCCAGCGCCTTTGCAAGCGCCTTTGCAAGCGCCTTTGCAAGCGCCTTTGCAAGCGCCTTTGCAAGCGCCTTTGCAAGCGAAAGTAGAAAAGCGTAGGCCGAGTGTGGCAGAACGTGCGTTCGTTGGTGCTGTGCAGTACTTCATTACCGCACCTGATGAAATCGTGCGCATCATCCACAATGGTAAAGGCACGATCGAGATGAATGCCCTATCGCTCTATGAAGCGGGCGAGATCTTAGGCGCACTCAAAGACCACTTCTACCTCGACCGAAAGAATGGCAAGGATCTTCAGATCTCCGTTGCTGGACATGCCCCCGTACCATGGTTCGGCGAGACCGATTCTATTGAGTCCGCCGTGATAGCTGCAAGGGGCTCCAAACAAACATCCCGTGAGTTTGAGTCTATTCGCCGAACGTTTGGGAATGCGCTGCATCGGTATGATGTACGTTGAAGAAGTGACCAAGTGACGTAGTGACAAAGTGACTCTGTAACGATCTTCATTGTACATTTCACAGCGTCACTGTGTCATCCTATCAATTTCGTGTCACTTCGTCACTTTGTCACTTCGTCGTTACTCTTACATGCTCGATCTACTCTCCAAAGCTCTCCAGCGCGAACGTGATGCGCATGCAGAACGCTTTCGCATTCTTACGGGTGTTGCGCCTGTGCGACAGCGTGTTGCAGAGGGTGTAGCGTGGTTCCCGCTGCGCATTCGGGAGAAGGGATATGGATTTGGTGAATATCCGTTTGTTGTAGTAGAGCGCACCGGACAGACTGGACCTCATCAGCTGGGAGGGGGCAAACCTTGTCAGCTCTTCTCGCAATCAGGCTCTGAGCAACGGGCGGTGAATGGCACTGTCCATTGGGTGACGGGGAATGTGGCACATATCATCCTGCGTGAGAACGAACATCCGGATTGGCTCGACGATGGTCGATTAGGTGTACAGCTCACGTTCGATGCATCGGGCTTCAAGGACATGGTGGATGCGCTGCAACGGGTGAGCAACGCGGATGGAGATCGTCTAGCACGTTTGCGCGACATTCTCTTTGGACATACATCACCAACATTCGCCCCTTTGTCATCGATACAACAGATTTCCACTCTCAACGCATCACAGAATGCTGCAGTGGATCTTGCTCTGCGTGCGAATGACGTGGCCATCATCCACGGTCCGCCAGGTACGGGCAAAACAACTACACTTGTCGAGGTGATACGGCGCTGCGCCCAACGTGCACGTCCGGTGTTGGTGTGTGCTCCCTCGAATGCCGCAGTTGATCTGCTTACGGAGCGTTGTGCTGCTGCCGGACTCGATGTAGTGCGACTCGGCAATCTTGCTCGGATCGATCCGGAAGTGATGCAGCATACTCTTGGAGAGCGATGGAAGCGACATGGGATGTCGGCCGATGTGAAGGACATGCGCAAACGTGCCGATGAGTTTCGTCGGCTTGCCATGAAATACAAACGTTCGTTCGGCAAGGCGGAGATGGAACAGCGCAAGCTCCTCCTTCAAGAAGCACGATCGATCATCGCCGATGTGCGTCGGATGGAACAACAAGTAACGGACCTGATCATCGATCAGGCAGATGTTGTTGCGTGTACGCTTGTAGCAACAAGAAATGAAGAACTAAAGGGTCGACACTTTGAATACGTTGTTATCGACGAGGCCGGTCAGGCACTCGATCCCGCGATGTGTATTCCCCTGCTGCGCGCCGAACGTGTGATACTGGCAGGAGATCCGCACCAACTGCCCCCTACCGTCATCGACCAACAAGCCGCGCGATTGGCACTTGGATCTACGATGCTGGAGCGTGCGATCACAGCGCATCCCTCAGCCGTGTCGTTGTTAACCGAGCAGTATCGCATGAATTATGTGATCATGTCGTACTCCAACGCCACGTTCTATGAGGGGAAGGTAACCTCGCATCCTAGTGTTGAGGATCGGACCATACCCGATGGAGCCCCCTTACAAGAAAGTCTTCTGATCATCGATACGTCGGGAAGGGGCTGGGAAGAATCCCCCGGCGAAGGCTCAGAGTCACTTGCCAACAAGGGCGAGGCTGAGTGTGCATGTGCCATCTACAACCAGCTCATGGAGAATGACGGTCACGAGAAGTGGAGTGTGGGCATCATCTCTCCATATAGGGGGCAGGTACGACTCATCTCTTCGATGCTAACCGAGGAACAACGGTCACGTACTTCGTTGCTTGATGTTGACACCGTTGACTCGTTTCAGGGGTCGGAATGTGATGTGATCATCATCTCTCTTGTGCGCAGCAACGACGACCAAGAGATCGGCTTTCTCAAGGATACACGACGGATGAATGTTGCGATCACACGTGCTCGGCGAAAGCTCGTGATCATCGGTGATGGATCCACGATCGCTTCACATCCGTTCTATAAGGGGCTTTGGGAGTATGCTGAGAACCACGCAACGGTAATCAGTGCGTGGAATGGGTATTAGAAGAACGATGTATTCCAGGCAAGGGATAGCGTTGTGAAATTCGCCCCGAACCTGACGATCGCTCCTGTAGACACTGCCACCTTGATGGCGTGACCTGCACCGACGGGCAAAACGAAGGTTCCACCAATACGCAGATTATTCTGCTCGTCGTTACTCGTCACTCCATTCACTTGAGAGTTTCCGCCAACGTAGTACGTTACGTTTAAGGCGGTCCACATCAGTCGTGTGAAGGCGTAACTGAGATGACCTTGCAACGCTGCCATCGGATCTTGCGAACGAACGGACGTCCCCGGGTAGAAGGATGTATTCTGCGTAAACAGCCACACGCCTGCATAGACGTCGAGGAGCCAGCTGTCACCAAGCGGCTGTGACAGCGCGATCTCCGGCTTGAACGACCATCGATTGGTGCCAATGTTGATCAACTTCTCCGGATAGTAGGCACCGGTTGGGATCATCACGGTAACACTCGCTCCAACGATCGTACTATGCTTCACCTTGCCGAATTCGCTACGCTGTGTGGCAGGAGCACCGATCGGAAGAATAGAGAAACGAAAACGTGTATCGCCAAACCCATTGCGAGTAACGCTCTCATATTGCCCCATCACCGTTGCAGATGCATTAACGGAGGCATACGATCCTACGAGCAACGCTTGGGCCGTAACGCCAAACAGACTGAACGTACGCCCAACGCCAAGAGAGCCCGAGACAACAGTTGCCTCCAGATCTTCGAGCGGAAGTGTTGGATCTGTAAGCACACTCCCGGCCGAATAGCCACCACCGGCCACGATCAGAGTACCGTCCACAGGAACCCACACATAGGCACGCGGATCTAGGTCCTGTGACCGAGAAGCAATTGCCGCAAGTAGGATCACAATGACACTACATATACCGATTCGCATATTCATACCGGCAAATGTACGCTACGCTTCATCGGCTGATCGCCTGATGGAGTAGAATAGCCACATATTCGGCATCAATCTCATCAACACTTGCGTACTTGATGTGTCGCATATCCTTCCCCGTTCCCATCAATAGCGATTGAGGATCGTTGAGATGAGCCCCTTGAAAGAACTGCAGATTAACGTGGTTCTTGTGTGTGACAATTGCGCAGGCATTCTTCGACGCACCATAGGTGAGATTGCTCCATTTCAAAGATGACGTAAGCATTGGAGCTGCTCCTGTGATCACACTATCGAGAAACTGAACGAGCTCGTGATGAGAGGCGGGGATTGTCTTTAGGTATTGGTCTAGGATGGTCATCGAAGTGCATCAAAATCACTGTCATTGACTCGCATAACGAGATACGTCCAGTTGTGCATGTTGTAATGGATTATCTTCATGTTCGCAACGTACGTTTTCACCGAACATATTGCAAATTGAAATCGTATGCCTTCCATCTCCGTCGTCATCCCCAACTACAACGGCAAGCACTTGCTCGAAGAGTATCTACCGACAGTGGTAGCGGCTCTTGACAGCATAGCTGTTGATCATGAGATCATCGTTGCCGATGATGCTTCAACTGATGGTTCGGTTGAGTTCATTCGTTTGCAGTATCCTACCGTGCGCGTCGTTGTGAACACCGAGAACAAGGGATTCTCCGGCAATATCAACAGTGGATTTCGCGTTGCCACCAAGGATCTGGTGTTGGCACTCAATAGCGACGTGGCCTTGGACATCAACTACTTCGTTGACCAGCTACCGCTTTTTGAAGATCCGTTGTTGTTTGGAACAATGGGCAGTATCTATGAAGCAGATGGCAGACTGATCGATGCTGCAAAACTGCCGGTCTATGATGGCTTCTCGCTCAACAGTACAGTAAATGCAACGTATCCTATCGAACCGAATGTTGTACGAACAACCTTCTTTCTCTCCGGTGCGAATGCTCTCATTGACAGAAGGAAACTTTTGGAACTTGGCGGCATGAACGAGATCTATTCGCCGTTCTACATGGAGGACGTAGATCTCTCGGTCCGTGCATGGAGACGAGGCTGGAAGTGCCTGTACGTACCAACGTCCAAATGCACCCATGCCCCCTCATCAACGATCGCAGCATCCTCTCCCTCAGACCGCGTGCGCATCGTCTCCCGATGCAATAAGATGCTCTTCCATCTTTTTCATTTGGAGGGGGCTTCCCTACTCCGCTATCAGATCTATCTCGCTACGAACTACCTGCTCCGCTGGGCCTTCGGTGACAAACAATGGTACAAGGCCCTTGAGCGCATGCATACGTTGCTACCCCAGCTCAACCATATGAAACGTGAGTTCAAAACAACAAACCCGCAGTCGCTCATCGAAGCTCGAAAGCATATGATGGAAGGGCTGCCGGCAGCGGCACGGCGAACGTTTTAACGCACGCTTTGATCGTCAATTTTTATGTCCCATGACTGCGTCATGGGCTACAAATTTTCGTGCCTCGACTACGCTCGGCATGACGTTCGCTGTTCGCTGTTCTGCGTTCGCTGTTCTGCGTTCGCTGTTCTACGGATAGAACCTGATCCCCACACCTGCATCCAGACCTACCCCGAAGTCAGGATAGATACCGATGTTTGGGCCAAGCTCGAGGAAGATCTCGATGGGAGTATTGCGGGGTATGATGTTGATACCGGTGATCACTCGAACGCCAATACCGAAATCTGCATCGTCGCGATAGTACCAATACTTCTGCCCCTTATCCTTATACCAGAATCCACTGCCTTCGTGACCGAATCCGATACCGGCACCGGGGCCTGCGATGAGCTTCACAACATCTGATTTGAAGACATTGAGGTGCCAGAGATAGTCCACCTGAACGCGCGGAGCACCGAAGTATGACGCTCCGATACTACCCTGCCATGCATTCTCTTTTGATGTCCAATACTTCAACGTCAAACCGAGTGGTTCGCCCAGTACGATCCCAAATCCAAAGTCTTTGCCCTTCGGTCCCTGCGCCTGCATGGAGATCGTTGATCCAAGGACCAAAAGCCCCATTACTACGAGCGTGCGTACTCTTGCCATTGCTGTTCTTCCCTTGTTGATCATGCGGACGTGGAATGTTGTGTTGGCGATAGACGCCATGTCCACCTAACATGTTCCTCACACTCCAACCCATGACTGCGTCATGGGCTACTGTCTGCCTCGATCCTCCCTTCGGCAGGACAAGCTCCGCTCGGCATGACGAACGCTATTCGCTATTCGCTATTCGTTATTCGCTATTCCCTATTTTCCCCCTTTCGTCCGTAGGGGGCTCACGAGTGATACGTAATCTGACAAGGGGCGTGGTGGTGTTTGCCATCTGCTCTACCCTGTTTGCAGGGTGTTCCGGGGAGTCTGCAAAGGACGGTCCTCAGGAAGTGGCTGATTCATTGGTGCCAATAAAGGGGCAGGTGGACAGTTCCGCAGTGGCCATCGCTGTGATCTCGCTCGATCCGCAGGGATGGAATGATATCCGAGCGTATATGAACGACCTGCCGTCTCCGGCAGCCGTGAAGATCTTCTATGGTGATGGCAATGTGCTGGAGAGTAACAACGCTACCGCAGTGCGTTTGCTCGACTCGTTGAGCAATACACGGTCCTTGCGGAAGTCCGATGCGCCGGCAACATTGCCATACTTCTCTACGGCGCTGTCTTCAGCCATTGGGTCCAGCCTACAATCATCATGTGAGCACACTCGCACGGTAGTGTTGGGGACCTTTCCGCCCCTTCTCCTCAAGACCCGTGAAGAGTTTGAGCGTGTTGGTCCGATCATCACACGGACGGAAATGGAGTCGAGAAAAGGTCTATGGTCCGATCAATGTTGTTGAAGACACCGTGATGGCTGTAGCCACGGCAGGGGGCTTGACCTATGCCCCAGCACCGAAGGGCAAGACCACACCGCGCACAGAGTCGCTTCAGAACGTGGGTGACGAGATCGTGATGAAGTATGGCGAATCGCTCTTCATCGTACTTGATAGTTTGAATCCGGCTGCTGTGACGATCGAATCCCGGATCGATGAAGCTACAAAGACTGTGACGCTGCGAGTGGTAGACAAGAGTAAGGACGTTGTGCTCCTCACGCACAAATGCCAGGTGGTAGATCGTGTTGGTGGTGGTGCTACGTCGTTCCCAAAGATCGAGGTAGCAGACGGTCTCTCCCCTGAGCAGGTAGTGGTTACGCCGATGTGTGACGAGAAGAATCGTCTTGCAGGATATTCCATTCGCTATGGCTCCGAAGAACGCGGATGTCAGATCCAGGCGCAAGCAGCTCTGAAGTCATTCCATCGATGCGACGAGAAGATCACACCGGAACCAAAGAAGTCGTCAAAGACTACAAAGGTTGCATCGGTTCGCAACGACACATGGAAGCTTCTCTTCTATGGCGATGAACGCAAATGATCCTTACGATCTGTTGCTGCTGAGCCAATACGTCTGCATAACGCCCTTGCCCTTCACGTCGATGTGACCGCGCTCTTCGATGGTGAATCCTGAAGCCCCTTGCTCAAGAAGTGCATCTGCGAATGCCTTGGAGCAATGGATGCGATCGGATTCACACAGACCTTCCATGCGAGCGGCAACGTTCACGGCATCACCCCAGAGGTCGTAGGCAAAGCGGCTTTCGCCAACAACGGCTGCTACAACATCACCGCAGTTGATACCGACACGCAGGTGCAGGTCGTAGCCCGACTCACGAGCGAAGTCAAGCATGGTTGCGTTCATATCAACGGCAAAGGCTGCCATCCGTCGCGCATGATCAGCGGCCGGCTCAGGAACACCCGATGCCGCCATGTATCCGTCACCGATGGTCTTGATCCGCTCTACGCCATGTTCCCGTGCTGCTCGATCGAATCGCGAGAACAGCTCATTCAGAATGTGGACCACCTCTTCCGGTGCAAGGGTTGACGTAAGAGGAGTGAAGCCTACAAGATCTGCAAAGAGGATGGAGGCATTGGAATAACTGTCAGCAATGCGCCGTTCACCCTTTTTCAATCGCAGGGCAATTGCCGCAGGAAGGACGTTGAGCAACAACCCGTCACTACGTTCCTGTTCTGCCTTCAGATCACGTGTACGATCCTGCACCTGACGTTCCAGCTCATGGTTGCGGGCAGTGATGGTTCGGACACGGTTTCGGTAGAAGCCGAATCCTACAAGACCTATCATGAGCGCCGATCCGATCTTCAGCCACAACGTTTGCCACCACGCCGGCTCAACGATGAGAGTAAGGGGCTCTCTGGGCTCCTTCCACGTCCCGTCAACATCAAAGACCTGCACACGGAATCTGTATGTGCCCGGACCAACGTTCTGATACCGTCCTTCGAAGAGATCAGCTGTCTCGATCCACCGCTCATCATACCCCTCAAGCAGGTACCGATACCGAAGGAACTCGCCGTACGTTGGGTCCACAACAGAGAATTTGATCGTAAATGGTGAGTCCTCATAGGCGATGGAGAGTGTGTCTCGTTCGTTCAGCCATGGCTCAAGAGCACGCAACGAATCATTCACGTGCAGCGAACTGAACATCACACGAATATCTGTTCGCACATTCGGCATCGTGTGAGGGTCCAGCACATGGAAACCGTCGCTGTGCAACAGAACCACCTTGATCACATTGCCCACGCGCGGGAAGTAGGCCTCCTTGATGAACATCTTGCCCGACTGTGTTTCAAGGGGAATGAGTCGGAAACGATAGGACTTCACATCGAACACTTCAACATGTGTTGATGCCACGATCCAAACTCTGCCAAGATGATCACGTTGCGCGCCTAGATATGGCTGACGTCCAACTTCAACAAAGGGGCTCCTGATACGCTCGTAGGTTCGTTTGTTGAGATCAACGATCGCCACACCTCTGCGGTCGATGATCACTGCTCGTCCAACATCGATCATCGAAACGAATTTGATCGACGCGAGAAGTTCAGTCTTTGCATTTACGGGCTTGAGCTCAAGAGGAGTTACTGTACCGTCCGGAGCCATTGTGCCAAGCTCCCGGTACCCATAGACCCATGTCTTGCCGTCACGACTTGGTATGAAGTCGAGTACCGCATCTTGGATGATAAAATCTCTGAACGTTCCCTGTGGCTTCTGGAACACGAACTGATCCGACTGCGGATCGAGAACATATTTTCCGTAGTCGGTAAATGCCCATACTCTGCCGTCAGGAGACTCACTGATACGGTCAACGATCTCGCTGTACAGTTCCCCATTCTCTACCCCGGAGGAGATCACGTAGCGCTTTGACGTGCGTTCATTCGGCCAGAACGCGATGACGGATTTCAGTCCACCCATCCAGATCCTACCGTCGCGCGCACGATAGAAATTCCCGCTCGATTCAGCCCCATTGATGGCATATGATTCTGCCGTCCCATTGCGAACATTGATCATGGAGAACGATGTCTGCTGGGAGGGTATCATCGTCAAGAAACGATCTTCATCTATCCCAACTGCTTTGAAAATCTCGGACGGCCATCGCGGTGAGTGCATAGCAAAGGGGCGTTGCGGGTCTGCGATCACCACGCCGATGCTTGGGTCGTACGCCGTTATGCGATCCTGTGCGTCAACGCTGATCGGATTGACAACATATCCTTCTGCCCTCTCAGGGAGCGGAAGATCCAACGGTACATATCGGAAGCGATCCGTACGTGTATCAAAACGCATCACACCATTGACGCCGGAGAACCAAACGCGGTTCTTGTGATCGGCGATGCACGTGCTTAAACCACTTGTTGCGCTGACGAAGAATTCGGACCCGGGCAATGAGCTGAGGACGATGGCACGAGCGCGATACTCCCCCGTTGGTGATGGAGCGATCACACAGGCAACTCCCTGACTGTTGATCAGGAAGAGCTCGTTGTTGGCCAGCGTGACTCCTGAAAATCGCTGATCAAGGGTGAACGAAGAGGGTAATGCAATCTCCGTGATCTTCCCCTGTGTTCGCAGATCCACGCGAAAGAGCTGACCACGCTGGTGGTCGAGAAGCCATGCCCAATGGCCCGACTCAGGGACGAGGACCACGTCGGGGATCATGTTATCCTGCGACGCAACGCTGTGGACAATGGTGAACACCGTATCTCCCCGCTCACGCATGGCCAGACCCTGCGGTGTGGCTGCCCAGATCCGACCGAGCGTATCGCCGACCATGGATGTGAATCCCATCATCGGCCCTACCGATCCCGACCCAGGTGACTTGAGATATGCCGGAGTGACACGTCCGGCCCCTAGAGCACAGATCATCGTCATAGGGGGCTCTGCAGTACCGGAGAGTCGCATGAACGTGGCAACAGAATCATTCAACCACTGCAGAAGGGTACCCTTGAGTGCCGTGGAGTTACGATCGCCATTCGGACTCCAATTTCGGAAGGCTTGGCGCCCCTTATCGAATGTTGAGATACCATTGATCGATGAGAAACGCAGCGTCCCGTCGGCACGCTCTGTGATCGAATAGCAGCGTTGACTGAGGATCGAGGTTGAGTCCTCGAGACTTGGCATGAAGGTCTCGATGCTCCGGCCGTTCCAGCGGCAGAGTCCGTCCTGCGTTGCGATCCACGTATACCCGTATCTGTCTACATGCGTACCATTGATATCGAACGACGGCAACCCGTGTTTTACGTCGAGGACACGCACGGTGTAGTGCTGCGCATCAGCATCGATACTACTTATGAACGCAATGCCAATCAGTAAGGTAAGCGCAAGACTCTTCATTTCGCCCTCGTGGAAGTAGCCCCGAACATACGGTATAGCGTTCCTTTTGACTAACAGACTGGGTAACTTGCACATAGCGGATCCACAACGGGAGTTGCAATGTTCACACGACCGGTCATTCGAGCAGTCATTGCCACGATCTCAATCGCGATCCTATCGTCGGGTCCGGCCTACACCCAAGGGATCCCGATCACGATCCCAGCCACTCTTCAAACGATCCACGCAGATCATGTAGGTGAATTCCACGAGGGCCTCTGCGCCTTCAGTATTGCTTCGTTATGGGGCTTCTTTGACACAAAAGGGAAGGTGGTCATACCACCGGTCCTCGATCACGTGGCCGGACGTGGCTATCCCACGTTTCATAATGGTCTTTGCCTCGTTAGAACACCAGGCACAACAGCATCCAACCCTCGTGTTCGGTTCGTTGATAGGCGCGGTGCCACAGTACCGATCCTCTCAGCAGCAGTGATCGATGCAACACAGTTCTCGCAAGGTCTTGCACTTGTACTAGAGCCGGACCCAACAACCACTGCCTCAATAGCGGGTACGTATCACATCTATGCGATCGATACGTTGGGTAAAGAACTCCCAGGCACACGTCAGACCCTACATGAACATCTCGGAAGACCAACATTACATCAGCCCCTTTTCCATAATGGATTGTCGGTGGCCGAGGACTACGCTACACACCTGTTCGGATACATCGATACAAAAGGCGTCTTTGTAGTAGCCCCGAACTATTCCGACGCCGGGATCTTCTCTGAAGGACTAGGTGCAGTTCGCTCTGCCGTCGCCTCGGGAGATCTTCGTTGGGGATTTGTTGATCGTAAGGGGCGAATGGTGATCGAACCGCGGTATGAACATCAACCGGGACATTTCTCCTCAGGCAGAGCCGGGTATGTATCAGACGCCACGGTACCACATTCGATCGGATACTTGGACAGAACGGGCGAGATCGCCATCCATCCGCGCAATGCCTTTAACGGCAGCATGGACGTGGTTGGCCAACCCACTGCTCATGCTTGGACTGTTGGAAGCGACAGCCTGGACGCGTCACCGATCCTTGCACAACCCATCCCATTCATCAAGGGGCTCGTTGTAGCCTTCAACCCCGAGGAAGATCCGAACGACCTTCTCATTCTCAACCCCACAGGCGGTGTTGTAAAACGATTGCGCAATCCAACCGTTGACTGGGTCGGTGACCTACATCCGTGGCAGATCGTTGTTCACTCGTCCGTCGACGACTCCGTACACGTGATCCAGCACGAAAAAGGCAATACTCTTGTTGCTGCAGACGGCACGGTTTTGTTCGAACGCATTCAGAACGGCTATATCCGACCATTTCACTCCGGCCGTGCATTTCTGGCACGATTCGACGAGACCGCCAAGGTTTACAGAACCTACTTCATCGATCGCTCAGGAACCGCTCGAATCGAGCTAAGGCGACCTGACTGAACAAAATAGTGTGTGCCAACATACAACTAAACCATTCTTCGTACGTTCGCTGTTCGCTGTTCGCTGTTCGCTGTTCACTGTTCACTGTTCACTATTCGCTATTCACTATTCGCTATTCGCTATTCCAATGAAGCTCCTGCTCTCCTACCTCAAAGCCCATAAGAAGATCGTTGTTCTGACGCTTCTTTTGGCCGCAGTCAACCAGCTTTTCTCCCTGCTGGATCCGCTCATCTTCCGGTATACGATCGACAATGTGATCCTTGCCACACCGAGGCTCACTGCGGATGTTTTCTTGTGGAAGGTGCTGCTCTTTCTTGGACTTGCCGTTGGCGCTGCGTTCATGTCGCGCACAGCAAAGAACTTCCAGGATTATTTCGTCAACTACATCGTTCAAAAAGTGGGTGCAGCGATCTATTCAGACGGACTGCGTCACTCCCTCCAACTGAGCTACCAGGACTTCGAAGACCAACGCAGCGGCGAAACGCTGGGGATACTGCAAAAGGCGCGAACCGATGCTGAACGTGTGATCGGTGCATCGGTGAACATTCTGTTCACAACGTTCGTGGGTATCATCTTCGTTGTCTTCTACGCGTTCAGTGTACACTGGATCATCGTAGTCCTCTACTTTGTTGGCGTTGCGTCCATTGGCGTTGTGAGCAACATCCTCAGCAAGAGGATCAAGAAGATGCAGAAGGTGATCGTTGCCGAGACAACGGCATTGAGTGGCAGCACCACGGAGTCGTTGCGCAATATCGAACTTGTAAAGTCGCTCGGCCTCGCAGATCAGGAGATCAACCGACTCAACAGTGTGACGGAGAAGATCCTCGGACTCGAGCTCAAGAAGGTGCGTTTCGTCCGCTCCCTGAGCTTCATCCAAGGCACCATCGTCAACTTCATGCGTACGGCCATTCTCTTCGTGATGCTCTACCTTGTGTATGACGGCACCATCACCATCGGTGCAATGTTCTCGCTCTTCGTCTACTCCTTCTTCCTGTTCGGCCCCCTTCAAGAACTTGGAGCGATCATCAGTATCTACCGTGAAGCAGAGGCATCACTTGACAATCTCAAGAAGATCTTCGATACACCAGTAGAACGGAAACCGGCAGCACCACGCAGCATCGATCGTGTGAAAACCATCGAACTCTGTGATGTGAGTTTCAAGCACCGCAGCGCCTCGGCACCGGCACTTGAAGGGATCACAGTAAACGTCCAGACAAAGGAGACCGTTGCCTTTGTTGGTCCGTCGGGGTCAGGCAAGACCACCTTGGTGAAGCTCCTCGTTGGACTGTATACGCAACAAGAAGGCAAGCTCCTCTATAATGGGATCGACTCCAAGGAGCTCGATTTCGATGCCGTGCGGCAGCTTATTGGTTTTGTGACGCAGGAGACCCAGCTCTTTGCCGGGACCATCCGCGACAACCTTCTCTTCGTCAACCCAACTGCCACAGACGAACAATGTCTCGACGTTCTCAAAAAAGCTGCCTGTGATTCCCTTCTTGCCCGCGCGGATAAGGGGCTCGACTCCGTCATCGGTGAAGGGGGCGTAAAAGTCTCCGGCGGCGAGCGTCAACGATTGTCCATCGCGCGCGCCTTGCTGCGCCAGCCGGACGTATTGATCTTTGACGAGGCCACGTCTGCTCTCGACTCGATCACCGAGGAAGAGATCACCAGCACCATCCGGGACATTTCGGAGCGGAAGGACCACATCACTGTGATGATCGCTCACCGACTCTCAACCATCATGCATGCCGATAGGATCTACGTGCTGGAGAAGGGGCGGATCATCGAAACCGGGACCCATGCCACCCTGCTCGATGAAAAGGGTCTGTACTATGCCATGTGGCGTCAGCAGATCGGCGAGGCTCGGTAGAAATACCTGGGAACCTTTTCTCGCATTGCTCCGTCGGCGGTATTCGGTTTTCCAGTAGTTTCTGATCGATTACCACCGAAGGGGAATACGTATGAAGAGAGTCCAACTCTTTGAGGGGGCTTGTCGTCTCCTCACTGCTTGTGCCATTGCGATCTGCATGACGATCGCGGATCAACCACAGGCGAAGGCCCAAGCATGGGTAGCCGAAGCCCAACAGAACGGGTTTACACTGAAGAAGGTAGAGAGTGATACGGCCATCAATATCGGCCAGACGTTCTCCTACACCGTGTACTTCTCTATTCCGGCCGGAGCAACAAATGTGACTATCACAGACGTGCTTCCGGGATCTCTTGAGTTCCTGGGCGCATCCTACACGTCGCCGTGCGGAACACCCACCGTGGTGAGTCCGGCGATCAATGCCATGGGGGGCACCTATTCGCTCTCATGGGCATCCCTCCCTTCAGGGTGTTCTGGGTCTTTTACCATCACCTGTCAGTTCCCCAACGGTACTACATGTAATGGCACCACAGCCCGCAATCGAGTTTGCCTCCAGGGTTTCCTAGGAGCCGGTTCGGCTACGGACCTCTGCACGCCATTTGTTTCGATCCGTGCAATTGCAACGGAGCCGTGGAATATCACCAAGTATATCACTGGTGCAGCATATCAAGGCGGACCATGTCCTTATGCCACAGCAGACTCAGTGGTGACGTATCAGGTTTGTGTGTATAAGAATGTTGGGACAACTGGACAGCTCAACCTTGTTGGTGGCGTCGTTACCGATGTGCTCCCTACCGGGGCCATTCTGCAGTCGTCAACATGCAGCGCTACACAGTCGGGCAATACCATCACGTGGAACGTTGGCAGTCTTTCAGCAACAACCATGTATAACATGGTCTGCTGTCAGTTCGTTGTCCTCTATCCACGCGCCCTCTTCCCGAACGGTTCTACCATCACCAACAAAGCCGTTCTCACAGGAACAACCGGAACGGCTAATCAACCGTGCGGTCAGATATCCGACACGAGCAACACTACCTGCGTAGAGATCAAGGCCATCAACAGCGCTACGATCAGCAAGTGGGCCTATACGAACGGCCAACCGGGGTGCACGGGTAAGTATCTCGTGTACATCTGCAACAACGGCACTACAACGATCTCTTCGTTCACTGTCACCGATACCATACCTACTTCGCTGACTGCTATCTCTCTCGGAACGGTCTCTGCCGGCGTAACGGCAAATCTGGTTGGAAACGTGGTCACAGCCACGGGTGCCTCGCTTGCACCGGGCCAATGCCGATACTTCGAGATCAACTTCACCATCCCACTCACGGCCGTTGTTGGATCCACGATCACCAACTGTGCGTGGTTCACCGCTCCGGGATTCGCTCCGATCAAGGCATGTGCATCATTCGTTGTGGCTGCCCCTGCACCTGCAGCGTGCGTGTGGAAGGAAGTGTGCAGTGAGCTGCCGTCGTATACACCTGGACAGATCTTCCGGTACAGACTGCGTGTGCAGAACATTGGCGGACTGGCCTTGACGGGTGCAACCATCACAGATGTGCTCGACAACAATCTCCAGTACATCGGCAATGCGTCATACTACTCCTCAACAGCCTGGAACGCCCCTTGCTCTCCAGCTACCACCTGGGCAGGGGTTACGATCACGAACAACCCGGTAACGAACACCGTTACTGCAACGTTGCCATCGATCCCGGCGGTTTGTCAGAACATGTTCTTCAGCAACTGCGGCATGTATGGCACGGCCGGTGTTCCATTCTACTACATCGAGTTTGATGTAAAGGTCGTAGACACATCGGCTCTCGGAAACATTCCGAACAAGTTCACGATCAGCGGGGGCAACCTCCCATCAACGGTCACCTCAAACATCGAATACGTTACGGTGGTTGGCACGGCCGGTTTCACCCTTTCCAAGGGCGTGAAGCAACAGGGCGGTCCAACCTACTCATCCACAACCACGTCAACAGCTGGCGGAGTGATCTCCTACAAGCTGGGTCTGACGGTTGCAACGGGGAGTGTGAGCTTGCGACATGTAACGTTCGCTGACCTCTTGCCTCGAGACAACGGGGCTACAGATCAACTCATCCTTGGTCCGTGCACACCGCGCGGCAGTGCTTTCAATGTAGCGTGGAATTCAGCCATCACGTCTGCACCGCCCGCTACTGCATATGCGAACCCATTAAGCTTTGCACGTGTGACGAATTTTGCGCCAACTGGTGCTCCAGGCCCGATGTTCACTGCCGGCTGCGGCACGTTAGGGACGTGGACTCCGGGTCTCTCCGCTGGTGCGAAGAACCCTGGCTATTACTTCGGTGCAGCTCCTATAGCCGCCACCTTCTCAGCCACGTCGGAGTTCAATGCGAACGTAGGCCCAGGAGCGGCAGACAAGGCTACATCGTGCAATACCTTTGCGGCCAACGCTGCTGTCCGACACCTCATTGCAAGTACGATCATCTCCGATCAGGTCATAGGCATGTTGGAATCCAATCCGGCATGTGTGACCATTGAGAAGCTCGACTGTATCGATAGTGTGAAGCTTGGTGTTGTGTGTGCAGGAAAGGACGCTGCCGGGAACCAACAGTACACCTTTACGATCTCCGGCTGGAATGCGAATGCCGGCGGAGTATTGATGCTCAGTTCACCGCAAGGGACGTTCTCTCCGGCATCGTTCACCATCCCAACCGGATCCTTCACTATCACATCAACGTTCACGGACATTCCGCCTGTTGATGCGATGATCACGCTTCATTGGGCGTTGGTGATCAACGGTCAGGTCATCTGCCGAGACAGCGTCTTGCGAGATCTGCCACCATGTCCTACAGAGCCCCCTTCCGACTGTTGTAAGGAGTTCATCCGTCGTGTCGATCACACGAAGCTCACCTACAACAACGCCGGAAACGTATCACTCACGGCAACAATGACGGCTGGTCCGGCACCGATCAAACAATTCAGTGCAACCATTGTCAGCGTTCAGCGCCGTACGGTATGTAACAACGTTCCATCGGCATGGCAACGATGCTTCGGTGATATTCTCTCCGGTGCGATCACGCCAACACTTGCACCTGGTCCGCTGCTGCTACAACTCTACAGTCGCGAAGCACAATGGGGTCCGGGTGAATGTATCTCCTTCATGCAAGGGGCAGGCGTTCAGCTCAACATGCTGTTCCCTGCACCTCCTGCAAGCTTCAAGTGTTTCGATACCTTGATCTTTGCCATCCGGTATTCGTTCACAGACTGCAAATGTGTTACGTGTACAGACCTTGTGTATGACACCATCGTTCGCAAGTATGCCTTTGTTCCGTGGGATCACTCGGGATGGACAGGTGGACCAAAGTGGACTGGTGTGAAACATGGTGTGAAGGGAGCCGAAGAAGCACAAGCAGATACGGCAACCACAATGTCTGTGGTAATGCAGGATGATACCAAGGGCACATTGTGGATCGTTAATCCTGCCCGACCAGATAACACCACCACCATGCAGGGTGCGGAAGTGATCTGCATCGGTGCGCCACTCGTAAGTCTTAAGAGCGGTGCAACAGACGGCATCATGACCGGATCGACCGGATTTATTGCTGTTGATGCTCCTCCGGGAACAACGCTTGGTGTAGACCTCGTGGTTGACAACTCGGCCAAGCTCAAGCAGTTCCCTGTTGATGTGCGGTACCTCTACACCGACGCCTCAGGCAGCGGACAAGAGTTCAGCGAGACAGTACGCTACATTGCTCGTGTTCCCGGTGCCGCGCCAGACGTTGTGGCCGGTGACCCAACAACGAAGCCGAAGAACGTGCGCACGTATGCGATCACCTTCACCAACGCCAATGGATACAATGCACGAGTGGCTGCTGTACGCTTGCGTGCATCAGACTCCGTTCGCATCCTTGCTGTTGGACCTGCAAGTGAAGATGCCTCCAGCGCCTTGCTTGCTCTGATCGCCAACGATAACGACGGGCATTCTGTAAGTGCAGCACTCAACGGCCTCGCCGGCATTGAACCCGGAACGTCGGTACAACCGATCTACCTGATGCTCTCCGGTATCGAAGGGGCTACTGTGGACCTCGGCTTTGCATCCTACGATATGGCCGGCGGCCTGATCTCTGAAGGCACGTTCACCCTCTCCGATCCAATCTCTAAGGTCAACGGCGGTGGCAATGATCGTCCAAGCCTGCAGATCAACAGCGTGGTTCCCAATCCTGCCGGATCTCAGGTGACTGTTGCTCTTACGCTCGATCAACCAACAACGGATGCAGAGCTTATCGTGACCGACATTCGCGGTACTACGCTTCTAACGTTGTTGCATCGTCCGCTCGATGAAGGCAACCACGTGGTTCAAGCGGATGTCCACTCTCTCCCGCAGGGATCGTACACCATCGTCTTGCGCACACCGCACGGTGTGTATTCACAACCGCTGCGTATCGTGAGGTAATACAAGTTCCGCACAGATGACCAACAAAGGCCGCATTCCACCAGGGATGCGGCCTTTTCTATTTCACCACAACAAACTCGTTCAATGACACATTCACGATGTGTTCACCTTCACCGATGCGTGAAGAACGAATGATGCGTCCGCCAAGGTCATAGACCACATACAACAAAACGTCAGTGCCCGGTGGGATCGTGATCTTCACCTGATCGGCCGAGATGCGGCGGATCAGCTGTTGGGAGGTCTGTTCGTCCGAAACACTTGTGGTAGAAGCCCCCTCATACGCTCCGATGGAAGGGGGCGATGCAAAACGTCTCCCCGAGAGGTCCGTAAGTGTATCGGAAATGAGGAGCCCCTTACCGATAGCCGGACTTGACGATTGCAGATGTTGGTCGGTGAGTACATTCACAAGAAGTGGGTCTTGACCATAGATCGAAGCGGTCTCTGTCATCACTCCCAGTGATGGGCGTGACCGCGTTGGATCGTCGGAATTGTACCACAGATTATTCGACAACGTGAACGTCTCCGGCGCGGTATTCCCGCCGACGTTCACGTGTGTGCTGATCGTTGATCGATAGACGATGATGTTGTTGCGGAAGGAGTTGTCGCCGCACGGTTGGAAACGCGTTGGATCCACCGTCTCCTGCAGTACGCGAAACACCCAACGCTCTGGATGAATGATCGTGTTATTGGCAACATCAACACGTACACAGCCAACGTAGGCGATCGGTGCCACGGAGCGAATGAAGACGTTGGCATACACTTGCAGGTCTGCAGCTTCGAATGTTGCATCAATGGGACGGAAGAACTGCAATCCGGTTGACCCACCAAGATTCACCGCGCGCTGTCCGGCATCGACGAACATGTTCGCACGGATGAGAATGAACCGTGTTCCCCCTTTAGCCTGGATCGCATTCGAGCCCTGAGAACGAAAGGAGTTGTTGTCGATGGAGCCATTGAAACACCCCACCATATCGATCCCGCTACCGCCTGTTGAGCCCCTTTCAAACAGACACTCAGTGATCCGGAAATCGCTCAGTCCGGAGAGTTTGAGGTGATCATTGTTCCCCGTAGCATTCATGTCCGTGAACGTCACATTCCTGATCAAGAAATGGTGGGCAGGGGTCTCAATGGTCCCCGCATCATCGATGTTCATTCCATTCCCGGTCTGTCCCCTCACCGTGAAATTCTCAAGCGTGAGGTAGGAACAATCGGAGAAGTGCATCGATTCCGTTCCCCCGTCAAAGACCACCGTAGACCTCTCTGTTCCCCTGATCACGATCCGTTCGTTGACCCGACCATTGATGTTCTCTATCCAGAACGTCCCACGATACGTCCCCGGATGGATCAGAACAGTATCCCCCGGCGTGGCAGCTCTAACGGCCACCGCTACGTCCGTGTATTGCTGTCCGGTTCCGACGTTGAGGACGGTGGCTGAGGCGGCAACACTTGCGATAGCAAACGTGATCGTGTTGATGAACCAGTTCATGGGGACTCCGAGATAGGGGCGAAGGGGCGAAGAGGCGAAGGGGCGAAGGGGCGAAGAGGCGAAGAGGCGAAGGGGCGAAGGGGCGTCATATTAGTCATAACGTCATATTTGTCATAACGTCATGGTTGTCATACTTGTCATAACGTCATACTTGTCATAACGTCTCTTCGACTTACACTATCTTCGCGCATGAAAACACACATACGTCAGCTGGCTGCGGCGGTGCTTGTCGTTGGAGCGATGGTGTTTATCACCACTGAGGCAAGTGCCTGGGTCTATCCGGAGCACAGAGACATCGCCGTACAGGCAGTGGTTCGACTGAACGCTCAGCGCAGGGCAACGTTTGATTCGATATGGGCTATGGCTCGACGTGGGAATGAATCGCGACTCTGCAGCCTGGTGGTGGATCCGTTGCAAGGACGTGAACCTCAATGTCTGGACTGGGCTTCATGGCCGGCGA
The DNA here is from genome assembly GCA_016707005.1 of Ignavibacteria bacterium. Lineage (NCBI taxonomy): Bacteria > Pseudomonadati > Ignavibacteriota > Ignavibacteria > Ignavibacteria bacterium. The sequence continues at coordinate 354,390 of JADJIQ010000002.1, forward strand.
TCGGCGGTGATCATTCGTGTTCTCCTCAACAACTTCTCGATAACGTTCTGCGAACCAAGTGGATCCTGGGCGTAGCGGATATCGCTGCACGTCTGAAGGAAGACCTGGCCTCGTCATCCGGGAACTACGACCGCGTGAATGCGCTGCGGAACTCAGACATCCGGATGCAACGCACCGATCCCAACTATGCTACGCGAGCCGGATCCAACAACGTACACTTCTTGCTCGCTCGTACGTTCGCTACGATCGATATGCGACAGTACGCTCACGATTGCCTTGTTCCCGGCGCAGAACTCAACGCTCTTGGTGCGTATGCGATCTTCCATCAGAGTGCGATGCGGAAGATCACCCGACTCCGCACGGACAATACCCTCAGCGAAGATCAACGTCGTGACCTTGCTCTTGCCGCCATGGCCGATGAAGCATTTGCCCTGCACTTCCTCGAAGACACCTTTGCTTCCGGTCACGTAGCCGGAACATGGGGCGAAACATCTATCCGCAAAGGAACGCACGACTACTACTGTGAACATGGGATGGAGATCACCACGTGGAGCGGACGTCAGACCATCATCAAGGGTGATGCCTACATGCGTCCTGAAGACGCAGAGAACGCAGCAAAGACCATCCGCACCAGCCTTGAACAACTCATCGATGCCTATACCGGTGCCGTGGACAATGTCCCGGCTGAAAAAGGATCGGAGTTCCTAGCCTATCCATTCAACGTCTGCGAGAACAACGTGATGCCCGCCCTGGTGGATATCGGTTCAGGTACCATCGATCGGCTTACGGATATCATTCGTGACCTCCCCGTTCCTGGTCTTGCAGATGGCTCAGGCTCACTTCCCCGTTTCCGCGCAGAGCTCGGTGGTTTTGTTGGATTCAATTCCGGTGCTCGGTTGGTAGGTATGAGCAACGGTTTCAATTCACTTCAGTCTGATGCCGGCGGTATGGCATCCCTTGATATCAATCTCCGTCTTGGTATGGGGCTTGAGGGTGTCCTCAATGAGTCCGGTGATGGACTCGTCTTTCTTGAAGGGGGCTTTAGAATTGACGGTGCCTCTACGCAGTCGTTCTTTCCGGAAAAGTCGCTCTCCGTTGGCGGCGCCGTAACCGCTGCGATCCCGTCTCGCAATGCTTATCAAATGCGCATTCGGTTACCGTTCTGGCTTGTGCCGGGTGATCTCATCCTGGCCATACCACTGCTCCTTATTTCACCGCAGACCTACCAGCAAATGGCTGTTGTTGCCGGCAACGGCGGGATCATTCCTTGGCAAACGGCTATTGCCACTCCGCTCGGGCGGTTCCAGTTCATGCTCGGTCGAGAGATCGGTGCCTCGTTCTACGGCTATGATGCAACAGATAGGGCCTTCATGCCAAGAGAAACGGAGAATGGCATTGTACCAGAATTCGTGGGTATCCAGTCTATCTATCTCGACGTGCCGATCCTCGAGTACAAACCATTCCGATCATTTGCCAGTAATCAGAGTTCTGGTTTGACTGTTCAGATGTTCACCGGAGTGGATCTGCCGATCTACTCAGAGACGTTCAAGACAGATGGCACTGTTGCTCCAGGACCGGACCTGCAACCGATCATACATTTTGGTTTTCGTTTCGTCTTCGACTGGCGTTACTACTGGTAGATCAGGCCACCCACATCGCCAACGTTTCTCGAAACTTTCGGAACAGTTGTCGGGCTGCCGGATCGAAGATCCGCAGGCAGTTCGGACACATCGCTTCATGCGTTGGTCTGTGTTTGAAGAACCACCGTACACTGCTCCGTGACGGAATAAGGTCCTTTGGCCCATTGGTCTTGCAATGGGGACACGGTCTGTTCACGGCCCGCTCGTCTCTCTGATGATCCATGGGTACTCTCCCCCAAGTGAACGATCCATCTGTACGTAAATATACGTACAAGCAACCCGAATCCTACTCTTTTTTCAGGATCATCGGGAGACGGTGACTGGTATGGATTTGTTCCGCATCGACCCAAAGATGTGACCGTGACGCAGGCGCCCCTTTACAGACATCACAAAGGAAAATGGTTCCTTGGCAGCAGATTGAGGCAGTGCCTGACCCTCAAGGACGCCGCGCACCGTTACATTCCCCTCCGCGTCGATCTCCGATGTAAGCGATATCGAGCGTTTTCCGTCTTTCTCTCCATCCATCGTTCTGACAGATCGTGTCTCATACACGGCACTGACGTCGCCGAACTCTATCACACGCACGTCCGGCATTCGGTCCACGGAATCGGGGGTAGGGCGCACCAGTCGTATGCCCGTGATCGTGAAGCCTATTCCTCCGCTTGGAGATGCGGTCTTGGCAACCTTCATCGCATGCGCTGCGATCATCGGTCGAGGTACAGTGACGTTTGCCACAGGCACTGTAAATGCCTCTGACGTGGTCCCTAGCCAATCCGCGCCATTCCACACAGCGGCACTTACCGTTAGTCGCACAGAGCCACGCACGGAGTCTGGGGGAAGTGGGATCGCCTTCCCATCGAGATGAAGCGAAAGGACAACCTCCGAACGTGTTGAGTCAAGGACCATCCACGCCACCTTATCGAGAACGGGCTTGTATCGAGCATAGTCGCTCCCCAACGCGCGAACCGTTGATGTCTTGATCACGGCCTTCATCGTATCGATCTTGCCCGTCACCACGATCCCTCGTATTACGAACTGCGGTATCTCGTCGTCACTGATGAACTCCGAGACAGCCCCCTTCACATCGATCAAGGGGGCGTGTTGTGCGCTGACAACGGTTGCTGCCAAGAAGATCAACGTTGGTATGATCGATCGGAACATCACGGTGAAGAATGGGGCGGGTTCCATTTCCCCGGTGGCACGACCTTGGGTCTGTCAGGATCCATCTCGTAATGCGGACTCATGATCTGCTGACCGTTCTCATTGAACACATCCTGTATGGCACCATGCAGCGCTGTCATAGTAACACGCCGTGTGGTCCTGTCGATGATGTTAAATGTGAGACGATACTCAACATAGAAGTCGTCGAGTGCTGTTTGGGACACAAACGGAGCAGGTTCAGCGGCGATTCCCGGTGTTCTTTGGGTGGCCGTGATAAGCATTTCGTGCACGAGACGCCACGGCGTATCGTATCCGATGGTGACAGTAGTGGATGCAACAAGTCCGGTCTCTGCCATCCTCGTTGAATTCACTACGGTCGACGAAAGAATCACAGAATTCGGGATGGTTACGGTTTCTCGAAACGGCGTTGTCAGAATCGTATTGAAAAAGCCGATCCTTTGCACTGTGCCACGATGTTCTCCGATCACCACGTACTCGCCAATGCGAATGATGCGTGAGTACATAAGGATAAATCCACTGGCGGCTTGTCCAACCACACCGGTTGTACCAAAGGAGATCATCAGACCAACAAGGACACTCACGCCTTTGAAGGCTTCGCTGCTCGAACCCGGCAGATACGGATAGGCAAAGGCAAGAGCAAAGACCCAGAGAACAAGGGTAATGATCCTCTTAGTTGGTGCAATGGTGTCAACGTCAACCCAAGGCAGCTCATACTCACCTTGTTGAACACGCTCAAAGACATATCCAAGGACCCTGTTGATGATACGCGTCACCACCACGATCACCAAGACAGTCGCAAGACCCGGCAGAGCGCTGAGTATCCCTGTTACCACCCATGAACCGGCGTCCAAGACCGAATCTGCCATTCCCTCGCCCCAGGATCGCGTGGCAGGAAATCTCTCAAGCGTTACGGTCACCCACACGTAGGTGGTGATCATCACCAGGATCCATGCAAACGTCACTACGGATCGCTCAACCACCGTATAGATCGTGTGTGAAGCGGTGCCCTTCACAATCCCACCGATCTTTGACTGCTCAACTCTCTCTGCGATCTGCAGATTGATCCAATGGTGGATCTTCTTCTTCAGAAGAAAGATCAACCGTGTGACCACGAGCCATGCGATCAGATATCCCCCTGACCAAAGAAGCGCCCAAAGAAGCAAGGTTGGGTCGGAGAGCTCACGTGCCTCCGTAATGGTCATGCGCAGATGTTCAATGGTGTTCCGCACCAAGGCGGCGTGACTCTGTCCGCTCTCGATATCAACGTCAGCCGGAGAAAGGAAGAACACCGGCGTACTGTCGATCTCGATCAGTTGTCCGTCACCATACTTCCGTTGCGTTACATTCCCGACAAAGGACGACGAGAGGATCTTCTGGATCCGCTCTACTGCCGCACTGGCCCGCTGTTGTGGAGCATTCGCAAAGACGAAGGAACGGAGTACTACGATCTCTCTGTTGTTGACGATGATCGGTGCCGGCGTCCCAGGCTTGTAAATGCCGACCATATCAGCGGAGTCAAGCAGATCCGCCCGAAGCTCCGCTGCTCCGAACAAGCACAGAGCCAGCACGAAAAACAGATGTACGACTGGGGACTTCGTTACTTTTTCCATGGACGTTGATACCATCTGTGAATACGGCCATATCGATCAGCGTCCAACGATGCTGCAACGGCCAGCAACATCCACTTCGGATCCATCATTTGCAGGAGTATCTGCGGAACGTTTGCCGGTGGCTGTGAACCGATATAGAATCGTCCCATATCCTTGCCATACCAGTGCCAAGCCTGAGTTCTGTACGAAACCTTCCATGGCATGAGGAGCGGAAGGTGAACCTCCATGGATCGATCGAGCTCTACATGGACTACGTCGCCAGCGGTGTTGGTGAACTCAACCATGTATCGCACGTCGAGATCCGACGGCCAATGTCGAAACGCAACAATAGCCCTGCCTAACTGTTCGTCCGAGAGTGTAGGAAGCTCGTTGACAACATCAGAAAAGGACTTGATCGTTGAGGTGATCTGAATATCTGTTGAAGGCGGTGGACGGTACATGTCTAGGGTATCGAAATACCCATCATAACGAAAGATCGTATCGAGCATGTTTCTGTATTGCAGCTTGTCCTCTTCGGTAAACGCAAGAGATCGCACAGATGGAAAGGAGTTGGATTCCTTGTTCATTGCGGATAACAACTGCACAACCGAATCTCGGGGATATGATCGCTGGAATTGCACGGAACGAACACCTTCGCGTGTACTATCCACCAACTCAGAACATTGGAATTGGCCGGACTTGAGTCGGTAGTCACACCACTTGGATGTAGTTGTTTGGCCGTTCCTTCTGTCCATCTTGATACGAAAACTTGCAAGAGGAGCTGCGAAGAACGATTCAATCGGTTTCGTCAATGTATACCTTGAGAACGCCCTTGCCTTTCCATCATACAACGTGGCTTGGGAACCCTCACCGATCACCAGACTGTCGTCACCAACGGTTCTAAACAAGGTCTTTCCGGACAACGTGAAGGTGTCACGCTGCCATTGTCCCGATGGAACCTTCCGGCGATAGATATCGATGACGAGACTGTTGGGCTCGATCCAATCAATACCCCATTCCGTGTCTACGTCACGTTGAGTGCGCAATGGATGTTCGATCTCACCCTTATCCGCATACATGCGCATGGTGATCTTGTTCGTGCCGTCTACGACGATCGGGCCAGTTTCGGGACGATAGAGAATCACTCTACCATGAGCTGCTCGCATTGCACGCGGCATGAGCAGTCCATCGGCGATCTTCACTCCCGATGAATCTCCATTCTTCCAACGCCAAAGTTGACCCTGAACGTCTACATAGTAGACGTACTGCCGATCGTCGGACATACAGACACTTGCAACACCATCCCAACGCTCCCAAAGAAGATCACCGAGCATAGTGATATAGATGTCTCGTCCTTCTATGAGGATCAGACGGTCGTTCCATAACATCAGGTCACGCGACCACGAGAAGCGATCAAGAAGGTTCGGTTGAGTGCGGACGATCGGCCTCGATGACAATCGTGCCGGGATCACAGTCTGCCAAGCGTTCGTTGTGAACGAAATAGTTCGGCTACGGTCGATCGCCGCACCCATCTTGGACGACGTCATGTCCATTTCTTTAATTTCAGCCGTCTGCATCGACATCGGAAGTTTACCCTGGGACCAGTGGAGCCCCTGATCCGGCGAGGTCCAAAAGCGTCCGCCAAGATCAAGCATGAACATCATGCCGTCGCTCGTTACGCGTAACGCATCACTTACCGCCATGGAGTCCGGCGCGATGATGGACGTGCTCCAGGACGAACCGCCGTTCGTCGTTCGCAGAACGCAAGAGACAGGACTTCCTCGCTCATAGGTGAGGATATCACCGGCCAACACGCCAACAGAATCGCTGAGGAAGATCAAGCGGGACACACGTTTCACTTCGAGCTTGGCCTTAAGTCCATCGAAGCGGAGTTCCCAGCGTGACCATGACCTATCGCCCGGCATTGCCGTGTATACGTCAAACGTACGAGTCGTGACCCATACTCGTCCGGACGGTTGCTGCGCAACGTCTACGATCTCAACACCCACCTTGAGCAGCGGGCGTCTGTCCGGCGCTCCAGTCTGGGCAAGAGCGCGCTCCGCTGTAAATGTCATCATCAGCAAGACGATACACCATGTCCCCACAGCGTTCCATGAACGCATAAATCCGGCCCTTTCTTCGTTGTCGTCAACGAAGATAGCCAGTGTCAGAGACTCAATTGATATTGCATGAGGGCTTGCCATTGCCGAGCCCCTTTCACCACAACACCAGTCGTTGTCTCTCCGTACGTTGGTCGGTTCTGGATATCGATCGAGATCTTGCTGCGATGTCCGTCCAACATCCAGGAAGCTCCGGCATTACCCACAATACAGGCAAGTCCGTCGAGCCTGTCATACGATGCATAGCTCGCACTGATGTAGGGCATCAATCCGGTCTTCCCGGGCATGATATGGGGCATGTAGATCCCGAACTGTGCATAGACAATGTTGCCCGTACCGAACATCGGAAAAGCATTGCCATATGCCGATCCGGCGCCGGCGATCGGCGTTGGTGTAACACCTTGCGTTGCTATTCCGGTACCGGGGTTCATGATGCCGTTAAATCGCAGGTAGTTCTTTCCATACCCTGTGTGAAAGAACCCAGCATAGGCAGAGAGAGTTGTGCCGAGTTCGTCGATCGGTGCATCGTAGAAACTCTCCACTGCTACGTGAGCCATGTCATCGTAGACCGTATCGCCAGTGGGAGTGATGCGCCACATCGCCTTTGGTTGATAGATGCCCCCTACAGCGATGTTGAAGACCGATCGTGTTCCGAGATAGGTGCCGGTCATGTACGGAGTGGTATGGGGCTCCTGGTCACGGAATTGCCAGATCACATATCCCTGTGTCTGGAGTCGGTGACCGTATTGCGTGAAGTTCGCGTTTGCCGACAACGGTGGCGGAGTGCTGCCATTTGACGAGATCGGGAAGGGATCGGAAAGTGCGAAACGATAGTCGATGGGGCCGATCTGCCCCCTGATCGTTGCACTGAGCTTTCTGGAGAATTCATCGGTCTGATCCACGGTTGTCTGCGCGAACACCGGAACGTCCGTGGTCATGATCGTACCAATACTAGGCTGTGAGAAGCGCGAAAGACCGTTGGTGATCGTGAGTCCTAAACCCAGCTTCGCTTCGTTATGTTCAGACACACGGTACTCAGCAAAGATGTCGTGGAAGAACGCTTGATACTTGCGATTACCGCCGATGGCAAAGGCCGAGTTGAAGTTGTTCAGTCCGTACTGCAGGTAGAGCAACGCTCTGTCTGTTACTTGCGCTGTGAACTGCAATCGGGCTCTGCGCAGACCAATGTCCACGATGCTATTACGCGGCTCTTGTTCTACCAGAGTACCGGGGTTCGCATCAGTATAGCGAAGCCAGGCCTGCGCCGTAACGTTCAGTTTAGCCCACCGTGTGCTATCGGCCGAGAGATACCACTTCATTTCCTGAGCGTGTGCGGACGTTACGGTAAGAGCTATCGCAAGGACGAGTGTTTTCATGCGTAGGGCTTTCTGCGGGTCGCTGCAGGGTGACTGGAAAAAGCTACGTGTTCGTCGAGTCCACGGACGATGAAGGATCTGCCGCGCACGTTGTAGTCATGCTCAAGTATGTGCATATAGTGCATCACGGTATGATCAACGAGCCGTGTATTCGAGAAATCGATCACAAGATCGTGATCACGGTCCAATTCTTCGAGGTGTTTTTTCAGCGAGATGAGGTTTGAGAAGACCGCTGAGTGTGAGACATCGATGACATATGTTGCGTCCCCCTCCTTTTTAATGGTAAGGAACGGTCGGAAGATCGACTCCCGAGGAACACCGTTGAGCAGGTGGATGAAGAACTTCGTTGCAATACCAACGGCGATGCCGATCAAGAGATCTGTTGCCAACGTAACACCGATCGTGACGAGGAAGATCACCATCTGCTCCTTCCCAACCTTGTACATCTTCACAAATTCAACGGGCGAAGCCAATCGGAAACCAGTGTAGAGAAGCATCGCAGCCAAGGCGGCCATCGGAATACTGTGGATGAGGTCGGGCAGGAGTGCAACAAAGAAAAGTAGGAAGGCCCCATGGAAGAAGTTGGCCCAGCGGCTCTTACCGCCATTGTTCACGTTTGCGCTACTACGGACGATCTCAGAGATCATAGGAAGTCCGCCGATAAGTCCACTCACCGTATTTCCCACACCAACTGCAACGAGATCCTTGTTGAGATCGCTCTTACGATGTTGCGGATCCAACCCATCGATCGCCTTTCCGCTCAGCAGCGATTCGATACTCCCAACAAGAGAGAACATGATGATGTATTTGATCGATGTTAGGGAGAACACCTGTGAAAAGTCGGGGAACACAATCCCGCTCATGAGGTCAGCAGGCAAGGTGACGAGATACCTCGGTCCAAGAGTGTAGGAATGATGATCAAGGAAGAGGTAGGTGTGTTCATGTCCAAGATCAAATGCCATCCCTAGTGGAATGGCAACGAGCAACACCACCATGGGTCCGGGCACCATTCGTATGTATCGATTCTTGATCAACGGCAGTGTGAACAGTATCACAAGCGAGATACCACCGATGATCGCGATCTCCGGATTCATGTTCGCAATACTCTTCGGTATCTCCGCGAGTAGGTCAAGGGGCTCCTTCCCCTCCGGCTTTACACCAAGCAGGATGTGCATCTGCTTGGACATAATGATAATGCCGATGGCCGCCAGCATGCCATGGACCGCAGAGGTTGGAAAGAAGTCGCCAAGTACTCCCGAACGCAAGATCCCAAACACCACCTGGAGCACTCCGGCAACCACGATGGCGGCAAGTGCGAGTCTGTATCCATCAAAGGCATTACCCCGACCAAGCTCTTCAACAGCGCCGAGGGCGATGACGATGAGACCGGCTGCCGGACCCTTGATCGTCATCTCCGAACCGGCGAGGAAGGTGACCAATAAGCCCCCTACCACTGCCGTCATGATCCCTGCTATAGGCGGGAACCCACTCGCCGAGGCGATGCCAAGACAGAGTGGAAGTGCGATCAAGAAGACAAGGAAGCCGCTGATGAGATCTGCGCGCCAGGTGGAGCGCAGAGTTGTGAAAAGGTTGTTCATGTTCGTCTGCTCCGGATCATGGTGAGGATGCCATTGATGAACGTGAGTGGATGCGGCGGACATCCGGGTACGTAGAGGTCTACATTGTGCGTGTCGATATAGGCGCGTTGAAGTGCCGGACTCTTGGCGAAGATCCCGCCCGTGATGGCGCAGGCTCCCGTGAGGATCACAACCTTTGGATCAGGGATCGCATCGTGACAGATCTGATTGGCCTCACTCATGTTGAGTGAGATCGGTCCGGTGATCACGATCCCGTCTGCGTGACGTGGAGAGGCAACGAATTCGATGCCATACCGACCCATGTCGAAGTTCACATTACCACAGGCATTGAGTTCCAACTCACAAGCATTGCATCCTCCGGCTGAGACCTGGCGGAGCTTGAGCGATGATCCGAAGGTGGACACGATCTCTGCGCGAACTAATGCAGGATCGAGTGTTATGCCGCTGCGGTCACCTTCAGCAATGATCAGAGCTGAGCGATCATTGCTGGCAAGATGATGGTCATTCGTAAAGGTGATCTTGTCTTCGGGACAGACATCCGCACATTCTCCGCAGAACACACATGCTCCCAGATCGAGAGAGACATGGTTGTCTGTGATGACGATCGCCGATGTTGGACAGGTATCCCAACATGCAGTACATCCGCTCGCGCACGATGATTCGGAGATCACGGGTCTTCCGCGGAAACTCTCCGGAAGTGAAGCCGTGGTCACGTCAGGGATCGTTTGCCGACCGGTTGTTGCGAGGATCTTGAGTGATGATACCATGGTGGTTCCTTAGAGATCGTGACCGCAGTAGGAAAGGTCAAAGCTCTTATTGCATATCGGGAAGTCACTGATCTCGTTGTTGCGCACAGCCAAGGCAAGTGCGAACCAGTTGTGCATTGAAGGATCCTTGACGCGGTACGTTTCGATCTGTCCGTCTGGGCCCGTAATGGCCGCATGGACCAATTCACCACGCCATGCTTCAACAGCACTCACAACAAGTATGTTTGGCGCCGGCGCAGATGTAATCGTCCGCGACTCCACTACCGGCATTTGATCGAGTTCATCGAGCAAGACGCGGATAAACTTCATTGATCTATCCACCTCCTTGCGTCGGATCACAGCACGCGCAAGGACGTCTCCGTCCCGTTCGATCGCTCCTAGATCGTTGTGACCGGCATAGGAACCATGCGGGTGCGATCGACGGATATCCCGTCCTAGACCAGACATTCTTGCAGACATCCCAACGGCACCGATCGACGTTACCTGAGCGTGCGTCACGATGCCAGTCCCTTCAAAGCGCCTAACCACGCTTGGGAGTGCGAACATCTCATTGGCAAGTGGGGTAAACTTCGCTTCGAACGCATCCAACATCCGCCGCATCGAAATGCGGAGTCCGGCATCAAGGGTGAACCTGTTCATGCCGGGTCGGATGAGCCCCTTTCCAAAACGATTGCCACACCACGATTGGAAGAAGTTGATAAGGGGCGTTCTGAGGGCACCGAAGTATGCACTGCCAAGTTGCCATGCTACGTCCAATGACAGTGCTCCAAGATCACCAACATGGATAGCCATCCGTTCGAGTTCGAGGGCAATGGCACGTTCATGCTCTGTGATTGCGTCACAGGTCACACCGGAAAGCTGCTCCATTGCCATTGCATGAGCCCATGCATGACCTATCGTGGTATCTCCGGCGATAGACTCTGCGAGTACACTTCGCTGCAATGAGCTTGTTGCTCGCTCGAGTTCCCCTTCCACATCGCGATGTTGGTATCCGAGTTTGATCTCGAGATGGACAACATCCTCGCCTGTACATTGGAATCTGAAGTGTCCGGGTTCGATCACTCCAGCATGGATCGGTCCCACACCCACTTCATGAGATTCGCCCCCTTCCAGTCGAAAGAACGGATAGTCATCGATCGACTTCCTGTGAGATGAGTTCATGGGATAGCGAACGGGCTTACACCATGGATGATCGGCGTACTGCACACCGTGACGTTCCCAAAGGTCTCGTTCAAAGATGTGCATCTGCGGATGTGATGTCGTCAACGAGGGGACGATAACTCCATTGCCAACAACGTACGATGTGAACAACACGCTATTGGCATGATCATCGGCCAGGATCACGACGATGCGAAGCCCCTCAGTGTGCGGAATACCGATCATGTGAAGTACATGTCGACCAGAATCAGCGCTGAGGAACGCGCCGATCTCGGAACAGGCCTCGGTAACGGTCGCTATCGGGATCGCATCCAATGCAACTCTGAGCGGAAGGTGATTGATCGTGATCATGGGTGAAGGATCGATGCACGGTGAAGGAAATCGACTACAGCTGGCGGAGCAAAGAATCCGAGCCAGATAACAACAAAGAGAAGTGCATACTGCGGGATGGTCTCGAAAGCCATGGACCGTGTTGCACGACGACCATTCGACGACGCTTGATGCTGCGGACGATAGAGAATGGAGCCAATGCGCTTCGTCATTGCCCAAAGGATCACTGCAAGGAGTGGGATGATGATCAGTGCCCACCACCACCATGCCGTTCCAAGTAGTGTTGTGAGCGCAAGCATCTCACTGAGGAACGTTCCCATTGGCGGTACTGCACAGAGTGCCAAGAGTCCGATGATGAACACACCGGCCCCAGCCGGATGGAGTGCGATGTAATCACCTCCGGCATTGATCTTCTTGGACTTCGTAAGGCGGAAGTAGTGGCCATACTGAAGGAACATGGCCGACTTGGCAAATGAATGCAACACCAGATGCAACAAAGCGGCGAACCAGGCCCCTGAACCAACGGCGATGAGTACGATACCAGCATGTTCCAAGCTTGAGTATGCCAAAAGTCGCTTGAGGTTCTTCACCTTTAGGATGTAGACTGCTGCCGCAAGAATGCTCAGCGTGCCGCACAGAAGTAACACACTGTTGAGCCAAGGACGTATCGATGTATCACTGAAGACGGAGTAGATGCGATACACGGCCGAGAATCCGGCATTCATCAACACACTCGAAAGGAGGGCCGAGATATGTGAGGGGGCTGCATCCTTCGCATCGATATCGACATTGAAGAGAGGCACCACTCCGAGCTTGACACTGAATCCGGCAAGCAAGAACAGGAAGCTGATCTTGAGCCACGTTGGATCCATGAGGTGAGCGCCGGTGCGCAATGCCTCGAACGACAGATCATGTGCCTCCGTAGCGCTCCCGGCAATGCTGAGGAAAAGGATGCCAGCGAACGCAATGGCGATCCCGATGGAGCATACGAAGACATACTTCCAGGTTGCTTCAACAGAGTTGCGGTTTCGGTTATGATAGATCAGAACCGCAGCAGTGAGTGTTGAGGCTTCAAGAAAGGCCCATACCAGACCGATATGACGCGACAGATAAACTCCAACGAGCATAGAGAGGAAGCCAACGAGCGCAGCATTGTGTAATGCAAGGTGCTTGATCGAATCATCGCGTTGTTTTGAGTAGAGAATACCTTGGAAGGCTGCAACGGCACCGAGGATCGTCAGAACGGAAAGCAGGATCACGGAGAGCGGGTCTGCCTTGAGATATAGCCCCTCTAGCACGTTCAGTGTTGTGAACTCATGCCACGTCAGTGAGGCAAGAAGGACGATGTAGGAGGCCAAGAGAACGACCTGCGCCGACATCGTACGAATCACGATGAGCAGTCCGGCAATGATCGCAGCTCCGGCGAAGAACACATAAGGATGCATGAGGGTGTCCATTGGCGATCAATCGTTGAGTTCGTTTAGGTCGTGCACGTCCACCGTTTGGAAGGTCTCGCCCACCTTGTCAACAAGGAAGGCAAGCAACAGCACGCTGGTCAAAAGGTCGAGCAGGATCGCCGTGTTCACCGCAAGAGGCATTTCATTCCCCACTGCAAGTGAGAGGAGGAAGATCCCATTCTCTAGGATGAGGTATCCGATCATGTGGGTGATGATCTTCACCCGCGTCATCACGATGAAGAGTCCAACAAAGACCGCCGAGACCGAGGCCGTGAAGTATCCTACGCGCAGGTGCTCTTGGTGGATATTGCTGGCAAGGATGAAGCTGAGAACGATGATGACTGTTACGACGAGTAGCGACTGGAAGTGCGTCACCGTTGGATTGGTCTCTCGTACGATCCCGTTCTTGCGGATCGTTCGCAGCAACATCAGCGGGATGAGGAGCCCCTTTACGAGAATGGTCTCAACGAGAATGAACGAGAGATTCAGCACGTCCACGCTATGAAGGGCTACATAGGCCGTTGCAAAGAGCAACAGACCTTGCACGCCAAGGATGTTCACCAGCGTCTTCATGCGGTCGGCCATGCCTGCATAGAGAAGCGTGAGTACGAACAGGATGATAAAGACGGTTTCCATGTTCAGAGCACCAGTTTGTTCGTGAGGATGAGAACCGAGAAGTAGATGAGCACGGCAACGGACGTGAGCGTGAGGATGAACTGCGGATTGCGCTTCATTCTGTTGCGGGCACGGAACGACTCCAATACGCCCACTGTGCAGGCGAAGATGATGTTGACCGCAAGGGCAATTCCGATCTGCATCCAGAGCGGCACATTCGGAGGAAGATGGAAGTTTGCCAGGAGGAGTCCGAAGAGAGCGAACTTCATGCTCGACGTGACCATGATGAGTCCAAGGTCGAATCCACTGTGATCAAGGATCATCACTTCATGGATCATCGTTAGCTCCAAGTGTGTCTTTGGATCGTCAACTGGCAGACGCGAACTCTCTACCATGGCGATCTGAAGGATCACGTAGACGGCAAACGCAGAGATCAAGATGGAGACACCACCCATTCCAAGATGGAGCGCGGAGAAGAGTGTTGTGAATGACGTGTGACCGGTGAGGATGGCCAGCGACCCAAAGAGCACAAAGAACGCCGGCTCAACCAACATGCCGTAGATCGCTTCCCTATTCGCTCCCATCCCTTCAAAGGGGCTCCCTGTATCAAGTGCTGCAAGGATCATCACGAACCTGCCAAGGGCCAACAGATAGGCAAAGGCAACAACATCAAAACTGAAGGAGAAGAGCGCCGGACTCGCACCAAACGGCACGAGTGTGCAAGCCAGGAGGATGGTCACAAAGGAGATGGTAGGTGCCAAACGAAACACTACGCTTGTTGTAGTGCTGATCACAGCTCCTTTTTTAAAGAGGCGGATACCATCACGAACGTGCTGAAGGAGTCCGGGACCCTGACGTCCACCGAGGAGACTCTTTGTCCTGCTGACGATGCCGATGAACAAGAACGCTACAACGAGCATAAACGGCATGGCGATCATAGAACCTCCGCTAGCGTCAGTACAACAACGGCGATGATGAAGACAAAGGCATACATGATGTACGATCGCATGTTCCCTGTCTGAAGAACGGCTAAGGCACGCAAAGCCCGTTCGATACGCACTGCCAACGGGTCGATCACCTTGTTCGCAACAGCATCGTGTTCTTCCGTATGATAGGTGCGAGAGTGCGGGAACATGTCGGCGGGAGCTATCTGTCGGTACGTGACATTCACATCCAATACCGGCCCCATGATATCAACCGTACTGTTCGCATAGGTCGTGGCCGTGTACTGAACCCGAGCATCACCTTCCGTGAATCCACATCCCCATGTAGGACCATGTGAAAGGGGCTTTGCAGAGATCGCCCACCGACGCAGCATCCACACAAAACCGATCACTCCGATCAGAACGGCCTGGCCTATCCCAACGCTATCGAGAGTAGACAGCAGGTGTTCGGGAATGGTGTGACCGGAGACAGTATAGATCGCACCAGACAGAGCACGGATGGTCAGTCCGGGCGCAACGGCTATTGCCAATGCACCGACAACTGCCATCCATTGTGGCAAGCGCGTGAACAGCGAAGGGTCATGTGCATTCACCGGAGCCTGTGTACGCGCAGTACCCAATGCTCCGATGCCAACGGCCTTTGTGAAGGCAATGATGGCCATGCCCCCTGCCAAACAGAGTGTGACAACGGAGAACACGCCAAGCATGCTGATCACGTTCGAGGCTGTCATCATGGCATCGATCCCTGCCATATACATCGGGAACTCCGAGGCAAAGCCGCTCAGGCCAGGCAATGCACTGATCCCTAGAGCCCCCAGGAGCAGGAGGTTCACTGTTCCCGGCATCGTGTGGATCAATCCGCCTAGATGATTGAGGTCGCGGGTGTGTGTTCCATGGAGAATGTTGCCTGCACTTTGGAACAACACTGCCTTCATCAGCATATGGTGCGTGATGTGCAGCACAACTGCAGTCCAAGCTGCCGTCTCTATCATTGGGGCATTGATGCTGCGGGCGATGAATGCCATTCCAACGGACATCACGATGAGTCCCATGTTCTCAACGCTTGAATACGCAAGCAGTCTCTTGATATCCCGTTGCGTGATGGCGTTGGCGATACCAAAGAGTGCTGTGATCATCCCAAGCACGAGGAGGACAGAGCCCAACTCCATGGAAGGTCCGAGAAGCAATCCGAAACGTATGAGACCGTAGACACCAAGCTTGATCATAACGCCCGACATCAGTCCGGAGACATGTGATGGAGCAGCAGCATGTGTCTCCGGTAACCACGAATGCAAGGGGAACAATCCGGCCTTCATGGCAAATGCGACGCCAAGGGGCAGCAGCACCATCCATGCAGGATGAGTTGCGGCATACTCGTGAACATGAGCGAAGGAGACGCCGCCCATGGATACGGACACCAGCCCGATGGCAACCAAGATGCCCACTGCCCCTAGGTGCATCTGAAGGACATATCGCAGTGCTGCATGCCGCACCTTTGTCTGACGCGCGTCGAGCAGGACGAGAAGGAAGGAGGCAATAGACATCGCCTCCCAGCAGAAGAACAGACTATAGAGATCGGACGTGATCAACACGCCGATCATCGCCGCATGAAGGGCAACGAAGGAGACGTTGTGGAGGATGACCTCGGTGACCGAGCGTTTATATGGATCATCGGCCAAGTACCGAACGCCGTAGAGGGCGGCGAGTACACTTCCAACATTCACTACAAGCACCAGAAAGGCGCTCAGGCTGTCGGCCACATACGTGACAGAGCCAATGTCAGCCTTCCACGCCACACCGGTCATCAAAACCGATACGGCAGGAACACTTGTTACAATGGCGATCACGAGAGACACGACGCACGCAACCACAAAGGTTGGACGCATGGTCTATTCCCGTTCTGAAGGGGTATAAAAGAGGAATTGGTAGGGGGCTGGGGGTGCAGCTAACCCTAGATCAACAGGGTTCGAACCTGGATATATAATGGAACCCGACTACTCGTATGGGGTTCGGGAGAACAAACTGATCGGATCTCATCGGTGATATACACAACCGATTGAGGTAGCTCCGTGATCTCGATCTCTATCTCAGCATCCGTCTCAAGATCGATCTCTTCAACAGCTCCAACATGGAGGTGAGCCTGATATGTAGCAACACCATTGCCTCGCACACACACCGTCTCACTTGCAGGTGTCGGTACGACAAATGCAAGACCAAGGGAGACAAGAAGGAGTGTTACGATGATCTTCATCTGCGACAAAACTACATTGTAAGGGTTGTCACACGACATGACACAACGATTATTTTACATTCACCGACATTTTTCAGGCATATATCGAAGCGCTGTACTATCACCAGCTGCGAATGCATGTTTGAGATCATCGCATGCGCCCATGGTGTCCTGCATGGACCGCAATCTCAACCGACCCCGCAGCAGATATGCCTTGGGGAAGGTGCTGTCCTGCTTGATCACATCCGATACGTCACTGAACGCCAATTGCACCAGCCCCATCTCTGCATGGACCACTGCACGCTGCATTCGTGCGTTGAGAAGCTCGGGTTGGATGGTAAGAATATGGTCGAGGTCCGACTTCGCATTCCCGTACTCGCGCAGTCTGAGGTAGGCAGACGCCCTGTTGAACCACACGTTCATCGTTAACGAGTCGCGCTCGATACACCGCGTATAGAACACCACAGCCTCACCATAATTGCCCTTGTTGAAGGCATTGAGCCCCTTTCCAAAAAGCTCTTGGATCTGGTCTTGCTCGTCTTGAGCAATGACAATGGCCGACGTGAACACTACGGCAAGGACGATGAGTGTGAACTTCATGATACGAGAATACGGACTTCGTGTGAGAGGTGGAAGAGGCTAGAATAGATCGGACAGACCGTACTGTAGCACATTTTCTAAAGGATGATCTGGGCTACCTACTACGATCAAGCGTGTGTCTCCGTGTTGTTTCCTGAACGCGGTTGCGCCTGCATAGGCATCACGAATATTGCCGGACTTCACTTCGACGAGTACTCGTTGTGTTGGTGTAGAAACAACAAAATCAACTTCGAATCTCCCCTCGCGCCAATATTGAACTTCAGCTCGTGCTGTACTGGCGAGCTGCAGGAGGTGTGCACCAACTGCCGATTCTACCATTTGACCACGATACAGTGCACTCGATGTTGCATGAGAACTAGCCATACCCATCACAGCGCTGAAGAGAGTAGGTGCATATGACTGGAGCTTTGGACTCGCCGATCGTTTCCGCACAATTGTGCCTGCATATTTCTGTAGCCCACACAACAGACCTCCATCACGGAGAAGCTCAAGATAATGTGCTATAGATGCAGCATTCCCTGAATCCTGCAACTGGCCAAGTAGTTTTTGCAGTGAAACGATCTTTGAAGTCAGTGATGTGCCAAGGACAAAGAGATTTCGCAACAATGCCGGCTTGTCGATTCTCTCTTGTTGAAGTACATCAAGTGCAAGAGTACTTTCAATGATCGACTCTTTGATATAGAGAAGCCACCGCTCGCTATCAGGAAGCAGCTTCATCGGGCCAGGATAACCGCCTAACGTGAGGTAGTCATCAAGAGTGATGTTGAATGCATCACGCATCTCGCTCCATGACCAATGATGAGCACGCAATACCTCAAAGCGTCCCGCTAAACTTTCAGACAGCCCTTTTCGTAAAAGCATAGTGGATGAGCCCGTAAGCACAACCAAGAGATTTACAGAAGTAGACGTGTCTTCATCCCACAGCCTCTTTACAGTCTCGGACCAGTTAGGGATCTTCTGTGCCTCATCTATCACCAAAACACAGCGACCATGTGCCTGTGCCAACAATCGGGCCTTGCTCCAATGGTCATGGAGCCACGCTGAACCGATCACTCCCAGCTCATCGGCCGATATCGTCACCGATGGAAATGGAAGATCCTCAACCGCCTGACGCATCATCGTCGACTTCCCCACCTGCCTGGGTCCAAGTACGATCTGCATGAATACACGAGGTTCATTTATTCTCGTTCGAATCACGTCTACAAGTTTTCGCTGATACATCAATGCGAATCTGGTTTGTGAGGCATTGCTCACAATTTAATGAGGCGTTGCTCACATTTCCAAGTTCACCAAACTCGAATGAGCAAAAAACGGCTCGTATCTTGGCTCTCATGGGCTCTTCCGGACTTCTAACCCTCACAGATCGTGGGTTGTATTGTGAACGGGGCGACTT
Source organism: Ignavibacteria bacterium (assembly GCA_016707005.1). Taxonomy (NCBI): domain Bacteria; kingdom Pseudomonadati; phylum Ignavibacteriota; class Ignavibacteria; species Ignavibacteria bacterium. Next base: position 373,389 of record JADJIQ010000002.1, read on the forward strand.
CTACATCGATCCTCAGCGGTCAGTAGAACGGGCCGTGATCACCCATGCCCATAGTGATCATGCCCGTCCGGGAATGAAGCACTACCTCGCTCATCGTGATACGGTCCCGCTCCTTCATCATCGGATCTCACGGTCCATCTCAACCCAGGCTGTGGAGTATGGCGAGGTTCTTACGATGCACGACGTCTCAGTCTCCTTCTTCCCTGCCGGACATATGATCGGTTCTGCACAGATCCGAGTGGAAGCTGACGGTGAGGTCTGGGTCGTGTCGGGCGACTACAAACGTCAACGTGATCCGTATGCCGCCCCCTTCCAACCACTGCGTTGTGATACCTTCATCACGGAATCAACGTTCGGTCTGCCTATCTACCACTGGCCGTCAGATGAAGATGTGGTATCGGATATCAAACGATGGCATGCTGCCAATGCCTCCTGCGGAATTGCCAGTGCCATTCAGGTGTATTCACTCGGAAAGGCGCAGAGATTGATCGGACTCCTGGCGCACCACCTGCCCCTTGCCGTCAGTGCGGGAATCCATGCTGCAAATGTGTGTATTCGTACGTCGGGCATTGAAGTAGCCGAAACGTCAGTGTTATCAGACTCCATGTCTCACGAGAAGTTGATGAGGGGGCTGATCCTTGCCGCCGGACCGAATGACCTACGCACCATACCTGCTGCACGTTCAGCCGGTGTAGAAATGGCGTTTGCTTCGGGATGGACTGCAACAGAGCCCGGCAGACGCAGAAACTCAGGCGCAGGTTTCGTCATTAGTGATCACGTTGATTGGGATGATCTCCACAGAACCATTGATGAAACAGAGGCAGAACACATCATCGTCACGCACGGTTTTGCATCAGAGGTTGTGCAGTACCTGCGCGAGCGAGGCAGGTCTGCAGAGGTGCTTACCACATGAGACGTTTCGCCGAACTCTGCGCAGACCTCGAACGCACGTCTCGACCGAACGTGATGCGCACGATGATCGATCATTATGCTGCATCTGCATCCGTGGAGACCGCAACTCTGGCAATGTCCTTGATCAACGGATCACTGAGTCTGCAGGTGATGCGTCCGCGCCAACTGGCAACAATGATCTCGTCCCACATGGCACTCCCCTCATGGCTCATCGACACATCAAGAACACTTGGCGGTACGCTCGCCGAAACGTCAGCTCTCCTTCTGCCCAGATCGGATTCTCACTGCGAACGTTCATTGCCGTCGATGATCGAAACACTCACATCGATCCAAATCAAGGATCTACGTTCTCGCTCAGACATGATCCTCACGCTCTTGCACGAGTGTTCCGTCTGGGAACGCACCGTCCTTGCCCGCATCATCGTTGGTTCTCGGCCAATTCGCAACGAGATTCCACTTGAAGAACGCGCGGAAGTGATCGAGACCACAGAGCACCGTATGATCACAACCCTCCTCTATGCCCATAAGGCACAAAGCATCGGACAACAGACATATAGTCACTTCACCGTCGGCGTTAAAAAGGGCGAGATCTATGTGCCCCTTGCCAAGATCCCCAACACCTTCAACGCGGAGATCAACGTTATCGTAGAAGGTCTGGCAACCCAACGCACCGTTGAGAAATTCGGCCCCACCCATTGGGTTTCGATCGGAATCATCATGGAGATCGCCTATACAGAGATCGTTCCATCAACACGAACCAAGAGCGGCATCAAACTCCATGGCGCCCGCCTCGTGGAGTGGCTACCAGATCGCGCCTTGGCGGACGTTGATACGATCGAATGAATTCGCTATTCATAATCCCACGACTATGTCGTGGGCTACTAAATTATTCGCTATTCGCTATTCGCTATTCGCTATTCGCTATTCAAAAGAGCGTGTGCGATATCCGCCACAATCTCCCCAACATCCTCCAACCCAATGCTGAGACGTACCATGCCTTGGGTGATCCCGACGGCTTGACGTGCTTCTTCGGTGAGGCGCGCATGTGTTGATGTAGCGGGATGCGTAACGATGGTTCGTGTGTCACCGATGTTGGCTGTGATGGATGCCAAATGGAGACGATCAACGAAACGTTTAGCCCCCTCTGCTCCGTCCTTATGCGTGAAGGAGACGAGCCCGCCACCAAGCTTCATTTGGCGCTTTGCAACCTGGTGTTGTGGGTGTGAGGTCAAGAAGGGATACATCACACGTTCAACGTTTGGATGCGACTCAAGGAACTGCGCTACGGCAAGGGCATTGGAGCAATGTCGGTCCAGACGGACGTGGAGTGTCTCCAGGCTCTTGGAGAACATCCATGCATTAAATGGCGACATCGTTGGGCCGGTGTTGCGCGCAAAGAGGTAGATCTCGCGGAGAAGATCGGCACGTCCGACCACTACGCCACCAAGCCCCCTACCCTGACCGTCTATCCACTTCGTTGCCGAGTGCCAGACGATATGAGCGCCGTGATCTATAGGTCGTTGAAGAAGGGGCGTAGCGAACGTGTTATCAACGTTCAAGATCACATTCCTACGTGCGGCAAGCTGTCCAAGGAATTCAAGATCTGCGATCTCCAACCCCGGGTTTGACGGACTCTCCACCAACAGCATCTTGGTTGATGCCGTGATGGCTTCCTCCCACTGCGCATTGTTGTCGATGTCCACATACGTATGCGTGATCCCCCACCTCGGCAAGAACTGTGTAAGCAGCGCATGTGTGCTGCCGAACACTGCACGCGATGCAACGATATGATCTCCCGAACGCAGGAGTCCCATGATCGAGGCAAATCCAGCAGCCATCCCAGTCGATGTGGCAACACCGGCCTCTGCACCCTCCATCGCCACCATCTTGTCTACAAACTCCGTGGTGTTCGGATTCGTAAACCGTGAGTAGATGTTGCCCTGTTGCTCCTCTGCGAACAAGGCACGCATGTGCTCGGCATCATCAAACACAAAACTCGACGTCATGTATAATGGCGTCGAGTGTTCGTGTTCTTCAGTCTGCTCTATTTGAGTTCTGATATTCGAAGTGATCATTCGCTGTTCTCTTTCCCATGACTTCGTCATGGGCCACTGACTTCATTCTGTATTCGCTATTCGCTATTCGCTATTCGCTATTCGCTATTCGCTGTTCGCTGTTCAAAGAGCTTTCACCTCATTCACCAACGCCGTCAACGATGCCTTTGCATCACCGAAGAGCATTGATGTGTTCGGACGGTAGAAGAGTTCGTTTTCAATACCGGCGTAACCGGCCTTCATCGAACGTTTCATAACGATTACTTGGCGTGATGCTTCTACATCCAGGATCGGCATGCCGTAGATCGGTGAATCAGGATCAGTCTTTGCGGCTGGGTTCACCACGTCATTGGCGCCAACCACAAGGACGACGTCTGTTGTTGCGAACTCAGGATTGATCTCTTCCATTTCTACGAGTTTGTCGTAGGACACGTCAGCCTCTGCAAGAAGGACGTTCATGTGACCTGGCATACGTCCGGCAACCGGGTGCACGGCGTATTTCACGATCACACCCTTCTCTTCCAGTTCATGCTCCAGCTGATGACACGTGTGTTGTGCTTGGGCAACAGCGAGACCGTATCCCGGCACGATCACAACCTGCTTGGCATAGGCCATCAATACGGCTGCATCGGTTGCTGTGACCTCGCGGATCGTACCGGTGGCTGTCTTTCCGCCGCCACTGGCTGCAGCCTTTGCGCTCATGAGTCCGCCGAAGAGCACGTTGGCCAAGGAACGATTCATCGACTTGCACATGATGATCGTAAGGATCGTACCGGCAGAACCAACAAGGATACCGCCGATGAGCATCACCATGTTATCATAGAGGAATCCACCACAAGCTGCTGCAACACCCGTGAAAGAGTTGAGCAAGGAGATCACAACGGGCATATCTGCGCCACCGATCGGCATCACAAAGAGGACGCCGTAGGCAAGGGCAAGTGCACAGAGGACCAGGAGGAAGGTAAGACCCGAGAGTGAACCCAGGACGAACATCACCGAGAGAACGGCTACGCCGCCAAGCACGAGGATGTTGAGAAACTGTTGTCCACTAAAGGCAAGATCCTTGATCTTCTCGGCGAGTTTGCCGAAGGCAATGATCGAACCGCTGAACGACACACTTCCAATGACAAGTCCGGCGATGATCGTGAGCGAATGAACAGGGTCATGCGCCGCTGATGGATCGCGGTGTGCTTCTTCGATGAGCGATATCAACGCGGCGCAGGCGCCGCCCATTCCGTTGAAGAACGACACCATCTGCGGCATGGCCGTCATCTTCACACGTTTGGCCATGATCCAGCCAACCACGGTACCAACGATGAGTCCACCGAAGATCAGCGGCAGATTGGCGAGGTGTTCGCCCGTCGACGTCTTATAGAGGAAGATCGTACCAAAGATGGCAAGCCCCATACCGAAGGCTGCAACAAGATTACCCTTGCGTGCCGTTGCCGGCGAGCCGAGCATCTTGATACCGATGATGAAGGTTACAGAGGCGATGAGATAGAGGATCGGTAGAATACTGTCCATCATTGCCTCTTCTTGAACATTTCGAGCATACGATTCGTGACGACGAAGCCGCCGACCACGTTGAGGGTTCCGAGGATAACGGCCAGGAAGCCGAGGATCATGGAGAACATGTCCGTTGCTTCGCCCATCACAATGATTGAGCCAATGATCACCACGCCGTGAATGGCATTAGCGCCGCTCATCAGTGGTGTATGCAGAACGCTTGGAACGTGCGTGATAAGCTCGATCCCGAGGAAGATCATCAGGATAACGAGGTAGACCATATTGAGGGTTGCGGGATCCATTATGCTCTGACCTCCTTGTTATACGTAACGAGCGTTGCTGCTACCACCTCGTCTGCGAGGTCGAACGTGAAGCCTTCCGGTTTGGTGACCGCTGCAAGGAACGTTGTTACGTTCTTCGCATAGAGTTCACTGGCATGTGTTGGGACCGACGATGCAAGGTTATTACACCCGATGATCGTTACACCATTGTGTTCCACTGTCTCATCCGGCTTGCTGAGTTCACAGTTACCGCCAGCTTCCGTTGCCATGTCGATGATCACCGATCCGCGTTTCATCTTTCCAACCTGTGCGGCCGTGATCAGCGTTGGAGCTGTTCCGCCGGCAACCAGCGCGGTGGTGATAACGAGGTCGGCCTCAACGAGAGATTTTTCGACGGCTTCTTTCTGCTTAGCAAGGATCTCCGGACTTACAGAGGCTACATAGCCCCCTTCGATATTTACCTTGTCGAGACCTTCTACCATGATGAACTTCCCGCCGAGAGACTCAACCTGTTCCTTTGTCTCCGGACGGATATCGCTTACTTCGATGCGAGCGCCGAGACGCTTTGCTGTGGCAATGGCCTGGAGTCCGGCCACACCTGCACCATAGATGAGCACCTTGGCCGGCGTAACAGTGCCGGCAGCCGTCATCATCAACGGAAAGATCCTACCGAGGGAGTTCGCCCCCAAGATCACGGCCTTATAGCCCGCAAGGTTGTTCTGCGACGAGAGCACGTCCATGCTCTGTGCCCGCGTGATGCGAGGCATGGCATCGAGTGCAAAGGCGTTGACGCCCTGTGCTGCTAACGCGTCGAGAACATTGCGATGTCTCTTCGGGTAGATATAGGAGACCACAGATGTTCCGCTGCGCATTTCTGCGATCTCTGCGGGACTCGGCACGGCCACCCTGATGATAGTGGCAGCAGCGGCGATGACCTCGCTGCGGGATGCCACAGTGGCTCCGGCAGTCTGATAGGCAGCATCGTCGAACCCGGCGGCTAACCCAGCCCCCTGCTCCACATGAACGGCGTGACCCTGTTTGGATAGTTGAAGACAAGCTGATGGAACGAGGGCCACACGCCGTTCACCAGGTAAAGTCTCCTTGAGTACGCCTATGATCATAGCCCCAAACGTACAACTTTTTTCTAATCCCTTCGTTTGATGTTTCAATGAATGATTTAGACATATCTAAACTATATTTGCCCCGTGAAGATTCTCATCATCCTTTTCACTGTGATCACAACGCTTCGGCTGACGGCGCATGCCCCTGCCCCGCATGATCTGCGCGTTGTTGTGCGCGATGCAGAAACACACGATCCGATACGCGGTGCAACAGTGCGTGTGGGTACGCGAGGTGCGGTCACCGATCGATCTGGCGCTGTTGTCTTGCATGGCATGCCGGACACATCGGTAGTGATCACACGTATGATCGGCTATGGTGAACGACGTGATACGTTGGTCCTCACCGCTGTTCTTACGTCGGTGAACGTCGATCTCGTGTCACGAGCCGTTACCACACAGGATGTAACGGTCACGGCATCCCGACATGAACAGTCGCGCGAAGAGTCTCCCGTTATCGTTACGGTGAGTGATCAACAAGTGTTCCGAGCAGCACAGGCAGTTTCGCTATCAGAAGGTCTATCCTACCAGCCCGGACTCCGCCTAGAGAACAACTGTCAGAACTGCGGATTCACGCAGGTCAGACTCAACGGCATGCAGGGTCCGTACACCCAGATCCTAGTGGACTCCCGTCCGGTCTTCTCTGCTCTCAACGGTGTCTATGGACTTGAACAGATCCCTGCGTCGATGGTAGACCGCATTGAGGTGATCCGCGGCGCCGGCAGTGCGATGTATGGTGCTGGTGCTATAGCAGGCACGGTGAACATCATCACGCGCGATCCGCTCACAACATCTGCATCGGTCTCAAGTACTACGTCGTGGATCAATGCACGTACGCCAGACGCAACGATCAATGCTCGAGGCACATGGGTCAGCGATGATCTCAATACAGGTCTCACACTCTTTGGCCTCACTCGCACACGCGTACCTTTCGATGTGAACGGCGATGGATACAGCGAAGTACCCAAGTTGTGGAATGCGTCAGGGGGTGGTCGGTTCGTTTATCAGGCTTCTGAACAAGATCGGTTCTCGGCAGAAGGACATTGGATCCGTGAATTCCGACGAGGGGGCGATCACTTTGACCTTGTTCCGCACGAAGCAGATATCGCCGAACAACTTGATCATGCCATCGGTGGTGGTGCGGTTTCGTATGAACATGCGTTCAGCGGAGACCGCCAACGTATCGCCGGGTATGCATCTATGCAGTCAACCATCCGCTATAGCTACTACGGCGGAACAGGCGGAGACCCAGCGGCAGCAGAGCGAGCGAAACTCTACTACGGAACTACCAACGATATCATCGGTGTAGGGGGCGTGCAGTTCACGTCACAAGAGTGGCAGCCATTCGGGATACAGTCGGTGCTCTCCACCGGACTCGAGATCGCCGGCAATCATGTTGTTGATGAAATGCCGGGCTATGGAAGAAGCATCGATCAACAGACACTCTCCACCGGACTCTACGCACAGCTCCAACTCTCACCTGCATCGCCCCTTTCCATTGCCCTTGGCGCTCGGTTCGATGCCCTAGATATCTCAGGCACGTATCAATTCGATCCTTCATCATTTGAACAACAGGACAGAACATTCTACGTGGTGAACCCACGCATTTCGATCATCGGCAAGCTCGCACCGGGACTTCAGTTGCGCACGTCGTATGCATCCGGCTTTCGCGGACCTCAGGCCTTTGATGAAGACCTGCACGTTTCTACCCTCCAAGGTTCTGCTCGATTGATCCGCATCGATCCATCACTGCGTCCGGAACGTTCTCACAGCATCTCGATGTCTCTTGATGGTAACTCTGCATCTCCCACATCTGCAGTTGGATTCACGCTGGATGGCTTTGCAACGTTGCTGCAAGCCCCCTTTGTGACGTCCCTCACACCGGATACTGTCCCGGGGTCTTCTGCATCTATCGCTCTCAAGACCAATGGTGATGCCGCATGGGTGGCCGGGATCAACGCCGAAGCACGCATCGCCTTCTCAAAACAAATGGAAGCCACTGCCGCCATCACGGTACAGGATGCGCGGTATGTAACAGCTCAGGTCCTTGCGCAGGGGGCTGATGGTTCTTACGTATCATCGCCATACATCACACGCACACCGAACGTCTATGGCTCGATCACGTCAAGCTTCTTCCCAACTGATGAGTTCACGATCGACGTATCGGCTATCGTTACCGGACCGATGCATGTGATCAACGAGCGCACCATCACCATGCACCGCACGCCATGGTTCTGTGATGCGGCTTTGCAGCTCGGCTATGATCTCCACCTCAACGATCTCGTTGAGCTTACCATTGCGGCTGGTGTTGTGAACGTTTTCAATGCCTATCAATCGGATCTCGAAAGCGGCCCACTGCGTGATGCATCCTACATTTACGGTCCGCTCCGTCCACGCACTATCACCCTATCGATGAGTCTGGCATGGCAATGAACCTCTCACAGAACATGCAGGACTATCTCAAGGCCATCCTGTTGATCGGCCGAGATGGAACGGCGAGTACGTCGGATATCGCTGCCAAGCTCGAAGTGAGTCCGGCATCGGTCACGAGTATGATCAAGAAGCTCGACGAGCTCAAGCTTGTCAAACACGAGTCGTATCGTGGTGTGACGCTGACACATGCCGGACGCAAGGTGGCACTTGAGATCCTCCGTCACCACCGATTGATCGAGACATATCTGGCCGAAGCACTCGGATATGCATGGGACCAGGTGCATGAAGAAGCGGAGCGCTTGGAACATCATATCAGTGAGGAGTTCGAGGATCGTATCTCAAAGATCCTTGGCGACCCGCAGTACGACCCGCATGGAGATCCTATTCCGTCGAAGGACGGACGGATCCCTCCAACAACTTCTGAGCGACTTGCAGATGCCGAACGCGAAGAGTCGGTGATCATCAGACGTGTGAGCAGTCACGACAACTCCATGCTCCGCCTCCTCACCCATCACGGAATCGGCATCGGATCTACCCTCCGCATCGTTTCGCGCAATGAGGATGTTCGGTCGATCACCGTCCGACATCAGCGAAAGATCATCGATCTCTCGATCGAAATCTGCGGACACATCTTTGTTGACAGGTATGTTGGCACTACGAGGTCATAACCGCTATGAAAAAGAGCAAACCCAATTCGCCATCTCTCGAAGAAGTTCACGGCAGTGTTGAGACTCAAGTTGTAGGGGGCTTCTGGAAACGTCTCACAGCGTTTATGGGTCCGGCCTATCTCATTGCCGTGGGCTACATGGACCCGGGCAATTGGGCAACCGACATCGCAGGCGGCAGCAAATTTGGATACACACTCCTTTGGGTGTTGGTCCTCTCCAACATGATCGCCTTGTTGTTGCAGTCGCTCAGCGCACGTCTAGGCCTTGTGCGCAGACTTGATCTTGCACAAGCATCTCGTCTGGCCTATCCGCCCTTTGTGAACTACACGCTCTACGGACTCGCCGAACTGGCCATCGCGGCCACTGATCTTGCAGAAGTACTCGGCATGGCCATCGGTGTCCATCTCCTCACCGGCATTCCAATGAGCTGGGCCGTTGTCCTTACGCTTGTGGATACCATCCTCCTGATGTTCATCATGCGCGGCAATGTCCGTCGCATGGAGTCTATCGTCCTCGGCTTGATCACCACCATCGGCATCGCCTTCCTATGGCAGGTTCTGATGTCGGATCCACATCTCCCAACGCTTGCCACCGGACTCATCCCGTCCATCCCCAACGACGAAGCACTCTACATCACCATTGGCATCATCGGCGCCACAGTGATGCCGCACAATCTCTACCTCCACTCGGCGCTTGTTCAGACGCGGAGGTTCGACCGTACACTCAAGGGCATTAAGGATGCCATCAAATTCAATTTCATTGATTCTGCGATCGCGCTCAACCTTGCTCTGTTTGTGAACGGTGCGATCCTTGTTGTTGCAGCTGCGGCGTTCTACACCAATGGACTTCAGAACGTCACAGAGATCCAGGATGCTTACAGATTGCTTGCCCCCTTACTTGGCAACTCTATGGCACCGATCCTGTTTGCTGTTGCACTCATTGCATCGGGTCAGAGCAGCACGGTGACCGGAACTCTTGCCGGACAAGTGGTGATGGAAGGATACCTTGGACTTCGCATGCAGCCATGGGTGCGTCGCATTCTCACACGCAGTATCGCCATCATCCCTGCTGTAGCAGTGATCGTCATCGCCGGCGACAATGCCGTTGGTGATCTCCTCGTGTTATCGCAGGTGGTGTTGAGTTTGCAGTTAGGGTTTGCCATCATCCCGCTCATCCATTTTGTGAGTGATCGAGCAACAATGGGCGATCACGTCATTGGCACGATCACCAAGGTCTTTGCATGGTGCAGTGCATTGATCATCGTTGGACTCAATGCAAAGCTTGTCTATGCAGAAATCACGGGATGGTTCAGCACGGCCGCAACCTCTCCCCTTCTTCTGTGGAGTATCGTTCTGCCCGCAGTTGCCTTCTGCGTGGTGGTGCTTGCCTATATCGCCATTGTTCCGATATGGGGCAGGCCATGGCGGACACGTGTTGCCGTTCCCCATGCAGAACAGCCCCTTGCCTTTGATCTTACAGAAGTCCATACGTTCAAGCGTGTTGCTGTTACGGTTGACTTCTCCAACGTCGACTCTGTGGCGTTGAAGTATGCCGTCACATTCTGTCACTCAACCAGCACCGTGATCTTGATCCATGTGGTGGAAACCGTGAGTGCCCTTGTGATGGGTCACGAAACATCGGACGCAGAGACCCATTCCGACAAGGTCCGGCTTGAAGAATACGCCGCACAGATCGATGCAACGGGACGTCACACAGAGGTGGTGATCGGGTATGGGAACCCTCGTCGTACGATCCCCGACCTTGTCAATTCCTCCTCTCCTGACCTCGTGGTGATGGCCGGTCATGGACATTCCGGGCTTGGGGACCTTGTCCACGGAGCCACCATCGATGCCGTACGTCACCGCATCCTAGCTCCCGTCATGGTCATTCCCGGTAAGTCGTAGCCATTTGAAGGGTAAGTTTGTGTCATGAAAAGACTCCCAACCATTCGTGATCTGCGTTCGGAGATCCTCGAATTGCTCCAAACGTCGAAAAGCCCCGTTCAACTCATCGACATCTCTAAGCGACTTCGCGTTCGGGCAGACTCCGAAGACTATGATCATTTGCGAGACCTCCTCACCGTGATGTCTGAGGAAGGGGCTCTCATGCGACACAGCAGACGTCGGTATTCTCTACCGATGCAGAATTCGGAAGGTCTTCGTGGTGTACTCACAACCTATCACGACAACGCAACGGTAAAGACAGACGATCCCGAGTTGCCGATCGTTCACATCCGACGTCAGCACATGCTAACGGCTCTCGACGGAGACACCGTCCTTGTTCGGCCTCATGCGATCCCCAAGGACCGCAAGGTTCGCGGCGAAGTGGTTGCCGTTGTTGAACGGTCACTTCATCCGATCAGCGGTTCCATCGAATATGATGGGGCGTTCTACTACCTCATTCCCGACGAAGCGAAGTACCATGTAGACTTCCTCATCAGTGAGAAGAATCTCAACGGTGCAAAGCCCGGCGACAAGGCGATGGCAACGTTTGTGCGTTGGGAACATGCCAACGCATCTCCTGAGGCGATGATCAAGGAAGTACTCGGTACTTCTGGCAAGGCTGCCGTTGAATTCGCAGCCATCCGCAAGGAGTTCCGACTTCCGCAGAGTTTCCCTTCGAGCGTGGAATCACAAGCCGCATCATACCCTCAGCCCCCTTCAAAAGCTCCGAAGGGCAGGACGGATCTGCGTAAGGAACTCATCGTTACGATCGACCCTGTTGATGCACGCGACTTTGATGATGCGTTGTCGCTGAAGAAACTTGAGAACGGAAACATGGAGCTCGGCGTGCACATCGCCGACGTGTCACATTATGTTACGGAAGGTTCAGCGCTCGACGTAGAAGCTCTGAAACGTGGCAACAGTACCTATCTCGTAGATGGCGTGATACCGATGTTGCCCGAGCACCTTTCCAATGACATCTGCTCCCTGGTTCCCAACAAACCACGGTTTGCCTATTCCGTGTTCATGGAGTTCACCGCAAAAGGAGTTCGCAAGAACTATCGGATCGAAGAGACGCTCATCGAAAGCAAACGTCGGTACTCGTATGAAGAAGCGCAGCAGGTGATTGAGTCGGGCAAGGGTGATAATGCAGCCCTGATCATCGAGCTCCACAAACTCGCCAAGACCCTCTTTGCCCTGCGGATGAAGAACGGTGGCATTGACTTTGAAACACAGGAAGTGAAGTTCATCCTTGATGAGAATCAGATGCCTGTGCGTGCCATCGTCAAGACCCGCACCGATGCAACCTCCCTCGTAGAAGAGTGTATGCTTGCAGCAAACCGTACCGTTGCCGAACATCTGCATGTCTTGAAGCAGACTTGGAAGACCAAGGACCTACCGCCGTATGTCTACCGTATTCATGACCAGCCCGATAAAGAAAAGATGGAAGCTGCCGTCGGTGTAGTGCGAGCATTGGGTTTTGACGTGCCAAGTGGCAAGCTCACCCCTGTGCAGATCAACAACATCCTCGCTCAAGCAGCCAACCGTGTTGAGAAGCCGGTTGTGAACACCCTGTTCCTGCGTTCCATGGCCAAGGCCGTCTATGCCGAGCATAACATCGGTCACTTCGGACTTGGCTTTGCTGATTACGCCCACTTCACGTCACCTATCCGACGCTACCCCGATCTCTACGTCCACCGCGCATTGAAAGAGTATGCAAAGGGGCAACCCGATCGTAAACGATGGAATGACCTGCGAGAGATGGCATCCATTGTTGGAGATCAATGTTCCCTTACCGAGCGAGCAGCCGTAGAAGCAGAGCGTGCATCGGTGAAGTGTGCGCAGACCATTCTTGCGCGTGAGCACATCGGATCCGATCACGTGGGATACGTGACCGGTGTAGCACAGTTCGGCGTGTTTGTGACGTTGAAGGACCTGATGATCGAGGGACTCCTTCACATCCGCGACATCAATGATGACTACTACGTTTGGGATGAGAAGCGCATGCGGCTGTACGGTCGCAAGAACAAACGCGTCTTCCGGTACGGATCCCTTGTGCGCATACGCATTGCCAAGGCCAACGTAGAGAAACGCATGATCGATCTTGTCCTCTCCCTTGATCAAACCGGTCTCGAAGAGACCATCGAAGTGATCGAAGAAGTGAAGAAGAAGGCCACCAAATCAGCACCGAAGCGTAGTACACGAGAATCGTGATCAGCATAGAGAAGGCTCGAGCAGCAGGTGGACACACCATTGCCATATGCGACGAAGCCGGACGTTATGCTCTTGCTGACCTCAGTGCCTGCATGAACGGGAGACTAGCCCCTTGCGCAGATCCGGCCGTCTTCTCGACCTTGAAAGCCGCATTAGGAACGATCGTATGGCCTGGCGGCTTTGATATCGATCCCGACAACGTGTTTGCGGCCATCATACCCAACACAGACGAACAAGCACGCGTCACGTTTGACCAGAAAGAAGACACAACGATGCTCCACCCAATGGAGTATCACATGCCTATAGTTTCCGTCTTCTTTGACCTCATCATCTCGATGTTCTACGATGAGCGTCAGCACAACACCCCGCACATCCATGTCCGTTACGCCGAACACAATGCCTCAGTGAACATCACCACCGGCGATGTGATCATAGGGTCGCTCCCACGCCCAAGGCTCCGCCTTGTAGAGGCGTGGATCGAGCTCCACCGCGACGAACTCCTTGCGAACTGGGAGCTCATGAAGGCCGGGTTAGCACCTGAGCGGGTTAAGCCGTTGGAGTAGCTGTTCGCTGTTCGCTGTTAACGAATGATCACAACGGATTTTTGCGACACAAGCCCCTTGCTTGAGACGACTACACTATACACACCGGACGGCACCACGTACCCTAGCTCTGACCTTCCATCCCAGCGTATGTCAATCTGCTGATCTCGCAGGATGTACCTACGAATAAGAGATCCGTTGATATCAACGATCTGAACGATGGCAGATTCGCCTATGTATTCCGGAATGGAAATCCGGACTTCGTCAGAACTCGGCTGGGGGGCTACCTGAATTTCGAGGCTTGTTGGAACGACGTCGTCCACGTTCGTTTGAAGTCCGTTAAGCAATGAATCAGTATTGTAGATCTGCACAGTACCGTCTGCAAACGAGATTGCGATGGCAATACCATCGGCATCCGTACCGATGCCAGTTATGTATTCTGTGAAGGGAACCGAGTATGCAAGCTTTCCGTCTGGGATATGATAGAATTCCAGCGCACTTGGACCATTTGATGGTGAGCCAACGATTCTTGTAAGGTAAGGTCGGTTAGCAAAAGGTTTTCCTTTTACCACAGCCGTATCCGGCCCAACCCGTTTGAACGACCGATCCCAAAATTCGCCGTCAAGGTATTGGAAGGAACCGTTTTTGTAGATAAACTCTCCGTTGACGTAGAGAAACTCGCCGTTGGCCACCCATTCCGCTGTAGCTAGTGGGGCCGGTATAGAGTCGCAAACGACTCCAGGAAGACTGGAGTATAAATGCGTCTGAGGCCAAACATGGAGTCCATCGGTAAAGTGGCCGAATCCGTTCCACTCACGGGTAAGGGGATTCAGGGTAACTCCGAGAACAAGCGGATGACTACACTCCCGCGACAAGGACGAATCGATCTCGCCCGTTGAACCATCGTAGAGAGTATAGTTTGGCCATCCCTCACCATACTTGATAGGCTGACGAGTTATCTGAACTATCCAGTGATATGCGCTGTCCCACTGTCGTGAAAAGCGAAGGCTCGACGTCCATTGATTGTCGTAGCCCCTATAAATCAATCCGACATCCTTAGCTCCAGCATCAATTGAAAGTGATCGCAGTGTGATGGAGGCAATTCCGCTATACTCACCACGGTTTCCATATCGCACCAGATGAAGCGAATCTCGTATTGTATAGAGAGTGCCATTTGGATCAACAATGCAACCAGTTACCGGATGTGGATATGGATCGATTGAAGCTTCTGTTTTACCTTGTTCTAGATCAATAATGAATGTTATCTCTGTTCCAAAACAGCCCAGGAATCTGCCATCTGGACTTAGGCTCGGAATACTGTTGTTGTCGGAATCCAACAATCGTTTGAATGCGAACGCACGATTAGCACGAGGATCTTTGGGCAGCGGAAATACTTCAACGTCATACGTACCTCGCGACGTATCCCCTGAAGTTGACACGAGTGTATATGCACCGGTATACTGACCTGGTCTTTCATAGTAGGCCAGTTCGCCCCCTCCCCGCAGGGCATTGTCGGTAATGACCACTTCAAGCTTTGTACCAATCGGGACAGTCCACACATGAACGGGAACGAACGTTGATGCAGTTACGGTATCAGGCACAATTCTACCAAGCCGAGCGGGCTCTGCCGGTTCTAACCCAAATTCCCATCTGATAATGCTGGAGTCGTTCAACATGATCACACACTCATTCGTAGAATGCACGATCTCCGTACTTAAGAGCCTCATGTGAACAGTTGGTTTCAAGCGATACACTACATTTTGAGACGTCAATTCTCGAATAGAAAATGTATCGCCGCCTTTGTTTTGATATGGTCGAGAGAAGTAGTGTTTGCCATTTGAACACAATTCCACAAAATCGATCGTCCCAGCAAGCGTGCAATTCGCTATAGGGAGTAGAGTAGTGGTCTCAAAAACATCCCTTTGGTTATGAAAGCAACGATCACCAGCTGCTATGTAAAGTTGGTCTTGGCGCTCAATGATGCGCACAGAGTCACCGCCATACATATGGATCCTGGAGCCGTTGTTTCCCCGAGGAGCATAGCCGCCTCTACCATCACTGACAAGATATGTGCTCGACCCAGTTACTTGAACAATCGAACCATCATAGTTCGATCTGAGTGATCCCCATGGTAGCGAAACATCATGACCCCACGCCGAATCCACGATCGCGAATGATGCAACATTCATTCGATCATAAACAGTCCCAGTGCCTGAATAGGGACTAAGGTCGAGATCCAGTCTACAACTATGAAGCCACTTTCCATCACCAGATAGTACAAGTTTCCCCAAAGGGATATCTGGCTGAGCGAAGGGTTTCAAATTGTCTGAGATACGAAGCTGAGTCTTTCTTACGAGTACACCGGTCTTTACATCATACTCAACTATATGGCTTACGAGTTTGCCTTCAACTAGTACACGCTCTGTCTCGATCGTGTAGCACGATGATGCAGCAGGCGAAATGGCGAGTCCATCTATCGTTCCAATCAAAGCAGGAAATCGAGAGATCTCAATTCCGGTTCGTGGATCTAGGAGGATGAGTGATGAATCGACTGCTACCATCACCCCATTATCATTGGCAGACGCAGCGCGGATTGGACCAGGAAAAGTACTCGTCCACGTCGGCATAACGGTCGTCTGCGCGCGAAGTCTGGGAACCACTTGCAACGAGAGCAGCAAGGTGATCACACAAAGCATAATCGACTGGGAATGCATCATACCGAAGATATCCATTTTTGAAACAGCCAAACC
The DNA here is from genome assembly GCA_016707005.1 of Ignavibacteria bacterium. Taxonomy (NCBI): domain Bacteria; kingdom Pseudomonadati; phylum Ignavibacteriota; class Ignavibacteria; species Ignavibacteria bacterium. The sequence continues at coordinate 389,810 of JADJIQ010000002.1, forward strand.
CAGGTGCGTGCCCCTAAACGCAGAACGGGGTTCCTCATTGAGGAACCCCGTTCTTATTGATCGTAGACGATCGGACTTGTTACGCGAATTCGATATTCGCTATTCTGCATTCAATTCGCTATTCGCTATTCGCTATTCTGCATTCAATTCGCCGTGGTATCCGTCCCCGACGCCAGCCGTGTGATGTCTGCCTCGGTGAGGCGACGTGCCCCGATGAGGCGTTTGCTGTAGTAGGTGGACTCCAGCGAGCTGATCGTAACACCGTAGCGCGAGGACGCATGGGCGAAGAGATTGTCGCCGAGGTAGACACCAACGTGTGAAACGTAGGCATGACGTCTGGTATGGAAGAAGATGAGATCTCCGAATTGGAGTTCAGTACGCTTCGATACCGTACGTCCGATCGTGGATTGTTGGGAGGCTGTACGTGGCAATTCAACCTTGGCAACACTTGCATAGACCATGCGAGTGAATGCTGAACAGTCGATACCGGTACGGGCTTGACCGCCAAAGTCGTAGCGGGTGCCAAGCCAATCCATGACAACATCAATGATGTTCTGCTTTGGGATGCCCCCTTCGGTCACCTCTGCTCCATTGTCGTCAACATACTGGAGCCAAAGGGATCTGAATCCGTCCACATCCACCGTTACATCGTCTTCGCGCTCGAGTTCGGCAATGTCTTCGCCTTCATCAAGCATCAAGGACTGTGCTGTTGGTGTGAGTGCGTCTGTCTTTTCACCATCGGTGGCGATAAGAGCGCGGGCGTCGGCAACGGCTTCACCTGTTGAGGTGAAATCCATACCGGCCAGACGGCAGAGCTCGGGGCTCTGCGTTCGGACGAGATCGATCGCTTGTCGTTTTCCTTCCGCACGGGCCGTAGGCGAACACTTGGAACGCTTTGACCTCTTACTCTTCTTCTTCTTGCGGGAGGCTTTCTTTACAACGCTCTTCGTTGCTGATGCGGCCATCGATTCCACTGGAACGATGGTCGTGAACGAGAACATCATGGCGATCATGACACAAAGGAGAGACAGGCCGGGGATCCTGAGCATAGGCATGTCTCCTATTGTCGTGAGTAAAGCCGACTATCCATCCTTGAACACACGTTCAAGGAGAAGCCGGTCTGATCCGTCAAGGGTGAGCCCCTTAACGTTTGGATTGAAAACGCGAAGAACAACGTGATAGTAGAGGAAGATCCAAGGGGCTTCTTCAACTACGATCTGTTCCATGCGTTGATAGAGTGCAGCGCGCTCGTCGAATGATAACCGCGGCGAAAGTGCTGCGGCATAGAGCGAATCCAGGTCACGCCTGTCGATCCGGGTGGTGTTAGGACCATTGGGAGCGATGTTGGCGTGAATGAACAAGGCGAGAAAATTCTCAGGATCCGGGTAGTCCCCGATCCAACTCGTTCGCCACAATGCAAGGTCTCCTGCTCGCACCATTGATAGGTGTTGAGGGAAATCGACCTGTCGGAGTTCGACGTTTACGCCGATCTCTTTCCATTGTGCTTGGATCGCCTCGGCGATCGATGCGGTGCGTTGGCTGTTCCCCAGTTGCAGAAGCAAGGTGGGGAGGCCCTTCCCGTTTGGGTAGCCTGCTAGAGCCAAGAGCCGACGGGCTTCATCGGGATCATACCGATATCCTTTTACAGAGGAACTGAAACCGGGCATCGACGGAGGAAGTACTCCATTGAGTGCCGGTTGGCCCCTTCCATTGAGGAGGTATGTTACGATGCGATGTCGGTCTATGGCATAATTCAATGCCTGACGGAGGAAACGGTTCCGAACCAAGGGCGATGTGCGTCCCATTGACAACGACGTGTCCATGAGAATTCCATAATACTCCACGGTATTGGCGGCTCGTTTGAGTACGCGAAACCGGTCGTATGGTGGGCGCAGAGTGCCGTTGGGTTCAAAGACAGTTGACACGAATGATTCATCAACATTACTCACGAGGTCGAACTGACCTCTCGAGAATTCGAGGAATTCATTCTTTGGGTCCCGCAGAAATGAGATCCGTATCGTTTCCAAATACGGAAGTCGTCTACCGACGGAGTCGGTCTTAAAGTACCGCGGATTGCGTGTCAATGTCAGCTCTCTATCCTGGTTCCAGGTACCGAACATGAACGGGCCCGTACCAACGGGATGTCGTCCATGATCGGCCCCATACGCTTCGATCGCTTCCCGAGGAATAATCGAGCCGTATGGCATGGTAAGAACTGCGAGGAATGGAGCAAATGGCTTCGTGAGACGGATCTTTAGAACTGAATCATTCTCAACGAAGATGCCTTGGATCGATCCCGACTTCCCTGCTCGAGTGGCCTGATGAAATTCATCAGCACCGAGAATGGTTGTGCGGAATGCCCATAGACCAGTGGACTTCGTACGTGCGTCACAGATTCGCTCAAGACTGTATTTCACGTCTTGGGCTACTACTCTGCGTGTCCTTTTCTGGCCAAAACAAGGGTCTGGGTGGAACCACACGTCATTTCTGATCGTGAAGGTCCATTCAACCCCGGAGAGGTCTACACTCCAGCTCCTTGCGATACAAGGGGCTACGTGGAGCGCAGAATCCAATTCAACAAGTCCGTTATAGAGATGTGAAGTGGTCCAAAGTGCACTGCGGTACGATGCTTGGGCTGGGTCAAGGCTGAGGAGCCCATCAGGTTCATTGTAGCAAAATGTCGTGTTGCTCTCGGATGGTGACGGCTTGTGGCCGACACACGAATGAACCAAAAAACTGCAGATAACAAGTCCGATTGTCAAAGAACGTAGCGGCAAGGGACGTACCCCAGTGTGGCGGATTGTTGACACTTGCTGCATGGTCGGCTGCAAAACTCGGTAATTCTGCCGAGCAAACCAATGAATTGTGGTTCATTGTATCTGGACTGGCTCCAAATTACGCCCCCATAACGAGTTACGGGGATTCTACCGTTATATTTGCACACGCGGTAACCCCGTAACCATGTAACCAAGTAACCCCGTAACCCCGTAATTGCGTCACCTACTCTCCATCCTGCTCCTCCCATTGGTATTCACCTCTACGGTGATCGCCGGGTTCGACGTGCATGAGCTGGAGAAACTGGGGAACGTGGTACTGCATTACCAACACCATGTTTCTGAGCATGGGGAGACGGACCTCTCGTTCTTCGAATATCTGGCCGATCATTTTTCGGCCTCGTCGTCCCACGAAGATCAACAGCATAAGGGGCTCCCTCTTTCTGAAGCGGGACACTTTTGCGGCAGCCATGTTCTGCCGGCATTTCTAACACCGCACATTCGACTCCACGTGCCGGTAGTAACTCTCTTCCTCGTTCCAGAAGATGCCACTGCGCATCATGCTCTGGACCATGAACGGATATTTCAGCCCCCTCGAAGCTGAAATGTCGATACCCGCCTGTGGCGGGACAGAATATCCCTGCCAATGCAGGGACTGACGTTCATATATATACGAGGACCCAATGTTCGAACGGATCATCACGTTCTCTGTCCGCAATCGGCTGATCGTAGCCGTAGGTGTCATCGGCCTGGTGGTTTGGGGGATCGTCTCCCTGAACTCGCTTCCGATCGATGCCGTGCCGGACATCACGAACAACCAAGTGCAGGTTGTAACGGTCTCCCCTGCGCTTGCCCCACAAGAAGTGGAACGACTCATCACGATGCCGGTGGAACTCACCATGGCATCCATCCCGGGCATTTCAGAAATGCGATCGATATCGCGCTTCGGACTATCCGTGGTAACGATCGTATTTCATGACGATGTAGATGTGTATTGGGCCCGAGCTCAGGTGGACCAACGTCTTACCGAGGTGATGGACCAGATTCCGCAAGGAGCCGGTACGCCCCTTCTCGCTCCAGTCACGACCGGACTTGGCGAGATCTACCAATACTCGCTTCGAGTAAAGCCGGGGTATGAGAGTCGGTACTCTCTTACCGAGCTTCGAACGATCCAGGACTGGATCATCAGACGACGTCTGCTCGGAACGGCCGGCATTGCCGATGTCTCGAGTTTTGGCGGAAATCTGAAACAGGTGGAGATCGCTGTTGACCCGGACCGATTGCGGTCGATGAACATTTCGATCTCGGAACTGCTCAGCGCGGTCCAACGCAACAACGCCAATGCCGGCGGTGCCTACATCGAAAAAGGTCCGCACGTTCAATACATCCGAACCGAGGGTGTTACCACATCACCGGATGAGGTTGGCGAGATCGAGGTGCACCGAACGGATGCCGGACTCCCCATCTACGTGCACGATGTAGCAACCGTGCGAGAAGGTCGCGCCGTACGATATGGTGCCATGACCAGAGATGATCGTGGTGAAACGGTCGGTGGTATCGTGCTCATGTTGAAGGGGGCTAATTCGAGCGAGGTGATCTCCACGGTGAAGGAGAGAATGAAAGCGGTGCAGAAGACCCTTCCGGAAGGTTTGGTGATCGAACCGTATCTCGACCGGACACGCCTTGTCAATAAAGCGATCGGTACAGTTTCGCAGAACCTCATCGAAGGTGCGTTGATCGTGATCTTCGTGCTGGTGCTGATGCTTGGCAATCTGCGGGCGGGATTGATCGTTGCAAGTGTGATCCCCCTTGCTATGCTCTTCGCCGTGAGCATGATGCGAGTCTTTGGTGTGTCGGGCAACCTCATGTCTCTTGGCGCCATCGACTTTGGTCTGATCGTAGACGGAGCGGTCATCATTGTTGAAAGCGTGCTCCATGCCTTGAGTAGGAAGAACGCAACCGACGACTCAGCACGAGTGGCTTCGATCACGATCCGACGTTCAGCAGCGTTCGGTGAGATCATCATCATGATCGTCTACCTTCCCATCCTGGCCCTTGTAGGGATTGAAGGCAAGATGTTCAAGCCCATGGCTCAGACAGTGATCTTTGCCATCATCGGTGCCTTCATCTTGAGCACGACGTATGTGCCCATGATGTCGTCGTGGCTTTTGAAGCCGGGTATCAAGACCTGGTCGTTGGCCGACAAGGTGATGGACATCATCTCGCGTTCCTATGTGCCTGTGAGGCGTCTAGCACTTCGCTTGAAGTGGTTCACGCTCTCGAGTACACTCGTCGTCTTCGTTGCGGCCGTGATCGCATTCCTCATGATGGGCGGCGAGTTCTTACCGCAACTCGATGAGGGCGACTTCGCCGTCGAGATGCGATTGATGACGGGGTCGTCACTCACTGAAACGATCCGCACGTCAGAAGCAGCCGCAAAGATCTTGCTACGCGAGTTTCCCGAGGTTGTGCGCGTGATCGGAAAGATCGGCACGTCGGAGATCCCGCTTGACCCGATGCCAATGGAATCCGGGGATGTGATGATCATCCTCAAGGACAAGGACGAGTGGACATCGGCCTCAACGCGCGAAGAACTCGTTGAGAAGATGCAGTCGGCTCTATCCGTGATCCCGGGAGTGACGTTCGGGTTCCAACAGCCCATCCAAATGCGATTCAATGAGCTCATGACCGGTGCTCGACAAGATGTGGTGGTAAAGGTCTTTGGAGAGAACATGGACTCCCTAGCAGTGATCGCCCAACGTCTCGGAGCAATAGCAGGGGGCGTGCAGGGCGCCGCTGATATCTACGTAGAACCAGTCAACGGTCTGCCGCAGATCACGGTGAGGATCGACAGAGCAGCATGTGCCCGACTCGGCGTTGACGTCGATGACGTAAACACCACGGTGCGCGCTGCGTTTGCCGGCTCCGTTGCCGGTGTGATGTATGAGGGCGAGAAGAGATTCGACATCGTTGTTCGGCTAGACTCTGCGCGACGCCACGATCCGTCGGACGTTGCGTCATTGTTCGTCCCAACACGAACCAAACAACTCGTGCCGATCACACAGATCGCAGTAGTGGACATTGCACTTGGTCCGAATCAGATCCAGCGCGAAGATGCGCAACGCAGAATCGCCGTTGGGTTCAACGTACGCGGACGCGATGTGGAAAGCATCGTCAAGGAACTTGAGGAAAAGGTTCAACAACGTCTTACCCTTCCAACCGGGTACTACATGACGTATGGAGGTCAGTTCGAGAATCTTGCTGCCGCAAAGGAACGATTGATGATCGCCGTCCCAACGGCGATGCTTCTGATCCTCTTCTTGCTGTACATGACCTTCCAGAGCATACGCAATGCACTCCTCATCTTCACGGCTATTCCTCTTTCGGCCATCGGCGGTATTGCAGCACTGTTGATACGCGGCATGCCCTTCAGCATCTCAGCTGGCGTTGGTTTCATCGCCTTGTTTGGTGTTGCCGTTCTCAACGGCATCGTGCTTATCAGTGCCTTCCAGAAGCTGCATGAAAAGGGCAACTTCAACATGCTGCGCGTGGTGATCATTGGGACGTCCGAGCGACTCCGCCCCGTGGCCATGACGGCCATGGTGGCCTCTCTCGGATTCCTTCCGATGGCCATCTCGCAAGGAGATGGTTCGGAAGTGCAACGCCCTCTTGCAACAGTTGTGATCGGTGGACTCATCACTTCTACCATGCTTACGTTGCTGTTGCTTCCAACACTGTATTCAATGTTCGGTCACGCACGTCACGTAGACGGGCGAACACATCGCAAGCACAAGCGTGGACATCATTTTGCAGCGGCTACTTCCATTGCACTTCTCGTCTGTCTTGGATGGCCTTCAACGATCTCTGCTCAATCTCCGGTTGCGATCACGCTCGATAGTGCGATGAAGGCAGCACTCAACGCCAACATCGACCTACGAACAGCACGTGCGGAAGAAGGTCAGGCAGATGCGTTGCGAGGAGCAGCGATCGATCTCGGTCCTACATCCGTCACCTACATGGGCGGACAGTACAACTCGGCATCGAGCGACAACAACTTCACGATCATGCAATCGGTCCCCTTCCCCACCAAGATGATCGCCTCGCGATCCTTGGCCGATGAGACCTACCGAGAAGCACAACTCCGAAGGAGCGTTGGCGAACATCGCATTCGATTGGACGTCCGAAGGGTCTATGCGATGATCTGCATGAACCGCGAGATCGATGCCATCCTCAAGGAGCAAGAGAGCTATCTCGACAAAGCGGTAGAGGTTGCCACACTTCGTGAGCAGGCCGGCGAAGGCACGATGCTAGAACGCGTGAACGCGGAATCGCAACGAGCCGAGATCGGTGTTCAACGTTTGGCATCACAGTCCAACATCCGCACAGCGGAGATGGAGTTACGAGTGCTTGTCGGAAGTGCGGTACCCATCACCGCATCGGCGACCACCATTCCGGTACTGCCGATTCCGGGAAGTGCCGATACAGTTATCGCAAGCCCCTTGATCGATCTCGCGAACCAACGCATTCGTGTTGCTGATGAAGCCAAGAGTGTTGCATCGTCCGGCTATTGGCCCGATATCACTCTCGGCTACTTCAATCAATCACTCAACGGCACGCTACTCCCTGATCAAAACCGTTTGGCCGGAAGCGGAGATCGTTTCTCTGGCTTTACGGTTGGACTGGCCCTGCCATTGTGGTTCGTTCCTACATCGGCAAAGACCGAAGCTGCGAGTATTCAGCGGACGCTGGCTGAGCAGCGTGCGGCGCAAGAGATCACCACACTTTCAGCATGGCGGCAACAGATCGACGTTGATCTCAAAGCTGCACGCGCAGCCGTAGAGTATTACGCCAACACCGGGCTTGCCGAAGCCCAATTGCTGGTGCGGCATTCACAGGCCGCCTATCAAGCCGGAGAGATCGGCTGGCTGGAACTTCAGGCCAGTCTCCTGCAGAGTCTGCAGACCCGCACCTATGATGTGCAGGCACGTCGCAGACTCTACGACCTCATCATTCAACACGACTATCTCATGGGACAAACTCGATGAACACACAACAGTCCTTTATCCGCAACATTGTCATTGTACTTGCAATGATCTATGTCGTTGCAGCCTGTACAAAGACCGACGCGCCCCCTACAGAACAAAGCGCTCATGTGTCGGGAGACACCGTAGAGCTCACACAACAGCAGGCGACAAATGCACACATGTCTTTTGCTCGTGCAGAACGAAGAGAACTCACAACCGGACTCCGTGCAAACGGCATGGTTCATGTTCCTCCACAGTATGCCTACAGCGTTACGGCACCATACGGCGGAATTGTCCGCACAACATCCGTCCTGCCCGGTTCACGAGTTTCAAAGGGAGAGACCATCGTTGTCTTGGAGAGTCCAGAGTTCATCACCCTCCAGCAGGAGTACCTTACCACCGAAGCATTGTTAGAAGCCTCAGAGGCCGAATTGATCCGTCAAGCACGTCTTGCAAAAGACTCTGTCAACGCCCGTAAGAAGCTCGAAGCTGCTTCAGCGGAGACACGTTCATTGCGCGTGAAGAAGAAGGCATTGGCAGAAAAGCTCGCCCTGATCAACATCGACGTGAAGAAGCTTGATGAGAACTCTTTGTCACGAGCTGTTCGTGTGCCCGCACCCATCAGCGGCTACGTCACCAAGGTCAACATCAACGCCGGCACCTACATCGCGCCCAACAACCCCATCATGGAGATCGTCAACACCGATCACATGCACATCGAGCTCACCATCTTTGAACGTGATGTGCTCAAGCTTCGGATCGACCAGCATGTGACCGTTGCGCTCACCGATGCACCCAACGTAAAGCGTGATGCTCATATTCATCTCATCGGCAAGGATGTAGCGGCGGATAGGACCATCTCTGTCCACGCCCACCTCAATCAGCCCGACCCAACACTCATCCCCGGCACCACACTCACTGCCGTTGTTGATGCAGAGCCCCGTACAAGCTGGGTCGTTCCCGAAGCAGCCGTTGTAGCCTTCGAAGGCAAGTTCTTTGTCTTCACCGGCACACCCACTTCTTGTATCAGACGCGAAGTGAACGTTGGCATCACCCAGGACGGCATCACCGAGATCCTCAACGACCCACAGTGGCTCCAAACCGAGAACATCCTCGTCAAAGGGGCTCCTGCCGTGTTGGGAGCGATGACGAATAATGATGAATGACGAGGTTCCTCGCTTCGCTCGTGCAAACGAGGTTCCTCGCTTCGCTCGGAATGACGCTGCTCCCATTGTTGCATCAGAAATAGAAACGCGGGCACCATCATTGATGGTGCCCGCGTTTCTCTCATTCAACAATTCATGCGAGCCGCGTCATCCCGAGAAGCGTAGGGGCGAGGCCCCGCCTCGCCCGGAGCGACGAGGGACCTCGGGTCAATGACTAATGACTAATGACTAATGACGTCATTACCGTCATTACCGTCATAATGTCATAATGTCATTTGTCATTTGTCATTTGTCATTTGTCATTTGTCATTTGTCATTTGTCATTTGCTGTTACGTCTTCTGCTTCTTCTTCTTCGCCGCCGGGAACAACACGTTGTTCAGGATCAGGCGGTAGCCTGGTGATGTGGGGTGCAAGGCGAGGTCTGTTGGTGGGTCTCCAACAGCGTGACGATAGTCTTCGGGGTCGTGACCGCCGTACCAGGTAAAGGTGCCGCGACCTACGTTGCCGTGGATGTAGCGGACTTGGTCTGTACCATCGCGCTCGCCGAGGATGGTAACAGACTTCTTTACGAGTTCTTTGTGGAAGGCAGTGGTCTGACCTAGGAAGCTCTTGACCACGTTCACATGACACTGGGTGAGCATTGTTGGAACGGGATCGTACTTGGCGGAGAAGTCAAAGAGGGTGAAGAAGTCGCTCGACTCTGTTTGCAGGATGGTGTTGGCATCCACGTCGATATCACTGAACTCATACTGCAAGGGATTCATCGACACCTTGAAGTTCTCAAAGGCAAACGTGCGCGAGAAGTCGAGCTTCTCGTTCGCATCGCGGTCCATTGGATCGCCGTCATAGATCACATCACAGATGTCAACATTTGCTGCTGCAAGTGCGATATCATACGTATCGGTTGCGCTGCACATGGCGAACATGAATCCACCGTTGGCAACGAACTCGCGGATACGTTCCGTTACGGCCCGCTTCATCTCACTTACCTTCTTGAAGCCGAGCTTGCGGGCTGTGTTCTCGAGGAGAGCCACCTGTTGGATGTACCAGCTCTCACCGGCAGAACTCGCATAGAACTTTCCGTACTGACCTGTGAAGTCCTCGTGGTGGAGGTGAAGCCAGTCGTATTCCGTGAGCTTGCCCTTGACGACTTCTTCGTCCCAAAGCTTTTCGTACTTGACCTCGGCATATTCCATCACGAGCGTAACTGCGTCATCCCATGGACGGAAACCGGGCGGTGCGTAGACAGCGATCTTCGGTGCCTTTTCGAGTCGCACTACGTCCATATTGTTCTTTTCCGACTGAACCTCGGAATAGATCCCCGCGGCCGTGGCACCATCAAGCGTTTCAAACATCACGCCGCGGATACGGCATTCCGATGCGATCTCTTGTGTGAAGTCGGTCACAAAGGAGCCCCCTCGATAATTTAGGAGCCAATCCACGGGTTGTTCCTTGGTGAGGATCCAGTACACGATGCCGTAGGACTTGAGGTGGTTCGTCTGATCCATGTCCATAGGGATCATGATCTTCTGTCCGGCAGCTGTTGAAGCCGCCAGAAGCAGGACGAGGAGTGCGGAACGAAGCATATTCATATCGGTGTTGGGTACGAATCTACGACCTGCATATTGCGCCGTCACTATCATTGCATCATGGGACTCTTTCTCGCCATCGTTATTATCGGTCTCTGGTGTACACATCTTGCGTGGACACTGCTGTCCATGCCTGTGCTTTGGGACTCGCCGTGGACCTATGTCCATGTACTTGTGCAGGGCTATCTGTCCACCGGACTCTTCATCACCGCCCACGATGCCATCCACGGTACAGTTGTCAGGGGGCGTCGGGGTAACGACATCATTGGCTTCATTGCCTCCTTTCTCTTTGCCGGACTCTGGTATCCGCGGCTTGTGGTGAATCACCATCGGCATCATGACCATCCGGCGGAGGACGATCTCGATCCCGACTATCACCCGTCGAACAACCTCCTCATCTGGTTCGGGTCATTCATGTGGCGCTACACCACCGTATGGCAGCTCCTGATCATGGCCGCGGCCTACAATCTCCTCAAGCTCCAGGTGGAAGAAGTCCGGTTATGGATCTGGTGGATCATCCCTGCCTTTATGGGCTCGTTCCAGCTCTTCTATGTGGGCACCTATCTCCCGCACCGCAAGCCCCATACCCCAGACATGCCATATCGTGCCAGATCGATGCCCTTGAACCACCTTTTGGCCATGATCTCGTGTTATTTCTTCGGATATCACGCCGAGCACCACATTTCTCCCGGCACCCCGTGGTGGGAACTCTGGCGGGTAAAGGAACGTCGGATTTCGTAGATTTAGGCCTATGACCATTACGCAGACCGACATCGACGCCTGCTCGAAGGTTCTGGGCCAGCCCCAGTCCTCCGATGCATCCTCGTGGTTCTGGAACCTCCGTGACGCCGCAAGTGGGCGGGTGCTGGCCGTGACTGTTACGACCGGCGTGGATCTGGGCGACGGGCCGACCACCATTGTGAGTGCACAGACCCACCAGGGTTATGTAGAGCTCCATGATGTTACGGGGCTCCTTCCCATCGAACCCGACGAGGTGATGTTCATCGCCAAGCGCGACGGCCGGTTCTCCAGTCTCGTGGTGGGTGCAAGCGGCACCTGCTCCCAATTCGCCAACATCCGTCCATCCATCCTCCGCGCAGATCTCAACGACCTCGATCCCGCGGCATTGATGGCAGCGTTGCAATTGTCGTTGGCAGAAAACATCATCGAGACCTTGTAATGTTAGACGTCTCCGTCACCAATGCCTCCGGCGCTCGGTATCGCGGTCAACGCGAGATGATCGCCAGTGTGCAAAAGGCACTCAAGGGACATAAGGTGACCAACGCCAAGGTGGACATCGTGTTGTTGAGTGACAGCAGGATCCGCACGTTGAACAAACAGTATCTGAAGCACGATTACGCAACCGACGTGATCACTTTTCCGCTCGAAGAACAACCCTTGTACGGAGAGATCTACGTTTCCCTCGAAACCGCGCGCCGGCAAGCAAAAGAATATCAGGTGACGGTCGTCAATGAGTTATGTCGACTTGCCGTTCACGGCGCACTTCATCTCCTCGGCTACGACGACACAGAGAAGAAGGACCGTGAGGCCATGGAAGCAATGGAAAACAAATACATCGTGAGCACCTAAGCGCGCCTATGAACAATCACTACGCTGTTGAACGGGTCATGGACATCATCGCCTATATGATCAGTGAGGGCAGGCAAGGGGCTCCGCTGACCGCGATCGATACCACCAGCCTGCAAGAGCAAGGCTACACAGACTCGGAGATCGCCGCTGCATTGTCGTGGATCATGGAACGTCAGGCAGACCGCGACGAGATCGAAGGTCCCGGCACCGGCACCTTCCGCATCCTCCACGGCATCGAACGAGATGTCCTGGATCCAGATGCATGGGGCATGCTCATGACCTACCATCAACTCGGCTTCCTCGACAGCGAAGACATCGAGCAGATCCTCGAACGCGCCATCGTCATGGGCAGCGAACGCAACGTTGGCATCGCCGAGGTCAAAGCCCTCATCGCCGCCTACGTCCTCCACCAACAACCCCTTCCCCAAGCCGGCAGCCGAAGCCTGTTGTTGGGGAGTGATTCGGTGAACTAGAAAGTCAGATTGCTAGATTGTTAGTATGCTAGAATGTTAGAGTGCTAGATTGATAGATTGGTAGAAAGGTCTAACATTCTAGCATACTAACACTCTAACTCTCTAACCTGGCCTCGTAGCTCAGTCGGATAGAGCGACGCTTTCCTAAAGCGTGGGTCGGAGGTTCGATTCCTCTCGAGGCCGCGGAACTGATATCGGGCGAGTTTTCCTGAAATGTGGAGAACTCGCTTTCTTCTTTTATATATGGGACTTACGTAGATATGATAACAAATGTAGACTCATGAGAAATCATCGAGTTGCAATGAAACCGTCAGCAGTAGCGTCAGCAGTGGCAATGTTGACGTACTCCCTCACTTACTGCTGACGGTTTTTATGCGCATCAAATTCTATATTGACCGGCCTGATGAACCGGTCTCTACGATCATGGCAAACGTTGCATTTGCCGGCAAACGGTTCCGCTTTAGTACGGGCGTCAGCATCTCCCCTACGCATTGGAATCACGATAAGCAGGAGATCAAGCCTGCCGAACGCAATCGAGCAGCCTACATGAAGCGGCTTGATGCCATCGACGCAGAGATACGAAGTGCATACCACGCCATCCAGTTTGGTAAGGACGGCAAGGCTGTGAGCTCCACGGCACTGAAGGAGTATCAGGCCCGGATCAAGGAGTTCTTGGACGACAAACCCAAGGGGCCAAAGAACGACAACGTACTGGGCCAGTTTGATCGCTTCATTCACGAGTATCGTATCGCTGCCGGCAACGCGATGGTCACTAACCAACGTCCAGCCGAAGCTACTCTGAATCGCTACCGTCTCGTGTCACGTCGCCTTGGTGATTTTGCCAAGGCTCGCAAGATCGAACTCGCATTCGATGGGATCAATACGGACTTCTATCGCCAGTTCGTGGGATGGCTCTCAACAGAACAGAATCTCTATGATTCGAGCGTCGGCAACCACATCAAGATCCTGAAGACCTTCATGCGGTGGTGTATGGATGAAGGTCTGCACAAGAACGTAGAGTTCCAGAAGTTCTATAAGCCTGAATCACTCGGCGAGACCATCGCTCTATCAGCAAAGGAGCTACGGATGATCCGCGATGTGGATCTCACAAACAACCCAAGGCTTGCACGAATTCGAGATCACTTCTTGATCCAGACATACACCAGCCTTCGGTACAGCGACCTCGTGAAGCTCGAACCCAAGCACTTCGATCTCGTCAACGGCTTCATACACGTGCCTATCACAAAGACGGACGTGCGACCCATAATTCCGATCACTCCCCCACTCTCTGCTGTGCTTGAGCGGTATCCAAGCTTGCTGTTTGAGTTTGTCAGCAACGTAAAAGCAAACAAGTACCTCAAGGAACTTGGCAAGCTCGCCGGTCTTGTGTCACCCATCATCGTTGGGCATAGTAAGGGAGGCAAACGCATCGACCAGCTCGTACCAAGGTATCAAGAACTCTCTACGCACGTAGCCCGTCGAACCTTTGTCACAGTGAGCCTCGAGTTCGGCGTACAAGACTCCATCATTCGTTTTGTTACTGGCCACAAGACCTCAGATGTTATGGCAAAACACTATGCTAAACCATCTGCGGACGTTGTGCACGATGTGGTTTGTGAAGCATGGAGGAAGCTATGAATAACATTTACACTCCCGAATCGATCATTGCCCCAATTGGGATAGCGTTCGCCGACGAAGATATTGAATCCATCAATGATGATCTTCCCATTCAGAAGCGTATCGATCTTCTTGAGAGCTTTGTAAGCGATGCCGGGCGCAACATACCTCGAAAGATTGCAGAGTACCTGTATGAAGAACTTCATGACTCTCAGCCGCTTACTGAAGACAACAAGCAAGCTCATATTGTAAAGGCAGACACCATTCGAATGCCACACCGTCTTGGTGACCTGACACGTCCTGAATATGCAGATGCAGTTGAATGTTGGGAACAAATGGCAATAGCTAACAACGCGCCCGCGTTAGTGAATGAAGTGCCTTTGGATGCACTTTTAAAATGGCAACGCATTCATCATCACGTTCTATGCAACGATTCTATTGCCGGACCTATCATGGAGAGACAGAGGAGGCTAATGATTGATTTTGCAAGGAACAAGCGCTGGGGTCGAGCAGCCGTTCAGTCCTTGGTCCGATTGGAATCTGTTGTATCTACTCATGCTACCGATGAGAGAGCCGTAAGTGATCAGAAGTGGAATTCTTTAGTACAGCTCATCAATGAGTTCTCCAAACGTTCGATCGATTTGTCTCAATTCATCGACGCTGATGAAGTCGCGATCCTTGAAGAGCGGTTCAATTCAATCAGTGTTATTGATTTGGTCTATGCAATTGACAACATCCTTCCATCCAACGATGTCATAAGTATGTACATTGATCTTGGTCTTTGCGAACTGAATACGATGGCATACGTTCGGAGATTACGTGAGAAGATAGAACAGCTGACAAATCGCCAAGCCAGCTTCTCTGATACTACAGTGCTTGAAGAACAGAAGATGCTCACACCGGAAGAATTCGCCGAGCTATTGTTCAAGAGCTTAACAGCACGTAAGATCATAGGTGCTTGTTCGAGATACCATCTGCTTACAATCTGTCAGAGTGCTGGGAAGAAAGGCAAGCTGCTATTACGCATACCTGGTGGTGACCTTTGGTGTGGCCAGATTGCCTATCGAATAGCCCAGCAACTTGGACAGGCGGAACCAATGTTTAAAGTTTATAACGGCCGAACGAGCACACACGAGCCACGGGAATTGGCAAAGACTAACATGGATAGGACGCTTAGAAGGAAAGAGAATGCAAAAAAAGTTCGCCCTGACAATGTAAAGGCGTTCTTCGAGGAGATCTCCAACGTTACGATAGTATTCACCCAATAGACTCGTTATTCATAGTAGGAGAAACCATCAAGTGCCACCACTCACCAAGTCGCGCCAACAGCAACCAACAGAGCTATAAGTTGTTGCCTGTCATAGAGTTACAGAGTCGCTATTCTCAGTGAGTAGGGCTGTTTAAAAAAAAGGAATCATGAAATATTGGGTTATTACTCACCCACTTTCATGGTGTCTCATGTCCACTTCCACAATGCTTCAATCCGTCTCACCTGACGAGTTAAGCGCCCTCATTCATGCTGCTGTCGAATCAGCGCACAAGCAGGCGAGCCCGAAGCCGCCACCCGATCCGAAACAAGAGGATCGGGTTTTGACGAGACAGGAGGCAGCGCAGTATCTGCGCATAAGCCTCCCTACCCTATCGCGCCGCATCAAGGACGGAACCATACCGGTCGTCCACGTTTGCGGACGCACGCTCATCCGCCGCAAAGACCTCGATGCACTGCTCGGTGTCACTTCCGCTCTTGGTCAATCCAACGGAGGTGGCCATGAGTAAGCAGTATAAGTTCTCGAAGAAGAAGATCGACTGCCCCTGTGGGAAGAGCTCATCCTTTTGTCCACTCATCGACAACCCACGGGCCGGCAAGTGCTTTTCGCACAAGTGTGGTCAGCAATTCATAGCCCCGAAGAGTGCCCATGGCAATGGAAGGGGGCACCGATGACAAGCCACTACCTGTATCGTGACAAATCCAGCGACCTACAATACCGAGTTGTCGTCGACAGGACAAATCATTGCAAAAAGACGGTCTTTCAACAGCGATATGTTGACGGTGAATTTGTCAACGGCATGATAGGGGTGATCCTACTTCTCTTTCGACTACCAGAACTCTTAGCCGCGATAGCACGTGGTGAGACGGTCTACATTTGCGAGGGCGAGAAGGACGTCATGCGTTTGGTCGGGCTGGGTCTTGTTGCCACGACAAACACCGGAGGTGCAGGCAAATGGCTCGCAGAGTACGCGCAGTACTTCGATGGTGCACGCGTGGTGATCGTTGGAGATATCGATGAAGTAGGCCGGCTTCACGTTCAACAGGTTATCGACTCGCTTCTTGCACACGGCAATCTTGCAAGTCTCCGCGTTGTTGATCTAACCACCTTGGGCAGGCCTTTGCCGCCCAAGGGGGACGTCTCCGACTTTCTGGATGCCGGTGGCAGCATACACGAGGTCACGATGGCCGCAGAAAGTGCCCCAGAGCTGGTCGTAGCAGAGGGTGAGGGCGTGGAACACCCAACAATTCACGTAGACAAGTTGCCAGCGCTGTTGAACCGCATTGTCTCGACTGAAGTTGATGTGCAAGACCAGTTAACGTTGCTACTGTCATGCCTGGTAACGCTTGGCTCATTCATGACAACCGTCACAATGATCGTTGCAGGACGGGCGCTGTTTCCAATGCTGTATCTCATGATCATCGGTGCAGCAGGGACAGGTAAGGGGCTTGCATCTATTAGCAGGGACTTGGTGTACGAAATACATAAGTCAAAGAAGGATGAGTACCGTAGACAATTGGCAACGTACGAGTATGAGAGGGATGCACATGCAGCGATGAAATCAAAAGACCCAGCTCCAAAACCGCCAGGTCAGTTGTCCTTAATCGTTCCGGGTAACAGTACCGCCCCTGTGATCTTGGAGGCTATGGGAAACAATCCTTCATCACTAACTCATGAGACAGAAGCGGACGTTTTGGCCACGATGTTAAAGGCTGACTATGGTGATCTATCTGGTGTTATGCGCCAGGCCTACTCCCACGAACCCGTAAGCTTTGGTCGTGCTCGTCTCAATGACATCCTTGAAGTTGCCGTACCAAGACTCGCTATCTGTATCTCTGGTACTCCCGGACAGGTTGCCTCCTTCTTCCGCGACAGTGAGAACGGACTGGTCAGTCGTTTCGCATTCCACGTTCTAACGAGACGTTCGAAGTACAAGGATCAATTCGATCGCACCCTCTGGAATGTTCAGTCAATCGGGAAGCAGTTCGCAGATCGCGTAAAGACTCTGTATGAAGAGATTCGCAATCCCGATAACACGAGCATTGAGGTGTGCTTGACAGATCAGCAACGTTCTACGCTCCGACCGCTGATGGAAGCTTCGGACGTGCTTGCTGAGGATGACGGTGATTCGCACACTGCAGCGGTACGCCGGAATCCCATCCTCATCGCACGCTTCGCCACGGTCTTAACGATTTCGCGATTCATTGCCGTGGACGGCGAAGATCACCTCACTGTTGATGCACTGTCTCACTTGGAACGTGGTCAGTTCTGCATCTACGTGAGTGATGACGACTTCGACACGGCCATTTCACTTGCCAGATACGCCTTGCAGACAGCTCATTCAATCGGTGGTCTGTTGCCCGAGAATACTCCGTCCGTGCTCAAGCGTTCTCAGCGGTGCGCACAGGCGTGGTACAACAGCCTCCCACAAGAGTTCGAGCGTAAAGACGCCGTCAATAGCGGTATGACCCACGGATTGAGTACTCGCACTGTTGATCGCAAGCTCAATGAGCCTGCTCTTTTCATTCGTACCCGGCCTGGTTTCTATTCCAAAACTGCCCATGGCAAGGTGGCAACATGACAACATGCCCGATTCGACCTTGCCACGTTGCCACATTGCCACGTGGGTCAATCCCTGTGAAGGTATGTACGAGCCTTCCCTTCACATTCCTTCACGTTGAAGTCAATTCCTTAGAACCACGAGCAATTCCTTCAAAACGCACCAGATGCTCCATGTTGTACGACAGATTCCTTCACATTCCGCTCCGTTTCTTCAGCGGTACCGGAATGTCCCTTCACACCTCATTGATCCAACACTATTGAGCCCCTAATCCATGAATAACGACGTCACAACCCGCGAGTTCGGCATGGTTCTGAAGACATGCGGATACTTCCAGGCCGACTTTGCACGCTACATCGACCGATCGCCGGCGTTTGTGCACAAGCTCTGTATCAACTACGACGTTCCCGTGCCATACCGTTGGGTCGACCAGGCACGACTCATGGTCGGTGCCGAGAATTTCGAGGCCGCACTCATACGAGCACGTGTGGTGATCGAGTCAAGGAGGAAGAAATAGCCTAAAGGCCTTCGCAGCCGGCCGCAATCACAGACAATGCTTTGGTCAACCATGCTTGTAACGCCCTGCAGGCAGATTACAAATCGCAGGATGTCGATAGTGATGCCGTAGTTCACATGAAATACGGACATGAGCTACTGATGTCGTGCGATTTCTTTCTCCGCTGATCACTTGGTTGAGTTCTACATTGACTACTATGAGTGGTTGGATGCCAAACCCTCGTCAATAACCCAGCATAAATGAGAACATCATAGCTTCGGCATAGTATATATCAGATACTTAGATCCAGTATCGGGGTTAGTGTAGTCCAACTCCTTCGGCCTGACTTCGTCAAAACGCTTTCGCCAGTTAGTGTGTAGGTTCCTGAGTGTATACTCGCCTACTCCGATTCCTCCGACCGGAGTCTTTGCCTGAATCTTGCAAGCAAGACTAACGAGTGGCCCAATGATGTCGCGTTGCTGTGTAGAGGCCACGCTGCCAAGGGTAACTACAGATGCCGATCCCGAGTCCATTCCAATTCTGACTGCTATCTCTGCCCTTCCAAGGGCTTTCAGCTCAGGGTTAATCCCGTCTTGAACCAAGCGAAGAATAGAACAAGCACAGTCCATCGCGAGATCGTTCTTTGTTATGAAGCTCGGAGCTGGGAAGTAGGCTATCGCACCATCGCCTGTAAACTTCAGAATGTGCCCACGAAAGAGTGGCACAAGGTCTGCCAGCTCATTCAGAAACGTTTGCACAGTTGCCACGTAGTGTTCGGTTGATTGCGTCACAGCCATTGACGTCGATCCAACGAGATCAACAGACATAATCACGAATTCGTTATCAGCCGCAATCAGTTTATCGAGATACTCTTTCGAAGTGTCTCTACTCGCATCGTTCGCTAATGATATTCCAGTCAGAGAAGAACGGATTTCGCTACGTCTCCCTACAACATAGCTACCAGAATCTCCGATAAGCGGTGGCTCAATGTTTGGCTGCGTTTTGAGCATGAACTCAGCAGTCTCCTGCAATATGTTCTCTGGTAGATAGAGATTGTCGAGTCGGTCATACCATAGCTTCTTTCCGTCTATTTCTCGCAGTTCATAGCGTTCGCGATTAGGTACGAGAACGAATGAGAACGTCCCCTTCTCCTCGTCACATCCCGTAATCTCCATTGTAAAATCCATACGCCATTTCAACTTCTTACTCACAGTCGTTTCTCCATTTCTATGATATGAATAGTGGATCGCTTCACAACGCCCGTTCCGGTATCTTCTGCTTCCATCAATCGATTTCTTCTGGTTGGCTCCTCGGTGCTCCGTATGTTGACATCTACACGTGTTCGCTATGAAGACTGTTCGGTGAAAAGGTCATACCTCGAATTACCGCCATTCTCAATTGCATGTCATCATATCGATGATTTGTTAATGTCCATGGCAGAAAAGCCAAGGTATGGAAACTCATTGTCATCTACTTCAACAACGGACGAAATCATGCAACACTCAACTTTAGCAGCAAGCGTATTCACAAAGCTGTGTACATTCGCGAGGTCATGAGACTGCATTGATAGATGTGTACTTTTGTAGGCAAATACGATAACCTCCGGCGAGTGTGAGGTATGTCCAGATTCATAAGTCTTGAGTTTCCGAGTGTCGGCCTCCGATTGAAAGCGCCCTAATGTCATCTATCCATAGAAGTGAACCATGACCAGCATTCAACAACGCGCCGAACTGCAAAGCCGAATATGGCAAATCGCCAACAATGTACGCGGCGCAGTCGATGGCTGGGATTTCAAGCAGTACGTGCTTGGCACGTTGTTCTACCGCTTCATCAGTGAGAACTTCGCCAGTTATATCGAAGGTGGTGACGTAAGTATCCGTTATCCCGAGTTGGCCGACAGCGTTATCACGCGGGACATCAAAGATGACGCCATCAAGTCCAAGGGCTACTTTATCTACCCCAGCCAGTTGTTTTCCAACGTGGCTGCCGACGCTAACACCAACGATAGCCTGAATACTCACCTGGCCACCATCTTCGCCGCCATTGAATCGTCCGCCAACGGTTACCCATCGGAGCGCGACATCAAAGGCCTCTTTGCCGATTTCGACACTACCAGCAACCGCCTTGGCAACACGGTGAAGGATAAAAATCTCCGCCTGGCCGCCGTACTCAAGGGTGTGGCCGAGCTGAACTTTGCCGATTTTGAAGGCAGCAACATCGACCTCTTCGGCGATGCCTACGAATTCCTCATCTCCAACTACGCGGCCAACGCTGGCAAATCCGGTGGCGAATTTTTCACACCGCAGCATGTCTCCAAGCTGATCGCCCAGCTCGCCATGCACAAGCAAACCAGCGTCAATAAGATTTACGACCCGGCCTGCGGCTCCGGCTCTCTGCTGTTGCAGGCCAAAAAGCACTTCGATGCGCACATCATCGAAGACGGATTCTTCGGGCAAGAAATCAACCACACCACGTACAACCTGGCGCGGATGAACATGTTCTTGCACAACATCAACTACGACAAATTCAACGTCCAGCTGGGCAACACACTAATCGAACCGCATTTCGGCGACGACAAGCCCTTTGACGCTATCGTCTCCAACCCGCCATATTCAGTGAAGTGGATCGGCTCGGGCGACCCCACGCTGATCAACGACGAACGCTTTGCCCCGGCGGGCGTGCTTGCACCCAATTCCAAAGCCGACTTTGCCTTTGTGCTGCACGCGCTCAGTTACCTCTCCAGCAAGGGCCGTGCCGCCATCGTCTGCTTCCCCGGCATCTTTTACCGGGGCGGTGCCGAGCAGAAAATCCGCCAATATCTTGTTGATAACAACTACGTCGAAACAGTGATCTCGCTGGCGCCCAACCTCTTCTACGGCACCACCATCGCCGTGACGATTCTGGTACTGTCAAAACACAAAACCGACACCACCACCCAGTTCATCGATGCCAGCGGGCTGTACAAGAAAGATACCAATAACAATGTGTTGTTGGACACGCACATCGAACAGATCATGGCGGTGTTCGACAGCAAGGCCAATGTCGATCACTTTGCTAAGTCCATTCAGTTCGAGATGGTGGCCGCCAACGACTACAACCTATCGGTTAGCAGCTACGTCGATGCCAAAGACAACCGCGAAGTGGTAAACATCGGAAGGCTCAATGATGCGCTAAAAGCGACGGTTGATAAAATCGATCAGCTGCGCGCCAATATTGACGCCTTTGTTGTGAGATTTGGAGAGGCAGGAACTGAGAGCTTTATTGAAAAGCTACTCAAAGGATATGAAGTCAGTTGGACTACAATAGGAGACGCTGATTTTGTTGATATTGCAAACAATGCTCGGAGGCCCGTAAAAGCATCTCTGCGTAAACCAGGAGCAACTCCATATTACGGTGCAAACAACATTCAAGACTATGTTGAAGGACATACCCACGATGGCGAGTACGTGCTGATAGCGGAGGACGGTTCGGCAAGTCTCGAGAATTACTCTATTCAATATGCAACCGGAAAGTTTTGGGCCAACAATCATGTCCATGTTGTTCGCGGAAAAGCATGTTTGAACACCAGATTCCTGTACCACTATTTACACACTGTTAACTTTATTCCGTACTTGCCAAACAAAGACAGATCAAAGCTAACTAAGGGAGACATGATAAAAATACCCATCCCTCTCCCTTGCCCTAATAGACCCGATAAGTCTCTTGAGATTCAAGCGGTGATTGTCAGAGTTCTGGACACATTTGCCGAGCTAAATGCCCAGCTTAGTGTCGAGCTTAATGCAAGAGATAAACAGAACAACTTCTATCGCCGTGCACTTTTTGGATTTCCTGCGCCAGATGTAGCGACATAACATGGGCAAAACGCTGAACGAAATCGCACAGCAGCTAAAGGATGCCAACAAGAAGGTGCAACTAATATATGCCTTTAACGGCACGGGCAAGACGCGTCTGTCGCGGGCATTCAAAGATTTGATTGCCCCAAAATCCGATGCTGAAGGTGGGCAGCAGTCAGATTTGTCGCAAAAGAAATTCCTCTACTACAGCGCGTTTACCGAAGATTTGTTCTATTGGGATAATGATCTGGATGGTGATGCCGAGCCCAAGCTGAAAATCCAGCCCAACTCATTCACCAAATGGGTGCTTGACGAGCAAGGCCAAGACCGAAATGTGACCTCTACTTTTCAGCACTACTCCGATGACAAATTGTCACCGACTTTCAGTGCTGACTTTTCCGAAGTCACGTTCTCATTCGAACGTGGTAACAATGTGCATGAACCCAACATAAAGATTTCCAAGGGCGAGGAAAGCAGCTTCATTTGGAGCGTGTTTCATTCGCTGATTGAGCAGATTATATCCGAGCTGAATATCGCAGAGGTTGCAGATCGGTCTACTGATGTTTTCAATATGTTGGAATACGTTTTCGTTGATGATCCAGTCAGTTCGCTGGATGAGAATCATCTGATCGAGTTAGCGGTTAATCTGGCGAGCCTGATCAAGTCCAGCCAATCTGATCTGAAGTTCATTGTCACGACGCACAGCCCTTTGTTCTACAACGTGCTTTTCAATGAGTTGAACGGCAAAGCTTGTTACATGCTGGAGCGCTTTGAAGATGGCACCTTTCTGCTCACTGAAAAGCATGGCGATTCCAACAAGAGTTTCTCCTATCACCTGCATTTGAAGCACACCCTCGAACAGGCGATTGTCGAAAACAAGGTTGAGAAGTACCACTTCACCTTGCTGCGCAATCTGTACGAGAAAACGGCCAGCTTCCTGGGTTACCCGAAATGGTCGGAGCTTTTACCCGATGACAAGCAGCTCTACCTGAACAGAGTCATCCAATTCACCAGCCACAGCACGCTATCCAACGAAACCGTTGTAGAGCCAACGCAGGCTGAGAAGGCGACGGTTAAATTGTTGCTGGAACATTTGAAGAACAACTATGGCTTCTGGCCACAGGAGCAACAAAATGTCTGACTACTCTAAGACGATTGCTGAGTCCAACAACTTTATCGTTCTCGATAAATACACCCAGGAATGGAAGATCGCAGAAAGCTACCAGAGCGAAGGCGATCTTGAGCGCGAGTTCATTCAGGACTTGCAGAATCAGGGCTATGAATACTTGCCCAGTCTGAACACACCCGAAACCTTGCGCGCGAATGTGCGCTTGCAGCTGCAAGTACTCAACAACGTGCAGTTTGCTGACGGAGAATGGTTGCGCTTTGTGGAGACCTTTCTGGACAAACCCAGCGATGGCGTCGCTGAGAAGACCCGCAAGATTCACGAAGACTACATACACGACTTCGTTTTTGACGACGGGCGCATCCAGAACATTTACTTGCTCGACAAGAAAAACATCGCTCGCAACAAGGTGCAGGTGATCAGGCAGTTTGAGCAAACAGGCAGCCACACTAATCGCTACGACGTGACGATTTTGGTCAATGGTCTGCCGCTGGTACAGGTAGAACTTAAGAAGCGCGGCGTGGCGATTCGTGAGGCCTTTAACCAGGTTCATCGCTACAGCAAGGAGAGTTTTAGTAGCAATAATTCATTGTTCAAGTATCTTCAGCTGTTTGTGATCTCTAACGGCACCGACAGCCGCTACTTCGCCAACACTACTCAGCGCGACAAGAACAGCTTCGACTTCACCATGAATTGGGCGAAGGCAGACAACAGCCTGATCAAGGATCTGAAGGACTTCACCGCCACCTTCTTCGAGAAGCAAACCCTGCTCAGTGTGCTGCTGCACTACTCTGTGTGTGATGTCAGCAATACACTGCTGGTAATGCGCCCGTACCAGATTGCCGCCACGGAGCGTATTCTATGGAAGATCAACTGCGCTTATCAGGCAAAGGACTGGAGCAAGATTGAGGGTGGTGGTTTCATCTGGCACACCACTGGTTCAGGTAAGACCCTCACCAGTTTCAAGGCAGCGCGCTTGGCTACCGAGCTGGACTTCATTGACAAGGTGTTCTTCGTGGTGGACCGCAAGGATCTGGATTACCAGACCATGAGGGAATATCAGCACTTTTCACCCAACAGCGTGAATGGCTCCGATAGTACCGCAGGACTAAAGCGCAACCTGGAGAAGGACGACAACAAGATCGTTGTCACTACCATCCAGAAGCTCAACAACCTGATGAAGAACGAAGTAGACCTACCGATCTACGGCAAGCAGGTAGTGTTCATTTTTGATGAGTGCCACCGCAGCCAATTTGGAGAGGCGCAAAAGAATCTAAAGAAGAAGTTCAAGAAGTTCTATCAGTTTGGTTTTACCGGAACACCGATCTTCCCAGAGAACGCGCTTGGAGCAGAGACCACGGCCAGCGTGTTTGGGCGGGAACTGCATTCCTATGTGATCACCGATGCGATCCGTGACGAGAAGGTGCTGAAGTTTAAGGTGGATTACAACGATGTCCGCCCGCAGTTCAAAGCAATCGAGACGGAGCAGGATGAAAAGGAACTGAGCGCGGCAGAAAACAAGCAGGCCTTGTTACACCCCGACCGCATTCGCGAGATCACCCAGTACATCCTGAACAACTTTCGGCAAAAAACCCACCGCCTGCAAGCGGGCAACAAAGGGTTCAACGCCATGTTTGCAGTCAGCAGCGTGGACGCAGCCAAGCTATACTATGAGTCGTTCAGGGAGCTGCAGAAAGGCAGCGACAAGCCGTTGAGGGTGGCTACCATCTTCTCATTTGCAGCCAATGAAGAACAGGATGCACTCGGAGACATTCAGGACGAGAGCTTTGATGTGTCCGCCATGAGCAGTAGCGCTAAGGAGTTCTTGAGCGCGGCCATCGCGGATTACAACGCGCTGTTCAAGACCAATTTCAGCGTGGACAGTAATGGCTTCCAGAGTTACTACCGTGATCTGGCCAAGCAGGTCAAAGCCAGGGAAGTCGACCTGTTGATCGTGGTCGGCATGTTCCTGACCGGCTTCGATGCGCCCACACTGAACACCTTGTTTGTGGACAAGAACCTGCGCTACCACGGGCTGATGCAGGCATACTCGCGCACCAACCGCATCTATGATGCCACCAAGACCTTCGGCAACGTCGTCACCTTCCGTGATCAGGAGCAGGCGACCATACATGCCATCACCCTGTTTGGCGACAAGAACACCAAGAATGTGGTGCTTGAGAAGAGCTACAAGGAATACATGGAAGGCTTCACCGATGTGGTCACTGGTGAAGCGCGGCGTGGATATGTCGAGGTGGTGAAGGAGCTGGAAACGCGCTTCCCCGACCCCGCCGTCATTGAGAAGGAGGCCGACAAAAAAGCTTTCGCAAAGCTGTTCGGCGAGTATCTGCGCGTAGAGAACGTGCTACAAAACTATGACGAGTTCGCCAGCTTGAAAGAACTGCAAAGCGTCGACCTGAGCGACCCGGCAGCAGTGGAAGCGTTCAAGGCCAAGCACTATTTGACCGATAACGATCTGAGCGCACTGCAAACCATCGAAGTACCTGCTGAGCGCAAGATTCAGGATTACCGCTCGACCTATAACGATGTGCGCGACTGGCTGCGTCGCGAAAAAGCGGGAGCTGAGAAGGACAAGTCCACCATCGACTGGGATGACGTGGTCTTTGAGGTGGATCTGCTCAAATCACAGGAAATTAATCTGGATTACATTCTGGAGCTTATTTTCGAGCATAACAAGAAGATCAAGAGCAAGTCAGACCTTGTCGATGAGGTGCGCCGATTGATACGCGGGAGCCTTGGCAACCGCGCCAAAGAGAGCTTGTTGGTAGACTTCATCAATCAAAACGATCTCGACCAGATTGGTGACAAAGCGAGTGTGATTGACGCCTTCTTCACTTTTGCCCAAGCCGAACAACAGCGCGAGGCGCAAGAGTTGATCGCTGCCGAGAACCTGAATGTAGAAGCTGCGCGACGCTATCTTACCTCTTCGCTTAAGCGGGAGTTTGCCAGTGAAAACGGCACGGAACTGAACGCCCTCCTGCCCAAGATGAGTCCGCTGAATCCGAAGTACCTTACGATGAAGCAAAGCGTCTTCCAGAAGATCGCCGCTTTTGTCGAAAAGTTCAAAGGCGTGGGAGGGGAAGTATAAGTAGTGTCGTGCATAAGCAAAGACACCACATTGCCGATCAACTGCCAGTTTGCGCCCAATGGAGTGCTCATTCCGTGGGAGATATCTACCACCGAGTTCCAAGCTTTCAATTGCTACTAACTCTCAGGCGAGAACAAACTTTGCATTTAGCTGATGAAGCGCCTTGAAGGTGTCGATGCATTCTACGTTGAACGCGCGACAAACGTCCGGTATCTTCACTCTACTTGATTGGGGCTCGGCTGTCTCTTTAGTGACTACTGTAGCGCCATTTAATGCAGCATGTGAGATCAACCTTGCATCCGCCCCTCTGAGGAATTTCGTTCTCTCGGCCTCCTTAAAGCGAGTCTGATTCTGAATCCATGCGGCAATACCACTGACCATAGAGTCATCTGATGGCACGAAGAATCCACGATTATCGCGCACCCATTTTGCAGCATCTGGATCTACTAATTCAGTGGCAACAGCTTCTATGCTAAGAACATTCCCGCTCGTATTCTCACGCTGCAACCAGTCCCAAAATCCAGGACAAACGTCAAATGAATAGTACCTGTTCTTTGCCTCAATAAGGACATTCGCATCAAGTAAATAAATCATGACTTATGCCTCATAGAAACTTATCTGCCATAGTATGAATGACACTCGTCTTGCGCGTGCCAAGCAAACTGAATGCCTCTGTGTAGAGAGTCTTGCCTCCTAATGTGCGAGTAAGTACCTCCTGAACAAAGCGCTTACCAAGGTGTACACCAACATTATTGTAGAAGCTTCCGCCAGAAGATTCAGACTTTGCTTTACTGGCCAACCGAAACTCGCTATTGCTTGTTTGTAGAGCAGATTGAAACTGTGCGTCGGAGATCAGATTTCTCTCAACTGCTCTATACAACAAGGCCAAAGAACTCACTCTGAAATGCTGTGAGAGAACCTCAAGATTTTTTTTGACTGAAAGGCTGGGCACCCAGAGCCGATCAACTTCACTTGCGGGCATCAGCACCTGAGCTGCTACCCTATTGCAGAATCGCTCAACTGGTAAATCGGCTCCATCGAACCAGTCACCTGCCGGAATCGCAGACTCTCCCAACCATAGATGAACACATTCGTGAACGATAGTGAAGACCTGAGAAGCAGGCCAATCAGTGCCGTTGACAAAGATGAACGGAGCGAATCTATCAGCTAATGCAAAGCCCTTGAATTCCTCTTTCTTAAGTGTTCGCTTTGTCGCGCTTCCCGAGTATCCCTTTCTGACAACAGTTACTCCTGACTCATCAAGTCGTTTGATCAGCCATAATGCGACATCCTCATTCGCACTTAAACGTCTTCTTTCTTCTGTTCCTATTCGTAGAGAATTCGAAATGTTCTGAGCGAGACTATCGGGGTTATCAGCCAAGCTTGCCGAGCCAATGAATTCGATTGGGTCAGCACCCTCTTCTTGCAGCACTTCACTGTACCAGGACTGCCGTATCTGGTAGTCCTCGATCGTCTCAATAAGCTCAAGGCTGGGCCTGCTTCGTCCCTCTTTCGAGGTGCGGCGAAAGTCGCGAATTGGCAGGTGTTCATCAGGAGGTGAGCTCAAGAAAAGCATGCCGTATGGTGCACGAGTCTTTACAGCCAACTTCTCCAGAGTCTTAGACGATATCGTAACTGGTCCTGGTGCCGATTCCCATTCTTCCAAAGGGGCAGGAGAATTCTTTGTCCCAACAAACTGTGCAAGCTCCGCAGTGGACATCGAAGCACGCTCTCGAGCCCATTTCAAAAGTGCAGGTTGTACTTGAACATTCATTTAGGCCGTCTCGAATCGGGGTGACTATCACCGCTATGGGATTCACGTTCAACTGATCGGAAGACACGCATTGACACGAATGCCCTTCTGTCCCGTTCTGAGCAAAATCTGTTCCACAATCTACTGCAATTTTTCCGGGTGGGTATGATTGCCAGATGCATCGCCCGGGAATAAATCGTTGTCATCAATGCAACGGTGTACTTCGTTAGGCAATGGAGAAAATCCGCTCGATTGTTCGATAAATCTCACCACGCATCACCAAGAATCAAACCTATCCACGTTCTGCCCACCGTCAGCAGTACCGTCAGCACCATTTTTTGAGAATTCCGTAACTACTTGTTGCTACGCACCTTAGCAACTGCCTTCCGATTCCTCTCGAGGCCGCCAGGGCTTGTTCAAGCGACTTTATAAGCGCCTTCTTTAAGCGCCTTCTTTAAGCGACTTCTTTAAGCGCCTTCTTCAAGCGACCTATCTTCGCGGATGGACTCTTCAAATGAAACCGCTGCACCTGCTGGTGGACTCCATCACGTTGAACTCTACGTGTCAGATCTTGCACGTTCGGTGCGATTCTGGGAGCCCCTTCTCAAGAAACTGGGATACACTGAGTTTCAGAAGTGGGACCAGGGGGTGAGCTACCTACATGCAACAACCTACATCGTGTTGGTACAGACAGAAGCTGAGCATCTGGACGCAGGATATCATCGGAAACGGGTTGGACTGAATCATCTTGCGTTTCATGCTGCGTCGAGAGGACACGTGGATGAGCTCACGGACTGGGTTCGCACAAGTGGTTACCGCGTGCTGTACGAAGATCGACATCCCTTTGCCGGTGGTGATGACTATTATGCCCTCTTCTGCGAGGATCCAGATCGAATGAAGGTAGAGATCGTTGCACCGTAACATTTCCGTAGTGATCAACGAAACCCGAGGCTAGTTAGATCGTTAGTGCGCGTTCGATCTTCTCTTCACATTCGGATGTTCTCGATGAACGTGCTTCTTTGGTCGGCTCGCATTCTCTCGACTCTTAGCTCAGCGCTTCTGTTGATGTTCATGTTCGGCCCTGAGGAGCAACTCAACCCAACACTAAGCGAGTTCATTGCACTTCTCTTCTTCCCTATCGGACTCATCATCGGCTTCGCCATCTCGTGGTTTCGAGTGCGGATCGGCGCAATTGTCTCACTCGTCTCTCTTACATGCTTCTATGCGTGGATGGTGATCTCATCCGGCACCTTCCCCGGCGGACAGTACTTTATCGGTTTTGCTTCCCCTGCCTTCCTTTATGCTCTGTACTGGACCCTAGAACGCAAGAAGACTTCTGCACAGTAGGACCATAACACGTCTCCCAAGTCTCGTTGCTCAGTAGGATAGTGAGGCTATTTTTAAACATGTTCTCTTTATTCCTTTATTGGGGGGGGTGTTTCTGCTTGTCGTGCTGGCACGTAGCTATTGAATGAACGTTATCGATTTTCGGACATCAGATGCGGCTATATGCTTGACGAGGAGTGAATAGCCAAGATCAGCGGGCACGTCTCTTCTGAATCTGTTCTAATATCTTATCAACAAAGGTTGACTCGAATCTCCGTATCTGCTTTCTGTTCGGTAGGAACCAGAAGTCACGATTGATTAGCCTAATATCGTTTGGGTTGTCTACTGACACTAGACTTACAAGGGCAAACGTGGTCTTGGTTGTATCTGCCAGGGGTCGGGTCCATGAATGAACGAGTTCTCTTGTGTCTGGATAGTACAAATCGATGTAAAGCCAATAGTCTCCCTCACCGTCTCCTTCACGGGAAGAAATATTCTCATCCTTATCAAGTGAGCGGAACCCGGGATTCGTTCTTCCTAACTCTCGTATTGCTGAGATAACTTCTTGCTCAGTGGCCTCTATCTCCCAATGTTCTGCAAACGGGTAGCTGCCAGCAAGGCCACCTACTTTCCGTCTGAGAAACTCTTCACATCCCCAAACAAGAAGGAAGCCCATGAGGATGAAGATGAACCATCTAATTGACTTCATTGTCGTCTCCATTCAATTCGAAATGATTCATAGAACCGGGTCTTGACGAGGTTGAGAATATAGTAGCCGTTTGCTCCTTTCGACACAGCAAAGTTCTGACAACCTACCTGATCCGAGGAATCACCGAAGTGAGATCAGTACCAATAGCTATCATGTTTGTCGGCATCTTGATTGCCAGTTGCACGAACGATACCGTCAATCCGGATCCGCAACAGAATGTGGACGAAACCGCACTCTCGGCAATTGGCGCCCTTGTGGCTGGCTCATCAACATCGGAAGATGTTCACGGTGCACTCGGGATGTTACATTGGAGACTTGATGGGGCAGAGGGCCGCGATGATGTGTATCACACGTCGGGCTCAGTGTTTGATACGGATAGCCCCTTTGCACAGAAGCGAGTCAATGGTGGGATGGTGAACATTTCCGGCGTTTCCATTGCTGCCGATCCATTAAATGATCAGTTCTATGAGTCATCTCTAGGGGGCTTGTGGGACAGACCGGATGCCCCCTACTCTATCGCTGGAAACGTGTTGATCCCGACGTTTGAAACTACGTTGGCTGTTCCGAAGAAGATCGTTCTTAACAACAGCATTGCCGGTAAGACTTTGTCGAGGTCCGTTCCGCTCACCCTGACGTGGAACACTGATTCAAACAACGCGAATGGCGTTAGAGTAGTCATTTCCTACCGTGTGTTCACGTCGAACAAAGAGAACTCGGCAATGCCTGATACTGCGATCACTATCAACGTACTTGTTCCTGACAACGGCAGCAATACGTTCTCGACGAAAGAACTGAGTGTCTTTCCCACAGGAGCGATCGTTGATATTGGGATCGGCAGAGGAGCAAGTAAGGTTACCGGCTCTCCAAGGAAGTACCTCGTCTCTGCCACAACGATCGCCTTTGGAGAGTGTGTCTTCGGCGCTTGAGGGGGCTCACCTGCCGAGTAAACAGAATCGATAACTCTCGTCCAGATCGGTGTTCATTGTGAACTGCTTCGATGACCGTTCACTGATGACGGCGCCCTTCATCTTGATCGATCCTTGGGCGTGATGGAGGATTCCGGTGGCGAGGTCTACCTTGTATTCGGCCGACCCCTCACCGTTGTAATTGACAATGGTTGAACCTTGTGTTGCGCTGAGATGGTGAGTGATCTTTGCTGATACGATCGCAAAGGAGACTCCTGCGCTATCCACGATCCTCTCCAAGGTGTAGCGTATACGGGTGGAATCGATCGAGATCATCGAGGTAGTCGAGTCGTTGCGACTGCTTGCGTGACTGAATGTCCACGATTCGCCGAGGGTCACGGGCGCAGCCGGAGCAACAAAGGCCATCTTCGGATGTTGTCCGAACGGAGTTGGCTTCTTTGTCTTAGAGCTGAGTGATGCCTCTTGGGAGACTTCAACCAGAAACGTGACCTTTGGAGCGGGACTGAACATTGCAAGGAGGCTATCGCGGTTGCATGGACCAACGTTAGATCCACAACACGACATCTGCTTCATTACTGTGAAGCTCCTTTGCTCCACCTTCACCGGTGATGGTCCTGCAAGCACAATGTGGTTCGTACAGGTCGACATATAGGTCGGCTTCATCTCTATTCCGTTCATCGAGGTGCGGGTGACCACTTCAGCAAGACCTGTGATCTCCTGCCCAGCCGCGGGTCTGAACTGCAAAGAGTACTGCCTATCTCCCGCAGCGACCAGCGACGCCGTTGCCAGTAAATAGAAGGAGATAACGATCATCATTAGAGGCACTCTCGATTGTTGGGGAGGTGTCATATGCTACAATATCTCTTCAGAAGAGACCAATTGCAACAGACTACAGGCACCTGTCTGCCCTCTAGCACACTAGCAGATTAGCACATTAGCAGATTAACTCCCGATACCACGCCTCTACCTTCTGCCTGGCCCACGGTGTCTTACGAAGGAAGGTCAGGCTGGACTTGATCGTTGGGCTCGTTTGGAAGCACTTGATTGGGATTCGTTCTCCCATTGCTGTCCAGCCCTTGTTCTCCACCAGGTAGGTGAGGATCATTTGCAGTGTTACCCCGTGCATCGGGTCGTTCTCGTGACCTGTTTTTTGAGTCATAATGGTTGTAATATTGGCATAATTCGATCGCGACGAGAATCTACGTATTGTCGAGGTTCACAAGCCATGTCACCAACCGTCTTCAAAGAAGGGGGCTTTCGGTTCTTCTTTTTCTCGAGGGAAGAGTCGCGGATGCATGTACATGTTTCGCATGCTGATGGTGAGGCTAAGTTTTGGCTTGACCCGGAGATCGCATTGGCAAAAAGTGTAGGTCTCAGTTCTAAGCTGCTCCTGGATGCAGAGAACCTTGTTGTTAAACACAAGAAAGAAATCATCAATGCTTGGCACGACCACTTCTTACGCTGAAGTAACCAACATCTCGAAGCATGGATTCTGGATGCTGATCGATGACGAGGAACTATTCTTGTCGTTCCAGAATTTTCCGTGGTTTCAACGAGCAACGATTGAAGAGATCTGCGATTTCCAACGTCCACACCACGGTCATTTTTATTGGGCCTCATTAGATATCGATCTCTCATTAGATTCGATTCGTTCACCAGATCAGTTTCCTCTGATCGCAGGGTCTTGAACCAAATCACGTTTCGTTGCTCATGGGGCTTGTTTTCCTACTCATTTCGATTCTTGTTGTTGGCGGCTGCACGTCGTCCGGACCTCTTGCGCCTCAGATCGCGTGTGACGTGGAGAAGTTCCAGCCCCTTGCCGTCGGGAAGTATTGGGTCTATGAACGCGTAGACAGTTCAACGATGCAGACGGAAGTAGATTCCATCGTTGTTGAAAGCTCTACGGTTGTTGAAGGGCGAACGGTGTTCACGATCCGACGATTCACTGCCGACTCTCTGCAAAGCACTCTTGAAGCGACGTTTGCTGCAGAACAGATGCTCGAGGTGATCCCGGGGATCTTCAATGACCTGCTCAATAAGAAGTCGTGCCTATGCCCCGATGCACGTGGAGTTGTTCTGTATTGCGGCACCGAGCTTCCCGGTGTACGGGGCACCCGCCCAGGCGATTCACTCCCGTCACTTGATTCAACCGGCAAGGTTGTCAATACCGTCACCCAATACCGATGGGCCACGAGCGGCGCGCATGCGTCGGGTACGTTCAAGGATCTTGGCCCTGTGCTGTTCGGTCCGTCACCGATCGACTACACGCCAACTCGCACGGTGAACATGGTGGTGAACGACAGCATGGTGATCGTTGAACCTCTTGATGCCACATTCCCAAACGGGAAACGATTCATGCCAACAGAAACGAAGATCGTCCGCACATATCTCTATAACGTGGGGATGATCTCTGAATCACTCGAACAAACGTCAGACCCATACGGCGACTTTCCGCAACCGCCAGTTCGGTATGTGAGACGGCTTGTGAGGTATGGAAGGAAGTGAATAGCGAATAGCGAATAGCGAATAGCGAATCTAACACTCTAGCACTCTAGCAATCTAGCAATCTAGCACTCTAGCAATCTAACGCAGCTCCTCATGTAGCTTAAACACGGCTTCCTGGCTTAAACGAACCATGCCAGTTTCTGGACGATCGAGAATGAAGATGAGCCAGACAACGCAGGCGAATACAACGGACCAAAAGACATAGAGCTTTATACTTCCGGTACCCTTGGTTCCGAACTGGAAGCCAAGGCCAAGCATGGTTGCAGTAGAGATCGCGAACAAGACCCAGAGGATGGTCTCCGGTATGCGGTATTCGAGAGACATGGTAACACGCTTGTTGAGGATCTCGATAAGGTCATTCGTTGACGAGATGAACAAGGAGTAGGACTCGGAGCTGCGATCAAGAGCGGAGATCTCCTCGGAGAACTTCCAGAGCGAATCAGCAATCGAATGCGACCGTGCGATCACCTCTTGCGCCTTTGTAACGTCTCCAGCAAGCTGAACGCGAAGATCGGTGTATTCTTGAAGCATGACTCTTGAGCGTGTCTTGTAGGGTTCCGGCAGCAGGCCGGCTCGCAAGGATGTAGTGCGAATGGTCGTTACATCGTCTAACAAGAGTTCGCGACGTATATCCAGTTTGTCTGACACCATCTGGAAGGTGAAGGCCAAAAGAAAGGCCAACAATGCCATTGCCCCACCTACCACAGTGCTTACCGACGCTTCGTCGATAGTTCCGTAGCGCTTCACGTGACGTTTACCCATCTTCTCACCAATAATGATGGTGAGGATGGTAACAACGAACGGTACTACGAAGATCGTTACAGCGTAAAACAGTGCCAGGCCAGGGGTCATGGGATCCTCAAGAGATAGAAACTCAACGAAGCAATTTACCAACTGCCTTGGCAAGTCTCTCTCCGGCGTCCACAGAGCCCCCTGCCTCCCACAACAAGGTCTTGCCGTTCTGATCAAGGATCACGTGGGTTGGGAAGGCCGT
Source organism: Ignavibacteria bacterium (assembly GCA_016707005.1). Taxonomy (NCBI): domain Bacteria; kingdom Pseudomonadati; phylum Ignavibacteriota; class Ignavibacteria; species Ignavibacteria bacterium. The sequence continues at coordinate 424,649 of JADJIQ010000002.1, forward strand.
AACTCCGGCCTTTTCACAGATATCACGCGCATTGTAGATCACATCGGCGGCAAGGGGCGAGCGTGACAGATAGTTCTCGAGCGTGGTCTTATCGTTGAGGGCAACGCTAAGAAACACCACTCGTTCATCACCTTTGTAGAGCAGTCCGAAGTCGTTGAGGCTCTTATGTTCCAATGCGCAGCCATGACATCCAATGAACCAGAAGTCGATGACCACGATCTTACCCCGCAACTTCTCGATCGAACCGCTCCGGCCGTCAATGGTTCCATACTCAAAATTTGGCATCACCGGCAGCGTGTAGTTGCGCGCCTTTTCAGCAGCATCAGTGTCGCCCGCGCGCAAACATGCATTGGCGTATTCGGCGGAGATCGACTGTCTGCCATACGGGCCGCTGGCCATGCGCATGGAACGTTCTCCGAGCTGACGTGCTTCTTGATGTCGGCCCTGGAGGGAGACGGACTTGATGAGTTTCGCATTGATCTCATCGGTCCTGCCCATACTGGCAAAGATGTTTTCGCCGCTTCTGAATCCGAGTTGTTCATCGCTCGACGTTTGTGCACGAAGCAAGATCTGCTCAGCACTGGCCGGGTCAAAGAGCTTTGATGAGGTGTCGAGCATCCGTGATGCGATCGCACTCAACACGTCCACATCATACGAGTCTGACCATGTTCGAAATACGCGATGCACCACTGCTGTATCTAGCTGGGCAATACCACCGAGTCGTTCAACCCAATACTTCCCAAATGCCGTGCGCGGATACAGCTCCGCCAATCGCTGCGTTCGTATGAATCGCTCAGGATCTATCTCGTTCCTGCCGTTGCGCTGCTCGGGATAGTAGTAGTAGTTCCAGAGAAGATCACGCTCGAGAAGGGGCTCCTGTTGTTGTGATCGTGCCAGTGTTGCAACCGCGCTATCGAGATAGATGTAGGACGATGGATCGCCCCCTTCCCTCTCTGCGTACATCAGGGCAAGAGTCATATATCGATTGAATGTCCGTTCTGTGGACTTGCGGACAACGCCGATCAAACTGTCGAGCAAGCGCCACTCATGCTTCATGGCCGGTACGATCCGGTCTTCTACGTCGGACGGTTTGTTGCGGACCCAATACTGATGATAGGCAAAGTAGTTACCTGGGTAGTGTCTGCGTTCATAGGCCAGACCACTATCAGCTATGGGCATCACCAGGATAGCCGTACCCGGCCACATCTCTCCCCCGTCGGGCCGTACATAGAACGAGAGTATTCCGTCGGGTGCTCTGTCCGTTGGAATACAGATCTCTATTCGAACCATGTAGGCAGAGTCCGGCACCACAAGCTGCGATCGATACGTAGCACCACTCACCCGCTGCATTGGTTTCACCACTCCAACCGTCCCACGCAAGGTCCCGATCACTGCGGCACAGAATAGCGTGTCCTGAAAGATCGGTTCAGCATACACTGATGACGAGGGGGCGATATAGGTCACGGCATAGGTGTTCCGCAGTGAATCGATCTGATCCACCCGAACGTTAGCTACAGGCTGCGCCCACGAAACCACCGACGCGAGAACGAAGAAGATGATGAGTACCATTCCAACAAACTATGCTCTGTGAGAGGCCTTGACAAATTCAATAATTCGGATATCTTTGTCCGAATATGAATACCAACCGCCTCGTTGCCTACCTCATGGAGCCACGAAACTGGTGGCTTCCCCTGCTTCTCATCTTCACGATAAGCATCTCCGGCTGGATGATGATCGGTGTGGAGACCTACACAGAAGCACCCCCTATCGCAGATATGATCTCTCCGGACGGGAGAACGATCGTCAGGGCTGCTGATGTGACTGCCGGACAGATCGTCTTCCAGAACTATGCGTTGATGGATCATGGGAGCATGTTTGGGGACGGGGCTAATCGTGGTCCGGATTACACGGCCGAAGCACTTCATCTCACTGCTGTCGCGATGCGGGAGTATCATTCGGCTCGTATAGATCTCTCCTCGAACGCGGATGAAGCTCTCATGCGCGATGGTATCTCCCAACGCGTGCAGAACGAGATCAAACGCAACGGGTATTCCGTGGCGAATAACTCGATCACCATCTCAGAATCTCAGACCTTTGCTGTACAAAAGGTACGCGAACACTACATCGCTGTGTTCACGGATGCATCAGTGAAGGGGGCGTTCAGGCCCGCGAGTTACATCACGGATACCACCGAGTTACGGAGGCTTGCCGACTTCTTCTTCTGGGGCGCTTGGGCGTGCGGCGCCGAACGTCCGGGCGAAACATTCTCGTACACACATAACTGGCCATTCGACCCCGATGCCGGAAACACACCAACTGGACCGGTGATCCTGTGGAGTATCCTTGGTTCACTTGGACTCTTCATCGGACTTGGTCTGGTGTTGTTCTTCCGCGGCTCAATGGAAAAGGTTTCGAGCGATGCCTACACTGCCAATGCTCGCCCCTTCCTCACGGATGCGGATGTGCAACGATTCCAGCCACAAGGGATCCAGCGTGTGGCGTTTTGGTTCTTGTACGTTGCTATCATGCTCTTCGGTCTTCAGGTCTTTACGGGAATTCTGACCGTACATGACTTTGTAGGCTTCGTTACGTTCTTTGGCTTTGATGTATCCACCGTGGTCCCGGTCACCATCACGCGGAGTTGGCACGTTCAGCTATCACTGCTGTGGATCTCTGCCTGCTGGATCGGCGGATCGTTGTTCGTGATGAATATGTTAGCGCCGGATCAGCCACGGAGACAACACACCATGGTAAAAGTCCTCCTCGTTCTCACGTTGTTGCTTGTTGGAGGAATGCTTGTCGGTGTGTTCATGGGACCCCACGGATTACTTGGGTCGCTTAACTACTGGCTTGGACATCAGGGGTGGGAATATGTTGAGCTCGGCAAGATCTGGCAGATCCTCTTGGCCGTAGTGCTGGCACTATGGGCTTTCACGTTGTTCCGCGGGCTGCGAGGGATCTTCGTAAAAGGTCAGCCATGGTCCTTGCCGAACTGGATGGTCTACTCCACCATCAGCATTGTTGTGCTGTTGATGTCGGGCTTTATTGCTCAACCCGAAACGAACTTCGTCATCGCTGACTTTTGGCGATGGTGCGTTATCCATATGTGGGCGGAAGCCTTCTTTGAGGTCTTTACAACCGTTCTCATCGGCTACTTCATGGTGCTGATGGGGCTTGTCAGTAAACAGGCAGCAATACGTGTGATCTACATCGCAACGTTGCTCTTTCTCGGCTCAGGACTTCTCGGCATCTCCCACAACTTCTATTGGAATGGCAAGCCTGTTGCAACCATGGCGCTTGGGTCCATCTTTTCAACGCTGCAGGTGATCCCCTTGGTACTGCTCACCATCGAAGCATGGCGCTTCTCTCATCTGCCGCGTCTGTTGGAAGAAGGTGCTTCATCGTCCCCAGCACAACGATTCGGATTCTCAGAAGTATTTCTTTTCCTTGTCGGCGTGAACTTCTGGAACTTCTTCGGTGCAGGCGTTCTCGGCTTCATCATCAATCTGCCCATCGCCAACTACTACGAGCACGGTAGCTATCTCACCGTGAATCACGGTCACGCCGCACTCATGGGTGTATATGGCAACCTGGCGATAGCTGCGGTCCTTTTCTGCAGTAAGCTCATGATCGCAGAGGATCATTGGCGACCAAGACTTGTGCGACGTGCGTTTTGGTCGATCAATATCGGACTCCTCCTGATGGTGTTATTGGATCTCTTCCCCGTAGGCATCTACCAATTCTCAACCATCGTCAACAATGGCTTCTGGTACGCACGCAGCAGTGACTTCATCGAAGGAACGGTCTTTCAATCGTTCACGTGGATGCGCATCATCGGGGGTTCACTCTTCACCCTCGGCGGCGTTCTCCCGCTCATGTGGTTGATGTTCCGCGGACAACGCGGTTTGAAGTAAGGGGCTATCCCATTGTGGAAGTCAAATAGTCATCGAGCATGTCGAACATTCCATTCGTTCCAACATTCATTCCGCCATGAGCTGACGCGAACGTCTGGAGTTCATCTTGGGATGCTTCGATCGGTCGTACTTCAAAGGAGATCGTGGTCTTGCCCTCAGCCTCAGTGAAGGTAGCGATGGTCATTGTCTGTAGTGGCCAGGTGGCTGCGAGAGGATGACGTGTAGCATTTCCTTCCTCATCGGAGAATTCCGTGATGAAGACGAGTTTCTGGTACGGCACAACTTCGCGGTACCGAAGCATACCCCACATCACAGCACCGTCCGGACCTTGCATGCCATAGTGGAATGTTCCGGCGGGGCGCATATCAACCTTGCATGAGAGGAAGGTAAATCCCTTCGGACCCCACCATTTCGCGAGATGTTCTTCTCTTGTATAACAATCCCAGACCTTCGTAAGCGGTGCATTGAAAGTTCGTGCATACGTGAACATCGTATCGCCGATGGCAAGAAACTCATCAGCTCTGGCAAGGGTCTGATTGCCCCCTTCAACAGCACCGTACTTGATCATGGCTTCACGGTACTCCGCGTCATCGATGGACACCGTCAGCGTGACGAGAGTCCCTCCATCTGCCTCTTCAAACGTGATGCTCGAATTGAATCGCAAGGGGTCGTCATCGATGTCATGACCGTGTACATAAACCAACCGCTCTGGACGTACGACCTCCGAATACTCCACTCGGTTGTCATAGTCCGTTCCGTCCGGGCCATGCATGATGTATCGCCACCTGCCACCAGGTCGTACGTCCATTTCAAATGTACTCGTGGTAAACCCTCGCGGTCCCCACCACTGTGCCAGGTAGTCGGGATTCGTAAATGCATCAAACACCTTTTCTCTTGGTGCCTTGATGACGCGTGTGATCACAAATGCTTCCATTTTCTTCCTTAGTTACGGAGTTACTTAGTTACTAGTTACGAGTTACTAGTTACTAGTTACTAGTTACTAGTTACGAGTTACGAGTTACGAGTTACGAGTTACTAGTTACTAGTTACTAGATACTAGATAAGAGCTACTAATGATGTAACTCTGTAACTACGCAACTGTGTAACTGTGTAACTGTGTAACTGAGTAACTAGTAACTAGTAACTAGTAACTAGTAACTAGATATTCTTCCAATCGATCCATGCTCTCCTCCCAAAACACGCGGTACTGCTCAACCCAGGACGATGCTTCTTGCAAAGTCTTTGCCTCGAGCTTGCATGGTCTCCATTGAGCATCTTTTGAGCGAGAGATCAATCCTGCGCGTTCAAGGACTTTGAGATGTTTCGTGATAGCCGGCAACGACATTTGAAAGGGGCTTGCCAGCTCTGTCACGGATGATTCACCTTTGGTCAGACGCATGAGGATAGCTCTGCGGGTAGGGTCGGAGAGCGCAGCGAACGTGAGACTCAGTCTGTCCGGTGATGTTGCTTTAGCAGGCATGGCACAACATACTTAACCATTTGGTTAAATACAAATCGCCGTATCTTTGTTCATGATTGAAACTCCTCGCGATGTGGTTGCCGAACTCACGGGTGCAAGCAAAGAGTATCGCACAGGCGATACAACGATCGTTGCACTAAATCCGGCAACGGTCCAATTCCGCAAGGGAGAGCTCACACTCATCATTGGGCCTTCGGGCTCTGGCAAGACCACCCTACTCTCTCTGCTCGGCTGTGTGATCTTCCCTACGCATGGTAGCGTTCGAGTTATGGGACAACAGATCAATGATCTTTCGCCGACAGAGCTCGCCGGTATCCGACTCAACACTATCGGTTTTGTCTTCCAGAGTTTCAATCTCCTAGCTCCACTAACGGCACTCGAAAATGTGATGCAACCTTTACTACTCATGGGAGAGTCTAGGAAAAGCGCGCGAGACCGAGCAATGAAGGCCATCGAGTTGGTGGGGATGACGTCTCGAATGCAGAATCTTCCAAAGGAACTCAGTGGTGGACAACAACAACGTGTAGCGATCGCACGTGCGCTGGTTACGGAACCATCCATCCTCCTCTGCGACGAACCCACTGCCTCACTGGATGCAAGAAGCGTTGTAACAGTGATGGAAGAACTCAAACACCTTTCGACTGGCGGTAAGGCTGTGGCTGTGGTAACACACGACCCGCGACTGAAGCCATTTGCCGACAGGATCATCTACGTCAATAACGGGACGGTTTCCGATACCCCTTCGTCGGACGATCTTCTCCATTAACAATACCAAGCTCCATGATATACCGCAACCTCTTTCTCCTCCCTTTTTTTGCCGCTGTCATTTCTGGATGCGGGAATAGAGAAGACACGCCGATGAATGGGGCTTCTGCCGGAACAAACGTCACCCGACCGTCATCAGTCACCGAAGTTATTGGCATTGGTCGTGTGGAGCCCCCTGATGATGTGGTTCCACTTGCAGCTCCGGTAGGGGGGATCGTTGCCTCGGTTGTGAGACGCGATGGTGATTCCGTGCATGCCGGCGACGTCTTGATTACGCTCAACGATGCAACGGAGAAACTAGCCGTGGCTCAGATCACGCAAAGGATCGCAACACAGACAACGCAGGTTAAGCTCGACGAAGCGAACGTAACCGAAACCGAGGCAAGACTAGCCAACAAACGCCGTTATGCTGCAACCACAGCTGAACTGGAAAAGACCGGGTCTGCAACAAGACAGAACCTCGATGATGCTGAAACCGAGATCCGAACACTTGAGGCAACACTGTCACGATATCGTGCGGCAGTTGGTGTCAGTAAAGAACGGCTAAAGGAGCTACACGCTGAACGAATCTCCGCACTTCACGACCAAGATCTGCGCACGTTCCGTGCACCGACCGATGGTGTAGTGTTGGATATGGCATTGCAAGTAGGTACATCCGTCACTCAATACCAGACCTATGCCCAGTTCGCTCCCCGAGGTGAACATCTTGTTCGATGCGAGGTGGACGAACTCTTTGCCGATCGTGTTACTGTTGGTCAATACGTGGAGATCCGCCTCATCGGCAATCAAGACGTTGTTGCCAAGGGTGTTATCTCCAGCGTCTCACCCTACCTGCGCAAGAAGTCTCTCTTCTCTGAAAAATCCAATGACCAAGAGGATCGAAGAGTACGTGAAGCGGTCATTCGCGTGAACACCGCGGCAACGTTGTTGATCAACGCCAAGGTTGAGTGCTTCATTAAGCTTTAACATCATGATCATCACGGCATTCAGGTTCATTCGGTTCGACAAGGCCAAGAGCATTGGCGTTGTGATCGGTATTGTGATCAGCATCTTCCTTATTGGTCAGCAAGTAGGGATCCTTTCGTTCTTAACGGGGCTCATGGGTGGCCTTGTGGAGAATGCAGACAAGAATGTGGGCCAGATATGGGTGGTAGACAATGTGACGCAAAATGCCAACGAACTCACGCCCCTTGATGAACGACTCGTACGACAGATCCGCAGCATCAATGGCGTTGCCAACACCTACGGCATCGTTGTTACAGGAGCGACGGTCAAGTTCGATAACGGCAAAACCGCGCCGGTTCTGCTCATTGGCAGTGAGGCCCCGGTATTCGTTGCCGGACCCCGCAGGGATAAGATCGATATGGGAGACATCTCAAGTCTTGTCAATGATGGAGCCGTCTCAGCAGAACACTACGATGCCTCGGTCTTCAACCATAGTGTAGACGTTGGTACATCCATCGAGATCAATGGCAAGAGTGCAATGATCCGCGTGCAGACGAAGAATGCTCGAGGGTTTGCGGGTTCATTCTTCTACACCACCATCGACAGAGCACGATACTTTGCAGAATTCCCGGCGAACAAGGTCAGCGCCATTGCGGTTCAGGCAGAGAACGGCGCCGACCTCGACAGTGTATGTACGTCCATCAACTCATCGATCTTTGGCGTTCGTGCATGGAGGGCAGACGAGTTGCAGAACTCCACCGTCAGCTTCATCACGATCACGTCGAACATCGGTGTGAGCATCGGTTCGCTCGTGGTGTTTGCAGTGATCAGCGGCTTCTTCATCATCGGCCTCACACTCTACTCCTCTGCGCTTGACCGAATGCGGGACTATGGTACGCTCAAGGCGATCGGTGCCACCAACGGCTACGTTCGCAGACTGATCCTTACACAAGCATTGCTTTTCGCCATTGTTGGCTATGTGATCGCCATTGCTCTCCTCGAAGGATTCCGCATCGGCGTTGCCAACGCTGGACTTACGATCGCCTACACACCAGTGATCCTTGGTGGTCTCTTTCTCATCACGCTCTTCATCTCCGTTGGCGGTTCACTCTTTGCCATTCGTAAGGTGACAGCACTCGAACCAGCTTCCGTCTTCCGTGGATAGCCCCTTATCACCATGAGTACAATTCTTGCTTTCATATCGATCACGCTGTTGAGTTTTGGTATAGTCCACGCTCAGCAGGACTCATTCGGGTCAACACTCACGTACGATGAAGCGATCATGAGGGCGCGAACCTATAACCCTGAGCTGCGCGCACGTACATCTGCTACTCGTGCCTCTCGTGCAGCAGTGAGAGAGGCACAGACCGGTCTTGTTCCTCGCGTTGAACTGAACTACGACCTGCAGCGCAATCTTATCATCCCTACCACACCGATCCCCGGAAATGCGTTGGATCCGAATGGTGATCCCAATGTTATCACGCCGGTGAAGTTTGCAACCGGCTGGACGTCAACTGCTGGTGTATTGGCGTCGTTCACGGTCTTCGATCCCGCAACGTACGGCGCCGTAGAAGAACGTGAGATCCGGTCGCGCTTAGATGGTACCGAAGAGAAGATCACCGAGACCGACATAGTAACTGAGGCAGGACTGGCCTATACCGACGTAGTGATAGCCCATGAGCAACTAAAGTTGGCTGCTCAGGATACGCTGAACGCCTTCCGTGCCTATACGGTAGTTCGTGATCAACACGATGTAGGCAGAAGAACGATCATTGAGCTGAACACAGCACAGATCGAATTGGACGCGGCCGCAACACGATATCATGATGCAGGCCGAGTACTTCGGTCAGCAGAGCATCGCCTTCTGTATCGGGTGGGCACCGATGTATCAGGCACTGTAATGCCACAATTGACTGACAGCCTTCCCGCACTCTACCAGCGTTTTCAAAGCATTCCAGAAGCCCCCTACAACGATTCACTCTCTGCCACGTTTGAAAAGTATTCGCAACAGGCAGAGCTGACCTCGGCACAGAAACATTACACATCAATGGGATTTGTCCCAACGATAACGCTCACCGGGTTCTATGGAGCCAACTACTTCAACAACATTCTCATGCTCGGCAATCCCGATGCCTGGTATGGGAACAGTTATCTCCAGCTATCTGTGAAGGTGCCACTTACCAATGCATTTGAACGGTCGTATACCGTTTCAAAACTCAGTTCGCAGCTCGAGGTAGACAGAGCGCTTCTCGAATCGTCGATGAACAAACGTCGATACGATCTTGAACGCGCAAAAGCCGATCATCGATTCTACCGTGAGGATGTTCAGCGGAAGAGATCAACAATGGAGCTTACGCAACGATCGTTTGAAGAAGCACTGCGTCAGGCAGAACAGGGTCGGTTGCTCGCGAGTGAATTATCACAGGCAGAATTCACAGCTAAGCAGGCCACCACAGAGTATCTGAGATCGATCTACAATCTCATCCAGGCAGCCCTTACCATTCAACGGATCACGCGATCGTAGGGGGCTTCGGGATACTCTTGAACGTCATTTCAACGATAGGTCTATCCTCATCGCTGAGCGTTCCGATCAGTTCCACCGCATGCGCATACGACGCACGATAATCGTCGATACGTCCGGCTGCATGAGCCGCGCGTGCATGGATCGCATGCGCAAAGGCCAGTTCCCAGGCCTCCGTCTCTCGTGTTGAAAAATACCCATACATTTTACGTGCATAGGCATATGCCGTCTGCCCCATGCCACACAGCGCATGTACCTCTGCTAGAAGCATCGTCGCTCGCATGTGATTGAGCTCCGTCCCTACAATGGACCAATGCCATGCTGATGCATGTGCCGCGTTGAGCATCTCCAGATCTTCGTCAGGCGTTCTTTCGCGTATAGAGAGTTGCCACGCAAGATTATTCGCCTCCACGGCCATATAGCGGTGTCGAGCAGCGATCTCTTCAGGGGTAAGCGGTTCCATGCGTCCAATCTAACGAAGTCACGTTCAGGCCCAAACATTACACGATAGGTCCACCAAACATTATGCAAGGACCCATCACGTATGTACACTCACGATTTGCCCACCCGTAGGCTTGCTCGGAGACCACAATGGGACTATCGTTCGCCCGCGGCCTACTTTATAACGATCGTGACAAATCCACGTCGCCCCCTCTTCGGAACATTCAGCAGAGAGGGATTAACACTTTCTATTGCCGGAGAGGTCGCATTTGAAACCTGGGTAAGGGGCGACACCATAACACCCAACATCGTCACGCTCCCCGAAGAGAGCATTGTCATGCCAGACCACACGCACGCATACTGTGGATCCTCGACCCGGACGAACCCGAACTGCGAGACCCCGAGACCCTTTATCGTAGGAGCCTGATGAGGATGGGTAGCTCCGATTATCCTACAAACAGACAGCGCTCCGTTGGTGCCATCGTGGGATCATACAAGTCCGCTACATCCAGACAGATTCACGAACTCGGCCTAACCACACACCCAAACATCTGGCAACGCGGATATCACGACCGCATTATCCGAGACACACGTTCTCTCGAAGCCATCCGAGCATACATCCGCAACAACCCCATACGTGCACGACAACGCGGACGATAAACGTAGGGGCGACGCCCCGCGTCGCCCGTTTGAAATGGACGCGTCGCCCGTTTGATTATGATGCGTCGCCCGTGTATCGGACCACACAACGCGGACGATAAACGTAGGGGCGACGCCCCGCGTGGCCCGTTCGTTTACGATGCGTCGCCCGTTTGAAACGGACGCGTCGCCCGTGTATCGGACCACACGACGCGGACGATAAACGTAGGGGCGACGCCCCGCGTCGCCCGTTTGAAATGAATGCGTCGCCCGTTTGAAATGAATGCGTCGCCCGTTTGAAATGTGCGTCGCCCGTTTGAAATGAATGCGTCGTCGGCCCATTTCGTATTCGTTCCCCCCGCCCACCATTTCGTATTCGGGCGACGTCCCATTTCAAACATCTCGGGCGACGCGGGGCGTCGCCCCTACACCATTTCCGCGAATTAATCATTTGTTTTAATCATTTGTTTAACCTATGTTGCGTCATGCCCCCTACCGACATAACCACGATGGAAAAGATCCGCGATGCGGCACAGCGACTCTTTGTACTACAAGGGTTCTCGGCCACAACCACGCGCGACATCGCAAAGGAAGCTGGGATCAACCTAGCGTTGGTGAATTATTACTTCGGGAGTAAACAGAACCTCTTCAGGATCATCATGATCGACCACATGAAGGGGTTTCTAACGGGGCTTCGTGTTGGTATCAACGACCCTAGCCGTGGTCTTGAAGAGAAGTTTGAATTCATGGCGGATTCCTATATCTCGATGTTGTTGGTACAGCCGGATATTCCTCTTTTCATCCTGAGAAGTCTGCGCGAAGAACCAAATGTTCTATTCCATGAAGTTGGGATCGGTCCTGTCCTGACAGACTCCTTACTCATGAAGGAGATCAACGATACGCTCAAGGCAAACGGGTCAACCTCGATCTCACCATACCAGATCTTCGTCAACCTCATGGGCCTTTGCGTGTTCCCCTTCATTGCGCGTCCGATCATGCAAATGGCAAGCGGGATGGACGACGAACACTACAACGAGTTGATGAATGAACGACGGTCCCTCATTGCAAAGTGGATGATGGCTATGCTCACTGTTCAGCACTGACGATATGAAGAACTCCATCTCACTCACGCTCATCCTTCTGCTCGCCTCCACTCTAAGTCAAGGGGCTGATCTCACGCTCGACACATGTTTGAAGAGAGCACGTGTGAACTATCCACTGAGTAAACAGTCGGATCTCATTGCACGCTCGGAATCGTATTCCATCGACAATGCCTATCGCGGCTATCTGCCGCAGCTCTATATCGTTGGTCACGCCTCCTATCAATCAGAGGTCACCGAAGTACCTGTGCGTATTCCCGGTTTTTCCTTTGAGCCCCTTTCCAAGGATCAGTACCGGATCCATGCAGAACTGAACCAAATGATCTACGATGGCGGCTCGATGGGCAAACAGAGCACGATCGCCTCTGCCAATGCAGCCGTAAGCAAGGAACAACTGGAAGTTGAACTCAACAAACTCCGGGATCGCGTTCAGAACCTGTACTTCGGGATCTTGCTGCTCTCTGAACAGATCGAACAGATACGCTTGAAGATCGCTGATATCGATGCCACCATTTCCTCCGTGCGAGGTGCTGTGGAGAATGGAGCGGCCCTGAAAAGCACGTTGGCTCTCCTTGAAGCGGAATCACTCACGGCAAGGCAGAAGCAGATCGGTTTGAGGTCGAGCCGACAGAGCTATGCGGCGATGCTCGGCATGCTGATCGGAACACAGGTTGACACCACAACCCGACTCATACGTCCAGGGGACATCCCCCTGTCTGATACGATACGACGTCCGGAATTGCCCCTCTTTGCCGCCCAACAGGAAGCGATAACCGCTCGCAAAGAGCTGATCACCACTCGATACATCCCGCGCATTTCTGCCTTTGCAACAGGGGGCTATGGGCGTCCCGGACTCGATATGCTCAAGAACGAATTCCGTCCGTTCTACATAGTGGGACTCCGACTCAACTGGCAACTCACAGACCTCTACGCATCGTCATCCGAACAGGATCTGTTGGAAGTTGAACAAGCAACAATTGGTGTGCAGCGCGAGACCTTCTTGCTCAATACCCGTGTGACGATGACCCAACAACGTCAAGAGATCACTACCTACGATGAGATGCTCCGCCTTGATGACGAGATCGTGAACAAACGATCAAGTGTCCTCGCGTCATCGAAAGCGCAGGTTGAAAACGGTACACGAACAGCACACGACTATATGCGCGATCTCAACGACCTCGATGTGGCACGACGAGACAGATCGTTTCATGCCATCCAACGTGACCTTACCATCCATATGCATGCTTCCACGACAGGCACAACGGGAGACAGACCATGAATACTATGAAGTACATCACCTCCCTATCGCTCTGGATAGCAGTATCGCTCCTTCTCTTCTCCTGCTCAAAGAACGGAGCCGAATTCGATGCATCGGGTACGTTTGAGTCTGTGGAGACCATCATTTCTGCCGAGACCGCGGGACGTCTGGATTCCTTTGCCATCGAGGAAGGTCAGCTGTTGCAGGCAGATCAGCTCGTAGGCTTCATCGACACAACCCAGCTTTCGCTAAAGAAACGTCAGCTCCAAGCACAGATCGATGCTCTCCTCACCCGACGTCCGGAAATGGCCGTTCAAATAGCATCCCTCACTGAACAGATCAAGTCCGCCACCCGCGAACGCCACCGGGTTGAGAGACTGATGCGTGCAGATGCCGCCACACAAAAACAGTTCGACGACGCAACCTCCAATGTGGAAGTGCTCACTCGACAACTCGATGCCTTGCGATCCAACCTGCGTACTACAACAAGCGGACTGGAAAGCGAAACTCAACCATTGGTCTCTCAGATCTTGCAGATCGACGATCAGCTGATAAAGAGCAGGATCGTTTCGCCAATGAATGGAACCGTCCTCACCTCATACGCCGAACAGTATGAGATGACGGGTCCAGGAAAGCCCCTTTTCAAAATGGCCGATATCTCAACAATGATCCTGCGCGCCTATGTAACGGGTGATCAGTTCTCACAGATCACAATCGGTCAAAAGATGAAGGTCTATGTTGATAAGGGGGCTAAGGACTACACCACCTACGATGGCACCGTAACGTGGGTGAGCTCCAAGGCAGAATTCACTCCAAAGACCATCCAGACAAAGGACGAACGAGCAAACCTTGTCTATGCTATCAAGATCTCTGTACCCAATGATGGAAAGATCAAGATCGGGATGTATGGGGAAGTGAGATTCTAATGACGAATGACCAATGAACACTGTTGAGTTACATAGGGTGACAAAGACCTATGCCAAGGGCACGATCACAGCTGTGAGCGATGTGTCCTTTGCGGTAAAGCGCGGCGAGCTGTTCGGACTCATTGGTCCGGATGGTGCCGGGAAGACGAGCATCTTCCGTGTGTTGGCAACGCTATTGTTGGCTGACAGCGGCACAGCGAGTATCGATGGCCTTGATGTGGTGAAGGACTATCGGCGCATCCGTGAGGTGATCGGCTACATGCCGGGAAGGTTCTCACTCTATCAAGACCTTACAGTTGAAGAGAATCTCAACTTCTTCGCAACATTGTTTGGAACATCGGTTACAGAAAGTAGAGATCTGATCAACGACATCTACGTTCAGCTGGAGCCATTCAAGGATCGAAGAGCAGGCAAGCTGTCAGGCGGGATGAAGCAGAAACTCGCGCTCTGCTGTGCGCTCGTACACAGACCATCGGTGTTGTTGCTCGATGAACCGACCACCGGCGTGGACCCCGTTTCTCGAAAAGAGTTCTGGGCAATGCTGGCCAGACTGAAGGAGCAAGGGATCAGCATAGTAGTCTCCACACCATACATGGACGAAGCCAATCTCTGTGATCGGATCGCCCTCATTCAGTCCGGACGCCTTATGTCCGTTGATACGCCGGAAGGCATCATTGCCGGATACGACACACCCCTTTTCGGTGCACGTGCTGAGCACATGTACCTCCTTCAACGGTCACTCCTTGCAGATCCGCGAATCGAGACGTGTTATACCTTCGGAGAAGAACTCCACCTGACGTTCGTCAATGGGGCTATCCACACCCTTGATGACGTTGTGGAATCCTTGAGAAGCGCGGGACACAAGGATGTTCTCATCACGTCCATCAGACCCACCATTGAGGACCGCTTCATTCGGTTGATGGCACAATGACCAACAGCCCGATCATCAGCGTACGTGACCTGACGAAGACATTCGGCAGCTTTACCGCCGTAGATGCTATCTCCTTCGACGTTGCCCAAGGTGAGATCTTTGGCTTCCTCGGCGCAAACGGGGCCGGGAAAACAACGGCCATGAAGATGTTGTGTGGATTACTCAGTCCTTCGTCCGGGACGGCCACGGTTGCAGGATTCGATCTAGCCACTCAAACGGAGAACGTAAAACGTCGCATTGGCTACATGAGCCAGAAGTTCTCGTTGTATGAGGATCTCTCGGTAGCAGAGAACATTCAATTCTACGGTGGTATCTACGGACTGACGCGTGCAGAGATCAAACAAAAGAGCGCTGCATTGGCTGAGGATCTCGGTCTGACAGAAGAGATGCACAAGCTCGTACGATCTCTCCCACTTGGCTGGAAGCAAAAGATCGCGTTTTCGGTCGCTCTCTTGCACGATCCAGCCATTGTGTTCCTAGACGAACCTACGGGTGGCGTAGACCCGGTGACTAGACGACAGTTCTGGGACCTCATCTATCTTGCTGCCCATCGAGGCGTAACGCTCTTTGTTACTACACACTACATGGATGAGGCAGAATATTGCCATCGTGTGTCGATCATGGTCGACGGTGCGATCAAGGCAATGGGCACACCTCACGAACTCCGCAAGCAATTCGGTTCCTCGTCGATGGATGACGTATTCACCTTGCTGGCACGCGGTGCACAGAGATCTGCAGACTGACCATGAAACAACTCTATACATTCGTTCGGAAAGAGTTTCTTCATGTCCTGCGCGACAGGAAGACCCTTCTCATACTCTTCGGTCTTCCTGTTATCCAGATCCTCATCTTTGGTTTCGCTCTCACCAATGAAGTGAAACACGCAACGGTGTTCGTTCGCGACGATGCGCATGACGATGCATCACGTGCCCTCATTGAACGCATCGATGCAAGCCAGGTCTTCGACGTGGTAGAGAGTGAACCGGCTCATCTGAGCCTTGTTATCCCGTCTGGTTTTGCAAATGACCTCTCCCATAGTGGGCACGCCATGGTGCAGATCATTTCCGATGCCTCAGATCCCAACCGTGCCACTACTCTCAATACGTACCTCACCGCAATCATAGTAGACCACCAACTTGCGCTCACAGAGTCACAAGGGTTTCCGTACACCATCCGTACTACAACGCGGTTCCTATACAATCCTCAGCTCAAGGGCGCGCCGAATTTTGTGCCCGGCGTGATGGCACTCGTCCTCATGCTCGTTTGCGTGATGATGACGTCGATCTCCATCGTGCGAGAGAAGGAACTTGGTACCATGGAGATCCTCCTCGTTTCGCCGTTTCGACCGTTGATGGTGATCGTTGCGAAGGTGATCCCCTACCTCCTTCTCTCCATCGTCAACATCACGTCGATCCTCCTTCTGAGTGTGTACGTCTTGGGCCTACCCATACTTGGCAGCATTCCTCTGCTCTTTGGCATGAGTATCCTCTTCATCATCACATCGCTCGCTCTTGGCGTCCTGGTATCGACGATAGCAGCAACCCAACAGGTTGCGATGTTGGTTTCGATGATGGGGATGCTTCTCCCAACCCTTCTCTTCAGCGGGTTCATGTTCCCGATCGAAAACATGCCCCTTCCCTTACAACTGATAAGCAACCTCATCCCCGCCAAGTGGTACTATAACATCGTAAAGGCCGTGATGATCAAGGGGCTTGGCATTGACGCTATCCTCAAGGAAGTGGTCATCCTCTTTGGAATGTCCGTCCTCCTTACCGTGATAAGTGTGAGACGATTCAAGGTGAGGCTGGCATGAGGACCTTGCTCTTTCTTCTGCAAAAGGAGTTTCTCCAGATCTTCCGCGATAGGATCATTCTGGCGATGATCCTCATCATGCCTACAATGCAGTTGATTCTGCTCCCGCTCGCTGCCAACTATGAGGTCCGCCATATCGGTGTGAGCATCGTAGACCATGACAGATCAGCGATGTCACATCAGCTCATCATGAAGATCACGGCAACGGACTACTTCGATCTCGTTCGGTATACGGGGTCCTACCCTGAGGCGCTCCAACTCATCGAATCCAATCAGACCGATGTCATCCTCGAGATCCCCGCTGGCTTTGAGCGATCACTCGTTCGCGAGAATGAACAGACGCTTTTCATTTCTACCAATGCCATCAATGGCGTGAAGGCAAACATCGGCGCAGCCTACCTCAATCGCATCATTATGGATTTCAATTCGGGCGTACGTGCCGACCTTCTTGTTGATGCTAAGGGGCTTGCACAACCCCTCATTGATGTACGAACGATTGACCGCTTCAACCCACATCTTCTCTACCACGTATTCATGGTACCGGGGATCTTGGCCCTCCTCCTCACCATGATCAGTGTCTATCTCTCGGCACTGAACATCGTACGAGAGAAGGAACTTGGAACGATCGAGCAGATCAACGTAACCCCGATCACGCGACTCCAGTTTATCTCCGGAAAGCTGATCCCATTCTGGCTCTTGGGGTTTGTGACGCTCACCATCGGACTCCTTGTTGCTCGGTTTGTCTATGGCATCGTCCCGGTAGGCAACATCGGACTCATCTACCTCTTCAGTGGCGTCTACCTCACTGCCGTACTTGGCCTGGGACTGCTCATTTCCACCGTTGCCGAGACCCAACAGCAGGCAATGTTCGTGGCATTTTTCTTCATGATGATCTTCATTATGATGGGCGGGCTCTTCACGTCGATCGAGAGCATGCCGATGTGGGCACAGTGGCTTACCTACCTCAATCCTGTACGGTATATCATTGAAGTAATGAGACTTGTGATCTTGAAGGGGGCCGGCCTCAGTGAGATCCGTTTCCATTTCCTCGTGGTGGCCGCGATGGCCGTTGTCCTCAATACCTGGGCTGTTCTGAAGTATCGAAAGATGGCGTAACCCGGTTCCCACCCCTGAATCGTACATTTGCCATTCGTAACCCCGTAACCCCGTAACCACGTAACCCCGTAACCCTGTAACCCTGTAACCCCGTAACCATGAACAAGATCAACGTTGCAAACCCGGTCGTCGAACTCGACGGCGATGAGATGACCCGTATCATCTGGAAGTTCATCAAGGACAAGCTGATCCTTCCCTATCTCAACGTCGATATCAAGTACTTCGACCTGGGAATGGAACACCGTGATGCAACCGACGACCAAGTGACGATCGATGCGGCGGAAGCCATCAAGAAGTACCATGTTGGCATCAAGTGCGCCACGATCACTCCGGATGAAGCACGTGTTGAAGAGTTCGGACTGAAGAAGATGTGGAAGTCGCCGAATGGCACTATCCGGAACATCCTCGACGGAACGGTCTTCCGCGAGCCGATCGTGTGTTCGAACGTCCCTCGTCTTGTCCCGAACTGGACAGCACCGATCTGCATCGGACGTCATGCGTTTGGCGATCAGTACCGCGCAACAGACTTCGTAACGAAGGGAACAGGAAAGCTCACCATCACCTACACACCGAACGATGGTGGCGAAACGCAGAGCTTTGATGTCTACGACTTCAAGGGTGACGGCGTGGCGATGGCCATGTATAACACCGATGAGTCCATTCGCGGTTTCGCTCGCGCCTGTATGAACCAGTCTGTGATGAAGGGCTGGCCGCTCTATCTGAGCACAAAGAACACGATCCTAAAAAAGTACGATGGTCGGTTTAAGGACATCTTCCAAGAGGTGTTTGAAACGGAGTTCAAGGCCAAGTTCGATGAGATGGGTATCACGTACGAACACCGTCTGATCGACGATATGGTAGCGTCGGCTCTGAAGTGGAACGGCAACTTTGTGTGGGCCTGTAAGAACTATGACGGCGACGTGCAATCCGATACCGTAGCGCAAGGTTTTGGCTCGCTCGGACTCATGACCAGCACGTTGATCACACCCGATGGTTCAACGATGGAAGCTGAAGCAGCCCACGGAACAGTAACACGTCACTACCGCGATCATCAAGCCGGCAAGCCAACGTCAACCAATCCTATCGCATCCATCTTTGCATGGACAAGGGGCTTGGAGTTCCGCGGTAAGCTCGACGGGAATCAAGAACTCATCACGTTCTGTCAGACCCTTGAGAAGGTCTGTGTTGACGTGGTTGAAAGCGGTAGAATGACAAAAGACCTGGCCGTTTGCATCCATGGCAACAAGGTTCAGCACGGCGAGCATTACCTCTACACAGAGGAGTTCCTCGACGCACTTGATGCGGAGCTGAACGCTCGTCTGGCCTAATACTTCACAAATACTCGTTGCGTAACGGCTTCACCCGATATGCAGCGTACCGCATAGAGACCGGGTACAAGATTGGCACAGCTGATGTGCACGCTTGACTCGGTCTCGCTGTTTATGGAGTTACGAATCTCCGTCACGACGTTTCCTTGCAGATCAACAATACTGATCCGAGCATCTGCTCCGGACAGAGGTCGAATCTTCACGGTCAACACATCAAGCACTGGTGACGGCGCAAGCTCGATCACTTCAGTCACTTCACCCTCATCAACTCCCGTACTTGCACCTGTTGTGAACGTGTATGGTTTGGAGAATACACTTGAATCTCCATCAACCGTGGCATTGATACGCCAGAAATACTTCTTGTTGGCACCAAGACCCGTGACCACATGCGAGGGAGTTTCAAGTCCACCGATATTCAGCACCATTTGAGATGCTTGGAACACAGACGATGTGGCTACTTGCAATCTGTAGGTAGAACCTTCCACGGCCAATGCCTCCCAACGAAGAGTTGGCTCTACAGAGGTGTTGGTGGCACCATTCGCAGGCTCTAGAAGCGGAGGAGCAGCTACGCCCGTGGTGAGGACGAACGTTTCAGACCAGTCGCCCAGCGCGCCGCCATTGTCCGCTCGCGCACGCCAATGATACTTCGTCAGTCCGGCCGGCAGCTTCACGCTCGTTGTTGGGCTTTCCACTGTATCAGCAAGTACATCCGAAGCAAACAAAGGGTCCTCACTGATCTCAATGATCGAACGCAGCGACTCTGAGCCGGCCGTCCACGTGAACGGCGTGTTCACTGTGGTAGATACCTTGGATGCATTCATTGTCGGGGTCAGCGGAACAGGGACCCCCGGACGAGTCGTGTCTTCCCCTTCATACGTAACGATCACCGAGATCTTTGTTAGGGGGCGATCCGATGCATTCCGTGGTGCAAGGGCTACTGTATCGATAACGTGGAATCCACTTACCGTTTCTCCGAATACCGTATACCGTGTATCGAGGAACGTTGGACTGCCGTGGCAGATATAGAATTGTGAGGTGGCACTGTTCACATCTTCGACGCGGGCCATCCCTACCCTACCCCTGAGATGTTTGATGTTGGTAAACTCTGCGTTCACCGTGGGTTGCGATGGGTCACCGGTCCCCCAGCTCGATTCCGGTCCACTGATTGAATTTGGGTCGCCCCCTTGAATCACAAAATCCGGGATCACCCTGTGGAACGCTGTCTGATCATACCGACCGGCACGCGCAATGCTGTCAAAGTTCCGAGTATGCAACGGTGTCATCGACGGAAACAAGCGGATGACGATATCACCGATCGTGTCCGCCGGTGCCCGTACCACCCGAATACGATACATAGGTCGTGTTTGTGCTTCACACATCTCAGTGATGAGAATCAGGGAGAACGCAAGGAACATCGCTCGAATCAGCATTACACACTCCAACATCATGTATTGGTCAAACAGCGATATCCAAATACTCCACCGTGCTGGTCGGAGTTGGTATCTCTATTCCATCATCTCGCATTCCCTCAATATGGAATACGATCGCGTTCCTGATCTCACGTTCAACTTCTTGGATGCTAGCGCCCGATGCTACACATCCTGGTAGATCCGGGACGTAGGCGGAAAAGCTATCTCCCGCCTTCTCAATCACGATCGCATAGCGTATCATTTCTTGAGTCCTGTTTGGGTATTCACCCAACAATACTGCGATGAACGGTCAGAACCAACAATAACAACCATACGCGGTTCGTTACAGTGGCCTTACCGATCCCGACAACACCTAGGCCTTACCTACGATGGATGCTACTGAACGCCCTGCCCTCCACTATTTCCAGGACACTCTCTGCGGCTGGTGCTACGGCTTTGGGCCCGTGGTTTCGCGGCTCCAGCAGGAATGGGGATATGTTCTGGATGTACATGTCTATGCCGGCGGAATGGTGGTTGGGGATCGCGTAGGCACGCTCAAGGACAAGGCGTCGTACATCGAAACAGCCTACAAGAACGTTGAGGAACTCACCGGAATACGATTCGGCGATGTCTTTGTGAACGACGTTCTGGTCAAGGGTGAGTTCGTGCTCGACTCAACAACTCCGGCACGAGCCCTGGTTGCCTTCCGACAGTTTAAACCTCAGGAGGCCGTACGGCTTGCACATCGGCTGCAGCAGGCATTGTACCGAGATGGATTGGATCTTTCCCTGGACGATACCTACCGTAGGCTTGCCATCGAAGAGGACATCGACCCTGAGATGTTTGTTGCTCTGCTACGTAGCGACGCGGTAGGGTCTGCCGTTGAGGAAGAGTTCGACTACGTTGGCTCTCTTGGTATAGGGGGCTTCCCGACTCTTCTCTATGCGGAAGATGATCAGGCGCATTTGCTATCACAAGGGTATGCTTCATTCGACGACATCGATACGATGCTGCGAGTGATCACAAAACAGATCTAAGGATCTCCGCTTCTCTCTCTGCACTTAGGGTGCTGAATGCCTCGTGCACTGCGTAGGGCATGGCTTGATGATGCCACGTGAGTGTATCGCGCACAGTCTCATCACATGAGCGGAAGGTGAGCCCCTTATCAAGAGCCGATCGAACATCTGCCAACATCATCCCACCCATCTCCTCATCGTCCTCCGGGATCCAAAGAGGAAGGTCTTTCCAGGGTGCTACATCCTGTGCAAGAAGGGTCTCATCATCGATCCATGTGAGGGCAGCATCTGACCCTGTTACACGGATACAGGATCCACAGAGATCATTCATCGTGAATCTCGTGTCCGGTCCGGTTGCATTGTAGGTTCCTAAAACCTCCGTACTCGCACAGTGGATGACCCATGCAGCGAGATCGCGTACATCAATGAACTGTACCGAACGATCCGGAGAGCCGGGAACGAGTACCGTGCCGCCACGTTCGATCCGTGTTGGCCAGTAGGTGAAACGCGCCGTGAGATCGAACGGACCTACGATGAGTCCGGGACGAATGATCGTTGCTCGATCGCCGTATACATCTCGAACTCGTTCCTCGCTTCGTGCCTTTTCCGGACCATATCCGTCGTTTCCCGGAGCAAGCGGAGCGTCCTCTGAAAACGAAAGGCCCTTAGGATACGAGGCGAACACCGATATCGTTGAGATATAGATGTAGTGAGGTTGGCAAGGGGCGAGCACTTCAGCCAACAGCTCTAGGTCACCGGGTTTGTAGCCGCATGTATCAATAACAACGTCAAACGATCTGCCTCGGAGCTGCTCTACGTTGGACGCTCTGTCGCCAACGATGTGTTCGCACGTCGGAAAGAGTTCTGCACCGTGTATCCCCCGATGAAACAGGGTGATAGAGTGACCACGGCGCAGACCTTCCTCGGCAATGTGCCTGCCGAGGAAGATCGTGCCGCCAATGATCAAGATGTTTTTTGATGTCATCGAATGACGGTCAACGGAACCGTTTCTACACGTGCATCAGTGAACACAACGGAAACGAGATAGGCGCCTACCGGTACATCTCGCAGGGAGACCGAACGGGTGCCGCGCTGGAGGAGAACCACTCTTCCCTGCATGTCTCTGATCGTGATCACGTCTACTGATCGATCTGCATGACCATCGATACGAAGAACATCAGATGCAGGATTTGGAGAAGCGGTGATCCCTTGACCAGTAACCACGTCGTTGTCCACTGAAGATGTTCCGTCAAGGATCACGATGTTCTCGGCTACAGGGACGCCGTTAGCGAGTCTGCGCTCTGAAGAGACCACGATCGAACTACCGGACGCAATGTCAGCCATGCTCGCCGTACCGTTGAGTTGGTGTTGTACAATGGTCATTCCCGTTGTTGCGAACATCATGTTCTGACCGCGTACAGAAACAACGATCTGTCCGTTGTTGACGGACTCAACAGCCCCCTGAACCTGAACACCCTTGGCAACGCCACGTCCTGAACAGTCCGTATCCAGAATGATCTGGAGGGCCATTGACGTTACATCCATTTGTTGCACAATAGCACAGACCGTTCGACCAACGAGGAGATCCACTCGGCTTGCAAGGACGCCATTCGGGTCCATGATGATCGTAAGATCACTAACGAAGACGGACTGTTCCGTTCCATCGGAAGAGATCACGAGCATACTATCCTGATACGAGACGATCTGACCACTTATGATGCCAGTTACGGCACAGTTCACATCGACCCATGCTGTACGAATGGTTAGACCGTCCGGGCCGTCCTGCGTATGAGCCGTGATGGTTGCACCTTCAATGGCTGGAGTACTTGTCACCGGCATTCCTGAACAGTCGAGGAGTTGTGACTCTGCATCAACCATCAAGACCGTCACTTCATTGCCTGTGTTCACAGCTATCGTGGTGGCATTGGCGGAGACGATCACACCGCTGATCTTCGACCGTTCACAAGAATTCAGGATCTGTGCGAAATCGAGATAAAGAACACCACGATCTTGGCTGAAGAAGATCGCAACCGTATCGCCAAGAGATATCTGCGCTGGACGGTCCACCATGCCGAAACAATCGATCACGAGGCTTCGGTCGTCGATTGTCAAGACAAGAAGGGAGTCCTCAACTGTTCGAACCGTGACAGTATTTTCTGCCTTCTCGATCACCACACCAGTCGCACCATTGGAATACGAGCAACCATCGACGAGTTGAACGTGGAGGAGCTTCTTTACCGGACCGTCTTCGATCCAGGCACCTTGTACACTCGCGCCCGGGAGGACATCCGCCCACGTCAGTTCGCGGTTCGAGCAGGAGAAGATCTGTGATGCGGCATCGATGACATACGATACCGTGGTGCCATCTTTCTCAGTTATATCGAGCGTTGACGGGGAGACACTTGCAACCACGCCGCTGAAACCTTGCGGACATCCATCCTCGAGCATCGCGTCCTGTAGGACATCTGGTGCATTCGGATAGTCGAGATAGTTGATGCGCAGCGTTGAGCCGATCTCGATCTCTGACCAGGAAAGAAGTCTGCCATCACACGAGAAGATGAAGTGGAGAAGTGAATCACCTTCGAACGGGCGTCCGAATCCGAACTCTAGGTCTACGTTTTCGCCATTCTCTAGTGTGACCGCTATGCCATCAGCACGTTTTGCAACAAGCACAACAGTCTCTGTCTTGTATTCAGGACAATTGTCAGCCAAGACCACATAGGTGGCCTCAATGATCGAACCATTGTCATAGCCACCGATTTTCACTTGATCGCCAACGGAAAGTGCACTTCGCGTCACAATGCGTCCAGCACAGTCTGTGAACTGCGTTTCGCTTCCTGCCAGAACCACATTGGAAATACCAACGGGCTGGGATGCTACCACGTCGATGACAAGCGTGTCGCCGTTAATGGACTGGATAGCCCCCTCAATACCCACCATCGGCGCACAACCTTCAAAATGAACGAAGCGTGCCGTAAGACCGGCGGGTGTGTTGTAGAGGTCAACGTGGAGATTGGTGCCCGGGCGAACCTCTTCAAACGTGCAGCCCATTGCTAGAGTTTGCTCGTTGCGAAGGACTGTTCGTGGCTCGCTGTTGGAGGACAACATGTCATTGAACACAATGGTCGTGTTCGTTACTTCAACGAGCGTGCCGAAGCCGAACAGTAATGTGGAATCACGATCCTGGGCATGGTGCACGCCCGGACCAATGACGATCAAGAGGGCAACCAAGGCCACAAACGCAGATCTGATCATGATGGAGACCTTTATGGTGATGGGTCGGGAAAAGTTGTGATGCGAAACACGTGTAACCGAGCATCATGAACTCAAAATGTTACACCGTTATCCAAGCATAATGATCTCATGCGTGATCGTTGATGCCTTGGCCAACATGGCACTAACGCCGCAATACTTTGTGGATGACATATCCACGGCCTTCTCCACTTGAGGACGGAACTCTTCCGATGCACCGATCTCGTAGACAACGTGCATTGTGGAATAGACCTTCGGATGATCCGATGTGAGTTCTCCCGTCACGCGTACACGCAAGGAAGTGAACGGAACACGCAACTTTGGCAGTAATGAAGCCACGTCCATGCCCGTGCATCCGGCAAGTGCTGTTAGGAGCATTTGTTTAGGGCTGATACCCACGGGTTGTCCATCTCCCGGTACGCTTGATACGATCGTATACGTTTGATCCTGCTGGTGTGCATCAAACGTGAGACCTTGTTTCCATTCAACATCAACGATGTTCGTTGCCATCATCTTCTCCGGGTCATGAAGGGGGCTTATTATGGTGAACATTCGTTCACAGTCACAAAGTTCGCTTGAAATTCGATGCTATACCGTGTGTTAGTCACACACCTTCAGTATCGAATCGGTACACGAATGCGTATATTTGTACGTCAACGAGGAAACAGCTCAATGCTGTCGACTCAAATGGTGCGAATTCGGCACCACGGTTCCTCTTCTCTCTGCTCCGTACCTACCCTGTCGTTTGGTGAACACGGTCGCAACCCAGCAAACAACCTTGTTTGCGCGAGAGATTTAGACCGCATCGTTCATCCTTCACAGTTGTAGGAGAGGTCAATGACCTTTGCTGATCTGAAATTGTGTGCACCCCTCGAAAAGGCTGTGCACGCTGCGGGGTATACTACCCCAACCCCAATTCAACAACAAGCTATTCCCGTCGTCTTGGCTGGACGCGACATCTTCGGATGCGCCCAGACCGGTACAGGGAAGACAGCTGCATTTGCGCTCCCGATCCTTAACCGGCTTTTCAATGAAGCTCCGGTAAAGTCCGGTCCTCGCGTACTCATCCTTGCTCCGACACGTGAGCTTGCCATCCAGATCAACGAAAGCTTCGGCACGTACGGTCGCGGAATGCGCATTCGCACAGTGGTCCTCCTTGGTGGTGTTAGCATCCGTCCGCAGATCGATCAGATCCGCCGTGGCGTTGATGTGGTCATCGCTACACCGGGCCGTCTCCTTGATGTGATCGAGCATCGCGCTCTTCGTCTCGACGCCGTTCACACGTTCGTTCTTGATGAAGCAGACCGTATGCTAGACATGGGCTTCATGCCTTCGATCAAGCAGGTCGTAAAGCTCATTCCAGCACAACGTCAAACGTTGTTCTTCTCGGCTACGCTTCCATCCGAGATCCGCACACTTGCACACACGATCCTCACCGATCCAGTTCACGTTGCGGTCACACCAGAAAGCACAACAACGGAAAAGGTCGACCAACGACTGTACTTCGTAGAGAAGGATCGCAAGCGTCAACTGCTCGCACACCTTCTCCATGAGCACCTCGAAGGTTCGGTCCTCGTCTTCACACGCACAAAGCGTGGCGCTGATCGTGTTGCCAAGGATCTTGCTACGGTAGGCGTTAAGGTTGCAGCGATCCACGGTGATAAGTCGCAAATGGCTCGTCAACGTGCTTTGGCTGACTTCAAGAACGGTCGCATGCGCGTTCTCGTTGCTACAGATATTGCTGCCCGCGGCATCGACATCAGCGAGCTCCCAACAGTTGTGAACTATGATATTCCGGACTCACCGGAAACATATGTCCACCGCATTGGCCGCACAGCCCGCGCCGGTAACTCAGGCGTGGCACTGACTCTCGCAACTCCAGAAGATCGCAGCCAGCTTCGCGATATCGAGAAGCTCATCCGCATGCGTATCCCTGCTGTACGGGATCATCCGTTCGAAGGTTAGTCTAGTTACTAGGTACTAGTTACGGAGTTACAGAGTTACGCAGTTACACTTTTGTGTGGCACGACAAACAAACAAAACGACGAATGGTGCATTGGCTCTTGCCTCTGCACCATTTTTATTTTCATCAACAAGTAACTGAGTAACTGAGTAACTGAGTAACTGAGTAACTCCGTAACTAGTAAATAGTAACTAGTAACTAGTAATTAGTAATAGAACCTCATATCGATCGCCCCTCCCATAAAGAAGGCTTGCTTCTCGCCCCCTACATCGCCGTATTGACCGTTGATCTGGAGTCCGAATGCGAAGTGTTGTGTGCCGCTGTATCCAACGCGCAACGAGCCGGTGGTTACGCTGCTCGATGATTCGGCATCTTCAATTGACGGAGTCTGGCGATAGACCAGTCCTGCAGTGATTGCCATCGGAACGTCTGTTACAGGTCGCAGGTCTGTATTGATACCGAAGCCGGTGTTGAAGTACACGCCGGGGTCGCCACCACGGACGATCGCTTCCCCATATACAGCTTCAAGGAAGTATGTAAGTCCGAACGTTTCGTTAAAGGCATAGGCAGTACGGGCAGTGAGTCCACTAAGCAATGCCGGTTTGGTTTGCACCAACGGGTTCTCCGCACGAATAGCACTGCTGTCGATGATCCCCTTGATCCAACTATCTACGTCAACAACTGTCACACTACCATTGGTGAGATCAAGTGAGAGTGTTCCGAGAAACTTCTTGGATTCAAACACTTTTACCTTCCAGCCGAGTCCGAATGTTGACGCGGTGTTGACGCCTTGACTCAACAACGACGTAACGTTGGTTCCCAATCGTCCAACAATGCGGAATGTAGCGTACACGCTCAGCCAGTCCTTAATCCGTTGCTCGTGACTGGCCTGCATGGAGACAACTGCCAAACTTCCCTGCGGAGCCACTACGATTCGGTCAGCGATCGTGAAGATCGGCAACTGAAGATTGAGTGTTGTTCCGCCCCCTACCGTCACCTGTGAGACTGTTCGGATGAAGGGATTCGGCACCCCCACTAAAGGTTGAAAGAGGTGACCACCAAGCACCGGCCCGGGGGAAGGATTGAGGGAACTGTCAACATCCTGAGCGGGCGTCAAAGCCGAAGTAAGGATGAACACCCCGAGCAAAAGGAAATGTCTCATTGTCCACCTCCAAATGCATACTCAGCAAAGAACCGGAAGGAGAAACCACTCGATCGTAGCACAGGTGCCGGAGGAAGTGAGTAAAGGGGCTCACCATTCAGCAGATTCGACAAACCTTGTTCATATCGGAGCTCTGGGATCAGCCGGACATCGCCCACTCTGAACATATATCCGAATCCGAGATAGATACTGCCTTCCATTTTTACGAAGGCACTTGAGATATTGATCGACGTGTCGGGCTCGATCACCTCTACCTTTGCTACATCATGAAATCGAATAGTGATACCACTGCTGAAATACCAAGTCTGTGCCGCGCCATATATGCGAATACCGATCGGTACAGCGTAGGACGTTAGTGAGAAGTCCCCAACTGCGTCCAGCGA
Organism: Ignavibacteria bacterium; assembly: GCA_016707005.1. Lineage (NCBI taxonomy): Bacteria > Pseudomonadati > Ignavibacteriota > Ignavibacteria > Ignavibacteria bacterium. The sequence continues at coordinate 453,010 of JADJIQ010000002.1, forward strand.
ATCGGTCAATGGAAGTACGTTCGAGACAGTGTTGTTCCGTACGTCATAACCTGCTCCCAACGTCAACTGTATCTCCGGAGTGAAGAAGTACCCCGCTGATACTCCGGCTCCATACCCCAAACCGGCCGTGATCGTTTGATCCTCAGGGGAATCGCCGTTCAGTGATAGGTTTTGCACATACCCGGTAAGGCCGAGATGTACCTGGGCAGAAGCACCTATAATGCTCATGACCATGGCTAGGAAAAGCAGGATGTGTCTCTTCATCCCACAAAACTACTGAATGCCGTAACTCCGTAACTGCCTTTGTATATTTGCACTTCATTACAGCTCCTGAAGCACTCAACACATGACCCAGTCAGACGAACAACACCAAGCTCCGTCACATTCTTCTTCCCCAGCTGAAGGGGGCTCATCAGACAGCGAAGGACGCAATAGACGACGCAGACGTCGTGGCGGACGCCGCGGTGATGGACAAAGCCAGGAACCACGTGAAGGTGCTGACCGCCGTCCGGCCCAAGGCGGAGACGATGACCGTCCAACCGTTAGCCACGCGGATACGCGTATCGACCGAGGATCTGAGCGCCCTGCCGAGACATCAGAAGGTCGCCCCGAAGCAGACGGCACCGGTGGTGGTGCAGACGCCGATCGCAAGCGCAAGCGCCGTCGCAAGAAACGCTCAGGCAGCGAACCACAAGGCCAAAACGCAGGCGGAGAAGATCAACAACAAGCATCCGATGCGGACGGACAAGCTCCGGCTGCTCCCTCCCAAGGCCAGCCACAGCGTGAACAGCAACCCCGCGAACAACAACCGCGCGAGCAACAACCGCGTGGTGGTGGACGTCCGGGTGACCGCAGACGTGAACCAGCGGAGAAGAAGGAACGCGCACCTCGCGGCTCCGTCCTCCAACGCCGTGTCACCCGTGGCGAATACAACGACGCTCCGGTCCAAAAGGAAGAACCGGTTGTTGTTGCCCCGATCAATGCCGTTAACGTGGATGCCTACATTGCCCACCATAAGGGATGGCAGCGCGAAGTCCTGACCACCCTTCGAAGCATCATTCGTTCCGCGGCCGGCGAGATCGACGAAAGCATCCTGTGGTCGCAGCCGGTGTTCTCGATGAACGGACCGGTCTGTTACCTCAAGGCCTTTACCGACCACGTGAACTTTGGCTTCTGGCGTGGAACCGAACTGGAAGATCCGGACGGACTTCTTGTTGGCGACCTCACGAAGATGCGCCACATCACGCTTCGATCAACGAATGACGTGAAGCGCGACTTGTTTGAATCGATGGTCCGTCAAGCCGTCCGTTTGAACCGTGATAAGGGCGACCCTACACTGTCATAACAGTTCCCTGCTGCGATCCGATGGATTCCGCATACACCCGCGCATACGCAGATAGCGTCCGTGCGTCGTGGCTTGTGTCTCGATCCGATGACTCGGATGTCAATCTCTTCTCAATCTCCGCTGCGAGTTCTGAGACGGCATCCACATAACGGAGCTTCGTATCATCAAGCGCCGCATGCTGCAACAATGTCTTCAGCTCGTGAAGCAAAACATTGATGGACAGATCAGCCCCCTTCACAGAACTTGGTGACAGGCGTTCAATAGATGGGGCTTCAGTTGTGGCTGCGCATGATGCGGACGCTGCGCCGGATATCCGCTCTGCTGCATTCAAGGCCATCACGCCCGCTTCGAGCAAGGAATTCGAAGCGAGTCGATTCGAACCATGCATGCCGGTTCGGGCACATTCTCCTATCGCAAATAAGCCCGGCAGAGACGTTGTCCCGTCAAGTCCCGCTTCGATCCCGCCACACTGATAGTGGGCTCCAGGTCGAACAGGTATCAGATCCCTTGATGGATCGAAGTATTCACGTGAACAGAGGTCCATGAAGCCCGGAAACTGTTGGTGAAGTACGCCGGTTGGAAGGTGTCGACAATCCAGATAGACTCTATCAGTTGCCGTTATCTCCATCTCTTGGAGCATGGCAGAAGAAACAACATCACGTGGTGCCAACTCACCACGTTTGTCATACCGTTCCATGAACCGCTCGCCGATATTGTTCACGAGATAGGCACCGGCTCCTCGCAGTGCCTCGGTGATGAGTGGTCTTGACGTATGTGTGCCGGATGAGACTAACACGGTTGGGTGAAACTGCATCCATTGAAGATCCACAACGGGCAGACGGAGCGAACGCGCGAGTTCAACTGCATCGCCAATGGCTGTGGGAAGATTGGATGAGTACCCAAAGGCATTTCCGGAACCGCCCATAGCGAGGATCACGTGGTGTGCATGTACAAGGAGCGCTCTGTTCGATGCAGAGTGATCGATCTCAAGCTGCCACTGATCTGCGTCAATGCGACGTATCGCGGTGAGTCGCATTCCCTCGCGCACGGAGATGGAGTGAGAAGCTGCAATGGCGGTATGCAACGTAGACATGATTGTGGCACCGGTGGCATCCGACGTATGGATCACCCGTGGTCGATGATGTCCGCCCTCAAGTGCATAGTGATAGTGATCGTCGCTTGTTCTGTCAAAGGCCACTCCATGTCCTTCCAGGTAGGCTACAAGTCTTGGCGCAGCCAGAAGGATCTCGCGAACGGCTTTCGGGTCACTCCTCATGTTTCCAGCAACGAGCGTGTCGTGGACATGCCGATCAAGGTCATCTTCAACGTCAGCACATGGAAGTGCAATTCCTCCTTGGGCCAGCTGACTTGAGCATTCCGTTATCGCCCCTTTCGAGATCATTACAATGGAGAGATCGGGTCGCAATTCGGACAGGCGCAGCGCTGCGATGGATCCGGCTATTCCTGATCCTACGATGGCGATGTCATACGACGAGTTGATCACGTCTGTTCAGCGAACATGCGAAGGATCGGAGCTCGTGCACGTTCCAGTAACTCCGGTTCGATCTCGATCCGCGGCTGTAGAGTCACGAGTGCATTGTGGACGAGCTCAAGTGTGTTCTTCTTCATGTGCGGACACTCGCTGCATGCACATTCTGTGACGTGTTTTGGAGGTGCGGGGATGAGCGTTGCTTCAGGAGCTACTTTTTGCATCTCGATCAGGATGCCTGCTTCGGTGGCAACGATGAATCTTCCCTGCGGATGTTCCGCAACGTAACGCAACAGATAGGATGTAGAACCGATCACATCAGAGATCTTGAGAACGGCTTCTGTGCATTCCGGATGAGCAAGAACCACAGCCTCGGGATCCTTATCCTTTGCGCGTGATATCTGCACCGCGTCGAACACATCATGCACTTCACAATGTCCATTCCATGTGAGTATTTCTCGACCGGAGCGTTCCGCAAGCCAGCGCCCTAGGTTCCTATCGGGACCAAATAGGATCGGTCGGCCTTCGGGAATGCGACTGATGATGGATTCGGCATTGCTTGATGTACAGACAACGTGACTCATTGCCTTGAGTTCAAGGCTGCTATTGACATAACTCACAACTTCGTGATCCGGATGTTCGTCGATGAACCTGCGATAGGCATCGGGCGGACTTTGCTCAACCAGCGAACAGCTGGCTTCAAGAGTTGGCGCCAGTACGATCTTGTCGGGATTCAAGAGTTTTGCAGTCTCCGCCATGAACCGCACACCTGCGATAAGGATCACATCAGCATGTGACCCCTGTGCCTTGGCTGCGAGCTGCAGACTGTCCCCGATCCAATCAGCTACTGATTGGATCCGCTCGTCCTGGTAATAATGAGCGTAAATCACGGCGTTCTGCCGCCTCTTCAGCTCTGCGATCCGGTCTGTGAGTTCTGACATCTGCATGCAATTTAAGACGTGGTTGTCTGATTTGTATTACACCCTATCACGACCACCTCAATCCTCCGGGATCAAAGCAATGAAGGTCTCGGAATCAAGGAATGCGGCACTGGTGTGGAGTGCGTCGAGCTGGACGTGACCGATCACGTACCGTCCGGTTGAACTCCGATGGTCAACCTCCACAACCGAGAATGGTATGCTCGTGATCTGCTCGTTCGTCCCACGAACGTAGATGGCAACTTCCACATCGTGGTTCACAACCGGACGTGACGCCTGGGCAAGCTTCTTGTATTCATATCGATACCCGTACCGCAACGCGGCGATATCGGACAACACAGCCGATGCAGTTGGGCCACCCCCTGCCCCCTTCCCTACTAGTAACTGGGCATCGGAGAATGCAGCGGTCAGACGCACGGCATTGACCTCATTGCGGACACCTGCCAAGGGGCTTGTGTTCTGTGCCAAGGCCGGCAAGGCAAGAAGAGACAATCCGCTTCCGTGCAGCTGAACACGCGACAAGAGTTTGATGGTACGTTGTTGTTGTTGTGCGATCGAGATGTCGAACGGCGTAACGGACGTGATCCCTCTGCGCACGATCTGCGTTGGATCTACAACCACCCCAAATGCATGGGCAGCAATGATGGTTGTCTTGAATGCTGCATCAAAGGCCTCGACGTCCAGCGTTGGATCACTCTCGGCAAATCCAAGCTTCTGCGCCTGTGAAAGCGCCGATGCATAGCCCCCTGACGATGGTTCGTGGAGTGCTGTGAGGATGTAGTTGGTGGTACCATTGACGATGCCCTCTACGCGACTCAACATGTCGTTGTCGTAGTACTCCTCAAGATTCCGAATGATGGGTATACTCCCACACGTAGATGCCTCATAGAGCAACGATGACCCGGTCTCGCGTTGAATATCGAGGAGCTCTTGAAGTCGTGTAGCAACAAGACGTTTGTTGGCTGTAACAACTGACTTCCCATTTCGCAATGCCGTACTCACGATGTCAAATGCTGCCTCAGCATCATCGATGAGTTCCACAACAACATTGATGTATGGGTCGGTGAGAATGTCTTCCTTGTGAAAGGTAAAGGATGAAGCAGGTAGGGGGCGGTCCTTAAACCTGTCTTTGACGCAGATCCGTGATACCTCGGCTTGGAGTCCGGGTGTGCGATGTAACACGTCGTAGAGGCCTTGCCCTACTACGCCAAAACCAAAGAGTCCGATCCGTTGTGTTGGAAGTGTTGTGCTCATGAGAAGATGTTTTCTTGGTGAAGGATGATGGAGAGTTTTCGTTGGTCTATCAAGAATGCGTCGTGTCCAGCCGCAGATGTGAGTCTGCGATATCGTGAACGCGGTATCATGTCACCGATAAAGTGTTGCTCTGCTTCAGGAAAGAGCAGATCGGAGTCGATCCCGACAACAAGAGTTTTGGCCGTTATAGATCGCAGGGCTACACCGATGCCGCCTCTTCCACGCCCAATGTCGTGACTGTCCATAGCGCGGGTAAGAGCATGGTATGCATGTGCACTGAACCGATGTGCCAGCTTCAACCCCTGATGGCGTTGATAGGAGTCGGCATGAAAGTCCTCTATCCGCTCGTCGTCTTCACGTTGTCGCACGTTGAAGAGCACGGGTGTTCTGTACGAAATCATACCCATTGCGCGTGCGGCGATAAGTCCCGCTGCACCACCCTCAGGTCTATCTTCATAGAACGTTGGGTCAGCCTCCAAGGCAAGTCTCTGCGCCGTATTGAAAGCAACGGCCCACGGCGAATGTTTCGAATTGGTTGCAACGGGCACAATACGCTCTACAACCTTTGGTTCGAGTAGTGCCCATTCGAGCACATGTTGTCCACCCATCGACCCACCGATGAGCGTATGAATGCGCTCAACACCAAGCTCTTGTCGCAGCCGAATGAACGCCCGCACCTGATCCCGCGCCGTTACCAGCGGGAACGATCCAAACAAGGGGCTCCCTGTTTCGCTCGGTGATGTTGGGCCTGTTGATCCATAGCACGAACCGATCATGTTCGCACAGACAACGAAGTACCTGTTCGTATCAATGATGCGATCTGGTCCTACGAGTCCGCTCCACCACGATGCAGCATCGCTGTTACCCGTGAGTGCGTGACAGATCCAGATCACATTGTCGGCATCTGCTGACAACGTCCCATAGGTATGATAGGCGATCTCCAGTGGTGAGATCGATGAGCCCCCTTCCAATACAAAAGGAAGTGGATCTCGATAGGTGTGCATAATGGCCTCCGGTGGTGATCTGGGAGGCGCTTCGCATTCTGTGTATCAGAAATAAAAAACGCCATCCCCGGTGAAAGGAATGGCGTTTGTTCGTTGTTCTACGTTGCGGTTCTTACCCGCGCCACTCCTCACTGGACATGTGCATACACATCATCATGCAGCTGTGCATCATGGTGGACATGTTCGTGTTGATATGGCGTTGGGCGTTCATTGAATCCCAAACATACTACATTGTTCAACTCTCTTCCAAATCTCTAACAATCTAGCACTCTAACAATCTAAAGCGTTTGAGGCGGCATCGGCATTGGGAAATGTGGACGTTTTGGTTGCAATGCTCTGCGTCTGATGCCAAAGAGCACAAACATGTTGAAGAAGTGCCAGAAGCCCAGGACAAGGACGATCCAACCGATCTTACGACCTAGGATGACCATGAATGTGCCGAGAGAGTCCGGCGCGGAATATTCATATACAGTAACCAAGACATAGCCGATGTTTACGAGGTAGAATCCTGTGAGAAGTAATCTGTTCACGCTCTCTGAGAGTTCCTTATTGCCCCGAAAGATGTCAACAAGAAACACGGCACCGTGCCGAAAGAGCGTCCGTGCAACATACACTGTTGCAGCAATGCTGAACACGAGGTACAGCGTGTAGAGGACTTCGGAGGAGATCATGACACGTTCCTTACAGTTGTTTTAGAAAACATTGAAACGACAAAACAAAAAAACACTCATCGGATCACCTTCATAGCCAAGTTCACAAGCCAAGCGGTTTCGGCCTTGCTCATTGTATCTAGGGCATCTGAAGCAGTCTTTGTTAATGTTGAGAGGTCCTTCACGGCTGAACGGAATGCTTCTACGTCCTTGGCCGGTCCTGTGATCGATGCTGAGGCAAGCCCACGAAGTCGAGCGGCTACCGGGTCGAGCTCCCGACGTTTCCTCTCCTGCATGATCTTGCGTGCAACAACCCAGATATCCTTCTCTGCCTCGAACAACTCCCTACGCTCACCCTTCTTAGTGATGCGTTGTACGATCCCCCAGTCGATAAGCTCACGCACGTTTGTACTCACACCACCACGCGACATCTCAAGCGCTTCCATGATCTCGTCCGTTGTCATCGCCTCCGGACTCACCAACAACACCGCATGGATCTGCGCCATCGATCTACTGATCCCCCACTGAGTGGCCAATGCCCCCCAGGTCTCTATAAACTCCGTTCGTGCGTCGCGTACATTCATGTCACAAACCTACACATTTCCTTCATTCATTTCAATTCTTTCTGAAAATATAATTAGCACATTAGCACATTAGCACATTAGCACATTAGCATGTTAACGCAGTGCCATTTCCAACGCCGTCCGCGCATCCGTCTTCTCGTCTCTGTACTTCACGATCAACGGCGTGCTCATGCTCAGTCCGTTCTCTCGTCCGAAATCGGAGTTCACTGCCCTGCTTCCGGCAACGACAACAGCACCTTCGGGGATCTCCAGCGGTGAATCACTTGTCGATCTCAGAACCGTCTCCTTCACAAGATCATAGACGGGTGTAGATGCATTCAGGATCACACCACTTCCAAGCACTGCACGATTACGAATAAGGACACCTTCATACACACCACAATTGCCCCCTACCATCACATCGTCTTCAATGATAACGGGCCTTGCACCGGCTGGTTCTAGTACTCCGCCGATCTGTGCCGCTGCGCTGATATGTACACGCGCGCCGATCTGAGCGCATGTACCAACCAATGCATGTGAGTCCACCATCGTTCCTTCACCAACGTAGGCACCGATGTTGATATAGCTTGGCGGCATGCAGATCACGCCATGGGCAACGAATGATCCGGTGCGAATGGTTGTACCACCGGGAACGATGCGTACATGATCATCAATGGTAAGGGGCTTTGTAGGAAGTGTATCCTTGTCGAAGAATCGGAAGTTCTCATCTGTTGATGCGTCTTCCATGCGACCCTTCCGGAAGAGAACAAGGATGCCTTGTTTCACCCACATGTTCACCTGCCACGAGCCGTCATCTGACCGTTCTGCTGCGCGGATCGTACCCTTGTTTAGCGCATCGATGAAGTCGGCGCAGACCTGCGTTGCACCTTGATCATACTGAAGTTCTTGCGCCGGCAGCGCTGCGAGGCGCTCGATATCGGATTGGAGAGAGTTCATTTCTTGGTTTCCTTCTTCTTCGTCTTAGGAGCAGCTTTCTGTGCCTTCACGTCGAAGGCGAGGTTGAGGATCTTGTAGATGAGGCGGGCGGTTGTGATGTCGGGGTGGGTGACGCCGTCCACGGGAGCCAGTTCTACCACATCGAAGCCAACGATGCGACGTCCGGAGGCAACGATGGCGCGGATCACATCGATCGTTTCACTATACAGGAATCCGTCCGGCTCCGGTGTGCCCGTTGATGGCATGATCGACGGACAGAAGTGATCCACATCGAACGTGATATAGACATCCTTCCCGAGCGTATCAACAACGTTCTTCTGCCAGTTGGAACCATGGAGCCCCCTACGAATGGCTGAAGCATAGAAGGTCTTGATACCGTTGTCCTTGATGAAGCGAGCTTCTTCGATACACTGAGCGCGTATACCAACCTGTGTGATACGATCAGTTGGGAAGAACTCAGCAACACGGGCCATGAAGGAGGCGTGGGAATATGGTGTGCCTTGGTATTCGTGACGAAGGTCTGAGTGAGCATCGAAGTGCAGAATGCTCATCCCGGGATAGGCACGGTAGTGAGCAGAGATCGGTGCTGTAGAGATCGTGTGTTCACCACCAAGCGTCACCACAAACTTGCCCATCACGATAAGGTCTTCTACCTGATCCTCAATGAGGTCCAATGCTGCTCTGTCAACGAACTTCCCAAAGGAAAGGGGCTTCAGGGTTGCGATGCCCTTTTCAAAACATAACTCGCGATCCGTTTCATCATCATAGAACTCCACGTAGGCACTTGCATCGAGAATGGCCTTTGGACCTTTCTCTGCTCCGCCGCCGTAGCTCACGGTGTGTTCATAGGGCGCTGAGACAATGGCAATGGCAGATGTTTCGAGCGAGGAGTATCGTTCTTCAATGGCAAGGAAGTTCTTCTTTGGACCAAGGACCTTCATGATCGTATTCCGTGATGTGTGAGGCCTGCAAAATAGCTGTCACGCGAGGAACAGCGTTCGGCGAGTATATTCGCCCATGCCTACACTCAAAGCGCAACGTTTCGGCTGGTACGTCTATGATTGGGCGAACAGCGCCTTCAGCACATCGGTCGTAACGGTCTTTCTCGGCCCCTTTCTCACCAACGTTGCTGAGTCGGCGGCAAATGATGCCGGACAAGTAACACCCTTCGGCATCCCGATGCATCCGGGCAGTTGGTTCTCCTACTGCATTGCAGTATCGGTGATCCTGCAGGTATTCATTCTCCCGCCGATCGGTGCGATCGTTGACCGATCACATCGCAAACGCCTTTCCTTGGCGGTGTGGGCGTTCCTTGGAGCAGCGGCAACGATCGGACTTGCAGTGTTATCGTCAGGATCCGGCAACTACATCACTGGCGGACTCTTCTTCATCATCGCCAACCTCAGTTTTGGTGCCAGTGTTGTTGTTGCCAATTCCTTCTTAAAATGACCTGGCCACTCCGGAAGAGCGTGACAGCGTTTCCTCGCGCGGATGGGCCTTTGGCTACCTCGGCGGTGGACTCCTTCTTCTTGCACACCTGTTGTGGTTCTCCGCAGCAAAAGAATCCGGCGGTCCCATAGAACCCGTCATTCAAGGCGTCTTTGTGACAACGGGTATATGGTGGGCCTTGTTCACCTTTGTCTCCATCATGTTGTTGCGCGATAAAGTGCCGGCACACGCACACGAGAAACACGCACTCAAGCAGAGCTTCAAACAGCTTTCTAGGACACTACGTGATCTAGCTCGATACCCGCAGACGTTGCGTTTCTTCATTGCCTATCTCCTTTACAACGATGCCATCCAAACCGTTATCGCAATGGCAAGTGTGTATGGTGCAGAAGAGCTCGACCTTGGACTCGACGTACTCACGCAGGCCATCCTCCTCGTCCAGTTCGTTGCGATAGGGGGCTCCTTGATCTTTGCATGGCTTGCTGAACGCATCAACACCAAACGCGCCATCATCGTCGGCCTTTATGGTTGGTGTGCTGTCCTCATCGCCGCCTTCTTCTGGGTCAGCACCGCCACACACTTCTTCATTCTCGCAGCCGTGATCGCCATCGTCATGGGCGGCACCCAAGCACTCAGCAGGTCCATGTTCTCCCGCATGATCCCCGCAGGAAAAGAAGCAGAGTATTTTTCCCTCTACGAGATCAGCGACAAAGGCACGTCGTGGATCGGCCCCCTAGCATTCGGTCTTGCACTCACCCTCACCAACAGCTACCGTTGGGCCGTACTCTCCCTCATCATCTTTATGGTTGCAGGGCTTGTGGTGCTGATGGGCGTGAAGGGCGAGGTGAAAGGGCGAAGAGGCGAAGTAGCGTAGTCACCCCGTCATTTCGTAGAGGTCCCTCGCTTCGCTCGGAATGACGCTGCTCCAGCTGTTGTATCAGAGATAGAAATGTGAGCACCATCCCTGATGGTGCTCACATTTCTTACCTACACCTTATGCATAGCCAGCGTCATCCCGAGAAGCGTAGGGGCGAGGCCCTGCCTCGCCCGGAGCGACGAGGGACCTCAACGAAAAAACAAAAGGGCGAAAAGGTCTTACCCTCTTCACCCTTTTACATCTGTCATCAGTCATCAGTCATTTGTCATAACGTCATAACCGTCACAACGTCATAATTGTCATAGTTGTCATAACGTCATAATTGTCATAACGTCATAACTGTCATAACGTCATTTCATGATTCCTAATCCATGATCTTCCGCAAAAACGCTGGCTGGTTGCCGCCGCCGCCTGCTGCCTTGCGGATCGGTGACGGATAGCCCCCTACAGCTTCGTTAGAGCTTGGTGGGACGATCGGCACGCTGCCGGTTGATGGTGGTTCTTCGCGTGGCATACCTGCCATGTTGCGTTGTTCCATCTCACGTTGCTTGCGGATGTAGGCCGGGACGTTTACATCGTTCATGTCAACGTCTTGTGTTGTTGACGGAGCGATGGGCGACGGTTGGGTGGTTGCTGCTGGACGATATGCGTCTGGTGCGGCTTCGGGTTCCGGTGCCGGACGGACGATCTCGATGACGGGAGCGTAGGAATTGGTTGATGCTGAGCTAGTTGTAGGGACGGACTTCTTCTCGTCTTGACGACGGAAGCCGGTTGCGACAACGGTGATGGAGATCTCGTCTTCCATGCTCTCATCAACTACAACACCATGGATGAGGTTGACCTCATCGCCGGCTGCCTTCTCGATGGCCGAGACGGCTTCACTCACTTCAAACATGGTCATGTTCGAACTGCCGGTGATGTTCACAAGGAGTCCTTGTGCACCGTAGATCGACATGCCTTCGAGGATCGGTGAGTTCAAGGCATTCTGAGCTGCTTCAATGGCACGATGTTCGCCTGTTGCCATACCGATACCCATCAGGGCATCACCCATACCACTCATCACCGTGCGCACGTCGGCAAAGTCAACGTTCACATATCCAACACCGGAGATGATGTCGGCAATACCCTTGGTGGCGTTGTAAAGAACCGTATCCACCATTGCAAGGGCATTGGCGAACGTGACGTCCTTATCAACAACCGTAAGGATGCGCTGGTTCGGGATCACGATGAGTGCATCAACGTGCTCGCGGAGGTCCTTGATGCCATTCTCGGCAATGGACATCCGACGCTTTGATTCATAGGCGAAGGGCTTTGTAACAATGCCCACGACCAAGGCACCGAGTTCACGGCCGACGCGTGCGATCACCGGTGCTGCTCCGGTTCCCGTTCCGCCGCCCATGCCTGCAGTGACAAAGATCATGTCACTTCCCTGAAGGGCATCGTACACATCGTCGATGCTCTCCTCCACAGAAGCTCTGCCCTTGCTCGGATCTGCACCGGCTCCGAGTCCGCGCGTAGCGTCCTTTCCGAGCTGAAGCTTGATCCCCGCAGGGTTATTCATGAGTGCCTGGCGATCTGTATTCGCCGCGACAAATTCAACGCCGTCGAGCCCGCGTGCGATCATAGTTCGCACTGCGTTTCCGCCGCCGCCGCCAACGCCAACAACGCGAATTCTCGCGTCTGACGTAAATGATGATGTATCCAACTCGATGGCCATGATTCCCCCCGGAATGTGGTCGCGTTGCAGGAAAAAGTGTTTACAAGTTTTCGAACCAATCTTTCACGTTCTGAAGAAGCCCCTTCTTTTGTGAAGGGGGCTCAACGGACGCGGCAGGTTGGTGTTGAGGTGTTGGAGCTGCTACAGGTGCACTGTTGATAACAGAGCCACTGTGCTGCTCCTCGAATTCGTCTTCATGTTCGATGCTGTACAAGGCAAGGCCAACAGCCGTTGCATGGACAGGCGTGGTAACCTCACGTGCAAGACCTTCATGGCTGAAGCCACGAGGAAGTCCTTTGTTCACGGGAAGTCTGAATGTGCGTTGCGCAAGCATGTCTGCACCACGGAGGTCGGAACATCCGCCGGTGATAACAATGCCTGCAGCAAGTTGATGAGCTAGACCGGAATCGTGGATGCGCTGAAGAACGAACTCAAAGATCTCTTCCATGCGTGGTTCGATAACCTGACACAGGATGGTCTTTGAGAGTTCTGATGGACGACGTCCACCAACACCCGGTACTTGGAAATGTTCGTCGCGAAGAATGCTGTCGGAAATGGCGTGACCATGATCGACCTTGATCTGTTCTGCATCGTTGTTGCGAATGCCGAGTACGGTAACGATGTCGTCCGTCACTCGCTGACCAGCAAGACCGATCACACTCACCGATCGAAGGACGTTGTCCTTGTAGATGGCAAGGTCCGTAGTGCCGCCACCGATATCCACAACGGCAACACCTACTTCACGTTCTGCATCATCGAGCACGGCAAGTGCACTGGCCATGGATTGCAGGACAACGGCGTCCACATGCAGTCCGGCACGATTGGCACACTTGTACACATTCTCAACGGCCGCTGCTGATGCGGTGATGACCAAGGCATTCGCCTCGAGCCTGCGACCGCTCATACCGAGTGGATCAGAGATGCCGTCTTGACCGTCGATGATGTAGTCTTGTGCGATCACGTGCAGGATCCGTCTATCCGGCGTTACGTTCACCTGTGCGAGTTCATCGTGCAGTCTTCGCACATCGTCTTCGGAGATCTCAGACGTACGAGTGGTGACGATCCCCCGCGTTTCGAACGTGGAGATGTGCTCGCCGCTCACGCCGATCACAACGCGTGCAAGTTTGTATCCGCTTTGCTGTTCTGCTCTGTCGATGGCAACCTTGATCGCGTCTGCGGTCTTGTTGATGTTGGTCACAACGCCACGCTTGAGACCATCACATTCGGCCATACCTGCGCCGAGAACTTCAACCACCTTGCGTACAGGATCGAATGCCGTTACAACGGCACAGACCTTCGTTGTGCCGATGTCGAGCCCAACATGGATCTCTGGTGTACTCATGCTGCACGCTCCACAACGGGTGGGGTAACGTGATATCGCAGAACGACCTGATTTCTCCAACGCAGATCGACCTCGGAAACCGAGGCCATGTTGAGTCGCTGTGAAGTTTCGTGCCAGAACACGTTCATGTCGGCAAATGCCTGCGTCGCTCGCGAAGCATCCATCACTCCGAGTCGCCACGTTGTCTCGTCGGTAACGATCTCCACCGTATGACGGTGTCGATCATAGCGCACTTCAGAGATCTCTTGGTACAACATCGGATGGAGCGTACGTGAGCCGGCAATGAGGACGGAAACAATGTGCTGCACATCGGCAGATGAGATCTCCGAACCATCGGTTGATTGCAACACCGGCACGTTGTGCGCTGTGCGCTCAACGGCGTTCGGAAGGACAACTCCAAATGCGTCCACGTAGCGTAACGATCCGTCGGGGCGCACCACATGTGCAACCGGCAGACGCTCGTCCACTTCCACCGTCATCTCACGAACACCCGTGAAATACACCGATGCGCTTCGCACATAGGGTATGCTCTCAACACATGTTCGTACGTCGGCCAATGTCAGTGACTTCAGATGTTTTGACTTGAGAGTATCGACGGCTCGCTGCACTGCAATCCTGCTTAGCCCCGTAGCACCAACCACGTTGATGTTCGAAACAAGCTGCCTGTCGTGCCACTGCGTAGCCATGAAACCGAGGAAGACAACGCCCAGTAGGGTGATGACGAGCCCCGATGACCTGCGGCCACCGTTTTGCTTCGATTCATCACGTCCCTTCTTCGCCACGTTCTCACTCCGGATGTGGATAACCCACTCGGGTTATGCACATGTGTGGTTAACTGCCCTGCTACTGATCGATTTCGGGGTTTCTTTTGTCCCGTCTTACCCTGCGATATCCCTGCGCTCTACAAGGGGTTACGACCTCCGCAAATGTACTGCGCGCACGTAGAATAAGCAATAGCTGCCTATAGGAAAAAAGAGGGTGTTGTTGACAGGTTATCCACACCCAGTGGAGAACGTCGTTGGGTCAGCTCAGGGCCTTGGTCCGTCCCCCATCAACAAGGATGCTCGTGCCCGTAATGTACGAGGCCGCAGGAGAGGCCAGGAAGCCTACGGCATTAGCTATCTCCTCTGGCTGTGCGAACCGACCAACCGGGATCTCGGCGATCATGGACGCTCGGACGGCGTCCTCGGAACGACCGTGGTTGGTGGCATTACGTGTGATGATGCTCGTGAGACGGTCGGTCTCCGTTGCACCCGGGAGGACGTTGTTCACCGTGATACCCTTCGACGCTAACTCGTTGGCCATGGTCTTCGACCAACTCGCCATTGCACCTCGAATGGTGTTGCTCACCCCAAGGCCTTCGATGGGCATCTTCACAGATGTGGATATGATGTTAATGACGCGACCATAGCCGGATGCCGTCATTCCGGGAACAAGAACCTTGGTGAGTTGATGTGCTACAAGTACATGATTTCCAAAGGCTTGTCGCAGGCTTTCCACATCACTTTCCACAAGTGGACCACCTGCAGGTCCGGCCGTGTTATTCACAAGGATGTGGATTGCTCCATGTTCATCCACATGGTTATGCACATGCGTTAACAACGCTACTTCGTCCGTCATATCCACGGCGATGGCATGATGTGACTGACCGCCGTGGACGCTGAGCGAGGCCAACGCGTCCTGCAGCGTCTCCGGATTCCGAGCCAGGAGTGTAACCGATGCACCATTTCGAGCCAGTTCTTGAGCGGCTGCCCGACCGATACCTTGCGACGCTCCGCAGACCAGGGCGCGTTTACCGTTGAGTGAGATTTCCATTTCAGTCCTTTCAAGTGTCGAGATTCGGGAGGGGGCGGAGTGGTTCGTACTTTCGTGTACTGCGAAACTACCACGTGGACGAGGACCCCAGCATGGCAATCCGCTCAGCTTTTAGCCTTCAGACATGGATCGAGGAACACCGACACCTGCTCAAGCCCCCTGTGGGCAATGCGAAGGTGTACGAAGACACAGAGTTCATTGTGATGATCGTAGGCGGGCCAAACGCTCGTAAAGACTACCATTACAATGAAGGTGAGGAGTTCTTCTACCAGATAGAAGGCGATGTGACAGTGAAGATCATTGATGATGGCGTGCCGCGCGATATTCATATCAAGCAGGGCGACATCTTTCTGCTCCCGCCACGCACACCACATTCACCGCAACGTCCGGCCAACACCGTAGGATTGGTGATCGAGCGCAAACGCGAAACCAAGGAGCTCGATGCCTTTATGTGGTTCTGTGAATCATGCGGGACCAAACTCTATGAAGAGTTCCTGCCGCTTACGGACATCGTCTCCCAACTTCCGCCCATCTTTGAACGCTTCTGGGGTGATCTCGACCACCGCACATGTAAGAAGTGTGGCACCGTTATTCAGCCCCCTGTCAAGGCCTAAGTATGCTTAAAGTTGACTGTCACGCCCATATCCTCCCCGAACGCTGGCCGTCCCTAAAGGACCGATATGGATATGGCGGGTTTATTGTCCTCGATCACTACGCCCCGGGTAAGGCCCGTATGATGAGAGATGATGGAACCTTCTTCCGCGACGTAGACCAGAATTGTTGGGATCCCAAAGCGATCCTGGCGGACATGGACGCAAACAACGTGGATGCAATGGTACTCTGCACCGTGCCGGTACTGTTCTCGTATTGGGCAAAACCAAACGATGCGTTGGATTGGACGCGATTCCTCAATGACCACCTGGCAGGCGTTGTTCGCGAGCATCCACGCCGGTTCATCGGACTTGGCACCTTGCCGATGCAGGACATCGACCTGGCCATCCTCGAAATGCGTCGGTGTGTGAACGAATTAGGCTTTCGTGGTTTTGAGATCGGCACCAACATCAACGGCATGAACCTGGATGATAAGTCGCTCTTCCCCTTCTGGAAAGAAGCTCAGGAGCTGGGGGCCGGGATCTTTGTTCACCCGTGGGAAATGATGGGAGCCGACCGCACGGACAGGTACTTCCAGCAATGGCTTGTAGGTATGCCTGCCGAAACCACTCTGTCCGTTACCTCCATGATCTTTGGCGGGGTTTTCGATGCATTCCCCGATCTACGCGTGATGTTCTCTCATGCAGGGGGCTCCTTCCCCTTCACACTCGGGCGCATCTCGCATGGGTATCATGCACGTCCGGATCTCTGCAACGTGAACAACGTACAAGACCCCAAGGACTATGTGGGTCGTTTCTGGGTGGACTCCATCACCCACAACGCCGATGCTCTTCGGTTCCTGCTCGCCCTGATCGGACCCGATAAGATCGCCTATGGAACAGACTATCCGTTTCCGCTTGGAGATCTTGAACACGGCAAGTTCATCCACGACATGCCGGATATTTCCCCGATGATCAAGGATCAGCTCTTTGCCGGAACTGTGCTCGATTTTCTTGGGTTAGAGGCTAAGGACTACGAACCGTGGCCAAGTTCCATCGACCCCGGCGTAGTTGTAGAATAAACGGCATTGCAGATTCGGAAGCTTCCGTAGATTTGTGGCCGCCCACGGAGGGCTCGCATAATGGTATTGCAGCTGTCTTGAAAACAGCCGGGTTTGCGCCTGTGGGGGTTCGAGTCCCTCGCCCTCCGCTCTATTACATCTCTCATTGGAGCATCACCACATGATCCGTTCAGCTCTTCTCGCGCTCGCCGCGGTCTTTGTATTGTCGGCGTGTAGCGAAGATCCTGTGACGCCAACCCCATCCGACACAAGCAGCTATGTAGTGTCTACCAAGGGTTCGTACTTCATCCATGACAACGTCACGGTAGACATCACCGCAGCAGGCGTCACAACGGATGTTCCATCACCGAGTGACAGCACAGTTGTCAACGGAACGGTCACACATGAAGGTAGAACTTCGATCGAATCGATCGTGTTCGTTAATGGAACCGCAACTGACTCTGTCTATATGGCACAGACTGGATCAACAGTAGCAACTGCCTTTCCGCTCCAATTCAAAGTCCTCGGTCTCCCGGCCGATTTCGGCGTGAAGTGGGTAAACATCTTCGATGCGAACGCAACAACGTGGACAGCACTGAATGACACGATCCCATCGTTCACCATCGGCAGCGGCGCTCAATCGTATACCGGATCTGCAAAGCTGAACTTCACTGGGAAGCAGACTGGCACAGAGACCATCACCGTTGACGGCAAGTCGGTAACAGCAAAGAAGTCAGAGATCACAATGAACATCACATTGTATCTCAACTTTGGCGCTGTGATCCCGGTTCCTATCGTCCTCACGCAGTACTACACGTTTGCCCCAAACATCGGTATGGTTCGCGCTGAGCAGGTAGCAACGGTTGTCAACATCGTCGGCGTTCCACCTCTGGCAATTCCAGGCTTCAGGACTTCATTGGTCCGCTACGCCGTAGCGAACTGATCCTCAAACGACACTCACAACAGAAAAGGCTCGCAGGAAACTGCGAGCCTTTTTTTGTGACCACGTTACAACCTCAATCTACCTTCACTTGTGCAAGGTCCACTACTCGAGCCACGCCTGTAAGTCTAACAGTTGAGTTTGTGCGCTGCTCATTTGGTCTGCCATAGTTTCGATACACGGTAACCTGCACGGTGGTTGGACCGGATAGGCGTTGCTGACGATCTCCGAAATAGTTCGCTTCGATCTTAAAGGTACCCTTGGGGGCGTCCTTGATCATGAACTCCTCTGGACCATATCCGCCAGCGAGATCGCGTGAGAGTCTTCCGCCAGACCGTGGGAACCGGTGTCCATAGTAGCACTTTACGGATTGGGGATCTGTTACCCAGAGATCAATGTCACAATTGTCGGAATCCCAGTCCATCACGACGCGAATATCCGACGCAACGGAGTAGAGCATTGAAGGCGGGATCTTGGAAACGTCCACGTCTTTTGGATGGAGTCCAATGATGTGGTTCATCTCATTGAGGGCGATCAGTTCCACTTCAGGGAATCTTCCGTCCCACGTGCGCGTGGCCATTGCATAAAGCATCTCCACTGCTTGTTGGTGCTTTCCGGAAGCATCCAAGGCCAGAGCAAGGTCGCGATAGGACTGTGGTTCCTCATCACGTATATCGCGCACATCCTTGAAGACCTCAACTGCATAGTCGGCCTTGCCAAGTTGAAGCAACCGTCGTGCAAGGATCCGCAACATCTGATGGTTCTCCCCTTCGAGCTCGGCAAGGTTAGAAAGAACACGCAACGACGCTGTGGTTAGCCCCTTTTCACGAAGAACGTCTGATACGTCGAGGTAATACCCAACATTTCGACCATACTCTGCGCGGTGCCCAAGGTACCAGGAATACACGGAGTCCTTGGAGCACGTTTGAAGAGCACTAGTCCATACATCGCGTGACACTAGGGTGGCTTTCTCGCTCCTCTCGAGTAAAGGAGCATTGCGTGCTAGTGTAGTTGGAGCGACAGATCCCTCGCCCGAGCTCCCAAGCCCACCTGTGAATTGGTCAGTAACCGCAAGTCCATCTACCAAGACCTGGTCCTCTGTTGCGCGTGAACCACGGACTACGAAGTTGTTGCCTGATGCACGGATACCAGCATTAAGTGACAAGGCAGATGCAGTGTTGTCGCGAGCTACCCGAGTCATATCTGAACCTTTCAGCACTCGAGTCGTCCCGATGTCCGTACTTCTCACAACTACAGGATCAGCAGCAACTTCGATCATTTTCATTCGGACGTCTGCAGGTGTGACCGCGAAGTTTACAACATTCGTTTGGTCAGCAGAGAGAACTACACTTTGGCTTGCCGTGTCATACCCTACTGCTGTAGCACGGACAGAGTACGCGCCGGGATTGATATTCTTCACGAGGAACTCGCCATTTGTCTTCGTTATTCCTCCCCTCGTGGTACCCAGCACCCGGATGGTTGCTCCAGGGACAACCCGTCCACTAGTGTCTCTGACAAGACCAGTGATCGCGCCCAAACCGGCTCTAGGGGCTGTTATCTGGACTTGAGGATCTACTGGAACAACACGAACCGCTGTATCTGGACTGCGTTGCTCCGGAAGTGGCTTTAGGTACCAAGATTTCCAACCGTTCACGAGTGTTTCAAGAAGGGCATGACGGGCCTCTGCAGATTGGACCTTAACGACTGGGTTGTTCTTCTTCTGCTCGGTCCATTGCGCAAGCAGCTCCGGTTCTGTTGCAGGGGGCTCGATATCATACTGCACATAGTCGTTGAGGGTCTCGAGCACGAGGAGTGAGGTTCCTGGTGTGACGATACCAAAACGCATACCGAGTTGTGTGATATCATGAGCACGAGCCCTGCGGTCGCCGGCCATGGTCTTGAGTTCCTGTTGCGCCCATTGACGGGCAGCAGTGAGACCATCTGCTTTGTGCTCGAGGGTATTACAGCAATGGTCTTCTTCTCGACGAAGGCTCCGTTGAGGGAATACGACGAGCTCGAGCTCTGCCGTTGGTGACTGAAGTGTACCAACGATGGTGTTGCACAGACGGGCATCAACCATGCCCTGTGGATAGATGGACGTCATGGCGCCCCCTACAACCTTTACCGACTCCAACATAAGACGTGTGGTGAAGACGGAGCTCAATGCGTCCTTGATCGATGTCACCCTCATGTCGTAGACCTCGCCACCCGTGCCTTCACACAAAGCGCGGAGACGGTCGATGTCGGCAAATGCGCTGGTAACAAGTCCGACCACTGGTGTTGTACCGATCGTTGGTTGATGTTCACCGAACGTACTTACTCCGTCGGTGACCAAGAACACCAGGTCAGACCGGAAGGTAGAAAGCGGCACTGCCCCTAGCTGTGTAGCACCATCATAGGTCATATTCAAGAGCGTGTTGCGCAGCTCGCTCCAATTGCCGCCTTTCACAACATACCGTTGATCACGAATGGTCTCATGAGCAAACACATGAAGCTGGACATCAACGTTGGCGTTTTTGGCGAAGTAGGCGTCAAAGAACTGCAGCTCCTTTTCATGATTCCGCCGAGCACCGGAGAGCGAGGCGTCCCATGCGATCGTGACCTTTCGAGCTAGGGGGCGTTCTGTAGATGTTGCTGTGGTGTTCGGAGATGCAACCACAATAGAGGCAAAGGTTTCAGTGCCGTGCTCATTCACCGTAACAACATGTGCGGCAGGTACAACAGGCACATCGATCACAAATGGTTGGGCGATCAGAAAATTCGTTCGTGACACAGTGGAGACGAATGTTCGCCCCCTATTTGAGAATGAGATGCTGTCTGCACTATTGCCGGATAGCTGGGGTTTCATCCCGAATGCTGCAACGGACACGTCCCATTTAAATGCCCCTACGGTATCATCCACAGCGATCGGCAGGGTATACTGAAGTCCGTCTTCTCCTTGCGTGAGATCTTGCTCGTAGGCTATCAGGATCCGACGTGTAGAGCGGGGCATGATGGGATAGATGCGAGTGCGGAAGGCATTGTCGCGGGTCCATTCAAGCAAGGCCGGATCTACTCCCCTTCTTTGAATTGCCTCAAAGGTGGCACGCGCCTTTGATTTATCGACCACCACTGCATCACGGAGTTTGCCGTTAAGATCCAGAGCAAAGCGGGAAACGGTTTGTCCGTCAGATACAGGAAAGGAGAACTGACCTTCTAACGTCCGATCATTGGGATTGTACACAACGATCTCCAGGGTCGTCGTTGCTAGGGTACCTCGGATATCCGTGGTAGCATTCATCGAGGAGATGCGAAGGGGCGTTTGTTGTCCCATCTCATTCGTCACGAACACACCGAACCGCGTGCGTTCCGGCTGACGGAGAACTGCCGTAGTGTCCTTCTTCCGTGGTTCTTTGTTCGAGCGGACGATGGTGGTGTGAACGTATGACGCAACGAGGAGAACGGGAGCAAGGGCGATCAGTAGTGCGAGTAGCTTCTTCATAGTGGTCTCCTCGAGTTAACGTTGAATGAGAAGTCGTTGAACCAGTCGCGTGCCGTACTCAGGAAGATCGATCACAATGAGTACCATGCCCGATGGAAGCGACTGTAGTTCCGGAAGAATGATCGTGCTCTGACCATTGTCCAGCCGAATGTTGTTGGACACAACGGAGAGTTCACGTCCGGATACATCCATGATGCTGACACGTGCCGACGTAGGTTGTTTGGCGTTGACGAGCAAGGTCGCTTCACTACCTGATACAGGATTCGGGAACACCTTTTCGATGTGTATATCTCTCGCGTCAACACGGTCTTCTTGGTAGTCATCTATCTCTTTATCAATGTGCGTGGCCATCTCCGGTGCGAACCACAGGTAGGCAACTACGTTCTGATGAAGATCTGACACAGCGCTGTGCAACGGGATCTTCACTGCGACGAGATCGTTCATCTCCGGTGTACCTTGCTGGTGATCATACCACGAGGCATAGGCACCATCCTCGTCATAGAGCGTTACGGCAACAGGAGTGCGGTTGAGATCCGCTTCTTGCGTTGGCCGAAGACTGATGCCGCGTTGTGAGATGGTAACGCGTTGACCGTCTTCTACAAACCAGATCTTCTGGTCATCCGCATTCACACCCAACGTTGTTAGTTCGTTGCGCGACGCATCCATGGTCATGAGAAGCGGCTGCACTCGCGCCTGCTCGTCACTGTTTGTTCCGGTCTCTTGCACCGATGCTTGGCGTGGTTGTTGTACTGCCACATGCTGCTCGGAGGCCGTTGGTTGGGTCGGCTCACTCTCAACCACAGGAGCGTCGGTTGTCAGGTAGTAGACGGTTGCTATTCCCGCAGCGGCCAACAGTGCACCGCCAATGATCACTCTCGAAGTTGTAGGAAAGGGGCTAGCAGGCTCTTGTTTGGGAGGGGCGGCTGCTTCTTGCGTGAGCAGGTTGAGGATTTCGTCCTCAGACATGAGTGGTTCATGATGGAGCGTTTTCATTCTGCACCTACTGGCTGATGTTCTGGAAGGAGTGGTGATGCTCCAAGACGCTGCTGCAGCAGACGACGAGCACGCATGAGTCGTACCTTGATGGCGGAGGCTGTACCGCCCTGGATCTTCTGGATCTCGCTGATCGAGAGGTCTGCGATCTCATAGAGGATTAATGCCTCTCTGGATCGAACGGAAAGTGTATGCAATGCGTCGCGCAAGAGCGCATGGTCCGTTAACTGCTCCGGCGAATGGTCCGTGGATGCAAGATTCTCGTGATGCTCCTCGGTAAGAATGCCGAAGTACCGTGAGCGCGTGAACTTGCGCTTAAACGTATTGGCCGCAACCGTGTATGCGTAGGACCGAAAGGCCGACCTATCGCGAATGGTATCGAGATGCTGCCACAGAACCACAATGGTGTCTTGGAGCAGGTCTCGGGCCTCATCCCTATCACGCGTCATGTTGAGGCAAAACTGTTCCAACTTCCGTTGGATGGGTCGTAGGAGCTCCATGAACTCCTGCTGCCTCTGTTGTAGATCATTCATGTGCCCACCTCAGTGTTACTTTGATTGAGAGGCACAGCCCACAACAACGGTTACATTCGCTATTCGCTATTCGCTATTCGCTATTCGCTATTCGCTATTCGCTATTCGCTATTCGCTATTCTCTTCGCCACCCACAGGTCTAACCCGCCGGCGCCGCCGGGTCTGTTGGAGGCAAACACCTGTGAGCCATCGGGGAGGATGATGCAATCGCTTTCGTCGAACTCGGTGTTGAGCCAATCAAGGGGGATGGATTCCTGCCAAGCCCCGTCCCGGAAGATGCTGAAGAAGATGTCGAATCCTCCCTTGCCCCCTATACCGTTGGAGGCAAAGAGCAGGGTGTCTGCGGAGAGAAAGGTTGGACTGATCTCGTCTTCGATGGAGTTCACCGCCCGACCAAGACCGATCGGTGTGCTCCATGACAGGTCGTCCCGACGATCACTGATCCAAAGGTCGAGTCCGCCCTCGCCCCCTACTCGGTCACTTACAAATACCAAGCGGGTGCCATCGGGAGAGATCGCAGGATGTGAGACAAAGAATGGACCGTTCAAGGCTGTGAGAGGGTGACCAAGATTGAGGGCACCGTTGTCTCTGGGTGCTGTGACGATCCCGGGGAATGACTGCTCCTCATACTGACCGTAGGCAACACCTACTGCCTCGCCGGACGAGGTGAACGAGATAAAACCGCGATGCTGATCCTCAGTGTTGAACGTTCCCGGGAAAGGCTCTGCCTTGGTTCCGGGTTGCATCATGATCCGATACACAGCTGCAGTCCCGGACCGTTCAGAGGTAAAAACCATGTAACCGGATCGAGGGTCGAAGTTCGGTGCATATTCGGAGGAGGATGTATTGCAACTCTCCACAGGCACTGGCGCTTGCACTGCCGAGTTCGCCAGCCCAAGGATCATGGAGCCGAGGATGATGGAGGAGAAGAACATCATACGCCTCTGGTCTCGGGCGACCATACGAACTTGTGCATCTGCAACTGGAACCGAACGTTGAGTTTGTCTTCGAGGATCCACTCTACGAGTTGGACAAAGGTGAGTGCACCAAACACGCAGGACATCAACACAGCGGCGCATCGAGTGTCGAGATCATACTCCCGCACAATGGAACGGGCATACTCATAGTCTGCCCTTGAAGCGATCACAAACTTCACTTCGTCTTGCTCACGCAGGGCAGTGAGATTCTCGAGTCGGTTCATTGACGCCATCTTCGAATCCGGACATTTCACATCCATGATGCAGATCACCCGTTGGTCGAGCACCGAGATGTCCTTGTGTCCGCCAGTTTCAATTGCAACCGTATACCCAAGATCACACAACACGGACATCAAGGGAACCACAGCCGGTTGTTCAAGGGGCTCTCCACCTGTGAATTCTATGAACGGGATGCCAATACGCTCGATCTCAGCGATGATGTCGGCCCCGGTCATCTCTGTTCCAACCACCCGATGATCCAATGCATACGGTGTATCACACCACGCACAGCGAAGGGCACAGCCCTGCAGTCGAATGAACACGCATGGCAGCCCGGCACGTGTGCCCTCACCTTGGATGGAGGTGAAGATCTCGTTCACGTTGAACATTGCCTGACGTGGGTCAGAACCGATGTGGGTGCTATGGAGCGGGGCTGTGGACATGAACCTGCAATTTACGCGACGCTGAGCAAGCCCGCGCCGTCAAAGAGCCGGATGACCTCTTTCTTCACCTCGGCATGCTCGGCAGCTCGCAGGTGCGGATCTCGCTCCAGGAGGGCAAAGGCATCTTCGCGTGTCACAACGATCAGCGAAGCATCCGTTACAAGGTCGGCAAAACGGAACTCCGGCAGTCCGCTTTGACGTACGCCGAGCACGTCTCCCGGACCACGCAGACGAAGGTCCACTTCGGCGATACGGAATCCATCGGTGGTCTCCTCCATGGTCTTGAGACGAACGATGGACTTTGCACGATCCTCAGAGCTCGTCGGCTTTGAGACGTGATAACGGAAGTGATCCTTGGTAGCGAGGAAACAGTACGATTGATCTGCCCCGCGCCCAACTCGCCCCCTCAATTGATGGAGCTGCGAAAGACCAAAACGCTCAGAGTTTTCGATGAGCATGATGCTGGCGTTGGGAATATCGATGCCAACTTCGATGACGGTTGTGGATACAAGAACATCAAATTCGCGGCGAAGGAATGCATGCATGGCTTCCTCTTTCTCTGCCCAGCCCATCTGGCCATGCAACAAGCCGATGCGCAGATCGGGAAAGATCATTTCGCGGAGATGTTCAAAGTGTTCAACGGCACTCTTTGCCTCGATCTTCTCACTCTTCTCCACCAGGGGATAGACGATATAGGCCTGACGTCCGGCCTGTACTTCGGTACGAATGAAGTTGAACACACCATCAAGCGCAGATTCGAAGACGATGGACGTGCGTATGGGCTTTCTGTTCGCCGGCATCTCGTCGATCACCGATGCGTCGAGATCACCATAAAGCGTCATGGAAAGTGTTCGCGGAATGGGAGTGGCAGACATCACAAGCAAATGCGGAGTGCGAGGTCCATCGGGATGCGACGCTCGACCCATCCTTCGTAACTCAGCACGTTGTGCAACACCAAAACGATGTTGCTCATCAATGACAATCAGGCCGAGCTTATGGTACTGCACGTCGGCTTCGAACAGTGCATGCGTACCAACAACGATCTGTGCTTCGCCGCTTTCGATCCTGGCCAATGCTTCCGCTCGGGCCCTCTTCTTCTGTCCGCCAACGAGCTGCACGACCTTTACATCTGCCTCACTCAGCATCCGCTGTATGCCGTGGAGATGCTGTTCTGCAAGGATCTCCGTTGGTGCCATGATCAACGTTTGGAAGCCGTTGTCAACGGCGTTGAGCATACACAGCAAGGCAACGATTGTCTTCCCCGACCCTACGTCGCCCTGAAGGAGTCGGTTCATCGGCAGTCCCGACGTCATGTCACTCACGATCTCGTGGATCACACGCTTCTGCGCCGTAGTGAGAGCAAAAGGAAGGCTTTCCACCAACGCTCGCGCTCGTGCACTCTTGGCCTGCATCGGAAGTCCGGCCTCGGGCGTACGACGCGATCGTCGTCTCGCAGCAAGCAGTAACTCAAACACGAAGAGCTCTTCATACTTCATGCGATACCGAGCACGTTCCACATGCGCCAGCGACGTGGGCTGATGAAGCTCCTTGAGTGCATCGTGTTTCGACATTAAGGATCTCGACGCAAGGATCGATGATGGAAGGGGCTCTGTGATCTCCGCAAGTGTTGGTGCCAGAACTTGATCCACGATCGAACGCATCAGGCGCATGTTCACACCGGCATTGCGAAGTCCCTGCGTTAGCGGGTACTTCGGAAGCGTGGAACCCGTTCGGAACTGCTCCACCTCTTCGGCATCGATCTCTTCAAGATCCGGATGATGGATGGTAAGCTGATTCCAACGCGGCTCGTAGTCGGGCACGCCGCTAACAAGGAAGGTCTTCCCCTCTTTTAGGACCTTGCTGTAATACTGCACCATGTTCCAGAACACCAGCTGGGCCGTGGCTCCGGAACCATCAGCGATGGTAACGGAGAGCATGGACCGCCCCTTACCAACCGTTTTTTGTCGAACGTCGGCAATGGTTGCGATGATAGAGATCTCGGACGTGACCTTGACGATATGAGATGCATCGCCATTCCAGAGATCAGGAGCACGGTATCGTTCAACAAGTGCGGCAATGCTAGGCGCGGCCGTACGATCCACGTAGCCGCGAGGAACATTCATCACCACGTCGTAGGGGGTAACGATGCCTTCCTTGGCCAGAGCTTCTGCTCTGCGTGGACCTACACCCTTAACGTATTGCAGAGGAAGGATGCGAGCGGCAGTTTTGGTCTCGTCACTCACTCGGATCCGTCCTTCCTACTTCTTCATCGGGAGTGGTGTGGACTTGCATTCCATAAGAACGCTGTCACCATCAAGGAACTGCAGAAGTTCTCCATCCATGCCCACGGACGTTGTAGAGGTCAACGCGGAGAGGACCTTTTGTTCGAGGTCCATGGTTGGACAGGCAGCCTTTGTTGTTGCCAACGGTCCAATGGTCACCTTGTTCTTCACCTGCGTAAACGAACCGGAGAACTGATTACATCCCGTATACCCCATCACCTTGTTCGAATCCGGCAGGAAACGAAACATCGGAAGTCCGCGGCTTCCTGGCGAACGGTCAATGGTCGTACCATGCACGGAAAGGATCTCCCAGGTGCTATCTGTCAGGATCGGAGTTCCAACACATCCGATCATCAAAAGACTCATTGTCACTAGCGCAAACATCATTGCTGTGATCGATCTGCAGGTCATGGATACTCCGGTATTCATTTCGCAATTCCGTCTACGATGTTCATCCATCCGCGTTGATCGGGCACTACTCCGTATCGAATGTCATTGAGCTCTTGTTTCAAACGGAACATCGTCTTATCCGGAGATACTGTAAGTGCAAGGTCTTCACCATCAATGTTGATCACGCCGATGGGTGCAACGGATGCTGCGGTACCAACACCGAATGCTTCTGTGATGGATCCGCTGAGCAGACCTGCATGGAGTTCTTCAACGCTTACGGGACGTTCTTCTACTTCGATGCCGAGATCACGAGCGATCGTGAGAAGACTGTTCCGCGTAACACCGTCGAGAATGGTGTCGCTCAATGCTGGCGTAACCACCTT
Organism: Ignavibacteria bacterium; assembly: GCA_016707005.1. Lineage (NCBI taxonomy): Bacteria > Pseudomonadati > Ignavibacteriota > Ignavibacteria > Ignavibacteria bacterium. The sequence goes on from JADJIQ010000002.1 coordinate 480,702, forward strand.
CCCATCGATGACAAAGGCGAGATTCATCGTTCCGGATTCCTCAACAAAGGCATGATCGCGTGCATCGGTCCAGATCACCTGATCGAACCCGGCCTCCTGGGCAAGCCGTGTTGGGTACATCGCAGCCGCATAGTTGCCGGCACACTTGGCATAGCCGGTGCCGCCATGAGCAGCACGAGTGAACTCACGCTCCACCTTCACGCGAAGGGGCTTCTGGTAGAGTGGACGGAATGGTCCGCCAACCACCATAAAGAGGAACTCATCCGCAGCCTTCAATCCCATACGTTCTTCCGACGCGATCATGAACGGTCGAATGTAATACGCCGCATCCGGACCCGGCGGTACCCAATCGCGATCTAGGTCAACGAGTGTGTGAATAGCGTCGGTGAACAACTCTTGCGAGATCTCCGGCATACACATACGTACCAACGACCGATTGAACCGCTCATGGTGACGATCGGTGCTGAAGACACCGATCGAGTCTCCGGCCATACGATAGGCCTTCATGCCTTCGAAGACGATCTGGGCATAGTGCATGCCGAGAGCAAGCGGCGACATAGGGATCGGTCGGTATGGCTGAATACGTGCCTTTCTCCACTCACCGTGAGCGTATTCGGCGATGAACATGTGGTCGGCGGGGAGGTTCGTGAGCTTATGGGATGCAACCGCAACAGCATCAAGACGGGGCGATAGGGATCGGTCTATGGGAAGTGACATCCGCAAATCTATGGAGGTCGGGCCTTCCGCCACGTTTCGATCACATCTTGCACAACTACGGACATCGTCCTGGCATGCAAGGCCATCTGAGCCGCAACTCCCTCTGTAACATAGGGTAAGAGCCATTCGGGGACGCTCCGTGCCTCCTTGGATATGCCCTCCAGGAGGGGGTGAAAAAACGACGACAATTGCAGAACATTCCCTGCCGGGTCGTACAGGAGGTATCGTTCGCTTCGACAGATCCGCCGAAGTTGGTCGCGCAGGAGTCGATGGATCGTGCGTGCAGTTGCCGCACGTGATGGCAATGGAGCACCTCGTGAACTGCCACTCGGAAGACAGGCGACAATTCCAACCGTACCCGAGATCGTGATGGCCTCGTTCATCATATCATTCAGCGTCAGTTTGCGCGATGCTACATCAAACGTGTCTCGCTGATCCCACAACGAATCCCACACAGTGCTTCGATAGCCGCGCCGCAGATGCATGGTCTCAAGAAGACAGGCCAGATAGGCATTCACCCAGAATGCGGTGCGAGCCCGCGGCAAGAACGCAGAAGGTCTAGCACCGGCAATAGATGCTCGATATCGAACATAGGCAGGACTTTGCCAGCCCGTGGTGAGAAGCTTTCCTCGCACCACCGATGAATGCCACAGCGAATCGAATGACGTGTGATCCACCACGTCCGCCCACTCGTCAACTGCAACGGTCCCTATCTGCCCCCTCACTGCGATCGTGAAGAAGAAAAGAGAAACGATGATGATGAAGTGGGCGAACATGATATCTTCGTTCATTCATGACACCAAAACGTGACATTCCCGTTATCACAACGGTCGCAGAAATGCATCAATGGGTTGCCAACGAACGCTCGTTGGGCCATACGATCGGTTGCATCCCAACCATGGGATATCTGCATGACGGGCATGCCTCGCTGATACGAGAGGCGTCGACTCGACACGGCGCAGTGGTCATCTCGATCTTTGTCAACCCCACCCAGTTCGGACCGTCCGAGGACTTTGAACGGTATCCGCGTGATCTCGACCGCGACCTAGCCGTTGTTGCGGAAGCCGGTGGCTCGGTTGTCTTTGCTCCCACAGTAGAAGAGATGTATCCGAACGGCGCACAAAGCTCCATCCATGTTTCGGGTGTAACGGAGATGTTGGAAGGGGCTCTCCGGCCAACCCATTTTGACGGTGTGGCCACGGTGGTATCGCACCTTTTTGAAGCGATGCAGCCGGATGAGGCCTTCTTTGGGCAGAAGGATCTCCAGCAAACGCTCGTGATACGCAGAATGGTGGAGGACTCCGCGATCGATACGGTTCGCCGTGTAAAGATCTCGATCATGCCAACCCAGCGCGAAACAGATGGACTAGCTCGCAGCTCGCGGAATGTCTACCTCTCCGATGAAGATCGTGCCGTTGCACCGGTTATTCATCGCGCTCTTGCACATGCAGCTAAAGCCATCATGCACGGTGAACGCTCTAAGGTGTTGATCGAACTAAGCATGTTCGCAACACTTAAGTCTGTTGAGCGCTTTTCGATAGACTATGCCGTTGCGGTTGATGCATCAACGCTTCTACCGAAGGACACGTTTGACGTAGGAGACGAGATCGCGTTGTGTGTTGCGGTGCGTATCGGCCGCACACGATTGATCGATAACGAACTGGTGCGCGTTACAGCGTGATCCTGTAGAGCAGCCACTCGCTCATCGATGTGGCACCTCGGCGCGCGTAGAAATCACGCGCAAGCATGTTCCAATCCAAGACCTGCCAGTCTACCCTTCCGCATCCGCGTTCCCTGCCGAGTTCCACCACTCTGTCGAACAAGGAGCCCCCTGCACCACTTCGACGGTATTCTTCTACAACGAAGAGGTCCTCAAGGTACATTGAGGGAAGTGCAAGGAAGGATGAGTACGTTTCGAAGCATATCGCATAACCAATAGCTTCGTTATGCTCTGTAAGGGCTAAAAACGCAATGAAACGTGGCGCACTACCGAACGCATCGCCATAGAGTCGGTCCAGTGCATCCTCTGCCGGCGGATCAAGCTTTTCATATTCGGCCAATGCGTTTATCAGCCGAATGAAGTCAGAGAATCGATCCGGAGTGAGCGCAACAACGTTCATGCTCAAAGTGCCTTCTTGAGGAAATCAACAAAGAGGCCGGCATTGGAACGGTATTGTGTCTGGTATCCAGACTGAGCAACAAAGGTTCCGTCGCTCTTCAAGAGAACGTAGAGCGGGTTGGCCACTGTGCCATACGACTTCAGAATGTTCTGATTGGTGATGTATGGCTCGGTCTTCTTATCCGTGTACAGCTGAACAAGTATGAACTTCTTGAATGTCTCTTGTACATCGGACTTTGGAAAGACTTCCTTCTCCATCAATCTGCAGTTCACACAGGAAAATCCCGTGAAGTCGATGAAGATCGGCTTGTTCTCTTGAGCGGCAGCCTTTTTTGCTTCATCGAGGTTCGTATACCACTTCATCGAATCATGGGATGACGCAGTAGCACCTGAAGTCCCGGTTGACGGAGCGATCGACGACGAATTCCCGTTCATCACGTCAAGCAATTGATGATAATTCTCCGGCGGTAACAATGCTTCGAGGTCTGCGGCAAGGGGCTTCCCATTCGCACCAATGATGAACCACACGGAGAACGTTGCAAAGATCACAGCGAAGAACGCACGCAGTCCACTTACCTTTTCAAGCTTCGAGTCGAGCTTCATCTCAAACGTACCGATGAGATAGAGTGTGATCAAGATGCACACCCCAGCCCAGATGGAGAGGAACACTTCTCGTGGAAGGAGTCCGAGTCCGAAGATGAATTCCGCTGTAGAGAAGAACTTGATGGCGGCTGCGATCTCCAAGAAACCCATCACTACCTTGAGGTTGTTCATCCAACCACCCGCTCGCGGCAAGCGAACGAGCAGAGATGGGAACATTGAGAGGGCAACAAATGGGATGGCGAAGGCCGTTGCGAACCCAAGGGTTCCAACGGCCGGATACAGAAGGTCACCGCCCGATGCACTCAAGAGCAACGTTCCTACGAACGGCACCGTGCAGGTAAACGAAGTGAGCGAGAAGGTGAGCCCCATCAACAGGATCGAAATGCTACCATCACCCTGACTCTTCTTGTTCAGAGCGTTCATCACCGAGATGGGAACTTGGATCTCAAACGCACCGAAGAGATTGAAGGCAAGCACCATGAACAGCATGCCGATCCCAAGATTGAGCCACGGATTGGCCGCAAGATCCTGTACCGCTGTTGCACCGAAGATCAGAGAGGCAATGATGCCCACTGCCGTGAATGTAGAAATGATGCCAAGTCCAAAGAGCATACTTTCTTGAATGCCCTTGCCGCTGCGTTTCTCATGTCGCTTTGTGAAGAACGATACCGTGATAGGGATCATCGGGAACACACACGGTGTTAACAATGCAAGGAATCCAATTCCCATTGCATAGAAGAAGAAACTCCAAAGCCCTTTCTGCTGCTCAGCCTCGATCTCTGTGCCGCCTGCAGGCGCACCGGCTGTTTCGAGCTTTGTCGAGCCAGAAGCAGACGTAACCTTTTCAGCAGCAACCAGAGCAACATCGGCCGTGTCACTCATGTCACCAACGAATTCAGAGGTTACGGTGATCTTCTCAACGGGTACCGGTATCTCTTCGAACGGCATACACCCAGTAGTGTCGCACATCTGTACACCGAGTTTTACCTCACCCTTCTGGATACCCATCTTGAGTCGCTTGTCCAACAACACCCGAATACTGATCTCGGCGTTGCCAGACACTTCCTCGACCTTCGTACCCCACGTACTATCAAAATGCACGTGTGAACCTTTGAGTATCACCGGTTTACCCGCTAGTCGTAGGACGCCTCGCGGTCCAACAATAATCTCTGACGCACTTGGTCCAAGCCCATCCGGTCCAACGGCAGCCGTGAACCCGTAGGTGTGCCAGTACTTTTCGATCTTTACTTTGATTCGAAGTGTTACCGTGTCCCCAGCCTTCCCGGAGATCTCGGGAACGGGGCTTATCGTGATGTGGTCCTTACCCGAAGGCATCTGTGCATGTAAAGGCAACCCTAGTAGCATGCACAGTGAGGTAAGTAAGGTCACCATTGTGGTCATACGTTTCAATGTTGTTGGTCTCATTATCACACGCACCTTAACGTCTTACGTTATTGATCAAGATCTCGATCGGAAGATCGATGTATTCCGGAGCCAGACACATCTGGCCGTCGCACATTTGGAAGCCGACGGTAATGACTGCGTTGTGGACACCTTGTTGCAGTCCGGCAGGGAGAAAAAGTGGGACCTTGATCTCAACCTTCCCGGCAACTTCTTCTACATCAGCACCCCAAACCTCGTCGCGATGCTTTGAAGCCCCCTTCACGATCGTTATCCCCTTCCCTGCCACGAGGACGGTGTCGGGTCCGGCTGTGATCGTCATTGGCTCAGGTCCTAATCCATCCGGACCAACGGTAGGAGTAAGGCCGTAGGTGTGCCATCCTTCTTCGATGACCGCCTTGACGTCAACGGTAATGGTCTGTCCCACGCTGCCTGTGATCTGACCGAGCTTTTCAAACGTTACATGCTCCTTACCGCTTTGCATCTGTGCACCTGCGTTCATGGCAGCGAACACAAGGATCAGTGCGGTAGCAAGCGTGCGGAGGGGAAGCTGCATCACGGGCCTAGGAAAGGGTCGAAGAAGTCTATATCGCCTAAACTTACGCAACATCCATGGTTCGTATCTTTGGGCTGCATTTCTCAAGTATTTACACCCAATGGCCGCACAAACTTCACTCGACGCGATCCTTTCCCTGTCGAAACGCAAGGGATTTGTCTACCAGTCCTCCGAGATCTATGGCGGCCTTAATGGCTGTTATGATTTTGGCCCCCTCGGCGTAGAGCTCCTGCGCAACATCAAAGACTCTTGGTGGAAGGCCATGACCTTCCGCACGGACATCGTTGGGATCGATTCATCCATCCTCATGCACCCTCGTGTTTGGGAGGCCTCCGGTCACGTTGGTCAGTTCAGTGACCCGATGATCGATAACAAGACATCGAAGTCTCGTCATCGTGCCGACAACCTCATTGAAGAATTCGCAGCTCGACTCAGGTCCAAGGGGAAGACCGATCAAGCAACGATCATCGAGAATGCCCTCAACGCCGCTACGACGAACGAAGACCTGCATGCCATCATCATTGGGAACAACATCCCTGATCCGATCTCCGGAACTACAGACTGGACCGAGGTACGGAACTTCAACTTGATGTTCGAGACGCATGTTGGCCCCGTGGCTGATGCGTCGAGCACCGTATACCTACGTCCGGAAACGGCGCAAGGGATCTTTGTGAACTTCAAGAACGTGATGGACTCTGCTCGTATGAAGCCGCCGTTCGGCATCGCCCAGATCGGCAAGAGCTTCCGCAACGAGATCAACACCAAGAACTTCCTTTTCCGCGTCCGCGAATTCGAACAGATGGAGATGCAGTTCTTCATCAAGCCAGGCACCGAGAACGAATGGTTCGAGTACTGGCGTCAGGCACGTTGGGATTGGTTCGTCAATTCCATCGGGATCAACCCCGAACACCTGCACCGCAAGCCCCATGAAAAACTAGCACACTACGCCGCTGCTGCCGAGGACATCGAATACCTCTTCCCATTCGGATGGGGCGAGGTAGAGGGTATTCACTCTCGCACGGACTTTGACCTACAGAGGCATCAGGAATTCTCCGGGAAGAAGCTCGAATACGTAGACACGGTCTCCAAGGATCGCTACACACCGTTCGTGATCGAGACCGCTGTTGGAGCAACCCGCACCTTCCTGGCCGTATTGTGTGATGCGTATGCAGAGGAAGAGGTCCCAACAGCTGATGGCGGTTCAGAGACCCGCTCCGTGATGCGTTTGAAGCCGTCCTTGGCACCGATGACGGCGGCCGTCTTGCCTCTCGTAAACAAGGATGGAATGCCCGAGGCTGGTGAAGAGATCATGCGGAACTTACAGCGCTCTTTCCGTGTAGAGTTCGATACAAGCGGAGCGATCGGGCGTCGATATCGTAGACAGGATGAGGTAGGAACACCATTCTGTATCACGGTAGATGGACAGACGATCACTGACTCCACAGTAACCCTGCGTGAGCGCGATTCGATGCAACAGGTCCGCGTCCATACAGACACACTCACGGAAGAGATACGTCGTCGTCTCGAAGAATGAAACGAATCCTCATCATCTCGGCATTTACCGCCTGTATCACCGGAGCATATGCTGCTCCCGGTCCGAACGATGATGCTTCGTTCTACATCCGCCTGGCACGGTCATTAGAGTCATTCGGGGCCGTGTTCCGTGAGGTGAATACCGCCTATGTGGACGAAGTGGATCCGGAAGATCTGGTTGAGGTTGGTATTGATGCAATGCTTAGGCATCTCGACCCGTATTCTACGTACATGAAGTTCGATGAGACGGACGATCTGGACATGCTGTCAACCGGTGCCTATGTTGGCTTCGGGATCTCCGTTGGACGCCGGGACAGCATGCTGACGATCATCGACATTCGTGAAGATGGTCCAGCTAGGAAGTCCGGCATTCGCATCGGCGATCACTTGCTTTCTATCGACGCTGTCCGCACTGACACCATGTCACCACAGAGTCTCCGGCCTCATACGCGTGGTACTGCCGGTTCTTCCGCTAAACTCCGTGTGGTCCGTGACGGACGTAAGGACACGATCGAAGTAGTGGTTACACGTGCGGAACTTCCGGTGGAGACCGTTGGACATGCAGAACTCCTGCCCGGCGGAATCGGATATGTACGACTTGCCCGTTTTGCACGTGGTACGGGGCTTGCCGTTCGCCGTGCCCTGAGCGACCTGCAGGATCAAACAGATCTCAAGGGGTTCATTCTTGATCTCCGAGATAATCCGGGCGGACTCCTCGATGCTGCCGTGGATGTGGTAGAGCTCTTTGTTCCGATCAACAGTGTGATCGTCACAACCCGTGGCCGGGACGGCGACGAGACTCGATCTTACACCTCAAATGAAGAACCAATCGAGCCATCTCTGCCGCTTGCAGTACTCATCAACGAGCGCAGTGCCAGTGCAAGTGAGATCGTAGCCGGAGCTATCCAAGATCTCGATCGCGGCATCATCGTCGGCAAACGTTCTTTTGGCAAGGGGCTGGTTCAGACGATGGTTCCACTGCCAAATGAAGCCACTCTCAAACTCACCACATCGCGATACTACACTCCGTCTGGCCGAAGCATTCAACGAATCGACTACCGAACACGCCGCGCGCCGGTGGGCGAACCGAACAATGCCATAGCCGGTGCTGATTCCATCGCCCATGTCTTCAAAACCGTGAACGGAAGGTCTGTTGCCGAACTCCACGGCATTGATCCCGATACGTCGGTGGTAGATTCAGTCTTGCCGACCCCAATCGCCCATCTCGACTCAGAATATGTTTTTGGTCGTTTCGCAACGGTGTACACGGCAACCCTCGATTCCCTGCCTCGCTCATTCTCCGTTGAAAAGGGGCTCATCGATCGCTTCGTTGCCTATGTTGACTCACTTCCATCAGCGAAACGCTCTCCCTTCCTTGCCGAGCTTGCCAGTGCCCGCACCAGGGCAATGGCCAATGGCTGGTCGGCCGCCTCGCTCAAGAGCTTGGAACAGGCAGAAAAGGTCCTCGACCGTGAGATCGGAAGAACGATCCGTCAGAACCAACCCCTCGTTGGAGAACGACTTGAGCAGGAGATCCGCACGCGATTCGGAACCGACAAGATCCGCGAATCGCGCGCCCTGCGCTATGATCCGTTGGTGCGCGCAGCCACGAACATCCTGTCTTCGCCGCAATATCGGCTGATATTGGCCGCACAAGTCCCGACAGATCAGTAACTTTGCACCCCGCATCGTGATCCGTCACGTTTGCACGAAGGGAAGACGTCACACGTCTCCCCTTTGCTTCCTATTTCGTTATTCAGAGGTCTGCCCATGAGGATCACCAAACAGTACACCAATCGCGAGAGCCAGTCGCTCGATAAATACCTTCAGGAGATCGGCCGCGTAGACCTTCTGACCGGTACTGACGAGATCGATCTTGCGCAGGCGATCAGACGTGGCGGCTTCGAAGGCTCCATGGCTCTTGAGCGCCTTGTGAAGGCAAACCTTCGCTTTGTGGTGTCGGTGGCCAAGCAGTACCAGAATCAAGGCCTTTCCCTCGGCGATCTCATCAACGAAGGCAACCTCGGTCTGATCAAGGCGGCAAAGCGCTTCGATGAAACGCGCGGCTTCAAGTTCATTTCCTATGCTGTGTGGTGGATCCGTCAATCGATCCTTCAAGCACTCGCTGAACAGTCGCGTATTGTTCGTCTCCCACTCAATCGTGTTGGCGCGCTGAACAAGATCGGCAAGAAGTTCTCCGAACTCGAGCAACAGTACGAGCGTGAACCGACCGCCGCTGAACTCGCAGAACAACTTGAAATGTCGATCGCAGAGATCTCGGAAACGATCAAGATCTCCGGACGTCACCTCTCGGTGGACGCACCATTCGTACAAGGCGAAGACAATCGCCTTCTCGATATTCTTCCGAACGATCAACAGCCACCGCCCGACAGCGAACTCATGCGCGAATCTCTTCGCGTAGAAGTCCAGCAAGTTCTCAATACGCTCAGTGACCGCGAAGCTGAAGTGATCCGCCTGTACTTTGGTCTTGATGATCAACAAGCGCTCACGCTTGAAGAGATCGGCGAGAAGTTCAACCTCACACGTGAACGCGTCCGTCAGATCAAGGAGAAGGCTATCCGTCGCCTTCGCCATGCAAGCCGTTCAAAGGCGCTTAGAACCTATTTGGGTTAGTGTTACTAGTTACTAGTTACTAAGTACAAGTTACAGGTCACTAGTAACGATGATTGGCAACTCGTAAATAGTAAAGAGTAACTAGTAACTCGTAACTCGTAACTCGTAACTAGTAACTCGTAACTAGTAACTAGTAACTGGCATCTAAACATGGCTTTCACCGAATACATCGGCGTCATTGCTCGTACCCATGGTCTCGATGGAACAATGTTCCTTATGGACACCGTGGGTATTCCTCAGGGGCTCCGCCCTGGTGCAACGATCGGGATCGGGTATTCGCGCGACTTTGTCAAGACGTATACCATTGATGCATTCGATGCTACGCCGATGCGTACTACCCTGCGCGTTCGAGAGATCTCCGGTGCAGATGAGGCACAGACGCTTGTAGAGCAAGCTGTGTATTGCCGACCTGAAGACGTAGGGCTCAATGACGATGACCGTTTCCGCATCGGAGATATCGAAGGGTGCAGCGTCATCACAAAGGATGGCCAGCTCGTAGGAACCGTAACTGATGTTTGGCTGATGCCTGCCAACGACGTATGGGTTGTCACGCTGCCGGACGGTCGAACAGTTCCGTTCCCGGTGATCGACGATGTGATCCTCAATGTCGACACCGCCGCTCGGCGGATCGTTGTCGAACTCCTCCCCGGCCTTCTCGACCTTGGCTCGCCATCGGCCGAGGACCGAGATGAGTGATCTAAAGATCCGCATTGATATCGTCTGCGTGGTACCGCAGATCCTTGAGTCGTTCGTGTCTACGTCGATCATCGGAAGAGGTCAAGAAAAGGGGCTCGTGGAGATCCACCTTCACAACCTCCACGACCACGCAACGGATCGCTACAAACACATCGATGACTCGCCCTACGGCGGTGGCGCCGGGATGGTGATCCAGTGCGAACCGGTGTTCGCCTGTATCGAAGGTCTGCTCGCTCAAAGACACTATGACGATGTGATCTATCTCTGTCCGGACGGCAAACTTCTAACCCAAGAAGTCTGCAACGAACTCTCATTGAAGAGATCGCTGATCCTGCTCTGTGGACATTACAAGGGCATTGACCAACGTATCCGCGACGTACTGGTCACGCGTGAGATCTCTGTTGGCGACTACGTACTCACCGGAGGCGAGATCGCTGCGGCTGTACTCACAGATGCCATCGTCCGGCTCGTACCGGGCGTAGTAGGCGATGCTGAGAGCGTACTCGACGACTCGTTTATGCATGGACTTCTCGACGCACCGCTCTACACGAAACCCGCTGAATTCCGCGGACTGCCCGTACCGGAAGTTCTCACGAGCGGAAATCACAAGCTGATAAGAGAATGGCGCGAAGCACAGTCGCTTGCAAAGACGAAGGAACGCAGACCCGATCTTCTGGAAGGAAGAGGAGAATGACGTTCTTCCCTGAAATGAACAGTGTTGTACCTAACCGCGCCGGGAAGCCCCTTCACATCACAACCACACTCCCCAACGAAGCGGCTCCAGCCCCGTTGGTATTGATTCTGCATGGATTCAAGGGATTTCGCAACTACAGCTTTTTGCCATGGATAGCCCAGCATGCGGCTATGCACGGAATGATCGCCATCAGATTCTGTTTCTCGGGCAATGGCATGAACGGTACATCGTGGATGGTGCAGGACCTTGATGCGTTCGCTGCCAACACGATCTCTCAGGAAATTGATGACGTGCATGACATGATCGGCCTGATAAAGAACGACCCGTCGTTTGCCACCGTGCGCGAGCAGTGGAATGGGCAGATCTTCATCGTTGGGCATTCACGCGGTGGCGGTATTGCGCAGGTTGTATCACGCGAATTGGTCGAGGGTGGTACCGCCCCCTTCGTTAAGACCGCAGTCTATAACTCCGTTGGGACATGGACGCGCTGGACTAACCGACAGCGCGCAGAGTGGGCCAAGGCAGGAGCATTCTCTTTCACGAATGAACGAACGAAGCAGATCGTGCAGATGAATGTGTCGTACGTTGAAGACATTGAGTCGAATGCAGAACGCCTATCGCTCGATTCTGCAGCAGCGGCACTTGGTGATCGTCTGGCGTTCTTCCACGCAGAGAATGATCTCACCGTCCCACTCTCCGAGATCGTGGCACTCCGGTCGCGCACGAACACGGCCGCCTCCCTGCACATCATTCCAAACACCACCCATACATTTGGCATGACCCATCCCGTCGATCGCATCACGCACGGATTCGTCGCAGTCCTCAAGGAAAGTTTTTCGTGGCTACTCCAATGACCAGATCGATCGTTGTTTCAGCGGGACTCTTGCTCTCCCTTTCCATAGGGGGCTGTGAGCTCTTTGTTATCGGAGGGGGCTCTCGTAAACCCGTGCCGATCGAACGCAGTCAACGCTCAGCTCCTGGCGTGGTTCACCTATTCAAGGCAGAACTCGACAGCGGCAACACCACGGCGGCCACAGAACTCATGCTCAATCCGATGGGACGTCCACTCCTGGCCGTGGAGAAGTTTGAGTTGGCGGACGATCTGCAACGGTGGAAGGCGATCATGGCGCAGAAGCCGATCTCCGAAACTGTTGTGGACACACTCACTGACAGCACGCATAATGTCCGCGTAACGCTGGACTATGTACGAACGATGCAGTTCTCTACCCTCCGCAAGCAGAACTTGTGGTGGGTAACCAAGATCCAAGATGCGCCGAAGCGCTGAGCTTAACGGGCGATAACTACCGTCTGCATCGTCACGTTGCCATTGGCAACAGCACGAAGCGTGTAGACACCCTGCGGAATGCCTTGTGTGACGAGCGAGATGCGTTGCGAAGCGCCTGGCGTGACGAAGGCGGTATGCCCATCGATCACGCGCTCACCGGCTACATTGAGAAGGTCCACCACCACATTGGATGGCACGTCAGTCTCAACCGTAACACTGACGCGATCACTTGCAGGATTCGGCATGATGCCGGTGCGAACTGCGAATGGCATAGTCTCTTCCACCGAACTCGCAGGGTCCAGGTGGCGGTGAACAGGGTCACCCGTTGGGGCAATGAAGACGTGATTGTCCTTGGTTACGACAACACCTGAGCAAGCGCCATCACCAGCAAGCCCGTCCTTCACGACTGTGAAGACCTCGCCGTAGTTCGTTCCTTTGAATGGTCCGGAATTCTTCTCCGTTGTCACCCACATATCACCATTGGCGCCAAACGAGATCGCAGAGATTCGGTTATTCGTTACATCGCGGTTATCCCAACCGTTGAGCAGGTAGGCCCACTGTTCGCCATCATTGATCGATTTAATGACCACAGCATTGGTGGTCTTAGCTGAGCCAGGGAGGGCGTTACGTCCAACATAGATATGACCGTTTTTGTCATAGGCAAATGTGGCGTAGAGGTCGTCGCTCTCATTTGAATTGCCGTCTCCGTTATCGATCCGTCTCCATGACGTGCCATTGTCCGTTGTGCGGAAAAGCCCCTTGTTATAAGCAACAGAAATGAACTTCTTATCGGAGTTTGGAGAGAGGAATACTTCGAACAACGAGGATGTTGCACTAGGTATCCCGTTTGCCTGTGCAAGAGGTAAAGAGACGAACGTTGCACCGCCGTCACTGGAGAACTGCGCCTTGAGGTTTGATGCACCCGCATCATATCCCACAAAGATCTGAGTAGGTCCGCCAGCTGGTGACTTCGTACTGATACTGATCCTGGAATTAGGCGCGATCGTCAGACCGATGTCAACCTTCGTCCACGATTCGCCGTCATTCGTTGAGCGGAGCACACCAAGACCATTGACGGCTGCATAGAGGACGTCATTCGCAGCCACACTCAATTGGTTGATCGGATACCAATTAGCACCACCATCATCAATGCCATTGTCAAACGGGACCCATGAATTGCCTCGGTCCGTGGTCCGATAGATCTTGCTGAACGGTGTGCCAACGATCACGTGACCTTTTGAGTTCGTGACCATGCAGGTGGATGCCGACGGAGGACCGTCAGTGTTTTGCCAGAATTGTGCGGAAGCCGTTGTGGTGACAACGATAGTGACGATTGTGAGGAACAAGACGCGCATGCAACAGCTCCGGTGGTGATTCAGACGCCACAATGGTTTGCGGCTCTATCTTTGTGCTAATCAAGCAAGATACCATTTTTTACCTATGAGCGGAATGCGATGAACATCCACTTTGTCGGGGTTGGCGGCACGGCCATGGGGTCGGTTGCCGTTGCGTGCAGAATGCAGGGTCACCACGTTACTGGAAGCGATGGCCCACTCTACCCCCCGATGAGCACCGTGCTGGATGAGGCCGGGATCGACCGTTCAGAAGGGTATTCTGCCAGCCGTCTGCGTACTATAGCTCCAGACCTGGTCGTGATAGGGAATGCCATCAGCCGAGGGAACGAAGAGCTGGAGCTTGTCCTGGACGAACGGTGGGATATGACGTCCATGGCCGAGCTCGTGGGACGTCTTTTCATCTCCAAGAACACTTCCATCGTCTGCTGCGGAACCCACGGGAAAACAACCACGTCCAGCATGGCGGCATGGCTGTTGGAGTCCGCAGGATTCAACCCAGGCTTCTTGATCGGCGGCGTTCCGGGGAATTTCAGTGTTGGATGCAGGCCGGTACCCCCAGAGATCCACGACACGCGTGCCGGAGTCTTTGTCAGCGAAGGTGATGAGTACGACACTGCGTTCTTCGACAAACGCAGCAAGTTCATTCACTATCGACCGACCATCGCCATCATCAATAATCTCGAGTTCGACCACGCGGATATTTTCGACAGCACCGAAGCCATCATCAGATCCTTTCAGCATATGGTGCGACTCATTCCTCGCTCCGGAGTGCTGCTCGTGAATGCTGAGGACCAAAACGCTCGTGCTGCAGCCGAGAAAGCCCCCTGCCCCGTTGAATTTGTTGGTACGTCGGAAGGGGCAACATGGCGCATCACGGACATCACAGAAGAAGGCAACTCTACCTCGTGGACCATTCTCCGTAATGGTGAGAAGTACGGCAGGTTCACGCTCCCTATGCCAGGTGAGCACAATCTTCGTAATGCCACGATGGCAATTGCAGCTACAGCTGCGGCTGGTCTTACCTCAGAGGAACAGCAGATCGGCCTTCCCCTCTTCACTGCTCCGAAGCGTCGCTTGGAGGAGATCGGCTCGTGGAATGGCTGCATTGTTGTTGACGACTTTGCCCATCACCCAACTGCCATCGCCGCAACCATCAAGGCTCTCCAGCAACGATACCCACAGAGCAACGTGCATGTTGTCTTTGAGCCGCGTTCGAACACTACTACTCGCAATTTCTTCCAGCACGAACTGGCTCAGTGTTTTAAAGGGGCAAGCACTGTCTGCCTTGGTCCTGTGAACCGACCTGAACGCTACAAGGCAGAAGAGCGACTCGATACCGAAATGCTCGTGCGCGAGATCTCTGCGATGGGCATCACAGCGGTCTCCCTTTCGCCGGACCGCGCGTCGGATCCGTCTTGGGGCAAGGACATTGCCGATATCCTCGCCAACCACATTCAACCCAACGACGTCATCGCCATCCTCAGCAACGGCGACGTTGGTGGCCTGCGGAGGCTCCTGCGTTAGCGCTCCACCATCAGCTTCTTCAGCACCGGCTCCACACCCGCCCCCTGATCAGACGTGCCGGACACACGGTAGAAGTACAATCCCGGGGGGATTCGTTCTCCAGCTGATGTTCGAAGATCCCATCGGACACCGCCGTTGCCTTCGGTGCCGGTGATGGTTACAAGTGTTCTCATCGCTCCATCGAGAACTTCCACCGTAGCGTCTTGAGTGAGTCCGCCAAAGGTGATCTCATCATCACGTGTAAGTCGTACAGGATGGGGATAGACGTAGGCCGAACTCAGGTCGGGTGCTGTAACGATAAACGTTGCCGTGTTGCCTGCACCCGTGGTTATCACACCCGATGGGTCGCCTTTGATACCAAGCGCGGTCAATGAGTAGGTTATTCCGCGAGCAGTAAGGGGGCTTGCCGGATCGAGATCGAGTTCGATCGTGCGTGCATCCACACGCGTTGCCGTAAGCACGGTCCCGATGGGATCGAGTCGATAGTTCAGGGGATTCGTTGCTGTTGCATCTACATCGGCGGTGAAGGTAACTAGCAACGCTGTTGTTGAACGCACACCAAGAGATGCGAGTGCAAACTCTGGTGTGGATGCCGGATCATTTCGTACAACGAGCGGGAAGGACGTATCACGCACCGGCTTTCCTGCCATGTCATTGACATGTCGTACACGCACCAATAGCGAGTCGGAAAAGTTCACGCCGGGGAAGGTCAGGACCACATCTTGTTGTGTGCCCGCTACCGCGGTGAGGGTTGGAACAACACCGGCACCTGATGATCGATCCAGAAGAAGGAACTGTGTAGGCTCAATATGATCCACACTGATATCGCTGCTGTATCGCAACAGAACTCGAAGTCCCGTTCGAAGCTCTGAGCGATTCACGGTATCTCTATCAAGTCCGATCACCCTAGCCTGATCATTGATCATGAAGGCAGCGTCATTCGAGCGTCGACTTTCTCGAATGGTGGTGTTGATAGGATAGGCAACTACGGCAAAGCGAACCGAGGAAGAACCAATAGGCTCTGCTACGGTGACGGAGGTTGTTGTGGTGCTGTCGAGTGATCTGTACGGTCCGTTGTTCGTGCTTGCAAAGATCTTGTACTGCTTCGTATCTGCCACGGGCATCCAGTCTAGGACGATCGAATCGGCACTCACGTAGTGACCTCGCATCGATGCGGGTGCAGGGTGACGCAGCACCGTATCCACCTCGCTGAAGTTGAATCCTGTCATCATTCCAAGTCCGGCATAGGTGATGCCATAGCCGAGCTCGTTGATGCCATTCTTGTTGAAGTCATACATCAGGAAGCGCGGACTCACAACGTCTGGAACAAACCAGCGCGGAACGATGGCCTTGGATGTCTCGTCTGCGCCGAACACGTACATCCGCGGATAGGCACAGATAACGATCTCTTCTCCTGGACGCGAATCGAGGGGGCCAACATCTACACCATTACGATAACCAATTCCATAACGGACACCGGCGATGTGATCTGTCCAGACGGTCTCATACTGATCATTCCCATTTGCTCGTAGAAGTCTGTAGGTCCAAACGTCTCGACCATACTCTCGTTCGGCATCCGGCTGCGTGCTGTCCGGCACACCGAACACAACATCGGGTCTCCCATCGGCATCAACGTCACCGCTTGCAACAAATCCGGATCCGCCCCCTCCATTTGTTTCGAGGAGATACCGATTCACAAATGCAACACCATCCCATTCTGAAATGATGAGATCTCCATCTGTGTCACCAAAGGCTACTTCAACAGCTCCATCGCCGTCGAAGTCACCTGCGGCAACACTGATCTCATCAACACGATTGTTCACGTTCCCATACGAAGGGGCTGATGTGTTGACGGCAATGCCAAGTCGATCGAAACGGCCATTGCGATAAGTTATCGCCGTGCAGCCGGAATCGGAGAGGAGAAGGAGTTCTTCTCTGCCATCGCCGTTGATATCTGCTACACCTGCACCATTCTGACGTCCGGATGAATCTGCATAGATGATGCGAGCGAATGGAGAGCCCCCTACCACTGCTTGTTCGAACAACACTGCGCGTCCAACAACATGAGCAAGGACCTCGAGCAGACCGTTGCCGTTTGCATCGCAGATGCCGCGCGGTATCCAGGTGCTTGTGAGCGAGTCACGACGGGACCACACACCATCACGGTACTGCATGGTGAACGTGCCACCGAACGACCCCGAAGAAAGATCGTTCATCACAAAGGCAGGTAAACCATCCCCGTAGAGATCGCGGACATCGTTTAGGACGTATCCGGACCACGAAGCGGATTGGGTCTTCTTCCATCCAGATACAGAAGGGGCTCCTTCTCGTGAGGCTGCTATTGTGAGTGTGGTTTCAGCAACAGAATCGTTGTCTGCAGTGCATCGTGCTCGGACAGCGATCTGTGAACGCGAGATGATAGAATCGGGAACCACCAAGCTATGAGACCGAACGAATCGCTTTACGTCGGAGAATGTCGATGAGTTCTCTGCCGTAATGTTCAGTGCCAAAGCAGTTGGCCGCGAAGTCCTCACGGTAACAACCGGCGAACGTCTGTCAGTGGTCCATGCATTGATGATCTCCGCCTTGGTGATCGTCAGCACATCGTTGTTGACGATCGTTATCCGTTTGCGAGAATCGAGTGAACGACCGTCCTTGCATGCTACCTGGAGGCGGATGGTGTAAAGTCCTGATGTGAGCGTTGTTGTGTTGAGCCTGGCCAACGTGTCCATAACAACAGCAACTTTGGAGGAGTTGATCGTTGTCCACGCTGTGGGTTCCAGTCCAACACCATACGAAACGCTGTATGAATCGAATGGTGCTACAAGCACACTCCCCATTAATGCAAGCGTAGGCGTCGTGCGCACGTCAACTTCATCCTCGTTCGAGGGCTTGGTGATCCCGTAGGCCGAACGACCCTGCGCTGCGAGTGCGGCGTCCACCTGAAGTCTGCCTGCACCATAGAGCACATCCCATCCGCGTTCACCCAGATCCAACGAACGTTCTTGAAGTGTGCCACGGATCTCGGCGGCCGACATCTGCATGGCGCTTCGCTCCAACATCATCGCTGCTGCGGCGGCAACGTACGGGGCTGCGAACGACGTACCATTCACCGTGCGATAGCGAGAATTGACGGCCGTTGTCACAATGGACTCACCCGGGGCGCAAAGGGCAACAAGTGAACCCGTGCTTGAGAACGGCGAACGCCGATCTTCTTCGTTGGTTGAACCAACAGCGATCACCTCGTCATACCCTGCAGGGTACTGTCGCGACGTAGTGCCGGTATTCCCTGCGGATGCCACAAGGACAACATTCATTGCTGAAGCAAACTTCACCGCGTCTCGCAACATGGGCGAATCAACGCCATCGCCAAAGCTCATGTTCACCACGTTCACTCCCGTGAGCGCGGCGTAGACAAGGGCACTTGCGATGTCATCCTCTTCGGCGTTGCCCGTGGCATCAAATGCACGCAATGCGCGCAGACGGGAACCGTAGGCAAGGCCAGCGATGCCGAGAAGGTTGTTCGGTGTGGCGGCTATAACGCCCCCTACTGACGTTCCGTGACCCTGTTCATCGAACGGTATAGGATCGCGTCCTCTATCGTCGCCAATGTTTCGTACGTCTTGATCAACAAAGTCATATCCGATGACATCATCGACCACACCGTTGTTGTCCTCATCAAGGCCATTGAGATCACCGAGGACTCCGTCAATCTCCACGTCCGACGGCCAATCGTCAAATCGCCCGTTCTTGTTGACATCTTCTGCCGCCGTGACTGCCATAGCGCCCACGAGGTCTTCATGCGTCCAATCGATGCCTGTGTCGATGATTCCGACAACAATGCCCTTCCCAGTAGCCATGGTCCACGCAGACCGTGCACCAACTGTGGTAAGAGCATATTGTTCTGAAGCGAGAGAGTCGTTTGTAAGGGGCTCTGCATGGATCTTCATTGTTACCAGTTGACGGACATCTGCAACCCCATCGATGTCTTCGATCTCTCGAGTCGTTACACCGTCTGGCAACGTCAGTACTACATAACGACGCAGAGATTCAAACGCATCTCGTTGTGAACGCGATTGCACAGTCTCCGGGACCTTCTGTTGGTCAACGCCCGTAGGAAGGACACTCTTGGCGCCTAGGGCACGAAGCGAGGATGGAACGGAGGATGTTCGCAGGCGAACAACCACCGTTTCGCTCGCGTGTGCTGCGGAGAGTAAAACCGTCAACATCATCATCGTGGCGGTTACGAATCTCATGTGTCCTCGGAGTAGAGATCACGTCGGGCAAATGCCAAGGCAACGCGAAGGATTGCTAGATCAACATCCTCACCCACATGCTCACGCACGTGTCGGAGTTTGGCAAATCGATGATGCCGGAGGTAGTCGAGGACGTCTTGATACAGGTCGTCGTGTACGAGTTCTTCCCTGCGGATATCCAGGCCCGCCTCCACAGCTCGCTGGATAGCTTGGGCTGCAGCAGGCGGCGTCATACGTGCAGCACGAGCTACCTGGTGCAGGGTCCATCCAGGCCGGACAAGTGCCGCGATCATCGTGGAATCATCGTCGGCCCGCACCTTAGGCACTGCACGCACATCTGCCCTTCCCACATCCTTAAGAACCTGAATGATCTCCGCTCCGTAACGGGCAAGGAAGAGTCCGCTGCCATGTTTGCCGGGAACGAGATCTTCGATGGAGTTCGGTGCGTCAGCAGCGATTCGCCGGAGTTCTTCTTGTCCAGCCAGCGTTAACTCAGCAGCGCCATCTCGCTCAGAAACACGTTCACGGAATGCCATCAAGGCATCGAGGGCAGCCGATGTATCGGTTGCTGACGTCTTTGCTTCGTAGCGTAATGGTGATGGCAGGGGGCGAGCGATCTTCATGCCTTCTTCGGTCACTCCGATCGTAGGATACAGATCGGCAGTTCGAACAAGCCATGCGTGATCGAGTGCCTCGTCGAGTGCTTCAAGTACCTCGTGGCGTGAACGCTCGCGATGGCTTCCCCATGTAACACATCTGTCAAGCCTGTTTGCGGTAACACGCTCCGACACCGTTCCCGTAACAACATCAACCACAACATGCCTGCCGTATCGCGAATTCAATTGCCAAACGGTACGGATCAGTGAAACGATGATGGCCATGTGACGTTCACTTACAGCCCGTTGCGCCACACTCCCCTTGCAGGATGAGCATGTTCCGCATGTTCCTGATGTGGAGGGATCGCCGAAATAGGAAAGGATGAAGTTCCGTTTGCATTGACGTGTCTCTGCATAACGAACCATCACCTCGAGCTTTTGGATCGCATAGCAGTTCACTGAGGGAAATGTCCACGTTGGCACCAACATCGCGACCGGCCATCAGACGTGCGATGGCGTCGGCCACAAGTCTTCTCTCCGGTGGCGAACCCGCAGCGAACTCTTCCAACCGTGCTGCACTGGTTCGCAGCTGAAGTCTGGCTGAACCTGTGGGCGTTGTGCGGACAACGATGCCCGATCGCTCCAAAACGTTCAGAACGCCCCCTACTTCAGCAACAGGCATATGGACAGCAACTGCGATACTGGCAGCATCGGCAAGGATAGGTGTGTCCACGGAACTGCCGAGGGGCAATTGCGCACGGTCGCACAGGTACGTATAGACATCGTGCACATGTTTGCGTTCGGATACGTACCGGCAATATAGAACTCCATGAGCCGACGGTCTTCGGGCTGGTAGATCAGCGTGCACGTGGAGGGAAGTCCATCACGTCCGGCCCTGCCCGCCTCTTGGTAGTAAGCCTCCAACGTAAGGGTGAGATCGGTATGAAAGACATGACGCACATTGGCTTTGTCGATGCCCATGCCGAATGCATTGGTAGCAGCAAGAACAGGCGTTGAACCGTTGAGAAATCGGTCTTGGACATCTGACCTTTCTCGAGACGGCATGCCTGCGTGGTATCCTTCAGCTGCAATGCCACGACGACGTAGGTCCTCTGCCACACTCTCTACTCGACGTCGCGACCCGCAGTAGATGATGGCAGATTCATTCGGATGGGTTCGAAGTGTGCGCGTAAGAAACTCGATCTTTGCTGCCGTGCGTTCAACGCAGAACGAAAGGTTGGGTCGGTCAAATCCACGCACGATCTCAACAGCATCGGTCAGCCCCAAGGATCGCGCGATATCTGCCCGCACATCTGGTGTTGCCGTTGCCGTGAGAGCAAGAATGGGAATGCGTGCACGGTCTTCGAAGAGCGAGGTGATGTTCTGATAGGCCGGACGGAAGTCGTGACCCCATTCACTGATGCAGTGTGCTTCATCTACGGCGAGAAGACTGATGGGTATGGTACGCAACTGGCGCCTGAAGGTAACGGACTCCAGTCTCTCCGGAGCCACATACAGAAGCTTGATACGTCCACTATGAGCTTCATGGATGATGTTGTTGATGTCACCCGCACCCATCCCGCCATGAATGGCCGCCGCTGCAACACCGCGTGTTTGCAATCGCTCTGTTTGATCCTTCATGAGAGCGATAAGGGGCGATACAACCACCGTCATGTTGGGGAACAGCAAGGCAGGAACTTGATAACAGAGTGACTTGCCTCCGCCGGTTGGCAAAACACCTACAACATCTCGTCCGCGCAGAACGGCTCCGAGGATATCCTCTTGTCCCGGACGGAATGAATCATACCCGAAGGTCGTTCGCAGGACCTCTGCAGAGCGCACGATGAGCTGGTTCATTGGGAGATCACACTCTTCGTTCGATCACCGTATCGTACGAGGTACACTCCGCGGTCCAGCTGTGCGCTCGTGATGCCGTGTGCTGCTGCATGTATGGTCAGCACGGATCTGCCATTCACATCGAACACTTCAACGGGCAATGTTGTGGATGCCGTGGCTTCAACATAGAGAGCCCCTTGCCAGATCCACATCCGAGGGATGGAGGCCTGTGGGTCGAACAGCCTATTGCGAGGGTGGGTACACACGCCAAGCAAGTCCACGGGTCCGGCATAGGTGGTATCGATCACGCGTATATCGGAGTTTGAATGCCAGGCGATCCGTGCTTCGGTTGAGATCGACGTACCAAGCGTTAGTCGTGCAGGGATGGACGCAAGCACACCGTTGTCGTTGCGAAGTCGGACGGAGAATGTCACTTCTCCGTTCTTACGATCGATCACCTGCGGCGAGGTTCCGGTAGGGACCAAGGTTGTCGGATCGAAACGCACGTTCATCGTTGAGGTCACGTCGGAGAGAAACACACCGGCAGAGGTACTGTCCTGAATGATTCGGATCTCAACATCTTCCCCAGGATATCCGCGAATTGTATCAACGCGGAACACACAGCACTTGCCCGCGATCCTGCGAGCGAGGATCCACAGTGTGTCAGAAGACGACTCTCCTTGTATCGTCACATTCAACAAGTATCGCGATGTGTACGATTGCACAACAGCATTGCCGATGAACGTCACGTACATCTTGCGAGTTTCACCCGGAAAGATGTTGTTGTCGTTCTCAGCATCAACTTGGAATCCGGGTATGATGGAGGAACCCGGAGACGGCACGATACGTGTGCCGGTATTGATCAGGTCAAACGAATCACGTGCGCCGAGGCATGGACCAATGTCACCGAAGCGCATAGTGTCCAGACTGAATCGAATACTGAGTTGTGCGTGTACATGAGTGGCGCAACACGCCATCACAACGAGAACAGCGGCAGCGCGAACCACGCGTTGCATGGTATCACCGAGATGCAACAACACGTCCAACGATAAACGGCTTCTCACCGGTAAGGCGCGCCATCACATCGTCTACACGTGCCGGGCTGACGACCATGATCATGCCAACCCCAAGGTTGAAGACATGACGCATCTCTTCGTCACTGACGGATCCGGCCTGCTGTATGAGACCAAAGATCGGCGGTACCGTCCAGGAGCCCCATGCGATCTCAAGTGCAAGACCATCATGCAGAATGCGCGAGGTATTGCCAACGATCCCACCGCCAGTGATGTGCGACAGACCATTAACAAGGTCCGCATCGAGTAGGGGGCTTATCACGTTCAGATATGAGCGAGGAACGGCGAGCAAGGCCGTGCCGGCAGGTGAGCCGAGTTCATTGATGTGTTGGTCAACAGCATACATTGGGAACAAGGCAGCTCGTGCAAGTGAGTACCCATTCGTGTGAAGTCCGGATGAAGGAAGACCAATGAGAACATCACCTTCTTGGACGCGGCTGCCATTGAGGATCTTTGGTTTATCCACCACGCCAACGATCGTACCGGCAACATCGTAGTCGCCATCGGCATAGATCGAAGGCATCTCAGCAGTTTCACCGCCGAGAAGCGCGCAGCCATTCTCTGTGCAGGCCTGAGCCATGCCCTTGATCACATCGCGAGCGACTCCCGATTCCAGTTTACCGGTTGCGAAGTAGTCGAGGAAGAACTGTGGCCGAGCACCACACGCAAGGATGTCATTCACACAGTGATTGACAAGGCATTGCCCAACCGTGTCGTGGACACCGGCCATCACGGCAACCTTGAGCTTCGTACCAACACCATCGGCACTGGCCACCAATACAGGATGCTCAAGCCCCGGAAAACGCGCATCAAAGAAGCCACCGAACATTCCGATCTCGCTCAGTACACCTGGAGTACGGGTGGCCTTTACGAACGGTTTGATCGAATCAACGAGCGCCTCTCCGGCCTCGATGTTGACACCAGCGGTTTTGTAGTCCATAGATCCGGGTAGGGGGCTGAGTGGTTATCGTACAGGTTCCCATTCATCGGAGGAGGAACGCCCCCTGAACATGACGCTCAGGGCGTTGATCGTCCACGCGAACAGAACACGAAAATACCCAAACTTGCGGAACCGTCGGGGCGACTCGAACACAAGCATTTCCCACGCGAAACGAACACGCGCCTTGGTTCCGATACGGGCCAAGAGATCAAAATCCTCCCCTGCGGCCAATTCACTTCGGTATCCGCCTACCATTTCAAACACCTTACGACGTACCACCTGACATTCTCCCCTGCCGGCTCCGATTCGCAGGAGCAACAGGAACCACACGTAGCTGTTGTAGAAGGTATGGAATGCCTTATCTGCGATCTTTTCCTCATCCGGGCGGAATCCAACAGGACATGCCAAGGCTGATGCCCGAGCATACGGACCTGTGCGCTCTGCAAAGTTGATCAAGCACGATGTAAACTTCTCACGATCGGATGGAACTGTATCTCCATTGATGAAGACGAGTACATCGCCCGTTGCGACCCTTGCTCCGGCATTGCGTCCCTCTGCGATGGTCTGCCGATGATCTCCCTCGTGCACAACAACAATATCCGCGAACTGTCGTGCGATCTCGAGTGTTCCGTCCGTACTGCCGCCATCACTTACGATAAGTTCGGCACGCACTGATACACGCCACGCTGCGTCGAACACCGACAGTGTGGCCGCGAGGAGTTTTTCTTCATGCAGCGTTGGAACGATCACACTGATGCGAGGATGTTCAGAGATGTGTTGCTGTGTTGTCAGAGTGGTACAACGATCGCAAATGGATAAAAGAGTCCAAACTTTACACCCTCATCACCAACTTCAAGAGTTGGGCCCGGAAGACGAATATAGTTGAGGGCCTGACGTAGATAGTTCACTACACCGACCTTTGACTCCGGTATGATCTTCACCCAGTCATAGTCAAGCCCGAAAAGGTACCGTCGTGTTACGCCAACGGGCACACCATTCGCATCCACAACGTCATAGTTCTTGATGCCATATCCCACCGAGAACATCAGCCAATCAGGCCAATATGCAGCGGCATCGTTCGGCAAGAGATTGTTCACGTTACAGGCAAGCCAGAAGGTTGTGCTGTTATAGTCATCGATGAAGATCTTCTGCCGATTGTTGCTCACGGGGTATCCAACCCATGAGGCCGGCACGTAACTCCATCGTGGTGTGAAATTCTGAAGGAACGGGATCTGATACTGTGCCGCATAGTAGGCAGCTCCAACGAAGTCGGCCATGGCATCAGATGGTGAAAAGCCCCATTCCCTTGCATAGCCGTCCTGGATCTCCACGTACATTAAGTAGGCGAACCCCATCCCTGCACCGGTCCACATGGCAGCAGTCTGGTCAAGACCACACTCCATCAGGACATCACCGCAGAATGTGCTCATTACATATGATGTATAGATGTGCCCAAGTTTATCGAGTCCGCGGGCATACTCTAGGTCTTCCTGTATATGGAACTCTGCGCTATCCCCTTCCGGCCACCATGCATTTCGTTGATAGATATGCAGGCCAACGATCAGTCCCGTCATTCCAACACCAAATGCAATGGTTGGTGCCGCTTGAAGTTCAGTTTCAAGGCGGGGAGTTCCGCCCGTGATCGTATAGCGCTGATTGTCGGCATAACGAAACAGCGACGGTGGGACATAGAGAGAATCCCCACCGGCCGTCAGGGATGCCGGCACGAGCAGAACAAGTGAACAGATCGCTAGAAGCGCTTTACAGTGCATCGACCTGGACATGCATTTCGAGGACCGACTTATCAAGCAGTGCCGGGAAATACGCCACTACGTCGCTGGCCTTTGGTCTGCCGCCGGAGAATCCTGTTGCACTCGGTGGTCCGGTAAGGATCAACGGGGCGATCTCTTTTCCAAAACGCTCAACGGATGCCTTGTCCTTACCACGAACTCCGATGCGCATCATCACTTCATTCGGCGTGATCTGAGCTGCGATCGGTCCGTGGCATGCATTCATGCCTACGAATTCCGTACGGATCTCATCGAATGTGAGACCAAGCCGCTCGAGTCGCGTACGAAGGATCTTATCAGCCGCCTGTGCCTTATCATAGGCGTCGGGCGCGGAATATGTCAGCGAGCCGAATGCAACATATCCATCGAGGTAGCTCGCACTCACCTTATAAAACGGTGTGAATGGTTTGCCCTTCACATCAAAGACGCGCACACGGTTGTTCCCGAGATCTTCAAGGCGAATGCTTCCAAAATCTGCAATGCAATCCGGTGTGATGTACATCGCAGGATCACCGATCTCATACATGAGTTGCTCGCTAACGGTCTCGCGTGTCACAGCACCACCGGTACCGTCATGTTTTGTGACGATGAATGTTCCGTCAGGGAATGCTTCGATGATCGGGAATCCAACGTCGGCCATGTCCGGCAGTGATCGCCAGTCACCAAGGAAATTACCACCCGAGGCTTGGGCACCACATTCATTGATGTGGCCGGCTACTGTTCCCGCGGCAAGCAGATCCCAGTCTTCAACGCCCCAACCGAATTCATGGATCATAGGGGCAAGGGTAAGCCCCGTATCAGTTGTTCTACCTGTGATGATGATCTGCGCACCTTGCTTGAGTGCTTCCACCAATGGCCAAGCGCCTGTGTACACATTGGCACTGAGGAGTTGATCCTTCACATTTGCGATGGGCTCCCCTGTCTCCATATGGAGCATCTGGTGTCCGTCATCAACCAACTCGCTGATCCGCGGAAGGATATCGTCACCCAACACAACGCCGATCTTCAACCCGGTGATCCCGAGTTTCTTTGCAACCTCAAAGATCTTGTCGCGCGCGGCCAGAGGATTCACACCACCACCGTTGGTGATCAGTGTGATGCCGCGTTCCATCAGGTACGGCAGGATCTCTTCGCAGACGTCTACAAGGTCGCGAGCATAGCCCAAGTCAGGGTTTCGCATCCGCTGCTTCTGGAGGATCGACATCGTGACCTCGGCCAGATAGTCCATCACGAGATAGTCAATAGGTCCGCGAGAAACCTGTTGAAGAGGGGCATTCTGGAGATCTCCCCAGAATCCTTGACCGGAGGCAATGCGTATGGATTGTTTCATGCTGTTGTAGGGGGCTTTCGATGGATCGATGCTGTGGTAGACGACCGCAGGATCTGCTCCAATGATGGGACAGAGAACCGAAAGATACGAAACGTGACAGGGCCCGACGTAGTGGACACGAGGCGAATGGTCGTCCAAAATCGTTCATCGTGCATAGTACCTGCAACGATATCATCATACCGGACCGCGATCGGACCGGGCCGTAAGGCAGGCCGAACAACGATGCCAAGGGTTTTGGCCTGCGTTCGCTGAAAGACAAGCCGAAGGATCATTTGCAGCACTTGGCAAAGTAGAACCAGCGGGAAGGCATATGCCCATATGGAAGGGTCTGTATTGGTATAGAGCAGTCCTCCGATCAGAACGGAGACCACAAGCACCCCACTTACGAGCACCACGCCCGGAGCGCTGATGTAGGACTCCCGGTCTTCGCCAAGCTTGAGGCGTCGAACTTCGATATCATCCAATATCTGTCTATACGCCAGCGCTCCCAGAAAGAGACAGGCGAAAACAAAGGCCACGTAAGAACCGTGGAACCATATCGTCCAATCTATAGACATATTTGCACCCATGGATCCACTTGCGGAGAGATTCCGCCGGGAGCGCGAGCGGCTCGGAATCAGCATACGAGAACTTGCGCTCGAGACCAAGATACGCGAGCCGTACATCGATGCGTTGGAGCGAGGACGCTACGACGTATTGCCGGCGGTCTATGTACGATCATTCATCAGAACTATTGGCGTAACGCTTCAGATACCGGCAGAAGAAATTCAGTCGTTGATGGACGCAACGTTCGATGATGAGAGCAGCACTTCCGGAAGGCTTCCAGCATACAAGCCTCAGCAACCACAACGGGAATCACAGATCTCGTTCTCTAACGCAGCCCAGCGAACCACAGAAGCTGTTGCTGCATCAATGGACAAGGTGAAGTCGGTTGCTCAGTCACCTTTACAACAGGCTCAACAAGCAACAAAGAAGATCTCTCCTCTAACGGGAGCACTGATCCTTGCAGTGTTTCTTGGTTTCGGTCTATGGTGGTTCGTATTCCGCGACAGTGGTCCGGATACCGGCATCCCGGCTACAGATGTTGTGGACGTATCCTCATCGGCAGACCAGAGTATTGCAGACACAGACAGTCTCATCCTTACAGCGATCGCATCTGATACAGCGTGGATCAGCATCACCATGGATGGAACACGCAACCAACAAGCGGTACTTCTTCCCGAGGGTGAGTACCGATGGAGTGCGATGGAAAAGTTCGTTGTTTCTCTTGGGAATGCTGGCGCTATCCAATTCTTCCGCAATGGTCGCCCCCTACCGGCTTTTGGTAGATCAGGAGAAGCAGTTCGCGAGATACGGATCTCCCGGAAGGACGTAACTGCATCGAACACCACGTTCAAGGCCCCGCCAGCCCCTGCTGCGAAGGAACCGGTGGCTAAGCCGGCAGTTCAGCAGGCAACCAAGCCAGTCGTTAACACCGCTGCGAAACCCGTAGCAAAACCTGTTACGAAACCGGTTGCAAAGCCAGTGGCCAAACCGGCCGGGAAGCCCGTGGCAAAACCAACTGCGAAGCCAGCTGTGAAACCAGTGCCCAAGAAAGCAACAGCACCTGTTGCTAAGAAGAAGATCGAAAGGCCGTTGATCACGCCGGCGCCACCGCAGCCTATACGTCGCTGATCATAGTTGCGCACGAATGATATCGTGTACCCGCACCACTCCGACGCAACGTCCCTCACGAACAACAGGCACCACTGAGATCTGCCGCTCCCTGGCCTCCATGGCTTGAAGGGCAGTATGAAGTGAGTCCGTCTGTTGGACGACCACTGGGTGCACCGTCATTACATCTCGCACCAGAGTCGAACTCAGGTCAAAATGTGTTCCGACCATGCGCCGAACATCTCCATCTGTAAGTATGCCTTCCAGAGCACCATGCTCATCTATCACGCATACGATACCGAGTGCAGTTGACGTAAGGACGTGAACAGCTTCAGCGATCGTCTTCTCTGATGTTATCCGTGGCAATGCATCTCCAGAGTGCATTACGTCCTCTACGTTCCGCAATAAGGCTATACCGATTCCACCGTGCGGATGCGAGCGCTGCAACCTGTTCACAATGTCACCATTGATATGTGCTGCTGCAACACTCAGAAGATCCGCAAGGATCAGTGATTGAGTGGTACTTGCTGTTGGCAAGAGATTCAGCGGATCAAGCTCATGCAGAATCGGCGCCACCAACGCATGATCAGAGAGCGACCCCAACGTTGTACCGGCACGGCACGTGATGGAGATCACCTTCATGTTGAGTTCTCGTACCAACCGAGTGAGATTCACCACCTCAGGAGTCTCACCGCTCTTCGAGAAGGCGATGAGGACGTCTGTTGCTCCAAGCATTCCGATATCACCGTGCAAGGCATCAACTGGGTGTAGGTATACACCAGGTATATGGACACTCGTCAACGTCGCAGCCATCTTTCGAGCAATGAAGCCAGACTTTCCGAGTCCAGTTGCAACAACCTTCGAAGCACCTGCAATGGATCTGGCCGCTTCTATGAATCCTTCATCGAGTTGCTCAGACAGAAGGTCGATGGCAGAGAGCTGCCATGCGAGGCCTTGCCGTGCAAGGGTGAGTATCTCAGAGTGTGTCATGGCGCGCAATCTCCGAAAAAAAACGAAAGCCCCCGGCACTGAATGCCGGGGGCTTTCTTTATTCATTCTCTCGTTCGAATTACCGAACGATCGTGAGAGTCTTGGAAAGGACCGTCTCACCAACCGTGAGCTTGTACATGTACGAGCCAGAAGTAACATCTGTACCGGCAGTATTGCGACCGTCCCACTCAACAGCATATGTGCTTGTTGAACCGGCTACGTCGTTGTTGTACACTGTCTGAACAAGATTGCCCATCATGTCGAACACTTCAAGCTTGACCTTTGCGCTGAATGGCACAAGGAAGTTGATCGTTGTCTTTCCGCTTGTCGGGTTAGGATAGTTGCCTTCAAGTGCGACAGCATTTGCTGCACCGAATTCAACATTCACGATGTTCGAGAAGGACTGAGCGCCATCGACGTCAACCTGACGGAGACGATACTCATACTTCGTAGCAGCAGCAACGTTTGCATCATAGAACTTGTAGTTCGATGCTTGAGTTGCATTGCCAACACCTGGAACATAACCGACTGACTGCCATGGGTTTTCCATCGAGCTCGTGCGGTCTACGCATGAGAGCGACGTTGCACCCGTGGTGAGGTTCGTTGTTTCCTTCATACCGCGACGCTCAACATGGAAGCCAGCATTGTTCTTCTCGGAAGCTGTCTCCCAGAAGAGGTCAACACCAGTTGCACGTGCCTTAGCATCGAAGTAGCTCAGCTCAACAGGTACGATACAGTCCACGAAGATCGGAGGGCTCGAGAACGAGCGGTTGCCGAAGTATGGACGGAGCATCGGGATCCATGAACCACGTGTGAACGTGGAATAGCCAAGGCTTGTACCCATAGCATTCAGGTGTGGATAGCCAGGATTACCGATCGTTGGGGTGAACGGTACCCAGTCACCGCTGAAGCGTGTGAGTTCGAAAGCGAAGCGATTGTCGTTGAGAAGAGCACCGCTACGTGAACGTACACGGAAGTTCTTGTCAATGAGAAGAGTACGATTGCCGATACCGAAGACCGGAATGTCCGAGTACAGTGTTGTAACCATACCCATGCGTGATTCCGATGCACCGAGTTCGTAACCTTCAGTACCCATCTGAGCAACAGATGCCCAGTATTCACCCGGAGGAATAACGACTGGTTGGTTCAGAAGGTACGTAACGTACTTGCCGAATTGTGGCTCTGTGAAAGCACCTGTCTCATCTTCACCACGACGACGAAGGATCGTTGAGTTTGCGATACGCTCGTCGCCAGGTACACCACCTTGATCGCGATAGAGCGAGAAGGAGATGTTCAAGACGTCTTGGTTGAGTTCAGCCCAGTATGCCTGGTAACCAGAGACCGTGTCTTGCGAATAGAGTGTGAAGCGCATGGCGATCTGACCGGAAGCGTTACCGGCGTCAGCACCATAGGAGTCATTAGCAGAAAGACCTGCAGGGAATGTACCCCATGTGCTACCCATCGTGTATTGGGCCGTTGGTCCTACGAACTGACCACCAACGGAACCGCTACCACCGGATGTGCTGCCACGGTGATTCAGACCCTTACCTGTAACACCAGAGAATTGAAGCTTCGGTACGTCATTCGTAGCATTCAGCGGATTGTTCTCATATGAGAATGATGGGCCGAATGTCATTGTGAATGTCGTGAACGTAGAATCGTTCAGAGTGTCAAGGTCATTGCCTGGGAAGAAGATGCGACCTGTGATCTTGTAACGGCCCGGCGTGGTTGTGCGGAAGTTAGCATCCGGGAATGGGAGCAGAACTTCGCGGTTACCAGCAAGTGTCGGAACTGTGATCGTACGGCAATAGATCTGTTGGAACTCATTACCGTCAGGCTTGATCTGGAGGCGAACAGAGAAGGCAGGTGCCGCAATGTTCGTGTTATTCGAAAGCTTCACACGGATCGGGACACGTGTTGCCTGCGATGCAGGAGCCATCGTGTATGGCCAGATCAGCTGAATGTTGCTGAATTCAACGTCTGTGACTTCGTCAGGATAAAGGATCTTAACGTTGTCAATGTAGAAGTTGTCTTCATCATCTGACGGATTCGGTGGCTGAGCGTTGTTCAAGCAGCGAGCACGCAGACGGAAGCGGAAGTTACGAGCACCTTCGTTGACCCAGTTGAGCACTGTGTCTGGGATAGGGATCGTGACCTTGTAATATTCAGCATCCTTACCATCATCGAAGAGATCTTCGCGCAATCCACCGAGTGGTGGGATCGACGTGTTCTCCATTTGAAGGTTGTACTGCGTGAGGTCATAACCACGAGCGTATCCACCACCACCCCACATACGGAACGGCTGGAGGTACTTTGTGCCGCGATTCTGAACGTCGAGCACCCAGTTTTGAATGTTCACAATACCATTGAGTTGGTCACTGCTTGGCTTTGCAAACTCTACCCAAACTTCATCAGGATTGCGATAACCAGGTGTGAAGCCGTTAACGGAAAGCATGTTCACGCGGTGCTCTGGTCCGATCAGACGGTTATCGGAGAAGCCGCGACCAATGTTGGTGAGCTTACCGGTACGCTGATAGGAGATCGAGAGAACAGCGCGCTTCTTGCGGCTGAGGTTGATCGGGAACGAACGGAGTTCGTCACCACCATACTGACCGACAGCAGGGATATCGCCGTTGCTCAAGTTCACACGATTCATACGAATGACCGGTGACTTCAGACGGAAGATATCAGAGTTTGCAGCTTGGTACTCACCACGAGGTGGCGGTGGGTTGTTCGTCACTTCGTCACCGTCAACGACGTCCGTCTCAATGTTCACCCACTTGAGAACCGAAGGCATTGCAGCACCACCTACGAGGTGATACTCATTGACGTCATCCTTGAACTCAGCAAGACGGCGCATCACAAAGACGCGGATACTTGTAGTATCATCAAACGGCCATTGATCACCAAGCGGCTGGTTCAACGAGTCCTTTGGTTCTGCGATAACCGTTGTCAAGAGACGACCGATCTGGTCATCAATGAATTCATTTGGCTCAAATGGAGGGAACACAACCTTGATGAATTCATACGGAAGAACGAATGTTCCTACCGGCTGATATGGAAGGTTGTTGCCGTTGATGTCACAGCGGTAGATACCCGAAAGTGTGGTATCACGAAGTGCAGCATCAGTTACGGACTTCGACGTGTTATACACGATCTTGCCCGTGGCTTCATTCACGATGCGGAAACGCACCTTGAAGTTGATACCCTGACGTGTGTAGTTGACGCCTTGTGGGCCTTGAACATCGTTCGTGAGATTCTGAACGATCGCAACAGGCTGAATAGCACCAAGGCGAAGGTCACCTGCGAGAAGCTCGTAGTTGTTTGCCTGAGCCGTTGGGACCACCACCGAGAAGGCCAAGTTTGCGTTGTTATTCAGAGCACGAACACGATACGACACGTTGATAACGCGAAGGATGTTCTTGTACTGCTTGAACTTGATCGCAAGGAAGTCCTTCGGTACCGTGTTGTCATCATTACGAGTACTTGTAGCACGAATACCACCGTTTGGATCGGTGTTCACGTTGAAGAGATACTCGGTGCTTTGTGTGTACTTCGGCACGTTGTAGTCAAGGATCGTGTTAACCGGCATCGTTGCAGGGAAACCAGACCAGTTGAGCCTACGCGATGGACCGGAGACACCGACCGTTGAGTTACAACGCATCCACACCGTTGCAGGGTGTGGCTGAAGAGCAGCGCGCGGAGCGATACCGAAGAAGCGCTCGTACTGAACGACAACCGAGCTGTCATTACGGTTCAGTGTAACCTGAACAGAGAAACGATAGTGCTCACCGAGACCTGGACGGTTGTTAGCGGCAAAGTTGACGTTATGAGTTACGCCACCGACCACGGCCGTCTTACCACCGATAGGAGTAAGATTCACGTAGTAGATAACGAGCTTGTCATTTGATGGCGAACGCTTGAAGTAGACCTTTGAGAAGTCATCAACAGCGCTATTCTCAGTGTTGTATACGGAAACTTGGAGGTTGTCCCATGCTGGAGCAATGAGTTGCGGCTGGATACCACCGAATGTTCCGCTCAAATTGCCTTGCTGGAGCATTGTGTTTGCGCCAGAACGAATACCTGAGGTTGCGTTATTAACGTTGTTACCGCAAGCTACGTACTGATAACCCCAGTTGTCAGCAACACCATCAGCAAGTCCGTCACCACTGCGACCACGCGTGTCGTCGGAGGATGGATCATATGCCGAGAATACGCCAGGGGTTACTTCCAGCTTCGTACGAACGGTCGGATATCCGAAGTTGTCATACTCGTAGAAATAACGGCGATTCGAAAGTGCTACAAGGGCATTTGTGGAAACGTAGAACGAATCCTGCCGCACGCCATTGAAGTAGAACGGGAATCCAATCGAAATAGGACCTGCGAATGCATCGTCCGTAGAGTCATTCAGGTTGGCTGGGTTCCTAAAGAAGGCCCATCCACCATAAAGATTCTGCGTTGGATCGGTCCAATACGTGGTTGGCAACTGACGCGGACCGGAAACGATACGACGCCATGTTCCAGGCTCCGTAAGTGTATCCACAAACTGGGTCGGGTCAGGACGCCAAAAATCAGGTGCTTCGTCGTCCGAGTCGACGAAATAATACCCCGTGGAGATGGGTGGATTAGTGCGTGCGTTAGCACCCGTCAGGGTGAAAGGCAGTGGATACGAAGCAACTGGGCTTCGGGCTCCACTCTTACGCAACACATCCTCGCCATCTTTCCCGTCTCCCGCAAAGGCAAGCGAAGTGCCTACCAACGCAGTCATGAGAGCAAGAAGTAGGAGTCTGCGGCTCATGCAAACCTCAATGAAACTGTGAACAAGTACGTGCAGTTATTTCAATCTTTTTTCAATCGAGACAAACCCTCACATCCCCAACGCAAGGCCGGGGTTGTTCGGTAAAATTGTGATTTCATCTGTAATTGTCAAACAATTTCTTCCCAGATGAACATCAGACGTGATTTTACCTCTCTTCGCATCAACATTGACACCATGCAAAAGTTACGAAACGGCTGATATGCCGGCAGTCGGTACAGATCCGACGATATCCTGAAAATTCTCCCGGATATAGTGGTTCAGAGCTACAGGATAAAGCTTGTGCTCTGTCTCCTTCACCCGTTGCTGCAAACTGGACGGCGAGTCTTCCGGAAAAACTGGAACCTTCGTCTGCCCTATCATAGCTCCCTCATCATACTGCTCGGTCACCACATGCACCGTTGCGCCGGTCTCCGTCCTGCCAGAAGCCAAAACGGCCTCGTGAACATGCAGCCCATACATCCCCTGACCCCCAAACTCCGGCAATAATGCCGGGTGGATATTCACTACGTGACCGCTCATGTAGGTAAGAACCTTTGTCGACACCAACCGCATGAATCCAGCTAGAACAAGCACGTCGATGCGGTACTGCTCAAGGAGTGAACACAGTTTGGTGCTGAATTCTTCTCCTTTCACCGATGCCGGAATCACCTCAAGATCTACGTTCTCCCCCCTTGCCACCTCACACATACCTGCAGCAGAAGAGGTAGTAAGAACCAATGCAACAGAAAACGCACTCTCACTGGACTTTGCAGCCTCACATAGAGCTTTCGCGTTCGATCCAGTGCCGGAGCCCAAGATCGCTATCCGTACCTTCGTAGTTGATCCCATTCGACTCCAATGTAGCTTTTGCCGGCTCCATTCGCCAATCGGAACTTTTGCACACCTCTATAGGGTTTGGCTCCCCATTGCACTACACTATCAGGAAATTGATGCTTACGACTGCACTCGTTCGCTCTTTGGGAGCTTTCTCCCTGTTCACACTAGGATTCCTTCTCAGTTTTACCACCGTTCTGGGCCAGAACGCCGACACAACTTCGCAGCCAACCGGTATGATCAGCGGCCAGGTGGTGGACGTTGCAACCCAACAACCGCTTGTTGGCGCTACAATTGCCGTAGTAGGAACAAAGCGCGGCGCTCTCAGCAAAAAGGAGGGGCGCTTCGTGATCTCTAACATCCCTGCCGGCGTCTACACGATCAAGACAACCCTCATCGGCTATTCTCAGGATCTGAAGTCTGACATTGTTGTAAGCCCTGGGAAGCCCCTTACCGTGCTGATCCAGCTGTCTTCTACGCAAGTTGAGTTCGGAGAGACAGTAGTGGTCTCTGAGGCCTTCCGCAAGGACGGACAGTCCATTTCCTCCACGCAAACCCTTACTAGCGAGGAAGTACGTCGGGCTCCGGGCGTTCAAGAAGACGTAGTGCGAGCTGTGGCACTCCTCCCGGGTGTTGCCGTAACGAATGCAGGACGTAATGATCTCGCCGTTCGAGGGGGCGCCCCCTTTGAGAATCTGTTCTTGGTGGACAACATCGAAGTGCCGAATATCAATCACTTCGGCTCCCAAGGCTCTTCCGGCGGACCACTCTCGTTGATCAACATCGCCTTTGTACGCGATGTTTCGTTGTCGACAGGGGGCTTTGGACCGAAGTATGGAGATCGTCTATCATCGGTCACCAACCTCACGCTGCGTGAAGGAAATGATCAACGATTTGCGGGCGAGATCAACCTCAGCGCCACGGGATTTGGTGTGATCGCTGAAGGTCCAGTTGGCAGCAGCGGCACATTCCTCTTCTCTGCCCGACGCAGTTATCTCGATCTGATCTTCAAAGCAGCCGGCTTCGGTTTCATTCCTGAATACTGGGACTTCTCCGGTAAGCTAACATTCGATGTCTCACCGCTTGATAAGATCTCCTTCCTTGCCATCGGCGCGCTGGATGAAGTGAAGTTCAACAACACGGAAGAGAATCTGTACAACAACAGCCGTGTTACCGCCCCCTCTCAGAATCAGTACTTCGCGGGTCTAACGTGGCGACGACTTCTTGAGAAGGGATATCTGAATGTCACGCTCGGAAGAACGTTCACGTACTTCAACACGGTCCAGCAAGACTCTCTTGCGAACGATGTCTTCCGCACAGTTACCAATGAAGGCGAAAATTCGCTTCGTGCGGATCTGGTGCTTCTCCCCTCATCAACACTGGAAGTGAATGCCGGTGCCATCGTGAAGTATGCCAGCCAGCTCGACTACCAAGTGGTTCTTCCGGGCTTCGCACGTCTTGATGCTTCAGGCAACCCGGCTCCACTGATTGTTGACACGTCGTTCACGGCACTTCGTGCGGGCATCTACGCACAAGCTGATTGGTCGATCACGGATCAATTCAAACTCACGCTTGGGGCAAGGGGCGATTACTACGCATTCCTTCAACAAGACAAGCTGGCTCTCTCCCCTCGCGCAAGTATCAGCTACCTTCTTGCTCCGGAAATGACCGTTCGGCTTGGTGGCGGGCGATACTATCAAGCGCCTCAGTTCATTTGGATGGTTGGCGACGCTTCGAATCCGGTGAACCTCCGACCGCTTCGTGCGGATCAAGTAGTCCTCGGCTGGGAGTGGATAGCTACGCCGGATATCAAGGTCCAGGTGGAGACGTATTACAAGTCCTACGACGCCTACCCTGTTCGTACGTTCAGGCCTCAAGCAGTGCTCGCTCCTGCAGGATTCGACGACATCTACACGGACATTCCGTTCGGTCTCGAACCGCTCACGAACACAGGTACCGGAACTGCCTATGGCATCGAGTTCTTCATCCAGAAGAAACTTAGCGCGGCTATTCCGATCTACGGCCTGGCCTCGATATCGATCAATCGCACGCAGTTCTTGGCAGCAGACGGAGTGGATCGCCCGGGTTCGTTCGATACGCCGATCATCGCAACGATTGCTGCAGGTTGGCGTCCATCACCAGAATGGGAGATCAGTAGTAAACTGAGGATGTCACAAGGCCTGCCAACCACGCCCTACATCACTACGCCGGAACGTGCTGCAGAAACCGGCTTCCCTATTGGATCTCTTGATTTCGACGATTTCAATGAAGGGGCTCGCCTGCCATTCTTCTACGCACTGGATGCACGCGTGGATAAGCGATGGTTCTTCAATGGATGGCAACTCATCGTCTATGTTGATGTTCAGAACATCACCGGACGAAAGAACGTGAGCGGTTACAAATGGAATCAGGAGACGCAGACCGTTGAAGCACAAGAAAGCATTGGTGTGCTACCTTCGATCGGCATCAACATTCAGTTTTGATGCGCTCGTTACGAATTCAGGTTCGGAGAAAGCCAACGTTCTGCAACATCAATGCTCCAGCCTTTGCGTGCAGCATAGTCTACAACCTGTTCGCTTGTGATCTTGTTCACGGCGAAGTAGGCTGATTGTGGGTGCGCAAAGTACCATCCGCTTACACTGGAGGCGGGCGACATCGCAAAGTTCTCCGTGAGTGTCACGCCTGCATGTTCGCCATCATTTAGCAAGGCGAACAGCTTGGTCTTTTCCGTGTGGTCCGGGCACGCCGGATATCCGGGTGCCGGACGGATCCCCTGATAATTCTCACGAATGAGATCGTCAGTGGTAAGCTCCTCACTCGCTGCATATCCCCATAGTTCTCTGCGAACCTTTGTATGAAGCCATTCTGCGCAGGCCTCAGCAAGTCTGTCTGCAACTGCCTTGACCATGATCGATGAATAATCGTCGTGGTCGGCTTCGTACTTCGCACACAACTCGTCCACACCAATACCAGCGTTGACGATGAACGCACCGATATGGTCACGTTGATCGGGTGCAAGCATGTCCTTGGTTGCAATGAAATCAGCGAGACACAACTGCGGAAGTCCGGGGGCCTTCACTGTTTGTTGACGAAGGAAGTGAAGCCGTGTCTCATTGTTCACAACCACATCATCTCCCTCCCGAACAGCTGGGAATAAGCCGCACACAGCGCGTGCACGAATACTCTTCGCAGCAATGATCGAGTCGAGCATAACATTGGCATCGGCAAAAAGCTTGGTTGCCTCAACACCAACAACATGATCGGTGAGAATAGCAGGATACCTGCCACGCAACTCCCATGAGAGGAAGAACGGCGTCCAATCAATGAACGGTTTGAGTTCACCGAGATCAACATCCTCAAAGGTTGTCACACCCGGTTCAAGTGGATCAGGTGCGATACCTGCAGCATCAAGAACCACGGCATTCGAACGAGCTGCTTCAAGCGAAACGTAGTTCTTCGCGTCACCACGCTTTGCATAATCAGCCCGGACGCGCTCGTATTCATCGCTGATGTTGGCAACAAAATCCGGACGCTGCTCAGCGCTGATGAGCGATCCCGCTACGGGAACCGCACGAGATGCATCCAGAACATGCACAACTGGGAACGTTGCATGTGGTGCGATCTTCACGGCAGTGTGTGTACGAGATGTGGTTGCTCCGCCGATGAGAAGGGGCTTATGAATTCCTCTTCGTTCCATCTCCTTCGCTACATGCACCATCTCATCAAGAGATGGTGTGATGAGTCCGGAAAGACCGATCACATCAACGTTCTCTGCCACTGCCGCGTCGAGGATCTTTTCAGCGGAGACCATCACTCCAAGATCGATCACACGATAGTTGTTGCAACCCAGGACTACACCAACGATGTTCTTGCCGATATCATGGACATCGCCCTTTACGGTTGCCATCAGCACCGTTCCGGCGTTCTCGTGCACACCGCCGGCGAGCCGCTTCTCCTCTTCCATGTAGGGAGTAAGGATGGCAACGGCCTTCTTCATCACACGTGCGCTCTTCACTACCTGCGGAAGGAACATCTTTCCGGCACCGAAGAGATCGCCAACGACATTCATTCCGGCCATCAATGGACCTTCAATGATCGAAAGGGGCGAAGGCAACGTCTGACGTGCTTCTTCAACGTCAACGTCGATGAACTCCGTGATCCCTTTCACAAGGGCGTGCCGAAGCCGTGAAGCCACGTCTCCGGAGCGCCACTCCTCATCCTTCAGCTTCTTTGTCACTGGCCTTTACGGTCTCTGCGAATGCCAGCAGTCTCTCCGTTGAGTCCGACCGTCGGTTAAGAAGCACATCTTCCACTCGCTCAAGAAGATCCTTCGGGATCTCGTCATAGACATCGATCTGACCGGCATTCACGATACCCATGTCCATCCCTGCCTGAATGGCATGGTACAGAAATGCTGTATGCATAGCTCTGCGGACCGGTTCGTTCCCGCGGAACGAGAAGGAGATGTTGCTCACACCGCCACTGACCTTTGAAAGGGGCAGGTTCGACTTGATCCAGTGTGTTGCACGGATGAAGTCATTCGCATAGTTGTTGTGTTCGTCTATCCCTGTTGCAACGGTCAAGATATTCGGGTCGAAGATGATATCCTGCGGCTGGAACCCAACCACTGTTGTGAGGATTCGATAAGCTCGCTCGCAGATCTCAATGCGCCGCTCGAAGGAATCGGCTTGACCTTCTTCATCAAAGGCCATTACGATGACAGAAGCCCCGTAGTCGTGACAGAGCTTAGCACGACGAATGAACTCTACCTCACCGTCCTTCAACGAAATGGAGTTCACGATCCCCTTGCCTTGCAGGCATTGAAGACCGGCTTCGAGAACACTCCACTTGGATGAATCGATCATCACGGGTACACGTGCAATGTCGGGCTCCGCTGCGATCAGATTGAGAAAGGTCCTCATGGCCTTCTCGGAATCGAGCATACCCTCATCCATATTCACGTCGATCACCTGCGCGCCATTCTCAACTTGCTGACGCGCTACATCAAGGGCTTTCTCATAGTCATCGTTGAGAATGAGCTTTGCGAATGCTTTGGAGCCCGTAACGTTTGTACGTTCTCCAACATTCACAAAGTTGGTTTCGGGCCTGATCTCAAGAGCTTCGAGTCCGCTCAAGCGCATATACGGCGGCCTGCTCGGAATCTGGCGCGGCGCCATACCTGCCACGGCATCTGCCATTGCACGGATATGATCCGGAGTTGTGCCGCAACACCCACCGAGGATGTTCAGGAAGCCGGCTTCTGCATACTCCCGAGCTTGCTGAGCCATGAACTCAGGCGACTCATCGTACCCACCCATGGCGTTGGGCAGTCCTGCATTGGGATAGAGCGAAACGAAGGCCGTTGCAACGTTGGAGATCTCCTCGATGAAGGGGCGCATCATGGACGAACCCAGCGCACAATTCAGTCCGATCGAAAGAAGATTCCGTGCGTGTTGAACAGAGGTCCAGAACGCATCAGGTGTCTGACCCGAGAGCGTTCTGCCGGACATATCCGTGATCGTGCCGCTGATCATCACCGGAAGCGCAACATTCAATTCGTCGCATACTTCAGCATACGCCTTCAAAGCGGCCTTCACGTTCAACGTATCTGTAACCGTTTCAAAGAGGAGGAGATCGGCTCCTCCTTCTACAAGACCAAGGATCTGTTCCTTAAAAGTATCTCGCATTTCATTGAAGGTTACGGCACGATATCCGGGATCGTTCACATCGGGAGACATCGACAACATGCGCGTTGTAGGTCCGATCGAACCCGCCACGAATCGAGGTCTGTTCGGCGTACGTTTGGTGATCTCATCGGCTGCTGAACGAGCAATGCGAGCCCCTTCCCGATTAAGCTCACGAGCGATATGGGCAAGTCCGTACTCGCCTTGTGCATTCGCTGTACCGGTGAAGGTATTTGTCTCCACGATATCAGCGCCTGCTTCGAGGTACTGAACGTGGATTGCACGAATGGCATCCGGTTGCGTGAGGACAAGAAGATCATTATTCCCTTTCAAGGGAACGTCGTGATCGGCAAAACGCGAACCACGATAGTCTTCTTCAGTGAGACGAAGGCGCTGGATCATGGTACCCATGGCACCATCCAGCATGAGGATCTTGCGAGAAAGCAGCGTACGGATGTCTGTCATTGCGACAAATGTACGGAGTCCTCAGAGGATGGTCACAGTATCATCATCAATGACGAAACTGATTCTGTGTTCTCGTACGGCGAGGATCGATACACCGTTCGGTCCTTGTTCAATTCTCCGGTACGGATGTGGAAACGGGTCGGCAGCAAGTACGCGTTCTGCATGTGTTCGAACATCTTCGGGCAATGCCAGCCCCTTATCCGTCCATACCACCTTGAATGATGGTTGTTGATCGACCTCGTCCACCCAACGAACACGGCTCTCTGGAAAGGCATCGGCATAGGCCAGATAGGGCTTGATATCGAGGACGGGTGTTTTATCCAGGAGATCAGTGCCCTTCACGATGAGACGAAGGCCCTTCACGCTCAGCAGTTCAACACACGTAAGGCCGATCGGATTAGGCCGATGTGGTGAACGCGTGGCAAAGACACCACGTTTCACTCTATCGCGTGGTGTGAGAACGAGTGGTTTCCAACCTGGAGCCCTATCGAAGTACGTCACAAGCCATATGTGATCACATCCGTCGATATCTCGCAGTGCTTGTTCGTAATTACGGTGTGGGTAGAGTTCAACCGTGGCCTCGTCCACACGATCATCGATCCGAGGCTGACGAGGTGCGTCGTATTTGTTGATGTACGGGGTACGAATACAACCGATCGGCTCTAGGTGGATGGGCCCTGTCACCACGCTGATCCAACGGAGAGCGACAAGAACACGCCTCCAAAGTTCGTGATAGGTAGTCCGGCAAGACTCTCAAGTCCGGGTTCACCGTATGGGATGGTGTAGTAGCGAACATTCACTCCAATCAGACTGCCCTTCCCCAGCGAACCAAAGACTGCACCAACACCCACAACACCGCCCATTCGGAAATGCCAGGTGCCGTACCCAAATGACTCAAAGAACTCGTAGAAGCGTCCATCCTGCAGATACGGCGTCTGAAGGATGGGTGTGCCGGTGATCCCCGCACTGATGAAGGGGCGGAATGTCTCCTGCAACGTTTGGCTGAACAGTCGGTACTGAACGCCGGCCGTGATCGGGAACATGAATAATCTGTTCACCTTGTTGGCAACAACTGGAATGTATCCGTTGTACCACACGTTTTCTATCTCATCGGCATTCCTTCTCGGAGAGATGGCCACGTGACCAAAGACCGAGACATCCTCAGCAAGACGGTGGTGATAGAAACCGCCGATACCCCATCCGCTTCCAGAAAAGAGTAGGTCCAGACCAGCAGCGTTGTTTGCCAATGCATTTGACGCGATCTCCTCCATCAGTGGGCGTGCCGGAGTGAAGATCATCGTTGTATCCGTTGGCATCGGATCCTCACCAGTGATCTGCGTGAATGCTAATTGCGGACCCAAAACAAGCGTTAGGGCGATGCACAATGCCGATATGATGGTGGTTTGGCGCATTTGTCGTGATGATACGGTCATGAGCTCAAAGTTACACATCCAAGTTCGTGTGGATAACATTGCTAATCCGTTCAGGTTCCGTACTTTAGCCCCCTATGCTCGTTCGTGAGTTCCAACGTATTGTCGATGCGGTACTGCCTCCGGAGTCCGCCATGCATGGAGATGCAATCGGTCTCCAAGTGGCATCGAAGCGTTCTGACGTAGGTCGGGTGCTTGTCTGCCTTGAGATAACGGACGCCATAGTGGCTGAGGCCATTGAGCGTTCCTGCGATACGATCCTCACGTTCCACCCCCTGATCTACACCCCGTTGGCTCGTCTGGACCGTTCAGACCGTGTTTCGCGATGTGTTGGTGACCTGATCGTTGCAGACATCTCGGTTATCTGCGTTCACACAACATTTGATGCCTTCCCCCAAGGAACCAATCTCATCCTTGCAGAACGCCTAGGTCTCGAACCATTGCGCCCACTCGTTCCCTCAATGGATCGGTCAACTGGTATGGGGCTCCTTGCTTCCTGTTCGATGACGTATTCAGAACTCATTGAGCGTATCGCAGTGGTATGCGGTGGCCCGGTGCGCCATTGTCCGCCATTGTCGGAGTCAGTGCGTGCTGTTGCCATCGTTGGCGGAAGCGGAGTTTCCTTTTACGATGCTGCCGTGTCTTCGGGTGCGGACGTTTTCATTACGGCTGATGTGAAGTACCATGCTTTCCATGCGGCAAGTGGCGTGATCGGTCTTGTAGACCCCGGACATTTTGAAATGGAACAATTCGTGCCTGCTGGACTTGTATCTGTCCTCAGCACCGCGGCCCCTAGCCTGACCTTTCTTGAAAGTACCGTTGTGACCAACCCTGTTCACTACGCGTACCGATCTTCACAGCGATCAATAAATCTTTCTTCTCATCCTTAGGGATCACATGGAACAGCAGATCAACCTCTTGGCACAATTGGCAGCCGTGGACGAGCAGCTCGACGAGCTCCACGACGAATTGGGTGACCTTCCGCAGGAAGTGAAGAAGCTCGAAGCGATCATGCGAGAAAAACTTGCAGCTGTTGAGGTAACCCAGAATGCACTCAATGAGCTCGATCACCTGCGCGGAACAGCACATGTGACCATGCAAGAGAGCACAGATAAAGAGCAGAAGCTTGCTCAACAGCAGTTTCAGGTGAAGAACAATCGCGAGTTCGATGCCATCACCAAGGAGATCGACCACTTGAAGAATGAGCGCGCTGAACTCGAAGAGCGTGTTCGTACGTCAGGTGTCCGCGAAGAAAACCTTCGTGCGGCACTGGAAGCCCAGACCAAGGAGCTTACAGAGGCGCAAGAACGTTTAACAGACAAGGAAAAGGAGCTCGAAGCACTTTCCGGAGACCAAAACGATGAACTCAAGAAGTTCATTGAACTTCGATTGAAGCTGAGCGCTCAGATCGATGATTCGATCGAAGCAGAATACGAGCGTATCCGGACCTTCCACGGAAACGCTGCAGTACCGCTTCGCAAGAATTCCTGCAGCGGTTGCTATTCGGCTATTCCGTCGCAGCGCATCATGGAAATGAAGTACCAACGAAACAAAATGTACACATGCGAGAATTGCGGTCGCATCCTCTTCACTGAGGACGTGGCTGCTGACATCGAGAGCATTCTCGCCGACGCATGATCTGATCGATCACCGGGGGACTCCGGGCGATCGCCTCGCACACGCGTTTCGTGTTCGGGGAGGAAAGTCCGAACTCCACAGAACAGCACGCTTCTTAACGGGAAGGTGTCGAGCCCTCTCCTCTCACAGGGAGAGGGCAAGACAACGGAAAGTGCAACAGGAAGACACCGCCGATGGCTGCATTTCGGTGCAGCACAGGTAAGGGTGAAATGGCAGGGTAAGAGCCTACCAGCGGCTGGGTGACCAGTCGGCTCGGCAAACCCCGTGCGGAGCAAGATCAAGCAGAGATGGAAGGCGCCCCGGCGCCGGATGGCTGTTCGTCACTTCCGCTTCGGCGGTACCATCTCGGGTAGATCGCTTGAGGTCTGCGGCAACGCAGATCCCAGATAAATGATCGCCTCCTT
The DNA here is from genome assembly GCA_016707005.1 of Ignavibacteria bacterium. Taxonomy (NCBI): domain Bacteria; kingdom Pseudomonadati; phylum Ignavibacteriota; class Ignavibacteria; species Ignavibacteria bacterium. The sequence goes on from JADJIQ010000002.1 coordinate 525,536, forward strand.
CGGCATCGCTGCCGAAGAAGACAGAATTCGGCTTATAGGAGTCTCCCAGTGACCGATCCGATTCAACCAAACTATCAGCTCCCAACCGAGGGGCCGCAGGATCCGATCCTGCAGGAACTCCTTCCCGAGTTCTTGGATTCATGGCTGAATGATCTTACTACAACGTGGGCCGGGATCCGCGAACGAGCCGATGTTCAAGAACTCTATCGTTTTGGTCATACGATCAAGGGATCGTTTATTCAGTTCGGTTTTCGTGACCTTTCTGCCGCCGGACGAGAGATCATGGAAGATGCGAACGCCGGTGCGTGGAACGATGCCGAAGCACGCGTCAACGCATTGCTCTCCGTTGTCAACACCATGAGAAACCATTTGTCGTCTTCACCTTCATCATGAACAAAGAAGCACTCCCAATGGCACATCGCTTCCTCCTTACGCTCGTCCTTGTTATTGCCTCGATCGTACCCTCGATCGCCCAGCAACGGATCGCCGTCTTGCCGTTTCGCAACATGGATCACGATATCAAGTACAACACCTGGAGTCTTGAGATGGCAGACTCCTTGTATAAGGCCCTTTCTGCTGTAGACCCCCAACAAAAGGATTTTGTACTCGTGCCGCCTGATAGCATCGAAATGGCGATCGCAGAATTGAACCTCGATCCAACGAACCCGCAGTACGAATCTGATATGTGGAAGGCGATCAGAACGCTGAACGTAACAAAGGCCGTTCAGGGGAATTTTCAATTGCGCGGAGATCGAGTCCTGATCAACTGCTACATCTATGACATGGCCTCGATGCTAGCGGATCAGACGTATCAAGCAAAGGATCTCTATAAGGGGACAACAACCTACTTGGAGACTATCAAGCCCATCGTAAAGCGCATTTATCCTGGACTGAAGTAAATGAACCTCGAACTTCCTGTGATTCAACCCGTCGAACAGACCACCGCACGGCGTCCGGAGTGGCTTAAAGTACGTGCCCCCGGCGGCGAGGATTATGCACGCGTGAAGAACATGATGCGGTCCAAGGCTCTTCATACCGTTTGTGAAGAAGCTCGCTGTCCGAACATCACGGAATGCTGGAACGCTGGCACCGCGACATTTATGATCCACGGTGACACGTGCACACGCTCATGCGCGTTCTGCGCAGTGAAGACCGGACGCCCCCTCCCTGTAGATCTTGATGAACCGCGCCGAGTTGCCGAAGCCATCGCATCGATGAATCTGAAACACGCGGTGATCACGTCAGTGAATAGAGATGAAATGAAGGACGGCGGTTCGATCGTGTGGGCAGAAGTCATTCGTGCATCGCGCGAAATGGCTCCGCAAACAACCATCGAAGTGCTCGTTCCTGATTTCAAAGGTAATCTTGAGAACCTTCAGCGCATCATCGATGCGCGCCCGGACATTCTCAATCACAACACGGAGACCGTACCCCGACTTTACAAGCACGTGCGGCCGCAAGGACGGTTCCACTGGACGTTGGACATCCTGCGCGAATCGAAACGTCAAGGCATGCGCACAAAAACAGGCGTGATGCTCGGACTCGGCGAAGAACCACGCGAGATCCTTGAGGTTATGACGGAGCTACGTGCTGTTGATGTGGACGTACTCACCCTTGGCCAGTACCTTCAGCCAACAAAGAACCACATCCCGGTTGACAGATTCGTTCACCCCGATGAATTCAAGCACTACGAAACAGTTGGTCTCGAAATGGGCTTCAAGATCGTTGAGTCCGGCCCACTGGTTCGCAGTTCGTATCACGCTGAACGTCACGTATGACCCGCTTTACAGTGCTTGGCAGCGGAACATCTACGGGTGTTCCTTCGGTGGCCTGTGAATGTCCAACATGCACTTCCGAAGACCCGCGTGACCAGCGGCTGAGAACGTCATTGCTTGTTCAGAGTGATTCGACCACCATCGTCGTCGACACGTCACTTGACTTCCGTCAGCAGATGTTACGTCACAACGTCCTCGACATCAACGCAGTGATCTTCACACATCATCACTTTGATCATATCGGCGGGTTCGATGACGTACGCCCGTACAACTTTCGTAGCGGTCGCCCCCTACCTGTCTATGCCATGGAAGAGACAGTAGACGTACTGCGATCAACGTTCCCCTATGCGTTCGGTCTCGTTGAGTCTACAGGGGCCTCAACTCCGTCGGTGGATATTCACCTGATCGATAACGAACCGTTCTCGATCGGCGATATTGATGTTATACCGATTCCCATGCGTCACGGCAGATCAATGCGGGTGAACGGATACCGTTTCGGCAACATTGCCTATTGCACCGACACGAATTTTCTTCCCTCCGCCTCCTTGGATCTTTTGAGGGGGCTCGACACACTCGTTATCGATGGTCTTCGTTGGGAAGACCATCCAACGCACTTTACCGTGGATCAGGCAATCGCCATCATCAATGAGCTTGAGCCAAAACAGGCCTACCTCACACACATCGCCCACCAGATCAACCACAAACGAGATTCCCCAAAGCTTCCATCGAATGTGCACTTCGCCTTCGATGGGCTCACGCTGAATGTGGGATAAAAAAAATGGAGCCTCACCTATGTGGTGAGGCTCCGGTGTTCGCGTCGGGGAGGGGTAAACCGACGCGACACATAAAGGTACAAAAGTTGTTAGCAGTGCGACGCTAAATTGAGGGGCTGAGGCGCATGACTGCCTGGGGAGCGCCGCACATTCAATTGTACTACTTGTTCAGACGCAAACCTAATAAAACTATTTTCGTTTTTTCGGTTTCCATGTTTGAACGCATAATACGCGCTCGACTCAACTCGTTATTTTTCAAAGCGTTGGCGAGTTATCCACATCGTCTTCCCAGGTTCCCGGCTCTGGATCTTCAACAAGACCTTGCTCTGCTTCATTCTCCATCGAGTGGTGCCAGTAGGCACCGGAGGTTGCTTCAGTATCTGGTTCTTGTTCTGCTGGTTTTGAGCCGGCACCTTCTCCTTCGAGCAAAAGAGCCAGCTGTTTACGCAGCGTCTTATGATCCGTACGAACCGAGATCGACTCGTCAAGATCGATCATCGTTGTTGTTGTCTTCAGCAGATCATCGATCTCCCGCAGTTTAGGAAGATCTGACAAAGAATTCAAGCCAAAAATGCGAAGGAACTCTTCTGTAGTTCCATAGAGCAATGGCTTACCCAGTGTCTCTGCCCGGCCGACCATTGCCACGAGCTGTTTCTCAACGAGCGAGTTCACCACTTCACCAGCGTTCACGCCACGGATGGCATCGATCTCAGCCTTTGTGATCGGCTGGCGATACGCGATGATCGCGATCGTTTCGAGTGCTGCCTGTGTAAGTCTCTTTCTGTTCTTTGCCTTCAGCAGTCTCTGTACAAGCTGGCCGTGTGTTGGAGTGGTTGCGAACTGAAAGCCCCCTGCGATCTTCACGATCCGATACGGGCGGGATGTACGTTCAAGTTCATCATTGATCTCTTCCACCAGATCATCGAAGAACCCTTTCGGCACATCGAATGCAGGGAGGACAACCTCAGGAGTGGGTTGTTCCTTTTCACCTTCGAGCGGCAGCGTTTGTTGTCCAGGCGCTTGCTGCGACGGATCCTCAAGAACGAGTACCCGATGCAACATTCGATTCGTAAGGGGCTCCTCGCTCGCAAAGATCAGCGCTTCAAGAGCCTTAAGCTGCTCGGCACGGTCCAGCGTAAAGAAATACGGGAGTTCGCGTGTATCAACTGCATGTTGCAGCTGCTCATGTTCCATTTCGGTCATACAGTCTGTTCCTGTTCCAATTCACGTTGTTCACCGTCTGTCTCCACGCGAATGGCGATGATGATGTCGTCGAATCGTTCGTCTTGTTGCACAAGAATGCGATGGTTCTTCGCAAGCTCCAACAGAGCAAGGAACGTTACCACGATGTGCATCTTGGTAAGTCCGCCGATGAGTTCAAAGAACCTCACCGATGGTTTGGTACCGAGGGTATGAATGATCTCTGCGGCCTTCTCTTCTACAGTGATCGGGAATCGAGTCACAACGTGCGGATCTGCTTGGTCCGGTGCTTTTTCAACCGCGCGTTTGAGGGCTTTCAGGAGATCGAAAAGGGTTGCATTCCGGTACGCGCCGGATTCTGCGGCGTGGATCTCTTCGGCTTCAAACACGCTGCGATAGAGCACATAGCGTTGGTTTTCAGCTGACAGCGTAAGCGAGTCTGATGCTTCGCGATATCGTTTGTATTCAAGCAAACGCTTCACAAGTTCGGCTCGAGGGTCATCTTCATCTAGAAGACCTACATCGCCCCCTGCCTTTTCATCTCGGGGAAGAAGCATCTGGGCCTTGATCTGCACTAGCATCGAAGCCATCACGATGAACTCGCCGGCGAGTTCGAGATCCAGGAGTTCCAAGACCTTTACATACTCGAGAAATTCCTGTGTGATCGAGGCGATTGGAATGTCATAGATATCCAATTCATCGCGTCGGATGAAGAAGAGCAGGAGATCGAGCGGACCTTCAAAATTATTCAGTCGTACACTATACATCGGTTCTCATGAAGTGAGGATGCCTGGCTGAGTTGCCAAGCGCCCCGTGAACGATCGTGGGACACGCGCAGAGATCGTTGTTGTGATCTCGTACGGTATGGTTGAGGCCCACGCTGCGATCTCAACAGCATCGATGCTATTGAGGTGGCCATCACTGCGGACCTGACGTCCAAGAAGAACCACCTCGTCACCGAGATGAACGTCGGCATTGCCAACATCCACCATCAGCTCATCCATGCAGATCGACCCTACTACAGGATACCGCTCGCCGCTGATAAGGCACTCAGCCGTGCCGGTCAGTCTGCGCATATACCCGTCTCCGTACCCTACCGGCACCGTTACGATAGTTGTCTCGCTGGTGACCATGTAACGCCGCCCATAACTCACCGTCTCACCTGGCCATGCCCTGCGCATTGAGATAATGCGCGATGCCAGCGACATCACCGGACGAAGAGTCATAGCCTCATTGCCCGGCGAAGCATACCCGTATAACGAGAGACCCGGGCGGACCATGGAGAAATGTGTCTGTTCGGACTGCCACATCGCACCGGTATTGGCCGCGTGGACCGCAGCAAAGGTACATCCCACGGCCTCACATTGTTTGCGCACTTCGTTGAACGTGGATAACTGTTCGTGAAGGAAGGGGCTGTTGGGGTCGTCCGCAGTTGCAAAATGGGTACAAATTCCTGTGAGATTGATCCCGGAGACCGATCGGATCTCCAGGGCAGCAGAAGCGGCATCATGGGGTCGGAACCCTTCTCGATGCATCCCGGTGTCCACATAGAGGTGGACTTCTGCGTGTTTCCCAAGAGATACGGCGGCTTCGCCCAAGGCACGAATCTGCGAAAGGTCACAAGCCACCGTGATGAGGTTATGCTCCACCGCCGCCAAACATTCGTGTGGTTCTACGGGCGTAAGAACCATGATCGGGATGGTTATACCGGCTGCTCGCAGAAGAATGGCTTCATCGACCAATGCGGTACCGAGCATTTCTACTCCGCAGGCTTGTAGTGCGCGGGAGATCTGGATCATTCCATGACCGTAGGCATTGGCTTTTACCATACCGAGGACGGCCTTTCCCGGAGTGTGTCTACGGATCACTCCGAGATTCCATTCCAAGGCATCAAGATCGATGGTCGCAACGGTGCTTCTCATCCCAGAATGGCCCTTTCAGCATCAGCCCATTCAAACGACCTGCGGATCTCCGGCACAGAAAGCCCTGCGCCGAGCGCACAGATCAGTTTGATTCGCGCCTTCTGCCCGTTGAGGAAGTCGGCAAAGATCACGCCTGCCTCGTGGAGGTGCTTGCCAGCCCCTTCATAGGCGTAGAGATGCTCAATACGTCCAACCGGACACCGCGAGACGAGAACCACAGGCAAACCGGACTCTGCCGCGTCTTTGAGGGCATAAAAGACGTCTGGTGTGACGTTCCCTACACCGAATGCTTCGATCACGATACCTTGAGCCCCTTTGCTCCGACAAGCTTCGATCAGCGTGCGATCCATGCCGGCGTAGGATTTTAGCAGGGGGACGAATGTTGGCAGCTTCTCTACAGTGTAGGTCTCTCTGTGAAGCGGATGTCGATGAATGATGAGCACACCGTTTGTGATGCGTCCGATCGGTCCGAAGTCAAAGCTGGTAAAGGTGGAAAGGTCCTGCGTGTCGGTCTTTGAGGCTTCGGAAGCAGCAGTAATGGACCCACCAAGGCAGACCAACACGCCAAGTCCGCGAACGGCGGGATTTGCCGCAACGGTCACGGCATCACGAACATTCCGTGGACCATCCCAGTCGGGCTCACTACTGTTCCGCATCGCACCAAGAACCACGATCGGTTTATCGGTTGAGACTGTGCAGTCGAGGAAATACGCCGTCTCTTCAAGGGTATCGGTTCCGTGGGTTACCACCACACCATGGACCAATGGATCCTCCACATAGGCCTTGACAATGCCTGAGAGCTCAAGCATCCGGTCAACGGTCATATGAGGTCCGGGAAAGGTACCGTACTCATGAACAACGATATCGGCAACGGAACGGATCCCCGGTATACGGGCAAGGATCTCTCCTCCTGACATGCTCGGAACCACACCGCCCCATTCGCGATCCAGGGTGGATGCGATGGTGCCGCCGGTGAAAATGATAACGACGCGGGAGAGGATGGGTTCGGTCACGGTGGAAATCATGTCAGTGAGAACCCGCGAAGATAGAGACACCGTTCGTAGTTTTGTGGTTCATGATCGTTCCCAACCCACATCTCCAACATATTGCGTCCTACACACCGGGCGCATCACCCGATCAGATCAAGGCTGAATTTGGCCTTGACCACGTGGAGAAATTGGCGTCGAATGAGAACCCGCGTGGTTCCTCAGCTGCGGCACTTGAAGCGGCCCGCGAGGCATTATCATCGCAGGCGCATCTCTATGCCGATGGTGGGATGCGATTACGGCAGCGTCTGGCAGAACATCATAATGTCAGCATCGAATCGATCAGCGTCCATAATGGCAGCGATGCCATTATCCATCAGATCATGCGAGTGTTTCTCCTTCCAGGTGAGACCGCGTTGAGTTCGCATGGCACGTTTGTAAGCTTTGGTCTGGCCGTACGGGGTGTGGCCGCTGAACCACAATTCGTTCCGCTCACTGCCGGATACCGATTCGACGTTCAAGCGCTTGTTGCCGCGGTCACGGATCGCACAAAGGTGATCTACATCGCCAATCCGAACAACCCTACCGGTACCTACATCACGCACGACGAACTCGTGTGGCTCATGGACAACGTTCCGAGCTCCACGCTTGTTGTGCTTGATGAAGCCTATGTGGAGTATGCACGTCATCTTGCGCCGGATACCTATCCCGACACTTTGTCGATGCCATATCAGAATCTTTTGTGCCTGCGGACATTTTCGAAGGCCTATGGTCTCGCAGCACTTCGCATCGGCTATGCGATCGGTCATCCCGATGTGGTTCAGTGGCTTATCCGTACCAAACTTCCGTTTGATCCAAACGGGCCGGGTTGTGCAGCAGCCGTGGCCGCATTGGATGACCAAGACTTCGTTCACGAAAGCGTTGAACTTAATGGTAAGGGGCTGGCACTGCTTCTGTCAACCTTGCACGAATGCGGGTACGTAACAAGCTCTAGTATTGCCAACTTCGTGATGGTCGATCTCGGAGATGCCTTCACGGCTGCCGCCTTCCATAAACATCTACTTCTTCAGGGCTTCATCGCCAGACCACTTGCCGGATTCGGACTGCCAACATGTGTGCGGATCAGCACGGGCACACAGGAACAGAATGTACACCTAGCAGATGTACTTCGAGCATATGCTGCTGAGACCGTAGAAGCCCCTTCCCCATCCTTGATCCAATAGTCGGAGAACAAATACCATGAGCACAGACACGCTATCAGCACCTACACCAACCGCAACGGAGGATTTTCTTCCGCTCAACGGTACGGACTATGTTGAGATCTACTGCGGCAACGCCAAGCAGTCGGCTTATTTCTATCGTACCGCGTTCGGGTATCAGCTCGTTGCGTATGCGGGACCGGAAACGGGTGTGCGCGACCGTGCTTCATACGTGTTGCAGCAAGGCAAGATCCGTCTGGTTCTCACATCACCGATGCATCCCGACAATCCGATCACCGAACACATCGCTAAACATGGCGATGGTGTGAAGGTATTGGCACTTTGGGTGGACGATGCCCGTGCTGCGTGGAAGGCCACTACGGAACGCGGAGCAGTGAGCATTCAGGAGCCAACAGTACTTACCGATGATCACGGCGAAGTGGTTGTAGCATCGATCAAGACATACGGTGATACCGTTCACACCTTCGTTGAGCGCCGCAACTACAACGGTGCATTCATGCCGGGATATCAAGCTATCGACGATGGCTACAAGACCGAGCCTATTGGGCTTCTCTATGTTGACCATTGCGTAGGAAACGTTGAACTTGGCCACATGAATGAATGGGTAAAGTTCTATGAGGATGTGATGGGCTTCAAACTGCTCATCACCTTCGACGACTCAGATATCTCCACCGAATATTCCGCCCTTATGTCAAAGGTGGTTTCAAATGGTACGGGATACGTGAAGTTCCCGATCAATGAGCCAGCATCAGGCAAACGAAAGAGCCAGATCGAAGAGTACATCGAATTCTATCACGGTGCAGGTGTTCAGCATATCGCGGTGGCAACGAATGACATCATTCACACCGTGAGTGAACTGCGTCGCCGAGGCGTTCAGTTCCTGCATGTACCGGGAACGTATTACCTTGACCTTCTCGACCGTGTTGGAGCAATTGGAGAAGACATCAACGATCTTCGCAGACTCAACATCCTTGTTGATCGCGATGACGAGGGGTATCTTCTTCAGATCTTCACAAAGCCGGTTGAAGATCGTCCTACAGTATTCTATGAGATCATTCAGCGTCGCGGTGCACGTTCGTTTGGCAAGGGCAACTTCAAAGCGCTCTTTGAATCGATCGAACGCGAGCAGGCATTGCGCGGCAACTTGTAATTCACAGACACTTGTTTCACCTTTAAAGCCTTCTTATGGCTTCCAAAGCAAAACCGAGCAAGGCGCCAACGGCGCTCTTTCACGGAAACAACCCCTTCCTCGATTCGGTGAACGCCTATTTCGATAAGGCGGCAGCGATCATGGATCATCCTAAGGGACTCCTTGACCAGATCCGAGTGTGTAACTCGGTGTACTACATGCAATTCCCTGTGCGTATCAAGGGTGGCATTCAAGTGGTACAGGCCTGGCGGGCCGAACACAGTCACCATAAGCTGCCAACAAAGGGCGGCATTCGTTATGCATTGTCGGTTGACCAAGAAGAAGTGCAGGCACTTGCAGCACTCATGACCTATAAGTGCGCAGTGGTCGATGTTCCGTTCGGTGGCGGCAAGGGCGGTATCCGTATCGACCCTAAGGCGTACACCACAGAAGAACTTGAGCGCATCACACGCCGCTATACCGTGGAGCTGATCAAGAAGAACTTCATCGGACCATCGGTGGACGTGCCTGCTCCTGACTACGGTACCGGTCCGCGCGAAATGGCATGGATCGCAGACACGTATCAGGCGTTTGCAAAGGATGAGATCAACTCCCTTGCTTGCGTTACCGGTAAGCCGGTTGGCCAAGGTGGCGTGCGCGGCAGAACAGCCGCTACCGGTCGCGGCCTCTACTTTGCAGTTCGCGAGGCCGTGAACGATCCAAAGCTCATGAAGAAGCTGAAGATGACCACCGGGCTGTCCGACAAGCGCGTGATCGTACAAGGATTTGGCAACGTGGGATACCATGCTGCGAAATTCCTCGCCGAAGCCGGGTCTACGGTGATCGGGATCATCGAATGGGACGGCGCGATCGTCAACCCGAAGGGGATCGATATTGAAGCGCTGAATGCACACCGCATGAAGAAGGGTTCTATCACAGGCTTTGCCGGTGGCAAGACCATCAAGGATGGGAACAGTGTGCTTGAGCATGATTGTGACATCCTGGTGCCAGCAGCACTCGAGTCACAGATCCATAAGGGCAATGCAGCGAAGATCAAGGCGAAGATCATTGCCGAAGGTGCTAATGGTCCGATCACTTCCGAAGCAGAGCCGATTCTTCTTAAGAAGGGCATCTTGGTAATGCCGGACATGTATGTGAACGCCGGCGGTGTTGTGGTGTCCTACTTCGAGTGGCTCAAGAATATCTCCCACGTTCGTTTCGGACGTATGGATAAGCGCTTTGAAGAAGGCACAAACACACGTCTCGTTGAGACCGTAGAGCGTCTCACTGGTAAGTCACTTACCGTTGTGGAGCGCAACATGGTAGCACGAGGCGCTGATGAAGAGGATCTTGTGAACTCTGGTCTCGAAGACACAATGATCTCTTCGTATCACACGATCATGGAGCAGTACTTTGGAAATCCAAAGGTGAAGGACATGCGTACTGCTGCCTTTGTTAGTTCGATCGATAAGATCGCACAATCGTATCTGTCGCTCGGGATCTTCCCGTAAACAAAGCACGTATCGAAAAAGAAAAAGGCGAGTCGCAAGACTCGCCTTTTTTGTTTGTCGTTGAGAGCACGATCGTTAACGAACGATCACTTTCTCTATGCGCGAAGAACCGAGTTGTTCAATAAACAGAACGTAGAGTCCTGGAGATACCGTGCTTCCATTTGCATCGCGTCTGTTCCAGATGATCTCATTCGAACCACTCAAGAGCGCAACGGTGTTGCCTGTGACGGTTACGATGCGTACGCTCATGCGACTTAGCAGTGGGCTCACGATGCGAAGTTCTTCAGACATCGGATTTGGCGAGATGCGGATCCCTGCTACCGGTGCCTCCTCTTCGTCAACACTTGAGATCACTCGTCGGGTAAGCACGAATGAAACATCGCCAGCATCGGTTTCTACCGTGACGAGCGCATCATCTCCCGTCTCCGTGGCCGTTTCATAACAGAGTTCACGTTGTTGTCCACTTACAAGCTGGAATGGAACGGTCTGCGGATTTGTTGCTGTCCACGTTGTTGCCCCTGGGCCCGTTACGCGGATGCGGCGAACCTCCGTTGCTGCACATGGCAGTGGAAGCGAGTTATTGCACTTCTTATCGCCAACAACACCCTGAGCGAACACCACTGTGTCGTTGTCAAATGCGAGTCCGGTAACTGCATCGCCCCCTACTGTGAACGTCCGATTTCCGCTTGAAGCAAAGAAGGTGACTGTTCCGGAAAGTGGACCGGATGTCTTTGGTGAGATCTTCAGTCGAACATCACGTTGCTCATTCGGAGCAAGTGTGACGGGAGCTGTGAGACCCTCTACAGAGATATTGGCCACCGGTTCCGCAGAGATGGACGTGATCGTGATTGGTGAGCCACCCTCATTGATGAGGAGTCCAGTAATAGTTGTGTCCACTGTTGAACATGACGGAACATTGGTCAATGTGATCCCAGTGGATGCAAGTTCGAGCTTGCCGGGACCAGTGGAGGCGGTGACCTTCACGATTGCATTACGCGTGATCACCGTATCGCACTTGTTCATCACGCGGCAGCTGTATTGTCCGGAGTCCGCACGCGCTATCGATCCCTTCCGATAGATCCTCTGGGTTGCTCCGGAAATGAATGCTCCATTGCGTAGCCACTGATACGTGAGTTCCTCACCGGACGCATCAAACGTAAGAACGAGTGAATCTCCTGCCTTGAGATTCTTATCTGTTGGCTCGATGCGAACCAATGGCCGTTCCGTGATCGACAGACGAACAACGGCACTCTCTACTTCCGGATTACAGGAGCCCCGTACGATCACCTGATAATCACCTTCATCAAACAGCGTTGCGTTCGAGATGTTGAGTCGATTTCCGGTTGAAGACGGAATTGGCTCGCCGTTCTTCAGCCATTGATAGATGAGGTCATTCCCGGTTGCTTCAACCGTAAAGAACGTGTTCTCTGTTTCACAGATCGATCGCGCCGTTGGCTGTGTGACGATCTTCGGTTTCGTGCCGATCGTTACTGTAGATTGTTGCGACGTAGCGTTCCCTCCGCATCCGAAGATGACACAGTCATAAACGCCCGCTTGGGCCTGACCAACAGTGTTGATCGTGAGTACTGCGTTCGTGCCGCCCGGTAGATCCACTCCGTTGTGTCTCCAACGATACTGGAGATCTGAGCCGGACGCTCCGATCGTGAGAGTAAGGGGCTTCCCTTCGCACACAAGTACATTCTGTGCAGGCTGCAGAGATATGACGGGTCCGGCAGAGATCGTAACTGCGTTTCCACGAGAGATCTCGAGTCCGGTTGCAGCATCCATCATTCGAACAACATAGTCGCCACCTGCCTGTGTTCCAGGGACATTGTAGGTGAACGTCTGAGTGCTTGCATCAATGGAATTCGCGATGATTTCGTTGGTAGCGAAGTTGTCCTTCGACCACTCGAGGCGCACGGTTGTCAGTCCGGTTTGTGTCCACGTATATGTGACGGGATTACCTCGGCAGATGGTTGTTCCACCGGCTGGACCAGTAAAGGTTGAACCTGTGACGGTGATATTGATACCTCCCGACAAATTCCAATCATCAGCATCGCTGTCATTCCCATCGAGATTCACGGCATTGCCTGCTCCATTAAAGGTGTAGACCCCATGAGCAGCAGGAGCGGACCACGTGAATGAAAATCGTGCAGAACCCCCGGCCATTGCCATTGGGGTTGTGTGCGTGAGCTCACCGCCAATATTCTGTGCGCCAAACTGTGGGGTCAGCGTCCCGGCGTTGCCACCACCCTGACGAATGCTCACATTGAAACCGGCATTGGCGTTCGTGGCATGGGCAACAACAAACGTGAAGCTCCCGGTCTGTCCGGATCGTACGGTGCGCGATCCCTCTAGGGTAACAGTTGTTGCGGCAGCTTGTCCCCCGTGGCAAGGTGTGCACCCTGCTTGTGAGGAACCTGTTTGTCCACCCGAGTGAGCGATCACAGACAAGGGGCTGACCAAGAAACACAAGGTCAAGAACGAAAGAAGTTTCGCGAATCTCATGAGGAACCTGAAAGTGTTGGTCGATATCTCGTGGCTCAACGCAGTCAACTGCGTTTTTGTTACTGAGGCACGTTTATAAAATAGCAAGAGCTGACGGGAGACCGTCAGCTCTTAGAGTGGAATTTTTACGTAGTTGATTCCGAGGAGGTCATGCTCTTAAGAATTTGCGAAGAGTTTGGCTTGGATCACGATCGATTCGCCCACGCTCTTACCAACGATTCCTTCTTTCCCGGTGATCTTGTGGTCGGCTAGGGCAACGGTGAAATTCGCATCGATCATGATCAGATTTCCGCTGGCACGCTTCTTTGTCTCGGCCGATTCTGCAAGGTACTTTATGCTGACGGTAGCCGTGGATGGCTTGGCGATCCCATGAACCGTAAAGGTTCCAACCGCCGTTGCTGTTACGACGCTCTTCCCGTCCTTAGTTTCGACCTTAACGTCCTTAAGCGACTTCACGTCAAACGTGATGGTTGGATGAGCGCCCGCGTCTAGCCACATCGGGCTGTACATATGGTCATCACGCTTTGAATTGGCGGTCTTCATCGAGGTTACTGGCACCTCAATACGCCCCGTTGTTGCCTCTAGGTTCGAAGCATCCAGCATGAACGACCCAGATACTCCGTTGGCTGTGCCGGTGATCTTCTCCATTGGGGCATTGGAAACGAATTCAATGCCGTTATTCCCAACGGCATTGTTCAGAGTGTACTTCTTTGACCCTCCTTGAGCGCCGGGGATGCCCGTTCCCGCAGCGAGAACTCCCGCAGCCGTCAACAAAATGGCCACTGACGCGATGATGTTCCGCATATCGATATTCCTGCAAAAGTGGTGACAACGTTGTCATTTGTGTGTTACGACACGCAATATACGCTTATGTGTTCACACACGCAAACCACGGATGATATCAGAAAGTAGTGTAACGGCGTTTTTCACGTCGTCAATCGTGTTGTTCTTCGACACCGAAAGCCGCACGGCCGCCTTTGCCTCATCCGAGGGTAGGCCCATCGCTAACAAGACATGAGACGGTTGAAGGCTGCCGGAAACACATGCACTGCCGTTGGAGACTGCCACCCCACCCATGTCCATGGACTGGAGGATGGACTCACCGTCGAGCTGATCAGCATCTCGAAACGACACATTCAGAATATTTGGCAGACTACCAGAATCGGGAGTATTGATCCGGATGTTCGGGACCAATTCCGTGACCAGCCTTCGAGCTTCTGCGATCAACGAACTCATGTGGGCAGCCCGTTGCTCCACTTCTCGAATGGCCATGCGGGCTGCAACAGCAAACCCTACGATCAGGGCTACCGGCTCGGTTCCTGCACGTCGGTTCCGTTCCTGCCCGCCCCCTTGCTGATGGGCTTTGAAATCGATCCCCTTACGGATGAACATCGCACCAACACCTTTGGGGCCGTGGATCTTGTGCGCAGAAAGCGAGAGAAAATCAACCCCTAGTGCTCCCACATTCAAAGGGATCTTGCCGAACGACTGTATTGCGTCGCTGTGGAGCAGTGCGTCGGGGAGAGCGGCTCGTATGGCACTGAGGTCGTTAACAACACCCGTCTCGTTGTTCGCATGCATCAGACTAACAAGCGTACGGGGCGTGTTCGATGTATCAAGTGCATCCAGACGAACCCGCCCAAATGAATCGACGGGCAGAACCCGGTGATCAGTACCGTGCCCTCGAAGGACTTCTGCCGGGTGGAGTACAGCATGATGTTCTGTGGCTCCCACATGAACGGCATCGGCAAGTGCCGAAACACCAACGCAGCTCTTCAAGATCGAATTGTTCGATTCTGTTCCACCGCTCGTGAACGTGATCTCTGCAGGGTGTGCCTCGAGGAAGGATGCGATCTCCATACGTGCATCTTCAACGGCCACACGGGACTGTCGGCCGAGCTTGTAGATACTGGATGCATTGCCAAAGCCCCCTCTCAACCATGGGATCATCGCCTCGAGCACGGCTTCGTCGATCTGGGTTGTTGCGCTGTTGTCCAGGTAGATCATGATACCCGCCCGAGACCCTTATAGATGTCGAACTTGGCGCTGTAGAGCACAATGTTCAATTCCAAATCTCTCAGTGTTCCGCCTGATGGCGAGAGGTAGAATGTGCCGATGTGCTCGGTTGCCGACTTTGCAAGCAGCCCCTTTTCATCCACATAGAACCGGACCAACTTGTAGCCAAGTCTATCCGGAGCCACTGCGGCCTGTGCGATCAGATTGTCCGGACTATAGACAAGCAGGTCTGGAGATGGTTCTGACATATATCGTCTTTCTGCGTCATGGGTTGGGGTGCCACCAAATTAACGAGTAATTTTGCAGGCTTCGACCATATCGTTGGCACCAAATGCCATCGACATGCGTCAATTGCGCATCGCTCTCAATAACCGCACACCCATGCTCAAGTTCTTACAGTCTATCCTTGGTGGCTCGAAACACGACAAAGACGTGAAAGCCCTGCGTCCTATCGTTGATGAGATCAATCGCATCTATGCGACGTACGCTTCGCTCACTGATGATGAGCTCCGTGCAAAAACGGTGGAGTTCCGCGAGCGCGTCCAGGCGTCGGTTCAAACCCTTGTGGAGGAAGCCGAGGCGATTCGTGAACGTCTGCGCACGGACGCCACAATCGAACACGGCGAACGGTCTGACCTCTATGCTCGCATAGCGGCCAACGAGCGTGAACAGTTTGAGACAGTTCAAGCAACACTTGACGATCTTCTCCCTGAGGCGTTCGCTGCTGTTAAAGACGCGTGTCGCAGGCTGGTTGGACACAAGTACATGGTGGTTGGTAACGAGAACACGTGGGACATGATCCCGTACGATGTACAGCTCATCGGTGGTATGGTCTTGCATCAAGGAAAGATCTCTGAAATGAGTACCGGTGAAGGAAAGACACTCGTCTCCACCCTTCCGATGTACCTCAATGCGCTTGCAGGACGTGGAGTACACCTTGTGACGGTAAACGACTACCTGGCAAAACGTGACCGCGACTGGATGCGCCCGATCTTCGACATGCTTGGCGTAACTACGGGATGTATTTAGTTTGAGATGCGTCCAGACCAACGTCACGAGCAGTATTCCGCTGACATCACCTGGGGAACTAATAACGAGTTCGGCTTTGACTATCTCCGCGACAACATGGTCACGGATGCCAATGACATGGTGCAACGCGGTCACTGGTTCGCCATCGTCGACGAAGTGGACTCTGTGCTCATCGATGAAGCTCGAACACCGCTCATCATCTCGGGTCCGGTAACTGCGGGTTCTACCGAAGCCGCGTTCGGAGAAATGAAGCCCCGTATCCAACGTCTTGTTGATGCACAGGCCCGTTTGGCAAACTCTATCGTTGCCGATGTTGAGAAGCTTCTGCAGTCATCCGCAAAAGAAGACCGTGCAAAGGCTGGTGTTGGGTTGCTCCGTGCTCACCGCGGTATGCCAAAACAGAGCAAGCTTCTGAAGATGCTTCAGGATCCGGACAATCTCAAGCTCATGAAGGAATCCGAGCTTGAGTATCTCAAGGATCAGGGTCAACGCATGAACATCATCGACCAGGAGTTGTACTTCGTGGTCGACGAAAAGAATCACCAGATCGATCTCTCTGATAAGGGGCGGGAGCTCCTCAGCACAGCGCAAGAAGACGCAGAGATGTTTGTGATCCCGGACATCGCGACGCAGATGTCAGCTCTGGAAGGTGACGCCTCTCTGCCTGCAGATGAGAAGACCCTTCGCCGCGACGAGCTTATGCGCGTCTTCTCCGAGCGGTCTGACCGCATTCACATCGTCAACCAAATGCTTCGCGCATATACACTCTATGTACGTGATGACGAATACGTGGTACAGGACGGCAAGATCAAGATCGTTGATGAATTCACAGGCCGCATCCTTGAAGGACGTCGGTATTCCGATGGTCTTCACCAAGCCATTGAAGCCAAGGAAGGTGTATTCGTAGAGCAAGACACACAGACCTTTGCCACCGTAACGTTGCAGAACTATTTCCGTCTCTATCATAAGCTTGCCGGTATGACTGGTACTGCTGAGACAGAAGCCGGTGAGTTTTGGCAGATCTACAAGCTTGACGTTGTTGTGATCCCAACCAACCGTCCAACACAACGGAAGGATCTCGATGATTTCATCTATCGTACAAAGCGCGAAAAGTACAACGCCGTTGTAGAGGCCGTCCAGGCCGAGCTTGCAAAGGGTCGCGCTGTACTTGTCGGTACTACGAGCGTAGAAGTATCTGAGCTCCTCAGCAAGATGCTCAAGCGCGCCAACGTACCACACAACGTTCTTAACGCGAAGCAGCACCAACGTGAGGCAGAGATCGTTGCCAACGCCGGTAAGCGCGGCGCCGTGATGATCGCCACGAACATGGCCGGTCGTGGAACAGACATCAAGCTCGATCCCGATGTGAAGGCAGCAGGCGGTTTGGCCATCATCGGTACGGAACGTCACGAAGCTCGCCGTATCGACCGTCAGCTGCGTGGACGTGCCGGACGTCAGGGTGACCCGGGCTCGTCTCAGTTCTTCATCTCTCTTGAGGATGATCTCATGCGTCTCTTTGGCGGAGAACGCATCGCAGCAGTGATGCAACGTCTCAAGGTACCTGATGGCGAACCGATCCAGAGTCCGCTTGTTACGCGCAGTGTAGAGAATGCGCAGAAGAAGGTTGAGTCCAACAACTTCGGCATTCGTAAGCGCCTTCTCGAATATGACAACGTGATGAATCAGCAGCGCGAAGTGATCTATGATCGCCGACGCCATGCGTTGATGGGAGAACGTCTCCGCAGCGAGATCCTTGAATACGTTCGTGAGATGGCTGAACTATGGTA
This sequence comes from Ignavibacteria bacterium, assembly GCA_016707005.1. NCBI lineage: Bacteria > Pseudomonadati > Ignavibacteriota > Ignavibacteria > Ignavibacteria bacterium. The sequence goes on from JADJIQ010000002.1 coordinate 543,392, forward strand.
CGATGAATACCATCAAGCCAATGATGTAGAGTCGTTCAAGAACGATGTTCGCGTGAACATGCTCTGTGAGCCCCCTATCAGCGAAGAAGAGTTCTCGGGAATGAAGAAGGATGATATCGTCCAACGTGTGGTAGATGCAGCAGAGGAATATTACGACCGTAAAGAATCGATGCTCGGACCTGAGTTCATGGCGGCACTCGAACGTATCGCAGCATTGCGCTCGATCGACGATGAGTGGAGAGAACACCTTCGAAGCATGGACGACCTCAAGGAAGGTATCTACCTGCGCGCCTATGGTCAGAAGGATCCGATCCTTGAATACAAGCAAGAGGCATATCGCGTCTTCCTTGATCTGATCGTATTGATCAACAAGGCCACGATCGCATTTGCGTTCAAATATTTCCCGCAAGTGTCTGAGCCACGTCAACAGTCACAACAACAAGAAGCGGCGCCGCGACCAAAACCGGTTGCAGCGTTGCCTACCATCCAGCCTACGATCAGCGCTTCACGTCAGCTGCAGTTCTCACATCCAAGTGCCACTGGTTCCCTTGGTGCAGATCCGAATGCGGCGCCGCAGCAACACTCGACGAATACAGTCCGCAACGTTGGACGCGAAGTGGGCCGAAATGAACTGTGTCCGTGCGGTTCAGGCAAAAAGTTCAAATCGTGTCACGGCTTGAATGGAGATACAACGTATCCTGCCTGATCACTCAACAGCATCATTCTCTTTAAGGGCTTCAGCCGGGTGAAGGATAACCGTCTCCCCTTCAGTGAGTCCTTGTGAAACAGATGTAAGAAGCGCAGATCGCGGCCCGAGAGTCACGCTGCGCTTCTTCGCTTTCCCATCCTCCACAACGAACGTATACCAGCCGTTCTTTTCGCGCAGCAGTGCGCCAAGTGGGACGGTGACCACGTTCTGCTTCTCCCAGAGAACGATCCCTGCATCAACCTTGTAGGCATCTCCGATCACGGACGATACCTCAGCAAGAACAGCCACCACATCTACGCGCTTTTCTTCTACGCCAAGGGAGGAGACCTTCACACGAGCGGCCGGTTCAACCCGCGTCACCCTCGCGATGAGTGTGTCTTCTCCGCCCCAGCCGGTGATCAGTACAACTTGACCGATTCGCACCTTTACGGCATCTGTGCTGAGGACATCGATCACGATCTCCTGTTTCGTTCTATCCCCGATCTCCATGATCGGAGTTCCAGCCATAAGTGTCCGCTCATTCTCTTCATACCTGCGAAGGATCACGCCAGTGACCGGGGCTGTGATCGCAACGCGCTGTCCGGGTGCGGCAGAGACCGCCGCACGAATGGCACGCTCTTCATACGAAGCCGCTTTGATCCTGGCCTTCACTGCCTCTAACTCGCTTTGTGTCTGCAGAAACGCATCATGAGCATTCTCTGCTTGTTCCTTCGGGATGGCACCACTCGCCAGCAACCGTTGGGATCGTTCATCTCTTCGTTGATTCTGTTCGAGAAGCGGCTGCAGTGTGGTCAGTTGTTGCCGTGCTGCAGACACAGCAGCATTTGCTGCCTCAGCACGAGCCAATGTCTCGCTTCGCTGACGTGCATCCAGGGCAGGGGGCGTGTAAAAGGCCACGATCGCACCTGCAAGAACGCTGTCGCCGGGCTCAAGATCGATCCGTTCGATCGTTCCGGTGGAAGGCATTGCAATCACATATCGATCCGTGTATCGCATGCGTGCTTCTGCATCAATGGTCTGTCTCAGCAATTGTCGTTGGACCGTTGCCTTTTCAACCTTCATTGGTTTCGGTATGAGTGAAAACCCAATGAACCCCACAACAACGATCGCTGCGATGATCCAACCGACGTGTTTTGGTTTCTTGAACTTCATGGTCATTCTCTGGATTTTAGGACCGCAATGAGATCCAATTTTTGTAATCGTCTGCGAATGAAGAACCCACTTATCAGTGCAATAACGGTAATGGTCAGTGCCCCAAGACCTAGATTCTTCAAGGTGATATCAAACGGGAAGCGGAAGAGATCGGTGGCAAGGGCATCAGGAAGCAGTGAAGAGACGTAGGTCCCAAGTGCCATTCCTAGAGGCAAGGCGATCAATATGAGGACCACCTGTTCACCGAGAAGCACCACGGCGATCTCAAGCTTTGTAAAGCCTAGGACGCGAAGGCTCGCGAGTTCATTCCCCCGCTCCGATAGTGCGATCCGAGCTGAATTGTAGACAACACCGAACGCAATGATCGCAGCAAATGCCACGAGGTATGCCGACGATGCATCCATGTTTTCTTTGTAATTGTCATCGAAGCTCTGGATGGCTGTACTTCGAAGCATTACTCCGGCGATCGTTGGAGTACGCTTCACAACATCATAGAAATCCTGGAGGTGCTGCGCATCGACCTGAAGATATGCGCCGGAAAGACTCCCCTCTTCGCGCAGCAGTTCAGCAAGCGTTGCAGAACTCATATAGGCCTGCACACCCATGATCTCGTCAACCAGTCCAGTGATAATGAAGGGGGCTGACCTGCGATCTCCCTCAAGAAGTTTCACCGTGATCGTATCACCAACTGCAGCACCGAACCTTGCTGCGAGGTAGGCCGAGATCGTGATGCCCTCATCCGCAACGGGTTGATATACGCCCTTCATATCCGAAACACGATGCAGATCCGGCCTCTTCATTACCCCTGTAATGGCAGTTCTCTTCGTATGCCTGCCGAACTCGAGGTCAGCTCCAACAGCACGGAATGGTTCAACACGCATCACACCGGGAAGATGTTGAAGATCCATCACGGCCGATGCTGAACGCGGCAGGACGAACGTTACAATGGCGTCTTCGCGGGAGGCGCGATTGAACTGCACGTCGAGGATCGTGTCGAACATCTCAACCATGTATCGCCCCATAACGAGGATGGACATTGCCATAGCCACGGATAGGACACCAACAGCTGCACGCACGGGTCTGCGGACGATGTTCCGGACGATCATGAGCATAACGGGGTCGAGTCGACGGAAGATCTTCCACTTCTCAAGGATCCCGGCTCGATAGTTCTTTGGTGCTTCCGGTCGCATGGCCTCTGCGGGAGGAAGCTTCAATGCAGTGCGTACAGACGAGATAGCGCCCAAAACGGCGGCCAATGCACTCAGACCTACTGCTCCGAGGATGACCCCTTCAGGCATATCGAATCTCAGTACTGGGAATCGATAGAATCGCGTGTAGAGATCAACCAGCCAATCGCCGATGTAGTATCCTCCGATCAATCCCAAGACTGTTCCCCCGGCTACAGAGAATAATCCAAAGCCGATATAGTGAAGAGCGATGCGAACATTGCTGTATCCGAATGCCTTCAGGATGGCGATGTACATACGTTGGGTACTTACCAGCCGCAACAACGCAATGTTGAGAAGGAAGATCGCCACGCCAAGGAAGATCGTTGGAACGATCAGCGCCTGCACACGAAGTCCGGCGATCTCATCGGAGAGAAATCGGTGCGACATCTGATCCTCACGTCCGATGGCACCGACCGAGCCGTATTGTTTTAGAACTACATCAAGCTCTTCGATCACCATACGCTCACTAGCACCTGGTTCGAGTCCCACGAGTGCACTGTTGAATGCCCCCTTCATATCATAGGCAGCTGCGAGGGCACTGCGACCCATCCACATGATCCCGTATCGCTTATTGTCGATCATGAAGGTACCGGGACGCACCTCTAGGACATATTCCGAAGAGAGTGCGATACCAACGATAGTGAGGGGACGCCATCGACCGTTGATCACAGCGCTGAAACGGTCGCCCGGCTGGAACTCATTGGCCTGCGAGAACGCCGCCGATACAATAACCTCATCCTCTGCCCCTTCACGGATCCAACGTCCGCTCTGCAGATGAAGTCTATTGAGAAGGGGCTGCCCTTGATCCGGTACACTGGAGATGAGACCACTTGCGGGTTCGTTGAGACCAGGGATATCCAACATAACATCGGTCACCACGCGGGTCTCTACGTGGGCTACGCCGGGGATCGATTGAAGTCGTTCACGAACACTTTCAGGGACCCGGCGCGCCGAAACAAAAATGTCGGCGAACTGCGATTCTTCATAGTAGGCCCGCTGCGTGAGCACCATTGATGCCTCCACGCTTCGGAAGGCAACGAAATTCGCAATGCCGGATCCGATCACGATCACGATGGCCAAGAGCTGACCACGCATGTGGCCGATCTCTCGAAACAATTTCATCGTGAGAGCTTGCATCAGGTTACCACGACAGTTCCTTGGGGGACTTCCGGATTGCCGGTCGAAGTTCCTCGATGATCTCACCGCTTCGCATCTTGATCACTCGGTCCGCCATGTCGGCGATACCCGCATTGTGAGTGATAAGAGCAACGGTCGCGTCAAGCTCGCGATGCACCTTTTCGATCACGTCAAGAACCAGGATGCCTGTTGTGAAGTCAAGCGCGCCTGTTGGCTCATCACAGAGCAGTACATCCGGACGTTTCGCAACGGCACGGGCGATCGCTACACGTTGTTGCTCGCCCCCTGACATCTGAGCAGGGAAATGACTCATGCGATCTCCGAGACCCACAAGCTCCAGAGCCTCCCGCGGATCCATGGGATGGTCTGCGATGTCTGTTACGAGTTTCACATTCTCGAGAGCCGTAAGGCTGGGGATGATGTTATAGAATTGGAAGACAAAGCCCACGGCTTTTCGTCGAAACATCGTAAGCGCTTTGTCATCGGCATGGGTCATGTCCTGACCTCGATACGACACCGTCCCGGTGGTTGGCACATCCAGCCCGCCAAGAATATTGAGCAGGGTGGACTTGCCACTTCCGGAAGCCCCTAGGATCACGAGGAGTTCGCCCGAATTGATCGACAACGAAACATCACGCAGGGCCACAACCTCTACCTCGCCCATCGTATAGGTCTTGCCTATATGCTGCGCATCGAATATGACGGGGCGTTGTGAATGGTCCTCATGCATTGCAGGCGCAATGTACGCAGAGGAGGTAGACGGGTTTCATGACGGAAGTCAGCGATCCGATCCTTGGCCCTAATGACACTCTCTCACGGCGATCTCGCCGGAGTGACCAATCGTAATGTACTGCGAGGGTTTGTCCGTCCAGCAGCCCGAGTTCACATACCGAACGTCGTCAACCATGATATCTACGGCTCGATGGGTATGACCGCAGAAGACCACATCTGCTTGGTGCTTCTTGCGACCATGAAGGGCGGCATCGTGCCCTACCTTGTCGCTGAGGCGAAGCCACTTCTTGCTGGTTCGTTTTACCCACCTCGATGCGCGGTGATGTGGATCAAGCTTTTGGATGACGAGGTAGATCCAGGAGGCAACGGCCGTCACAAACACATGTTCGGTTATCCATTTGTCGAACTGGTGACCATGGATGGCTAGGTATCGCCTTCCTTGTCCTTCCCACACGTATTCTTCATGGACGGGTACACCCAGAAGGTGGGTGAGGATCTCGGCAACGCCGCCGTCGTGATTGCCAACAACCCAGACCACCTCAATGCCCTTGCGCGGATTGGACGCCTTCCTGATGTAGGACAGGAACTTCCAATCATCACGTGTAAGACGTTTGAAGTTCAGATCATCAAAGACATCTCCATTGAGGATCAGTCTGCTGAACTTCAACATTCTCATGAGTTCGATCAAGCGTTTAGACCGAGACACATCCGAGCCGAGGTGGATATCTGACACGATCAACGTGTCGAGATCGGCCTCATGGTCAAAGTGTACCGGCTGCAACTCATGATCGGCAAAATCATGTTCCTGATCCGGTGCGATCGCTGGTGAAGCTTCTGAAGGCATAGGCGTGTTGTGACATGTAGTTGGTCGGGAATCCTTCTCCAATGCCATAACCGGTTGGCTTACGGTCTGCAGGAAGATACGCCGTTCCAAACAACCAGTCCCACACGGCCATCTTCGTCGAAAAATTTCGATCGTGCGCATCGACATCGATCGCATGATGCCAGCGATGCATTTCCGGACCATTAAAGATGCGTTGAAGTCGACCGCTGCGAACATCGATGTTCGAGTGGATGTACATGCCCCATACAGCATCAATGCACCCCTTGATCACCGCCACCTCGGGTGATGCCAAGAGAATGATCGGCAGGAACTCAACGGTCTGGTTGATCAGGATCTCGAGAGCGTGAGATCTGCTCCCACTGAGCCAATCAACATCCTTCGTTGAATGATGTGCCTCGTGTAAACGCCAGAGATAGCCGTTCCGATGCTGCCACCGGTGAAACCAGTAGATGTAGAGATCGTGCACCACGAAGAATACGAGTACCTGGAGCCACATCGGAAGATCTCGTACAATGTGATACCGCTCAAGTGATGTTGAGGCGTCGATCCACCCGATCAGTCCAAAGATCACCAACCCCAACACGTAGCTCTGCACGAGTGAATACCATACAAAGTCATTGAGGAATCCTTCTCGAAAGATCCGCTGTCCCGGAGTGTATGGAAAACACCGTTCTAGAACGATCATGATCACAGCACTGAAGATCGTAATGACCAGGGTGATCCAGGTCAGATCAATACCCATGGTTATGCAAGGGCCTCTGAAGAACGAACGCGACGTAGCTTGGAGCGTGGACCGATCTCACTGTCATAGACGCGTTTAACTCCGTCACCCATAGCCCCCTCAATATCACGGATATCACGAACAAGTCGACCCAGTCCGCCAACTTCCACACTGGCTGCCTGATCCGAACCCCACATTGCACGGTCGAGCGTTATGTGGCGCTCTACGAACCGCGCACCTAATGCAACGGCCGCATAGGTGGTTGCCAAACCTACTTCGTGACCGGAATAGCCGATGGGGATGTTGGGGTAGAGCGCCTGCAACGTTTGGATCATCTTGAGATTCAATTCGATCGGAGGACATGGATAGCTCGAGGTAGCATGGGCGATGAGCAATGCCTCTTGGTCCAATGAGGATACCGCATGTTCGATCTCCTCCATCGTGGACATCCCCGTAGAGATGATAAGGGGCTTCCCTGTTGATTGCATTGCTCGAAGGAGTGGCAGATCCGTCAATGAAGCCGATGCGGCCTTATAGAACGGAACATCGAAATGAGCTTCCATGAACGCTACTGCTTCTTCATCCCAACAGGATACTGTCCAGTCAATACCATGTTCACGACAATACCTGTCGATCACTGCATAGTCTTCGGCGGTGAACTCCACCTTGTGTCGATAGTCGATATAGGTCATCCTCCCCCACGGCGTATCACGTTCAAGAAGCCATTGATCCTTGGGCACACACAATTCTGGCGTGCGCTTCTGGAACTTCACACAGTCCGCTCCGGCTGCTACTGCGCCGCCGATCATCTTCTTCGCAACGTCGAGCGACCCGTTATGATTGATCCCGATCTCAGCGATGATGTAGCATGGCGAACCATTTCCGATGCTGCGGCTTCCAAAGTTTCTTGAAGTATTCATAGTGGGTTCCGTGTGAAAGTGTTCGTGGGTGTGTGAATTCTTGCGTGTACGATGTCTACCAAGCGGTCCACCCGCCATCAACAATGAGATTCTGCCCTGTCATGTATCTCGATGCATCACTTGCCAGAAAGACCAATGCCGCTTGATAGTCTGTAGATGTCGCCATTCGACCTAGCGGGGTGCGGCGACTGTATTGCTCAATAAACTGTTCGCTCTGTCCATTCTCTACGCCACCTGGTGAAAGGCAATTGGCTCGCACTCCTCGATGTCCCCAATACGTGGCAAGGAACTTCGTGAGCATGATCACGGCTCCCTTACTTGTGGGATAAGCAGCGCTCTTGTAAAACGTTTGCTCACCTGATGTCGAGCGATAAATGCTCTGATCGGGCGCAACTACACCATAGGTTGATGCAATGTTGATGATCGATCCCTTACCGGACTCTGCCATGATGGATCCAATGATCTGACTCATCAGGAATACTCCGGTGACGTTCACGTCCATCACTCGTCTGAAGAGCTTCACCGGATAATTCTCGAATCTTGAGGACTCTACTGATGACAAGGGGCTCTCCACCATGTCGTTCATGGCCGCGTTGTTCACAAGGACATCTACACCGCCATGCTCGTCCAACAATCGAGAACGCAACTCCATGATGGTCTCGTCATTCGTTACATCGAGTGCCATTCCAACATGTTGCGTCCCGAGGTTCTGTGCCACTTCTTGAGCGGCCTTGGCAGACAGGTCACATGCGAACACGGTGGCGCCGGCATCTGCAAGTGCCTCACAGTGCCTTCTTCCAAGGAGTCCGGCCGCCCCGGTCACCACTGCTACTCTACCATCGAGTCTCATCAGATCTTTACTCATGCGCCTACACTCACGTTGCGTGGTTTGGTGTTGAAATTGCCGGTACGTCGGAACACCGGCTGCACAGGCGTTCCCCGGAGTTGTGCAAGCAGGTTGCTACTGCTTACTGCTTCACGAAGAAGTAGGAGTACCTCGTGATACGACTCAAGAGTGTACGTCACATCGGCAGGTGTATGCGCATATGACATGTTGTGGAAGCCTCCCCACAGGATTCCGCGGGCGATCATCTCTTGCTGCACGTAGGACTTCATCAACATCGGGTCGGCAACTGATCCATCAAACGCCACGATCGTACGTGTGCCAAGCCCCTTACATGATACGTAGGGTATTTCTAGATCTTCGATGAGAGAGTTCAGACCATCTCGAAGCTGACAGCCGAGTTCTTCGATCCTGCGCGGCACATCGTTGTCGGCCAGATATTGGATCGTAGCTTTTGCTGCTGCTAAGGACAGTGCCTCACCACCGAATGTTGTGAAGAAGAACACGTCGTGTGCGCAAAGCTTCATGATGTCTGACCGACCCGTTAAGATCGAAAGGGGCATGCCATTGGCAACGGCTTTCGAGAAGCAGGCGAGATCAGCGCGGACGCCAAATCGTTCCTGAGCACCGCCAAGTGCGATGCGGAACCCTGTCCACATCTCATCGAAGATGAGGAGTATGCCACGTTCATCACAGATCGAACGCAGGGTTTGCAGGAATCCGTCACGGGGCTCCTCAAACACCATTGGCTCGAGGATGATCGCAGCCGTGTTGTCATCGATCGCAGCGAGGACACTATCAACATCATTGTAGTTGAACGTATACGTCAGGTCCTTCACCGATCGCGGAATACCTGCATCACGATCCGTTGTTCCGATGTACCAATCATGCCAGCCATGATATCCACAACAGACGATGGTATCCCGACCGGTAAATGCACGTGCCAGTCGAACAGCTGCTGAGGTAACGTCACACCCGGTCTTAGAGTATCTGACGGATTCTGCGTTCGGAACGATCGATCGGACGAGTTCGGCCACTTCCACCTCAAGGGGATGCATCAACGAAAACGTGATACCATCCTTGAGCTGACGTTCAACGGCTGTATCCACAACTTCGTGACCGTATCCTAGGATCAGCGGGCCAACGGCCATCGTGTAGTCGAGATACTTGTTCCCATCAACGTCCCAAAGATGTGCGCCCTTTGCCCGCTCTGCATAGATCGGCGCAACACCCTGTACGTATTGCCCCGGACCCTTGGCATGCGTCTGTGTGTAGGCAGGAATGAGTCCTTCTGCACGTTGAAGGAGCTGCTCGGAACGAGTGATCGTAGGATACTGTGCGTTAGGCATACGACGGCTCCAGGGACTGACGTTCGATACTTCGCTGAAGGTGCTCCTTGATCCGACGTGCAATGTGGTCACCATTCAGTCCTTCATTCTCAAGTACATCGGGAAGGATCGCCGGACGGAACCATGTTGTAAATCCGATCGGAAGGACATCCACCGACTTGCGACGCTGGACAAGGATCTCAGAGACGATACTGAAGAGACCGTTCGTAAGGAAGTGATCCTCGAGTGTCACAACGAGATCGCTATTCTCCGACGCTTCGAGAATTCGTTCTTCGTCGATCGGTTTCAATGTCCGCAGATTCACAACCTGCACAACGATCCCCTGTACGGCTAACATCGATGCTGCCAGGACGGCATGACGAAGCATCACGCCGTAGGTAAGGATGGTAACATCGCGCATACCGAATGTTGGACCGGCAACGATCTCGGCCACACCAGGAGTGAATGCTGGTTCGTGATCAACAGCAGCCGGCGAATTGGTGTATCGCACGTAGTATGGCTTCCCGCTGAAGATGATGTCTCGAAGGCCGATCTTGAGGTCCTCTTCATCGGCTGGACAGAAGACATTGATATTCGGGATCCCACGCATGAGTCCAACGTCATCGATCGCCTGATGCGTAGGACCGTTTGCATCGCTCAGTATCCCCGGCACCATTCCAACCATGATGACCGGTAAGGCCGGAATACCAACGTCATCTCGAATGAACTCAAAGGCTCTGAGAGTGATGAACGAGGCAAGTGCATGGGTCACAACGATCCTTCCTCGCGCGGCCAATCCGGCAGCCATGCCGATCATCGTCTGTTCAGCAATGCCAACGTCGATGAATCTGTCGCCCATAAGGGGCGGTGCATTGCGCATGTGCCCCCTATTCTCGGCTGTGAGGACCATCACTCGTTCATCGGAGCGGACGCAATCAAGGAGTATTGACTCATAAGGGATCATCGCACCACCATGGTTTCGGATGTGAGTGTGGCCTGGGTGTGTCCGTGCAGTTCTTGGATCAAGGCCGATACTTCCTCGTGTGTGAAGTTGCAGAACCATCTGTCTGCGCGTTCTGCGATGCTCGGCACACCTCGTCCGCGTTGTGTATCGGCGATCACAACAGTAGGGGCCCCATTTCGCGATGGGAGTGACGAGAACACACTATGAAGATCATCGAAGTCGTGACCGTTCACGGTCTCAACGTTCCAACCAAATGCCTCGAACTTTGTTGTAAGGGGCTCAAGAGGTATCAGCTCTTCAGTACGAATGTTCGCTTGGAAGAGATTTCGATCCACCACAGCGATCAGATTATCGATCTTCAGTGCATGAGCTGTGAGGCAAGCCTCCCAGATACTCCCCTCGTTGAGTTCACCATCACCGAGAACAACAACAACTCTGCTATCTAGACCTTTCATTCGTATGTCAACGGCCATACCAAGACCAACGCTCAACAAATGTCCCAGCGAGCCACTGTGGAACTCTACGCCCGGAATGTTTCGATTGGGATGCCAATACAGATCGTCATGAACGCGCAAGTGATTCTTGAGTCGATCTCGCGTGATGAATCCCAATTCAGCGAATACGCCATAGAGGGCCGGTACATCATGCCCCTTTGAGAGTAGAAGGACATCACGGTCTGGTGAGGCTACGGTGTCGGGCGTAACGCGCAGATACGTCGTGTAGAGGTACACCAGCAGGTCTGCACATGACAAGGATGCACCGGTGAAACACCCGCCATCGGTTGACATGCGCAGAATGTGCTCACGTACGCGAAGGGACATTTTCGGCAGTTCAGAAAGATGGGCTACGTTCATGCGGGTTGGGATGAAGATGGGTAGTCACGAGTGTGCCGCGCATCGATGGTTCGGAGATCTGTGAGATGATCTCGGTACCAATTCACTCCGGCGAGGTGTGCATTGACGCCAGCGATCTCCGGATGATCGTTCAGGAAGGAGAGGATCTCGTTTGTCCCGAAATGGGGGGACTGGCAATAGAGATTGTCATACACCGCTTTGATGAGCATGTAGTCTTCCGGATAGTCGATCGTCCAGCGCTGACTCATACTCAGATCAGGTCCGTGATGCCACGTCACGTTTGCCGTACGAACACCAGCGTTTCCGTCCCACATCCAGGGCGTGGTATGCTCCCGTTCATACGGAAGAAGAGCTGCATACCACGCCCGTTCGAGGATCTTCACACTCATCACCTCTACGTCATTACCATCAGGCCATGAGCCGGGATGAAGGTTGCTGACGTAGTCCACTGTGCCTTGATGTGCGAGATATGATGCGATAACGGTGTCGATGATTCCGGGATCGATAAGTGGACAATCAGACGGGATCTTCACGATGACGTCTGCACCAAACGCTTGAGCGGTCTTGAGATGCCTGTCAAGGAGGTCATGAGGATGTCCGCGGTACACATCATACCCTGCCTCAGAACATAGTCGACAGAGCTGATCATCAGAAGGGTCAATTGTTGTAGCAACAACCACCTTGCTTGCCAATCGTGAGCGCGATACCCGTTCGAGGAAGCGGAGGAGAAGGGGCTGTCCAGCCAACGGCAGAAGCACCTTTCTTGGAAGTCTTGTCGAGCCCAATCGCGCCTGACAGACGATAACGATCCTCGGTACGGTCATGCTGCGCTCGCGATCATCTGTTGAGGATGTAATGCTGCAACTCGTACCCCTAGCGAGTCCACAACTTCTTCACATACCGAAGCAATACGTTCAGCTGATCTTCCGCCATTCTGAATTGGACATAGCTCGCGCAGGGTTTCGATCGGGAAGTCGCTGTATACTTCCTTCCCGAGCGCAATACCGACGTAGACACATGAAGAGTACTTTGTTATCAGTGTATCACAGTGTGCGATGAGTGGTTCGATCGGTCTGCCTGTGATCACCTCCGCGCCGGGCGCCCACTTCTCGATCTCAGCTACCGCTCTTGAGGCAACTTCATTCGGATGGAGCTTGAAGATGAGTTTACGGCCGTTGGCGATCGCAAGGGACCGCTCGATCGTAGCCTTTCTGTTTTCGTATTTGAACGTCTCCCGCGCATCACTCGTGGCCACGAGTACGAAGTTGCGATGTTCGAATTGCTGTGCTGTGTACTCTATACAGTTGTCGAAGTTCGGTATTCCCGTGACGGCGATCTTGGAGTGCTTCGCCCCTTTTTGAATGAAGTGGCGTTTGTATCCCTCTGATGCCACGCACATGCGCATATAGGCGTCGGACATCCCGAACGTTGACGTAGACGCGAGGTACCGTGGAAGTCCCAGGTACTTGACGAGATAGTAGGCCATGTTCTCCGGATCGGTCATGCCCTCTTGGACCAAGACCACACGTCCGTGACGGATGTTCTTTGGGACAACGAGATCGCTGCATGTTACCACCAGGTCATACATGTGGCGAGAGCCCCGAAAGTCGATCTGTTTACCGTGTTGCTCAAGAAAACCTAATGCCCGCGACTGATGGCCTTGGCCAGCAACGGTCCATTCAATGAGCTTTCGTTTTTCGAGGATCCCGATGAATCCGTCAGTGTAATGGGGAGTGAACCAGCAGTCGTGGTGGAGAAGATGTCGAGATATCTTTTCCATCATCGTGGTCTGATTCATCGATCCGCAGATGAACAAGATCCGGCGTCGTATTCTCATGACGCAAATCTCGTTCGACAACATCACGCACGTGTAACCGCTACATCAAGGTATTGTAGGGTGTAACGAGACTGTGAACAGGTAACGAAGAGGTATCGTTATGGCTTTTGCCACTGCGGATTGGTGAGTACACTCGAATCCGTTAGTGCCTTCATGAAGGCAACGAGAGCAGCCTTTTCAGGGTCCGTAAGGCCTAGCTTCTTTACGCGCGGGTCTTTGTTGGGGAAGGACGTGCCGCCTTCATTGTAATGATCTACAACTTGTTCGAGTGTTGTGAGGAGCCCCTTCTCACTATCACCCGTGGCCATATAGGGCGGACTGAGGGCAACATTCCGCAACGTTGGGGTCTTGAACTTTCCCTCGTCAAGCGGGTCCTTTGTTACGTTGTACAGACCGCGGTCGAAGTAGTGATGGAAGAGTCCAACGTTATGGAAGAGATCGTCCGTGAAGTCAGGACCGCCATGACAGGAACTGCACATGGTCTTGCTGCTAAAGAAGAGCTGCAATCCCTGACGTTCTTGAGCAGAAAGGGCATTGATCTCCCCACGAGCGAATCTGTCATACCTGCTGTTCGTGCTTACGATTGTGCGCTCGAAGGTCGCAATGGCCTGCATAGCGCGCGTCATGTTCACAAGAGTATCACCGAAGGCCGCGGTCCACTTTGCCCGATACTCAGCGGAACGCAGGAGAGCGGCAACGGCCAACGTATCGGCATCCATCTCGGTGGAGTTAAGGAAGGCACCCATTGCTTGCTCCTCGAGAGTACCGGCGCGACCATCCCAGAACATCACCTTACGATAGCCGGCGTTGACGATCATCGGTGCGTTTCGCTGTCCGCGAGAACCATAGACTCCCTCGCTCACTTGGTTCGGAGCATCAGAGAATGACATTTCCGGACGGTGACACGATGCACAGGCGATCGTACCTTCGCTGGAGAGTCGAGCATCGTAGTAAAGGTGACGGCCAAGATCCACCTTGGACGGCGTGATCGGATTGTTTGCCGGAAACGGCATTGTCGGAAGATGAGCCGGAACTGCTGGGAACTGCTCAGGCAACGGCTCCAGGGGATCGTTGGCACAGCCAGCGACCACAATGAGTGATGCAAAGAGCAGGGTCAGTTTCACAGGCTCGACATTTCATCCAGTTTCGTGAGGAATTCCTCGGCTTCGCGTCCCTTGAGACCGGCAGCTTCCAGTGTAGAGGCCTCGGGCGTCATCGTAGTCAACATTGCACGCAATGCAATGAGTTCCTTGCGAGAGAACCTGCGGGCATGCAGCAGATAGTCTTCGAATGCCTCCCACGCTGCAGGTACAACGGCCTTGACGATCTCTGCCATGGCTTCTCCATAGACGCGGATCTCATATTGCGCGTGTGCATCGATCCGCAGGCGAAGGAAATGGAAGAGGTTATGCAGATCGATCTTCCAATACCACTCTGTGTAATTCGATACGGGGAGATTGATACGGGCGATCTCGCGGGCGAGATCTGTTCCCAGCAATTCTTGGTACTCGGCGTAGAGTTTGTCCTGCGTGTCGGACATCATCGTGCGGATGCGTTCGGACTCCTCAGGGGCAAAAGCATCCTCTGATCTACCCTGTTTGTTCGATGTACTCTGTGCTCGGACCTGATCCGGCGCAGGTACGTAGAATTCGTCCTTCATTTCCGAATACCGGCCGGAATATTCGTTCACGTTGGCTGTGCGATGCCTGATCCATTGTCGGGCAACGAAGATCGGCAGCTTCACATGGAACTTGAACTCCACCATTTCGAACGGTGTAGTATGCGCGTGACGCAGCAAATAGCGGATGAGCCCCCTATCCTCGTGCACCTTCTTTGTCCCGGAGCCATAGGACACGCGGGCGGCTTGCACGATGGCGGCATCATCCCCCATCACGTCAATGAGTCGAACGAATCCCTTGTCAAGGCAGGGAAACTCCTTACCGATCAGCGATTGTATCTGTTCTGTCATAGGTACAAAGATAGAATCTGGCTTCCGTAGATTCGCCTTTCGGTCAAAGGATCCTAATCGTATTCTTCTGAGGGGCTATGTATTTCTTTCGAGCGATAGTTTGCTGTGTCGGCGCAATAGTCCTTTTTCAGGGGGCTGGGCAGGCCGGAGAGACCTCACCCGCAACATTTGAGGCGTTCCGCGATACCGTCCTGAACCTCAAACTCGATAGTTCATCCCACCGACAGATAGGGGGCGTGATCTTCGAGGACGGCCTGATAACGATCAGTCTCGACAGCGGATCCTGGGTCTATCTGGAGCGCTATGATGGCCGTCCGGTAGCCGGCGTTTTCTCCGGAAGTGGCACCGTTACCTTTACCCCGAATCACCCTACCGAAGTGGTGAACCTCCAACGATTCTACCATGCCGATCAATTTTCGGAAGAATTCGACAAGGCCGTGTTCATCTTCACGGATAATCGACTTCCTTCGCTGATCAATGAGTTTCCTGCCTCTGGGAGCGTTCCGGAATCAATGCAGGGATCTGCGTTGATGGCTACGTCCTTCATCAGTGAGAACGACAACAAGGACGTCGATGGCGCATTCTCGCGTTGTCTGTTGAACAACTATTCATCACCTCTATTCTATGCGCAGCTAAAGTATCGGAAGGACATGGAGTGTTACGTGGTTCACAACCCGTACGACATCGAGCCTTTCATTCTCTCGGCACGACACGAGAAGAAGGGTCCAAAGTCCATGACCTTTATCAATCAATGTCCGGACGTGTCCGGTTGGCCACCACTCTCTGATGACGGTGTTGAAGGCCACGATCAGGTTCGAACGATCAAGCATACGATGACGTGCGACATTGCAAGATCACTCGACATGAAGACACATGATCGGATCGACATGGAGGTCAATGCCGACAGCGTGCTGTGGCTTGAAATGGAGATCACCTCGTATCTAAAGCTTGACTCTGTTAAACTCAACAGTGAGAAACTCACCACGTTCCGCTCGAAAGATGCATCTCGGTTCTGGGTGAAACTCCCCTCTTGGCACAAGAAGGGTCAGCCCCTTTCCATCACTGTGTCGTACAGTGGCGACATCATTGAACGATATCAGGACTACACCGTGTTGAAGACGTCGCTCGATTGGATCCCATCACACTCGTATTTCCATAAAGCACTCTACGACATAACGTTCTCCTATCCTTCATCGATGACGTTGCTCTCGCTCGGCGAACAGAAGTCGATCAATACCGTTGATCGCACAACCACGAGTCGTTGGGTGACAACCATCCCGAACACTAACAACTCCTTCCATATCGGTCTCTTCAAGAGCAGAGAGCTTGAGACGACCAAGGAAACACCAACGGCCACGTTGCACTACAATACCAAGGACCAGGTAGATGCTGTTGCCTTGGATGTTCAACAATCATTGTTGTTCTATTCTCGACTCTTCGGTCCTCTCTCGATCAGCCACCTGAATGCAACAGAACTTCCGGGAAATCACGGCGAAGCATTCCCCGGACTCTTACACCTATCGAGTTATGCGTTCTTTCGTGCAGAGGATGCATCAACGGATGATTTCTTTGGCGAACAGTTCACATCGCACGAGGTAGCACACCAATGGTGGGGTATCAGCGTGAAGCCGATGCTCTACCGGGACCGCTGGATCTCAGAAGGATTTGCTGAGTACTCATGCCTCATGTATTCCCAGTTGGCTGCGCAGGAGGGAAAAAAGTTCTTTCGTTTGCTCGATGAATACCGAGATCAGATCATGTCGTTCGGCAAGAAAGCACTCGGTGAGAATCTCGCCCCACCCTCTGTAGCACTTGGTCATCGCGTAACGTCAGGTGCAGGAATCAGCGGCGGAAATGCTTACAATGCCTTTGTCTATTACAAAGGGGCATGGGTTCTTCACATGCTTCGGAACATGATGATCGACCTCAGGACCATGAAGGAGGATGTCTTCCTTACGGTCATGAAGGAATTCTACGTGAAGTACAATGGTAAGCGTGCATCAACGGCCAACTTCCAGCGCACCATTGAGAACGTAACTGGCGCCGACTTGCAGTGGTTCTTTGATGAATGGGTCTACGGCAACCAGCTTCCTACCTACACCGTTGCATGGAAGAAAGAGGCACTTCCAGCGGGACAATGGAAGGTTACGCTGCGTGTGAAGCAAGAAGGTGTCTCGGATGACTTCACAATGCTTGTGCCGGTGAAGGTTGTTGGAGATGACAAGCAGCTCACACGCATGCGCCTCCAAGTGACCGGCAAGGTCTCTGAAGTTGTCTTACCGCACTTTTCTTTCGAACCGGACGATCTGATCTTCAACGATCTGTCTTCTGTCCTCTGCACCGTAGAGACTGAAAAGTACTAGCTGCCACTCGATGGTAGGAATGGGATCAGCGACTGCGCGAAGTGCCGGATGTTGCGCGTTTGCATCCAGATCGTACCCGGACCGCTGAACATACAGACAAGACCTTCTCCACTGGCAAAGGAGCTGAAGAGCCCCTTCGCCGCTGTTTTGATGGAGTATTGCATACCATCGGTGAAGGCCACGATATGTCCAGTATCAACAACGTACGGCTCACCCGGACCAAGCGTCTTCTTGTAGATCGCACCGAATCCATTGAGAAAGAGCGGTCCGGACCCTGAGAGAACACTGAGGAAGAGATCTGTGCCCGCCACGAGTGACTTGATCGAACCTCTGGCACTGATCGTAAGATCGGGGCTGCCAGCGAGGTAGGCACCACCGTAGGCAAGGATGGTCTCATTGTTCAGATCCAGCTGCATGATGTCTCCGGGTGCAGACGGGGCTAGGTAGAGTTCGCCCGGACCGTGGGCGGCAGTGTACATCGAGGCAAAGATCGACTCTCCGCCGACGGCGGCTTTGAGTGTTCCAAGAAGCCCCTTACCTGCAGACTTCGTCTCCAGTTCGATGGTAGGTGTCATCGACAACATCGCACCCGGCTCGGCTCGGAATCTCTCGCCCTGTTGCATATCCACGCGCAGGGAGGCGTAGACGGGACCATTCTCGATCGTGAAGTTCATCTTATTCTCCGTTATAGATCACGGCACCGGAGGCCACATAGGCCTCGAGCACCTTCATACCTTCATTTCGCAGAACATCGCGAGTCACTGAGATACCTTGCGATGTGTAGTGTTCGATCCAATCCTGTGGTTTGTTGCCTTCGTTGAAGCCGACCGCACGAACATCTTCATCACGTACACAGGAAACCACTCGCTTGATACCGGCCCATGGTATAGCGCCCATACACATCGCGCATGGTTCTGCGGTGATCACCATTGTGAACCGACCGCGTTCTGCCAAGGCCCACGTGCCGAGTCGTTCACTTGCCATCATGATCGTTACGATCTCCGCATGAAAAACAGCGCAGTTCAACGACGTAACAAGGTTCACACCCGAGGCGATCACGCGATGATCTTCACTGACAAGTGCTGCTGCGAATGGTCCGCCCGTGCGTTCTTCGATGTTCCGCTGAGCGAGCGTGAGAACATATCTCATCGCCGATTCATCATCGGCATATTGAGGGGGCTTTACCAGCTCCATCCATTCAGGGAGTGCGATGTTCATCGAACGCGAACGCCGGTAGCCTCAAACGTGAGTTCTTGTTGGTCGCCCTTGATCTTCTCGATCTCCTTCTTCGACTTCCCGGCATCCTCTGCATAGTGTCGGGCATCGGCCTCACTGAGCACATCTTCTTTGAGCATTCCTTCAGCAACGATGCGTTTACCGGCAAGATCCTTCGGCATAAAGAAACTATAATCCTTGAAGGTGACGCGCACCTTGGTTGTTCCGTCGGCAAGGATCATCCAGCACCCCTTTTTCTGACAGACTTCCTTCACCATCGCCGTTACGGCGATCGGTGCATTGAACTTCTTCTCTGTAACCGCACGAGAGAGGGAGAGAACCGTGGACGCCTTCACCCCGGCACCATATTCTTGACCCTTTTTGGCAGGTGCTGGGTCTTGTAGAGTGAATGCCATTACGACACATGCGATGAGCACAGAGAAAAATGTCTTCATAAGGGGGCGTGATGTTGTGTACAGATCAATGACGAACTTACATATTCGCAGACGAACAAGGAACACCATGCGTATTGTCATCCAACGTGTCAGCTCAGCCCACGTAGACATAGACTCCATCACGGTTGGTCGGATCGACCGGGGCTTGTTGGCCCTTGTGGGCATCACCCATACAGACAACTCCATGAACGTGGCGTGGATGGCTGAGAAGCTCCTCGCCCTGCGCATCTTTCCCGATGCTGAAGGGAAGATGAATCTCTCCATCAAGGAGACAGGAGGGGGCATCCTCCTCGTCTCACAATTCACACTCTACGGAGATGTGTCCAAGGGCACAAGACCATCATTCGTCGAGGCCGCACGACCGGAACATGCCCAGCCCCTCTTCAACGAACTCATTCGCCGCATTGAGGATCTCTCCCGAGACGCTCAACAACCGATCACTATCGCCACTGGCGTCTTTGGTGCCATGATGGACGTGCATCTGGTGAATGATGGTCCGGTGACCTTGTGCCTTGACAGGTAGCTTTTTAAGCG
Organism: Ignavibacteria bacterium; assembly: GCA_016707005.1. Lineage (NCBI taxonomy): Bacteria > Pseudomonadati > Ignavibacteriota > Ignavibacteria > Ignavibacteria bacterium. The sequence goes on from JADJIQ010000002.1 coordinate 563,199, forward strand.
CCTTTGTAAGCGCCTTTTTCAAGCGCCTTCTGCAAGCGCCTTCTGCAAGAGACTTCTGCAAGCGCCTTCTTCAAGAGCCTTCTGCAAGCGCCTTCTTCAAGAGCCTTCTGCAAGCGCCTTCGTTAAGCTATTCGGGGGCGACAATGAAGGTGCCGGACTCAAGGATACGTCCGTCCTGGGTGCGGAGGAGGAAGCCGTACATGCCGGGGGCGACGCGTTGGTTTGAGCCGCTGCGGAGATTCCATCGGTAGCGGGTCGACGTCGGATCTAGCTGTGCCGTAAGCATTGTACTCCCCATCTCGCTGTAAACGATCAGATCGTTTACTTCAGTTCGGCTACTTGACAAAATGAACTCAGCCCACTCAGTTGCTGGATTTGGGAATGAAACGATTCCAATACTATCAACAGCTGTATCTATGTCGGGGGGAGGTGCGACTGGAGGCAAAGGCGTTGTAACGTAGAAAGTATCCAGCCCAGTTGTTCTTAGAATGGCCTTGGCATCAAGTATGTGCAGCACCGTATCCGTAGCGTTCCAAACCAACATTCGGGATCCCGAAGTGTCAAAGACCAACCTAGACAAACGTCCTCTGAGGACAGTTCTCCCGGCTGTATCGCCTGTTGCTGAGTGAAGGAAGATGAACAGTGTTGAATCCAATTTGTTTGAATACAGTTCCTTCGTGCCTAAAACAAGACTCGTGTGTGGAACGGCTTGCACGTTGGCTGGGAGCTTCCTTGATCGCACCAGCTCATAAGTTCGGCCGTCGAAGATACCGCTCCCCGACCACAGGTAACGTCCTTCGTTCACAAAGAGCATCGACTCCGCGGGAATAAGTAGTGTGTCACCGCACAAACCAGAACCGCCGTTTTTTCGCCAGACGCCACCATTTGTGACTGCATGGACAAACAGCGGATTGTCCTGTGAAGGATCAAAAGCAACGCAATTGAAGTAAGCATGGCACCCAGAACGCATACTGGAGCCTGGCTCACCTACAACGAGTTCAGATTGATATTGATATCGATTTACGTAGTCCGTCGTAAACTCAAAGAGTGAGATGCGACCATGCCGACGATCAATATGTCTCTGGAAGAATACTGACTTAGAACAATTCGGTGTGTATGTCTCAAAACGCTGTTCAACCTCAGTCCAGTGGAAGCCGTCAACGTCCAAGAACCTATGAGTCCAACGCTCGAAGAAGTACCAATTTTCCTGTCCACCCGGAAGCTTCTCGCCTCCTTGAGTGTATCGACTAAATGCCAACTTGTCGTTTGTGGCAAATGATACAACTTGCGACTGCATCCAGTCTACGAGTGGTTTTTCCACAAAGAACAAACTATCGCCTTCCAAGTCAGCTATGATGTTATGTTCACCACACGCAGCGATTCTGCGACCAGACGGTGAGAGATCATAATTGTAGCTTTTGGGAAAACGCCCCGTCCACAATGCATGGGCAACCGACGGAAGCGTATCGACGACGATCGTTGTATCAAACGTTGAACGAACACCAGATCGATCGCTGACTTCCACCCTCATTTCATGTGTACCTGCGGGTAAGAATGCGAGCCCATTCTTCGGTGGAACTCCATTGAACACTATTCCGATCCTAAGACCAGCGTTGATCGGAATCGGACTAAATACGGGGGTGAAGGTAGTGTGCTCCGTGTACCGAACAGGTTTGATCGGTTTGGATAGGTGGACCTCGTTCTTAAGCTTTGAAGCTATGTAAACGTTTATGATAGTGTCCCTCGTGACCACCACCTCACCTGATGGCGACATTTTGAACGAATGTCGGCCTTCGAACATTGGTTGACTGTACAGATTCGCCTCAATGAACTGCTTTTCTTCAGTTTCGATATCTGAAATGACCAAATGAATTCTCGGGCTAAGACGACTGTCTTGTACATGCTCGTATCCAATTGTTCGCATACCATTATCACAGATAATGCCTCTCAGGGTCATCGGGAATTGCGTTATGGTCTGACCTGAACACAGATCATAGGTAATTCCGTTAGCTAGATACTCATTTGTACCAGGCAAGAACTGGTGTATCATGGATTCATCTGATGACGGGATAGCGAACTTACATGCCTTAGTGCTAGAGTCCACAGAGTACCAGCTATTATATCGCTCGTCATGAACGTCACCTCGTATTCCGACCCACCTACGCCCATAGAGGTATGACGCGAAGGCATCATCAATGCTGAAGCTGGCGTAAACGAGATTGTAGTTGGTGATCCGACTGCTCGACTTTGCCTTGCGATTCAATAGGATTCCGCTCTCCGTGACAATAAATCGACCACCTTGACTGATGCAAAGAATTCGATAGGCATACTTATCGTTGATCAGATTGATCGGCACATTGAGCGTATCACTTCGCTCCAATACTCCATCGTCAGAGAAATCATAAACTGTAACGATAGACGATGCTGTATCAGTCTTAACATGTAGCAGCGTCACCCCCTTCTTATGTTTCGGCAGACAGATCCCATAGATGTTGAATGGTACCGTCCATACACGTTGTACAGCTCCAGTATAGGCATCAAGGATTCTTACACTATCATTCCGTGCAGTTACAACCGTTGAATCGCTAACATCATACAACCACCCTATGGACATTTTCCACGAAGGTTGGAGAATCGCACCTTGCGACCATACATCGGCGACCGTGATCACCCAAATGAGGCAAAGCGCCGAGCATTTTACAATTCGAATCATGTCTTTGGATCCATTATGCAACCTACAACATAGCCCACTACCGCCTACTACACACCTTGTTGCTGCGCCTTCTACAAGCTACTCGGGTGCGACGATGAAGGTGCCGGACTCAAGGATACGTCCGTCCTGGGTGCGGAGGAGGAAGCCGTACATGCCGGGGGCAACGCGTTGACCGGAGGAGGTAAGGAGGTTCCAGTCAACGTAGGTAGACCCCTCTGCAGCAAGTGTATTCCATTTACATACGCCCATTAGATCGCGCACTTCAAGCTGGAGGTCTTCGTGCGATGCAGGACGATCGAATCTAACGACGTTTGAGGCAGGGTTAGGTCGAGGCGCATGCGGAACGGCTGGGTCACGCTCTGAGACTGACGTGGGTGAATCGAGATAGTACTGTTCAAGACCATTGTCCTTGATCATGGACTCAAGGTCGAGCACTTCAACCTCTGCTGGATAGCCTCGCGAGATGAGCAGTCGGCGACCTGAGGTGTCGCATATGATCGAACCAATAGAAGCCCCATAGTGGATAGTCGCAAGTGGGCGGGTGTCTAGTGCCGAGTAAAACACGAGATCTGTCGGCGATGATTGTGGTTGTGCAACGGGGCACAGGACGAGACTTGAGTGGGGCACCGCAATGCAATTCTCTTGCAATGAGGATGCAATGATGTTGCGCCCAGTTTGCGAATCATACGTTCCGTCTCGTGACCAGAGGATCTTTCCATCGTGCACAAACATCATCGGAATCGCTGGCAGGCCGATCAGTCCCAAACAAGTTCTTGACTGACCATCGATTCGTCGAGATGTGCGTGTTTGCGGTGCATTGATCGTAAGCGTACCGATCAACAACGGACTATCTGTTGATGGATCAGCCGCTACAAATCGTGGAGAGTAAAAACATGGCTTTTCAGAAGTAAGTGACGTATCGGTTACCACCCACACAACACTATTGGAATCACCGTCAAATCCACCCGTATAGAATAGACCGCGACCTCGTATTCTATCAATCCCCCCGGTATACCTTGGCGGTCCAGGTTCATTGCCATACCACTGGTGTGAGAAACCACCCTTACGTACACTTCCAGTTGTTACGTCAACAGACTTCAAGATTTGGTAGTCCGTATACGATCCAGCCAACCCTCCTGACGGGCCTATCCCGGTTTGCATATTCGTCGAGAGTAGGAGCGAATGATTCGAAATGAATTTGACAACTGGCCTTGATTCGTTGTACACCTCATCTTTGGAGACCCTAGACAGGGTGTCTCCAATCAGATCAGCAAGGTAGATGCGATTTCCACTCATGACAATCTTATTGCCACTCGGGCTCAAGTCAACTCCCGTCATTCCGTTTGGCACACCTCCAATCCACAGACTATAAGGGGACCGACCCCGTGCACCTACAAGAATTGTTGAATCGAAACTTTCAACAAGGCTATCACCACTATGAAGCTCAATCGTAACCCTATGTTCGCCTGCGGTTAGATACAAGTGATCAGCATACCTTTCTGTACCGTCAACGCGACATCGAAGTCTCATGGAATCAGTGACTGGATGATAGTCAAGCAGAAGACTAACGGGGGAGTGTTCAAGAATGGGAGTTGGAAAGTATATCCAGTCGAGTCCAGGGTTCAGGTCGGTATTGGGGATGGCATAGACACGTATCGTGTCACCAGGCAAAGCAATCACTCGCAAGGAAGGATTGGTCTCGTACCAAGGTGTGTTATATAGAAATGGTGCACGCACCTCTGCGAACGCAAGCCTATAATCTTTGCCTCCGGCAAATCCTCTAATGAAAACTGAATGACCGCTACCGAAGTAATCGTACCATGAAGTTCTATACCCGTCATCAGCATATCTACCGTAGGGACGACGGCTCGTCTTTCTTACAACTCTCCAATCAGGGTAGGATAGTACCTCCAAGCCATTACAAAGGAGGTTTGTACGAGGAATGAACTGCGCCAGTCCATCAGTTGGTCGATCTGGAATAGATATCTCGCCCCACGACGATGGAACAAGCGAATAGATTTGCGTACGATTCTGCACGATCGTCGCACCATGAGCACCATTGGACCACTGACCAGAATGAATGATGCACGCAGACTCATCGACATTGAACGACACGTTCTTCACGAAGTACCCGCGAATATTGATGGAGCTTCTCGTTACCCGATCATAAATGAGATGCGACCCGAACACAATGAATCGACCAGAGGCGCTGATCGCATTTATTCCCCCCATTAATTTGTCAGATTCAAACGGCACCTGAACTTCAAATGAATCCAAGTCTCGAAGCGCGCCGCTCAAAGAATAGTATCGGAGATACGCAACTGCGCGACTTGGGAGGAACTGTAAGGTTGACAATACTGGAGCGCTACCCTTTGACTCGAGTGCGAGACCACAAACATCAATTCCTGGCTTCCATGCAAACCGACGTACACCTGTGGCGGCCTCAAACACAATTACTGAGTCTTTTGTGGCAACCACAACAACTGAATCTCCAACTCGAACATGCGCACCTGATCGAGTTTGCACTGTCCACGAAGGAGCGATAGTTGTCGATTGGCCCTGTAGTGCTACGACCCACATGAGCTGAACAACCACGAGTACGAAAATGAATTTGGTAGGCATACTTGTTTTCATTTGTAGGTCATTCTCACTGCTTATTGCAACATCGCCGATTACAACCTTCTGTGCACCATGACAACACCTTGACTTGCTAAGCTATTCGGGTGCGACGATGAAGGTCCCGGACTCAAGGATACGTCCGTCTTGGGTGCGGAGGAGGAAGCCGTACATGCCCGGGGCAACGCGTTGACCGGAGGAGGTTTGGAGGTTCCACGTGAACTCAGTTTTGCCTGAGGTCAAAAGAGTAGAACCAACGCTGAGACCCATTGAATTTGAGATGAGGATCACTGCATCAGTGTCCAAGGGACAATCCAAGGCAATTTTCGCCCATGATCTTGCTGGTAAAGGGGAAAGCTTGACCCAATGTGTTTCTGTCTGGTATTGCTCGATTGATACCCCTGATACCATACCTAACAATCCCAAGTCTTGAAGGATCGAATCGAGATGGACAATCTCGACACATCCATCCCTTCTATGAAGAAGCAAGCGTTTCCCGGATGTATCAATGTCTATGTCATTCAGCATTGTTGCGGCAGCATACGTTCCGACTGAATCGAAAGATGGTAGTGTGTAGAAGTTTAAGCTATTCGCGCCATTGCTTCCAATGACCAGTTTCTTATGGGGTATAGATTGAAAAATACCCGAATGGTGATGAATGCCCGCGATGGTCCAATTCTTCGTTTCATATACAACGCTATCAGTAATGAGATATTCTCCATCCGAAGCATAGGTGAGTCGAGAACTGGACCTAGGTAGTTGAAACGTGCAGGTGCCAGTAGACGAGTTTACAATCGAAACGCTATTTGGGTCTATTGACCAGCTTGAACGGGGACCACCACTTAATGCAAGTTCAGCCCGACGTGGATGCCCAGAGCCCGAGGTTCGTTCTCCACAGAAGTCGATTTCATAAAGCAGGCCATCTTGCAGATTCACGTTACCAACAGTCAGTCTGATTCCTGCAAACTCATCGATTTGGTTCCACCCTTGAATGTATACTGCACCTCGTTCCTTCACTTCGATAACATTGAGCCCACTTTCAATGAATGGCTCAAAATCCGTTGAATATTCCCGCAACTGGCTCGATTGCCCTGCACCTGTTTCGAGGCTATACCATTGACTCTTGGTGTACAGTTCATGCCAATATGCTCCTTGACTCCCTATCCACGTCTGCTCCGTGAACTCAATGAATACCGGACAGTCTTCTCCTGCCCAAGCAGTCTTCCCAGCTCGCCAATAGTAATCTGATGTGAATTGGTTCTCGACGATTGGATATGTGTCGATCAAGCTCAGCGATCCCTCGTCCACATCTTGAACGACTTTAAGTGCACCATTCATAGAAACCCTTCGTCCGCCTGGACTGATTGAGGCCGATGACAAACTATCAATTGATCCAATCCATAGCGAGTGTACACTTGGAGGTATTGCGCGCGCCTCAATTTGGCTTTCTACTTCTCCGATCACGCTGTCACCATGCTTTGCTCTGATGGCTATCACATGGCTCCCCTGTGAAAGACTTACATATGGCTGTATTTCAGCCAATTCACCATCAACAACTAGTTCGATCAGGTTAGTTGGGTCAATTGGGAGAGTTGCAGCACGAATTCGAACGACATGGTGCTCCTTCACAGTATCTGGCACCTCATTCTTAAAGATGACAGTGGTATCCCACTTCATTGGCAACTCATGTCCAACTACTTTCCCATTTGCGTTCTGCGAGACAACAACACCTCTATCCGACACACCCCACGACTTCATAACATTGTTGACTGAAGACTGAGTCTCACCAAGCCTACACTCAATCGCTCCTCGTGAAAGATCATAGATCTCGATCAATGAGTCTCTCTTCATCGTGATTGGTATTGCAACCGAATGGATTCCATCAGCCAACAACATCCCACTAATGAGCATTGGCAACCTTAAGATTGCTTTTGACCCATTCTTATCGCGCACCTGGTCAGCCCAGTAGATGTAGCCTGCTGGAGTGAATCCAGCAAGACAGTCGTAGTGACCACCAATGTTTCTACCATAGCGCAAAGAGTCCAAGTTAGTTGGGATCAGAATATTTCGCGTTACATATGGATTAGTACGTCCTCCGAAATAGACATATGAGGTGTACGTAATCATTTTTGTTTCGTCTGGAGAGAAACACATTGCTTCAACTGTTTCCGGCACGACTGCCATTCTTGCTTCCTTGAGATCAAACAATCCGATTGCAGACCCATACATGCCGTCCCAAAGCGTCACAGCAACATATCTGCCTGAAGCACTAGCACTAAGGATGGATAGTGGCAGTTTTGTCGTTTTCAAGAGCAAGGAATCGTCTGACTGAATTCTACAGATCTGATGTACCCTGTTTTCATTCACACCAAAGAACACGAATTCCGCTCGAGCGCCATTGCTTGTTTGGATGGTATCAAATGCAACCACAAGGATCGAGTCATTTGTTCGATTATTGATTAGCCATGTATCGTGGATGCTCTGTGGCAACACAGCACTCCATTCATACGTACCGTGTTCATTTGAATGGATACGTAAAGTATCCGCACGGGTCATTGCAAATGATTGGACTCCGATACTGGAATATGAGAAACCAGATGGCGGCGTAATACTCCAAGACGGGTCCAACACCTGTTGTTTTGATTGACTCTGACTAACTGCAGTCAGTATGACTATTGCAATAACAAGTAGTTGCTTCATGTTGACTTCCTTTCTCATGCAACATCGCCCCCTACCAACTCTCTCGCACCTTGACAAAACCTTAACAAGGGTGTTCTTCGATCAAGGGGCTCACCAAGGTCAATCAGATCTTATTCGGGAGCGACGATGAAGGTCCCGGACTCAAGGACGCGTCCGTCTTGGGTGCGGAGGAGGAAGCCGTACATGCCGGGGGCGATGCGTTGACCGGAGGAGGTAAGGAGGTTCCAGCGATACCGGGTAGTAGCAGGATCAATTCTTGTGGCGAGTGCGGTACTGCCTATCTCGTTGAACACATTCAAATTTTGTGGCTCGGGGTGTTCGCTATCAAACATAAACTCCACCCAATCGACTTCAGGATTTGGATGGGTGGGAACGCCTAGATCTTTAAAGACGGTATCAGGGGTTTGCGTTGTATCGTCGTCTGATGGAGGATCCACATGAGGTGGCGGAGTGTTGACGTAGAATGTGTCAAGCCCAACGCTCTTCAACAGAGACGCTACGTTGAGAATATGCAATACGCTATCAGTCGAATTTTTCACAAGCATCTTCTGTCCCAATGTGTCAAACACGGGGGCAGATAGACGTTTTCTAAAGTCAATTTTTCCCGCTGTATCTCCCGTGGAGGAATGAAGAAAGATGAAGGTGGTGGAATCCAGTTCATATGTTGAATCAGCATCAAAGGCGATAGCAGTACTAGTTGCGATGACAAGACTTGTTTGTGGCACAGCCTGAACATTGCTTGGCAGCTTTAGTGAGCGAATGAGTTCGCCGGTGCGCCCGTTATAGATGCCCTTTCCCGACCACAGATAACGACCCTCTTCTACGAAGATCATTGGGTCGGCAGGGATCGACAATGTGTCTTGGCATTCACCGGTCTTACCGTCCATGTACCAAACGCTTGGAGATGTTGGTTTAACCAACAGCTTTGCTCCCGTAGAAAGCGGTCTATCCCTCATAGGATCGATCGCTATTGAGGTTGGAATTCCGTGGCATACATTTCTCGTTGAGATGCCAGAGTCATCGAAACAAAGCTCTTCCGTCTTCGTGAAGTAGTCATCCACGGTGGACTTAAACTGTAGTGCTCGTCCATACCGACGATCCACACTTCGAAGGAATCGAATTATTGTCCCTTGTTCAACTTCGTTGAGATGAACTTCCTGAACTACAGTGTCCCAGATTGGACCTTCGAGGCACAGCAGTCTGTGATGCCAGCGAACAAAAACGGTTTCGTTTGACGTTGTAGTCCCGGACGTGTACTTGCTAAACAACAGTGTATTGTCCGTGATAAACGACACCCGATCAGCCATGCGGAGTTCAGACTGGAGTTTCTCACCAAAGATCAGACTATCACCGTCGACATCAATCACAACGTCTGCGAACCCCGATGCAACCACTCGTAGTCCTGAAGGAGAAAGGTCGAAATTGTTCAAGTCTCCAACTCGCATAGTCCACAAAGCGTTATCGAGGCTTGGTAGCTCATGGAGCGTGATAAGTGTGTCGAATTCCATGACCAGCCCCTTCCTATCCGAGACTCGCAGTTGAACGTGATGCACTCCAGCAGTTCCAAAAAACAATCCTGCCTTCAGTTCCTTTCCATCTACGAGAACTGTTGCCTTCCTATCAGAGTTGATTGGCACAGCCCAAGATGCCAACGGTATCGGTGTCCGTTCGGTAAAGTGCCCCTGAAACGCTCTCGTTGATGCGACCTTGCTACCTGCTACACTTCTTGCATTGAAGATGTGCACTGCTGTATCACGCATTGCAACGATCTGTCCGGACGGAGACACCTTGAACCACGAATTGTATGGAAGGCCACTTGCGCTATATACCGGATCAACCCAAGCTCCGGTTTTGATCAACTGCCTATAGCCAGTTTCGATATCCGTCAGAACAAATGACCACGTACCATCGACACCCGCGGGCGGTGGCTCATAGCCTGCTGTTTTCAATCCGTTATCACAAACGATTCCTGCAAGTGTCTCTGGGAATCGCCTGTGTTCTTGCCCCGAACAGTAGTCATAGGAAATACCCCCAACCAAGTATTCCGACGTGAAGGGTATGAACTGCTGCACTTCATTTTCATTTTCTGTGGGAACATATCTGATGCAGGACTGTGTAGTTGAATCCATTGATATGCAACCATTGTTTCTCCAAAAGTAGACACCTCCACGTATGCCATAGGTTCGCAAGCCAGATAGGTACGACATAAGAGTCTCCTCTCTGTTGAAACTCACATGCCGAATAGACCCAGAACCGAGTTCTCTACGGTAGGTACAGACCCCGGTTTCACGATCCAAGATGTAATTGCCCGAAGTGAAGATGTATCTTCCGCTTCGACTTATTGACATAAGTTCACTTCTCGTCTCCCCATTCTTCAGTTTCCCCGCAACAGTGAACGTATCGACATCTTCAAGATCACCTTCGTCCGAATATTCATAGACGAACAGAATAGTCTCAGTAGATGTGGTCTCAGTAGCGAGCAGTAGAACTCCACGTTTATGCAACGGCAGGCAAAGTCCTTTGATCTCATACGATACTGTCCACGTTATCATGGTATCACCTGTAATCGCATCACGGATCATCACGTTTTTGGGACCAGCAAAAACCGTCGATGAGTCGCTCACGTCGAAAAACTTGTATCCTTTCTGAGACCTAACTGGAGTTAACTCGTCTTCTTGTGCAAAGGACGCACCAAGGGTCAAGATGACGCCGACGATCGCCAAGCCAAGTTTGATTGTATACGACATAAGATCAGATCCTTTCAATATGGATCCCATCTAGGGGGCTCACCACAAACGAAAAAGGGGCACGGATACCGTGCCCCTTGTGAGATTCTACTTAGCGTATTGTGTTACAGCGTAACGGTGCTCTCGTTGATGCCTTCAAGCGCTCTGCACATTGCAGCGAGTGCCTGCGTGGCCAAGGCACCGTCGATCACGCGGTGATCGTAGGTGATGGAGAGGTAGACCATGCTGCGAACAACGATCACGTCTTCGCCATCGAGTTCACGAACCACCGGACGCTTCTGAATAGCACCGAGGCCGATGATGGCGGTCTGTGGTTGATTGATCACCGGAGTTCCAAAGAGCGACCCAAATGAGCCAACGTTGGTAACGGTGATGGTGCCGCCGGAGATATCATCAGGCGTAAGCTTCTTTGTCCGTGCGCGGTTGGCAAGATCGTTCATCGAGCGGGCAATGCCGGTGATGTTCAGCGTCTCTGCGCTCTTGATCACAGGGACGATGAGATTACCATCAGGCAGGGCCGTTGCCATGCCAAGGTTTACTCTGCGGTGCTGAATAATGTTCTTTCCGTCAACACTCACATTGATACCAGGCCATAGCTTCACTGCCTCACAGGCTGCCCATCCGAAGAATGGGTTGTAGGTGAGCTTGATCCCCTCGCGCTTGAGGAAGGCGTCCTTGTACTTCTCACGGAGCTTGACCATTCCTGTGACATCTGCCTCAGCAACGCTGGTCACGTGTGCAGATGTCTGCTTCGAACGTGTCATGTGCTCGGAGATGAGCTGACGCATACGGTCCATCGGGACGATGATGCTGTCGCCACCGGTGAGGGCTGAAGATGGGACTGGGGATGGGACTGAAGATGGGACTGGGGATGGGACTGAAGATGGGACTGAAGATGGGACTGGGGATGGGACTGCTGCTGTACCATTAGTACGGCGCGAGAGATATCCCAGCACATCAGCCTTCGTAACGCGACCTTCAAGACCGGTACCGGGCAGTGCATCAAGCTCGGCAACGCTGATATTCTCAGCAGATGCAATGCTTCGTACAAGGGGCGAATAGAACCGTGCACCTGACTGTCGCGGGACTGGGGCTGAGGCGGAAGACGGGACTGGGGATGGGACTGGGGATGGGACTGGGGATGGGACTGGGGATGGGACTGGGGATGGGACTGAAGATGGGACTGAAGATGGGACTGAAGATGAAAGGCGAGCGATAACTGCGCCAACTTCAACGACGTCTCCTTCATTTGCGAGGACGGCAACAAGCGTGCCTGCACTTGGTGATGGCACTTCTGTGTCCACCTTGTCCGTGGAGATTTCTAGGAGCACTTCATCACGCTCAACCTTGTCTCCAACCTTCTTCACCCAGCGAAGAACCTTACCCTCTTGGATGGACTCGCCCATCTTTGGCATCACTACGTCCACCTCTCCACCGGATGCGGGAGTAGGAACAGGCGCTGCTACAGGCGCTGGAACAGCCGCTGGAACAGGTGCTGCTGCAGGCGCTGGAACAGCCGCCGGAGCAGGCGCTGATGCAGCCACTCCATCACCAAGGATGGCGATGACCTTCCCTACCTCAACCGTATCGCCTTCGGCGAAGAGGATCTGCGAGATCACACCAGATGCAGGAGACGGAACTTCCGTGTCCACCTTATCCGTAGAGATCTCAAGGATCACTTCATCACGTTCAACCTTTTCACCAACATTCTTCACCCATCGAAGGATCTTTCCTTCTTGAATGGATTCGCCCATCTTGGGCATCACAACTTCAATGCTCATTTGAGGTATTCCTGCCTGGTAATGTTCATCTGTGGAGACTCGCAACTTAACCAATTCTCCGTAACGCCTCGTTCAGGGTTGGGTACAGGAAACGGAACGTCGTTCCTCCCAGGCGCATTGGGATAACGTGTTGGCCGTGTACGACGATGTCTGCCTGACGTCCAAGCAGGAGTCGTAGAACGAATTCAGGAACTCGAAGCCACGACGGCCTGTGGAGGACGCGTCCGAGTTCGCGCGCGAACTGACGCATTGTTACATCTTCCGGCGCAACAACGTTGTACGGACCTGAGGCATCGCTCGTTGTAGCAGCCCATACAAAGGCATTGACCACATCGTCTCGGTGGACCCACGGGAACCACTGGCGTCCGCTTCCGAGAGGGCCCCCAATGAAGAGTTTCATCGGGAGTGACAGGCGAGGGAGAGCCCCTTCCTTTGCATCCAGGACCACTCCAACGCGTAGGATAGCTACTCTCGTGACGTCTGCCGCCTTTTGGGCTTCGTGTTCCCACTTGTCTACCACCTGGGCTGCAAATGTCTGTCCGGCCGGGATGGCTTCATTGCACGGCACGTAGGTATTCCCATAATACCCAACAGCCGAGGCGTTGATGAGAGCCGGAGGTTTTGCTGCTGCGTGAATAGCGGCTACGATCTTGCGCGTGGCATCGAGCCTACTTTGAAGGATCTCGTGGCGAACGGCATTACTCCAGCGCTTACCGCCGATGTTGCTGCCGGCAAGATTGATCACGGCTGTGGCCCCATCCACAACGCCTGGTAAGGCATCCCAGGTGATGGTTGAGCCATCTCCACCTCGTTGGACGCTCCGAGAGACTGTGATTACGGAGAAGCCCTTTTGACGGAAGGCGGTAGCGAGGTGACGGCCGAGAAAGCCCGAGCCGCCGGCCAGGATAATTGTGTTCATGATGATCCAGAAACAACAAAGCCCGAGCGAGAGTTCGCACGGGCTTTGGATTAAGTCGTCAGAATATCCAGATCACTCTTGACCGATGACCCACACCTTGAGAGGAGCGATAACGTCGGTATGGAGCTTCACCTTTACATCGAAGATGCCAAGTGTCTTGATCGGCTCGTCGATGATGATGTTCCGCTTATCCACGGTGAATCCGCGGAGTTCAAGTTCTTGAGCGATCATCGGTCCGGTTACGGAACCGAAGATGCGACCCTCTTCGCCAACCTGCATAGGGACGGTGATCTGAAGCTCTGCGAGTTGCGCTGCGATGCCTTCGGCATGTGTGCGCGCCTTGGCCATACGGCCCTCATATTGCTTCTTTTCCGTCTCAAGCGAGCGGATAGCGCCAGGTGTTGCCACGTAGGCGAGTTGATTCGGGATCAGGTAGTTGCGAGCATATCCGGCCTTCACTGTGGCGATCTCGCCGATGTGGCCCAAGCTCTCAACGTCTTGTCGAAGGATGATTTTCATGATCGTGACCAGGTTCGGAGTGATTTAAAGGATCGGCATGCCGGTCTTCGCGGCTTCTGCCATGGCGGCAGCACGAATGGCCTGAGCTTCTGCACGGACCTTACGGAACTCGCGAAGCTTTGGATCGAGTTGCAGAATAAGATGACGCATCACGCCTTCTTCGAGGAAGAAGAACTTCTCCAGAAGCGGAAGGGCCTCTGCTGGGGCATCGAATGCCAAGTACACGTAGAATCCGTTGTACTTCTTCTTGATCGGATAGGCCAGGCGACGACGTCCCATCTTGTTGAGTTCGACCATCTGGGCACCGTTCTCTTCGAGGAAATCGTTGACGCGCTTTACGATCGCGTCGATGTCGGCATCTTCAAGCGCAGCGTTGAGGATGTAGGTTGTTTCGTACAGGCGACGAACACTCATGTGGAACTCCTATGGATGCAATACGCAGCCGTTAGCGTCCAAGACTGACGGCAGGATGAGGGAAGTGTCTCTTGTTAGAGCCGACAAACATACGGCCCAAAGTCGGTTTTCCCAAACCAACACCCTCCACACCCTACCGGCAGTTATGCTGACATAATACTCCCGCGCGTACACACGGGCTTGTACGAGTGGATTTTGCCTGTATCTTCGCAGTCCCGTAATGGATCGTCCATCCCGGGAACGCGATCACCCGCTGGGTGAGCATCTCTATCACTCCCCGTTCTCATTTTCCGCATATGTCCGAACAGAACCCAGACCTCGAGCCGAACGCTGAAGCAGCCGCTGAAGCAGCACCCGAAGCAACGCCTTCACAAGCACCTGAAGCAGCGCCTGTAGCTGTTACTGAACCAGTCGCTGAAGCAGTTGCTGAACCAGTCGCTGAAGCAGTTGCTGAACCAGTCGCTGAACCAGTCGCTGAACCAGTCGCTGAACCAGTCGCTGAACCAGTCGCTGAACCAGTCGCTGAAGCAGTTGCTGAAGCCGCCCCTGAGCCAACTCCAGAATCAGCCGCTGAAGCAGCCGCGAACGCTGCTAAAAAGGAAGAGGAGCGGAAGCACAAAGAAGAGGAACGCAAGAAGCGCGATGAAGCGTATGCGATCCTTGAAGGCTTCAAGGCTGCGGGAACAGCATTCGATGTTTCGATCGCTGAGCGCGTGAAGGGCGGACTTCGTGGTGAGTTCAATGGTCTTCGGATCTTCTTGCCAGCATCGCATTTCGGCGTCCGCAAGAACGTCCCTGAAGAAGAACTCAATGGTCTGATCGGGCAAACAGTGCGTGTAAAGGTGCACGAATTGCAGTCGGACGATACGGGCTATAAGTCTGCCGTTGTTACCCGACGCGATATTCTCCTCGAAGATTTCTGGGCTGCCATTCAGCCGGGCGCTGTGTATGACGGCGTTGTATCCTCAGTTACTCCGTTCGGCGCCTTCGTCAACATTGGTGGCGTGGAAGGTCTAGTGCACGTTTCTCGCCTTTCCAAGACGCGCGTAGAGAATCCGGCGGACGTGGTCAAGAAGGGCGACAAGCTGAAGGTGACCGTGGCTGAGGTGGACCGTGAGAAGCGCAAGCTCTCACTCTCGCACAAGGAACACGAAGAAGACCCATGGAAGGGTGTCAACGAAGCTTATCCAACGGCAAAGCGCGTAAAAGGAACGGTTCGCCGTATAACAGATTTCGGCGCCTATGTTCAGGTTGCTCCCAAGATCGAAGGTCTTCTTCGTATCAGTGAGCTGAGTTGGACCCGACGTGTAAAGCACCCATCGGAGGTTGTCAACGTTGGTCAAGAGATCGAAGTAGAGATCCTTTCAGCGAACGAAGAGAAGCACCAGCTTGCTCTCGGGTATAAGCAAACACTCGAGAACCCATGGCTCACTCTCTCTACAACCATGCCTATCGGAACAGAAACGTCAGGCATCGTGCAGCAGATCCGCACCCAGGGCGCCGTTGTCCGCGTCAATGACGCGTTCGACGGATTCATGCCACGTTCGAAGATCATCAATGTGGGTCGGGGTGCAAAGGCACCGATGAACGTTGGCGACAATGTCTCATGCGTGGTTGTAGACCTCAACGTTGAAAACGCTTCGCTCATCCTTGCCATGAAGGGTGAAGACGGAACGATCGGCGGCACGCAGCAGGATGAAGGACGCTATGGTGGCGGCGACCGTCAAGATCGCGGTGATCGCGGTGATCGTGGTGATCGTGGTGATCGACGTGACCGTGGTGATCGTGGGGACCGTGGACATCGGGGTGAATCCGTTGCCATTCCGCAACAGCCCGGTGTGACCCTTGGTGACATGCTCAAGGACGCTCAGAAGTCTGCCTTGCAGAAGTAACCAGCACAACTACACGCGAATATCAACGAAGCCGTCGTGACCCATCTCGACGGCTTCTGTATTTTTCGGACATTATGACGCTACACAGCCAATCGATTTCGATCGTTCTCATCCTTCTTGGGGCATTCAGCTATGCTGTGGCTCAGGACGGTGATGGCAGTGTTGTCCTTCAACCCCGCGTTCTCTCCCCTGCTGAGTTCCTTACGGTAGACTCGCTGGGCGACAACGGTCGGATCGCCATCCCGGGTCAGGTGCGCAGCAGGTCTTCTGCCGAACAAGACAGCATGTATGCGGCTGCATTGGCTCTTCGCATCCCTGCATCGATCCGCTTTGCTACGTCGCTCATGGAGACCTCAACCGCGCTTCGCTACAGCGCCGAACTGCAACGTCCGCGCTCGATCTGGGAGCAGATCAACAACACGATGAACATCCCGGCGAAGATCCTTCAGCCGTCACCGCAAGAACAAGCGCAATACCAGCTCACTATCGCAAATGCGATGTACGTTCCGGGCGTGTTGCTCTATCCGATGGGAACCGGGAACATGCAGATCAATCTCGGTGACATCGCCAAGGTCTTTGGCTTTGGTGAGGATGTGAGCCCGGTCATCAGATACGTTGTGGATGAGACGATCGAAGTAGAGATCGTCATCTACTCCACACAGGCTATCAACGTGAAGACCGTCTTCAAGGGAATTCAAGCACCTGGCGCCTACACGATAACCTGGGACGGTAGAGACCAGAAGGGCAAGCCCACGGTTCCGGGAGAGTACATCGCGGAAGTGCGTCTCGGCGGAGAACGGCTCATGCGGAAGAGGATCTCGTGGAATGGTCGATAAGGTAACATCTCACCTAGGTTGTCTGTCTTACGTCCTATGCTCCGTTCCCTTACTCTCTCCCTTGCCTTCATCGCAGCATTCTGTTCAGTTGTCTCTGCGGCAGACGTAGAGCCACGGACCGTTGTCATCACCTGGCGATCGGGATCGCCGTCCTTCCTCGCATGGCAAGCGGCAGGCCGTAGAGGCCCGATCACGGACCTAACGCCGCTAGTTGGTGCACACTCCACCACACCCTATATCCTTGATGCAACACTGACCGCTGTTGATCGAGCACATGCGCTGCGGAATCACACCGTTATTCGTCAAACCCCCGACCGAACGATCTCTCGTATCATGGTGGTGAAGTACGAGGCTGATGTGGACCCTGCATACCTTGCCCGGAAACTCTCTTCACTTCCTGATGTACAAGTTGCAGAGCCCCTTTCTCGACATCATCTCCTCGAGATGCCAAACGATCCGGATGTGGGACTACAGTATCATCTACCGCTCATCAGGGCTATTGATGCGTGGGACGTACTTCCTCTCAACAAGACCATCGTTGTTGGCATCGTAGACACGGGGATCGACACAGCACATGTGGACCTCGGTGCCAATGTGTGGCGAAATAGTGGTGAAATGGGGCTTGATGCGAATCAACAAGACAAGCGGTTCAACAACCTCGATGATGATGGCAATGGGTTCGCCGATGATTGGTATGGCTGGGACTTCCTTGGTGCAGACGGAACACCGGACAACGAACCACTGCCAGGGAATCTCCACGGAACCCACGTTGGCGGCATCGTTGCTGCGGTCATCAACAACGCCATTGGTGTTGCCGGTGTTGGAAAGAACATCCGCGTGATGCCGGTGAAGATCGGGTATGACGATCAGTTTTCGAGTACAGTTGGACGATCCTCCGATGGCATACTCTATGCAGCATCGATGGGCGCTTCCATCATCAACTGTTCCTTCGGAAGCGGTTCGCCCTCCTTTGCCGATGTTACGGTGATCGAAGAAGCCACAACACTTGGTTCATTGATCGTTGCCGCTTCAGGTAACGACGGTGTGAACATGGCCTTCTACCCCGCGGCCTATCCACAGGTACTTTCGGTAACGGCAACTGACGAACTCGACCAGCTCACCTATTTCTCGAATCGTCATAGCTCGGTGGATGTCTGCGCACCGGGACTTACCATCTATTCAACTGTCCCGGGCGACCGATACGACTACCTCAACGGTACATCCATGGCTTCGCCTGTAGCCGCAGCCGTGGCTGCGATGGTTCGACTGCGATTCCCGGACTACTCACCGGATGAGACACGCGCTGTTGTGATGTCGACCTGTGACAACGTCGACACTCTCAATCGCATTTTTATGGGGCTTTATGGTATCGGTCGCGTCAATGCCCTGAAAGCTGTTTCCGAGTCTTCCCCGCGTTGGGTATCGGTGATTAGGTCCACGTTCACCGATGCGGATGAAGATGGCTTCTTCGAACCCAATGAACGCATTCGTCTCTCGCTGGATATTCGAAATGAGCTTGAACCGCTGTCACATTGTGTTGTGCATGTAACGCCGGCCCCCGCTGCCTTCCAACCCGAGATCGTTACGGACTCGATCGTTGTGGGCCCACTCGCACACGGACAGACAGTCACCCTTGCAGAAGATGTCCTCATTGATCTTCCATCAGACATCCCCTTCAATGGTGAGCTGCGCTTGATGGTGACGATCACCGATAGCTCACAATTCGTCAGCAGGCAGATGATCACCGCCGTGGTCAACCCAACCTATCGCACGATCGATGTGAACTACCTTGCCGCCACTGTCAATTCTATTGGGAACATCGGATACAATGATTACCCCTCGAACGTTCAAGGCGTAGGATTGTCCTACAAGGGCGGACCAAGCCTTCTTTTTGAAGGGGCTCTCATGGTTGGAGTGCAGCCGCGAGATCTGCCGAACGTAGCCCGTGGCGCACAGACCGACATCAAGGACACGTCTTTCCATCCGCTTCGGATCGCTGAGTTACGCACAGATAGTGTTCCGAATGGATCCCGTATCGTCACGGCGTTTTCTGACATCTATGACCCATGGTCTATTGGGCTGTCGATCACGCAAAACGTCTATGCGATGACAGCGGACTCGCTGAAACGGACGTTGCTCATCACACTTGATGTTACCAATCGCGTCGACACCGTGATCCGCGACCTCTTTGTCTCTCAGTTCTATGATTTCGACATCGGGCCTTCCGGCTCCAACAATGGATGTGCCTTTGATCGAAGCAAGGGCATCGGTCTGATCCAAAACACCACACGTCCGGATTTTCCATCCGTTGGAGTGGCGATGATCTCGCCCCTTCCGATGAACTTCTTTGCCCTAGACAACGATGGTGATGTTTCCTCACCTAGTATCTACGATCACTTCCTCCGTGCCGAAAAGTGGACGACGATGTCAGGGGGCATTCGGCGCGCAAACTCACGCATCACAGACGTCTCAACGATCATTGGTGCCGGACCGTTTTCACTTGCACCGGGAGAGAGCAAACAAGTGTGTTTCGTGATCGCCGTTGGTGAAGATTACACAATGCTCTCATCTGATATCGCGTCTGCCCGTGCTGCCGCAGAATTGATGGGACTCAATGCAGCACCGTACAAAGAGATCCCGATCGAGGACAGGATATCCTACATCGAAGGTTCTCCACTGCTCGGGCCCGGATCACACGACGTCAGTTTTGCCGTTGGACAGACCTCTCCTGTAACCATCGATGTGATCGATCTGTTTGGCAACCCTATCACCACCGTGGTAGACAACGAGCAGTTTCAAGCGGGAACATACACGCGCACGATGAACCTCCCGAACATCGCACAAGGCACCTACTTCCTGCGGATGACAACCTTCGCATCTTCGGTGATCGAGGGCTTTGGTGTGGTTCGTTAACGCTTTACCAAGACGCCTACGGCCTCTACGTGGAATGTCTGCGGGAACATATCCACAGGCGTGATCACCTCAACATCGTACATCTCATGCAGGATCGCACAATCACGTGCCATCGTTGCAGGGTTGCAGCTCACGTAGAGGATACGAGGTGCTCCAACGGCCATGAGGTGACGCACCACCTGTTCATGCATTCCGTTTCTCGGTGGATCGATGAGGATCACATCGGGTGTGGGAAAACCTCGCAGAACATCCAATGCTGACGGCACATGCAGGTCAACCGTGTGGAACTCAACATTTGTAATTCCATTGCGCTCGGCATTGGCTCGGGCATCTGCAATGGAACCGGCAGAAAGCTCGGCCCCAACAACATGCTTTGCACGCTGTGCCGCCGGCAATGTGAGCGTTCCTGTTCCGCAGTATAGGTCCCACACAACATCCGCAGACGTGATGCCTGCCCCCTGCATGGCTTCTTCTACAAGAGCCGGCAGGTGTTGTGTGTTCGTTTGGAAGAAGGAGAATGGAGACACGCGATAGGTGATGCCATGCGACACCTCGTCAAGATATCCGGGACCGAGAGTGCGTTTGATCTCACCAACGGCCACCGGCGACCATGAGTCGTTTACCGCGTGGATCATGGAGGAGCCTTCCGGCAAGCTTGGATACAATGACATCCATGCTTCGATGAAGTCTGCATGTGCCTGCTCGGTCGGCGTTGTTGTGATGAGTATTGTCATCACTGTACCCATTGCGGCACTGGAGCGGATCACCAGATGTCTGGCAAAACCATCATGGAATCGCTGGTGATATGCTCGTATGCCGTTGGTGTCTGCACAGGCATGAGTATGCGCGAGGATCGAATTAGCAACGGTGGACTGCAACAGACAATGCTCTACATCACGGACCTTATCAAATCGACCGGGCACGTGCAGACCAAGTGCAAACTGCGTATCGAACTCCTTCCCACTTTCGATCTCCTCTCGTGTGAGCCAGCTCGACGCACCAAAGGAGAACTCCATCTTGTTCCGATAGTGGAACGGTTCGGGAGAGGCCAAGGTTGACTTGATGGATCCTACGGGGACATGTGCCAGCCGCTCGAACGCGTCAACCACATGCTGACGCTTCCATTGTGCCTGTTGAGCATAGGCTAGATGCTGCCACTTACAGCCACCGCACGTACCGAAATGAGGGCACGGGGCTTCTACACGGTCAGGGGACGCCACCAAGACCTCTATCGTCTCAGCTTGGATGAACTTCTTCTTTTTCCCCGTCACACGAGCACGCACCCGCTCTCCGGGCAATGCTCCTGCAACGAAGTGCACAAGATTGTCGATCCGTCCGATGGAAATGCCCTCGAAACCGATCGCATCAACCGTGATCTCGATCTCTTGCACTGGAAGTTGTTTACGCATGCCCTGCCGATGGTAAGTTTGAAGGCGCAAAGTTAACTGAGTTCACCTTTCAATGGCCGTATCTGATGATCGACATCCATCTGTATCGCAACGATGCGACCACGGTGATATCGCCCGACCAGCTTCTGGCGCACTCGGAGTCGTTGCTCCAAGAAGACGAAATGATCTGGGTAGACCTCTCAAATCCCACTCCCGAAGAAGAACAGCTCGTTCTTCAAAGCTGGTTTCCGGTTCACGAACTCGTGATCTCAGACATTCGCCATGCTCTGAGCTCTGAAGATGATCAGGACTTTCACCATCCGAAGGTGGATGACCTAGGTACCTACCTATACGTCATCATGCATGCCCTGATCGCCCCCGATATCAACACAACTGATGCGGCGAACTATCTACGGCTGACAACCGAAGCACAACTGAACATCATCATCAGCGAACGTGTCCTGATCACACATCATGCAGGGAAAATCGATGGCATCAAGGTGCTGCAGTCGTCATGTGGGCGCAACACCCACATCATGAAACGTGGTCCAGACTATCTGCTTCACCTTCTGCTCGACGATCTTGTGGACGATTATATGCCGCTGGTCTCCGTGTTTGAGGATCGTGTACAAGAGCTGGAGCATCTCGTCTTCAAGTCGCCGGGCAACCTTACCTTGATGCGCATTCTCGAGACAAAGCGGCTGCTCCAAAAAGTTCGCAGGGACGTGGTCTATCAACGCGAGATCGTCAACAGACTTGCTCGTGGCGAGTTTGCCCTGATCTCACCGGCCGAATCCGTCTATTACCGGAACGTCTATGACCACCTTGTTCGCATCGCAGACCAGGTCGACACGAGTCGGGAACTCGCGATGTCGATCATGGAGGCCTACTTCTCTGTGAGCTCAGCACGACTCAATCAAGTGATGAAGGTATTGACGGTCATCAGTACGATCTTTCTTCCGATCACGTTCATCACAAGCCTCTATGGCATGAACTTCGAGTTCATGCCGGAGCTCCATACAGCATGGGGCTACCCTGCAGTGATCGCACTCATCATTACGATCGCCACAACGATGTACGTCATCTTTCGCAAGAGAGGTTGGATTGATTAGTCTGACCTTGCGTTGGGTGGTTGCCCTTGCAGTTTGTTGCGCGTCTCCGTTCCCTTCTTCGAACGCTGCGCAGAAGGAGGCCACTGTGATCACGATGATCCGCGCTTCCGTTGGACCCGACAGCTCGAACGTGCGCATTCGTGCAGCCCGCACGATCACATCGTTTCAGAGACCGGAGCGTACGTCAGATGGCTTTATTCTGCGGCTGCCGGCAACGACCATGGAGCCAGGCGCGGTGGACAGTAGCGCGTCCGCTACTCCTTTGAAGTGCACGGCAGAACGTATTCGCGACATTCTTGTCCTGCGTTTTCGATGCGCACCTACGGACACCATGACCATTCGCCGCGATGGTCAACGCGATCTTGTTTGCACCATACGCCCCCTTTCAGACGTGAAAGAGGATACTCAGACTCCGAATAATGGTCAAGGCAAGTGGTCACTGGATGTGATCGTCATCGATGCCGGCCATGGAGGCCAGGATGCTGGCGCAGAGGGTGTGAATGGCGTCTACGAGAAGACCGTGACACTTGCTATCGCACGCAAACTCCGCGATCGGCTTCGAGAGATCCTTCCGAAGACAAAGGTGGTCATGACCCGCGATTCCGATGTGTTCATCGAACTGTACAAACGCACCCAAATCGCTAATGAGTCAGGGGGCAAGTTGTTTGTGAGCATTCACTGCAACAGCATGCCAACGAAACCACACCCAGCCCATGGCTGCGAGACGTACATCCTGCGTCCGGGCAGGAACAACGACGCTGCTCGAGTTGCTTCGCTCGAAAATGCGTCCGTGAAGTTCGAACGGTCCACACAGCGCTATTCCGGCATGACTGAGGATCAGATCATCATCGCAACGATGGCTCAACGCAGCTTTGTTCGTCTAAGCGAGTCCTTTGCCTCTGCGATACAAAAGGAAGTAAAGAAAGAAACACCGTTGGCCGATCGCGGGATGAGTCAAGCTGGTTTCTTCGTCCTGGTAGGAGCCTCTATGCCTAACGTCCTGGTTGAAACAGGCTTTCTTTCAAACACCACCGATGCCGAATATCTAGCCTCATCCAAAGGTCAATCTGCACTTGCTCAATCCCTCGCAAACGCGATTCGAACCTATTCTGCGTCTTATGAGCGTTCGTTACACCACTAGTACCACAGTTACAGAGTTACGCATTTACAGAGTTACTCCAATACCCGTAACGATGTACCTATGTAACTTGGTAACTGAGTAACTGAGTAACTTGATTTATGCCTGAACCAAGCGACTATACTGCGCGCAGCCTTGCCACGAAGATCTTTCCCTTCGTTCGACCGTTCTGGAAGCTAATCCTCTTCTCTACGTTGGCCAACCTGCTGTTCTCAGCAGCCAATGCCCTTGTGCTAGCAATCGTGGAACCGGTGTTCCGCACGTTGTTCGGCGGCACGTCTCCGGTTGCCTCTGCGACTCCGGCAGTGGCTTCGGGTCTGAAGGCCAAGTTCGATGAAGTGGTCTCATCGATCCTTGTTGCGCCGGACTATTACGATTCGATCCAAAACATCAGCCTCGTGATCTTTGGACTCTTCGTTGTTCGGGGACTTACGAAGTACATCGGCAACATCGTTTCCACCCGACTCGAAGAAGGCATCATGAAGCGTATCAGAGATACGCTATTCGTGCACATCACCTCGCAGTCCATGGACTTCTTCTCACGTCGCAAGACCGGCGATGTGATCTCCCTCCTTACGAATGATGTTGGCGTTCTCAATCACGCCACGGTGAACTCTGTCACCACCCTCTGGCGCGAGGCAACGACACTCGTCATCTACCTTGTGCTCCTGTTGATGATCAGCGCGAAACTCATGCTGATCTCCGTTGGCATAGCTCTAGCCGGACTTCTCCTCATTCGATCATTCACCAAAATGCTTCGCACGTACGGCTCCAGAATGCAGGCCGCACAGGCAGACTACACCTCAACTCTTCAAGAAACTGTGCTTGGCATTCGTGTTGTGAAGGGCATGGGCGTAGAGCCTCATGTAATCAAACGCTTTTCAGATCAAACAGCCGGTTATGTTCAACGGGCACTTCGGAACACGCGCGTTATGGGTCTCATCCCGGTGGTGAACGACACCTTCGGCATTCTCGCACTCGTAAGTGTATTCTACGTTGGAGGCATGGAACGAGCGAGCGGAGCCATCACTCCCTCAAATCTGGTCACCTTCCTATTCTTGCTCTTTGGTCTGATGCAGCCGATCAGCGTGATCGTCAATACCATTGCACAGATGCAACGAGGGATCGCCGCCGGTGCCAATGTAGCCTCCGTGCTCGACGAAGAACCACTTATCACGTCAGGTTCGGTGGATGCTTCGCCCCTTACCCCGGAGATCCATGTACGCAATGTGAACTTCACGTATGGGGCTCACCAGGTCCTAAAGGATGTCTCCTTTACGATCAATAAGGGGGAGACGGTTGCGTTGGTGGGTTCGTCTGGAAGCGGAAAGTCGACAATGCTGGATCTGCTCCTGCGATTCTACGACCCACAAACCGGATCGATCGAACTCAACACAACGGATATCCGCAAGCTTGATCTGAAAACGTATCGACATATGTTCGGAGTGGTCTCCCAAGAGACAATTCTTTTCAATGATTCGGTGCGAAACAACATCAGTCTTGGCGATGCGGACGCGGATGATGCACGGGTTCGCCAGTCTGCATCGATCGCCCATGCACACGAATTCATCTCCGCTATGCCGGAAGGATATGAGACCATCATCGGAGACCGCGGTATGAGACTCTCCGGCGGTCAGCGTCAGCGCGTGGCCATTGCCCGTGCGTTGTATCGCGAGCCGCAGATCCTTCTCTTCGATGAGGCCACCTCCGCGCTGGATACAGAGTCAGAGCGCCTCGTTCAGGATGCCATCGATGATGTGCTCAAGGATCGGACAGCAGTGATCGTTGCTCACCGCCTGTCTACCATCGTTAATGCAGACCGAATCGTGGTGTTCGATGACGGACGTATCGCAGAAGAAGGATCACATTCTGAGTTGCTCGCAAAAGGCGGCGTGTATGCTCGTTTGCATGCTCTTCAATTCGCGTCTAGCACCTAACGCGGTCAGCGGTTTCGATACAGTGTGTAGTGCGGTGTTTCCACGTGCGCGGAATATTGACTGATGAGCAAACGACGAACGATCTTTTGCTCATCCTCATTGATATCCGGATGATAGTACACGATCCATGATGCCCCGCGGACAGAGCTCACAGTAGATTCATCAACAGTGTTCGGTGGCATTGCCGTTGGCACGTACCTATAGCCTGACTTCCACCCCGTCATCCAACCATTCGTATACCAAGCGAGCTGTCCATTGAACGCGTCGGCAGCCGTTCGAGCATGGTAGAGGTACGTGAAGGAGTGCACGGCCAACGTGTCCTCGTGCAGGGCAGATGCCACGGCACGCCCCCCGCTGATGGCCGAAGGGCTCCCCTTCATCACTACGAATGCTGCGCACACTGCCGTAAGTGCCACAGATCCATAGATCACCGGCTTGTAGAGTCGAACGGCCATTGTGGCCCGTCGTTTCTGCGAACGCATAACGATCAGACCGACCAGCCCTACTCCGCAGATAGCAGCAGCAACGAGCACCATCAGCATTTGCGTCTGCTCTAGATGGAGCACACTCGTGATCACAAACCACAGTGAGGAAAGTGTCACAACGCAATAGAGCGCAATGACAAGCCCCATACGTCGAGACTCTCTGAACTGTTCAACGGCGCGCAAACCAAGGATCGCCGCCGGCGCTATTACGTAGGATATTGTGAGTGCCGAACGTATCGACGAAACGGCAAGAAGCAAGCACCCAACTACGAGCCACACGCTTAACACCAACACATCCGGTTGTGCACGTGTCGGAAGGAGCTCACGCCTGAACACAAGCACCACACACCATAAGATCGCTGCTGCAAGAAATGGGCTTGCTTCTAGAAGCAGCAGAACTACATCAAGAGGCCCCGTTGCTGTAACTGAGAGGTCACTGCTGAGCAGGGCTTGAAAAGGCATGGACAATGCAACACCCGACAATCCGACAACGAGCAACCCACCAACTCCGATCGTTGTTAGCATCGGATTCTTGTCGCGGATCTTCAGTGTTGCCCACAGAGCTAGCAGGAGACATGCTACGAACGGAATCACATCGTTGGCCTGACGTCCGTAGGTGATGAACGGCAAACTCGAACCAACCACGCCCATCGCCAACACCGAGCTTTGGAAGTTCAGCGATCTGCGGGCAACCAGGTAGGTCATCACTGCTGCAACAAGGACGGAGAAGATGGCGAACCATCGTACGGCAAGGGGCGTAGCACCAACTGCACGGATCCCGAGTGCCGTTGCCCACGTGGTCAAGGGTGCAGAGAGGCCAATGCCCCATTGATCGAAGAGTACAACACCTTCACCACGCACTGCAATGATCCCTTCCGGCGTTGGCTGGATCTCTACGGACGTGAGCCTCATTACATAGAGGCCAAGGATAACGAGAACCGTAGCGATAACGGTGTGCTGGCGTGAGGTCATGGAACGATGTAGATGGCTCGCGGCGAAAAACTCAAAATGAGGATAGCGATTGCCACCCATCCTACGATGCGTCGCCCCTTCGACAGTGGTTCCGACTCCTGAAGCGGGGGATGATCGATCTTGATGATGAACCGTACGAGCAGCATCCAGAAGATCCACAATTCGCCCATTTGGAAGAGCCATGGCGCAGCAGAGATCATCCGGCCCAGAGTTGGGTCGATGGAGGTCTGCATCCACATGATCCATGTCTCAGCATATGACTCAGCAAGCAGGAGATGAACAATGTTGAGCATGGCAAGAATGGCAAAGGCAAAGAGCACCCACCAGAGCGTGCGCGCCACTGTGCGTTGCCTATCACCAAGGAGCGCGTAGAGTACGTGTCCCCCATCGAGTTGTCCAAAGGGCAACATGTTCAGCGCGGTAACGAACAGGCCAAACCACCCAACGCAGAGGAATGGATAGTGGTACATCTCGTTCATCGGCGGCAGCGTTACGGAACCAGAGAAGGCCTCTCTGAGCATTGCGAAAAGCATTGTATCACCAAAGGTCATTCCTGATTCAGGAATACGTTCGATGGTGGCATAGTTCGGGTGCATTTCATACAGGAACTCCGGTCCGGGCAGCGTGACGATACCGATCAGGAGGATCGTCAGGCAGACTACGAATCCGGCTAGTGGGCCGGACACGCCGATATCGAAGAGGACGTTCTTGGATCTGATCGGTGTCTTCGTTCGGATCACCGCTCCGAACGTACCAAAGAGCATGATCGTAGATGGCACCGGAATAAAGTATGGCAACGTAGCATCAACACCGTGAGCGCGGGCAGCGAAATAGTGACCGAACTCATGCGCTCCAAGGAACGTCATCACCAACGTTGCATACGTTAGACCGAACGCCCAATTCTCAATGACGAAGGGGTCCTTCATCATCCACTGGGCGCCCGCCATCATACACGTGACGAATGTTGCAACGAAGAGCAACGTGTGGATGATGATCTGTCGGAGTCCTATGCGAGATCCCAACGGCGCAGGTTCGCCATCAATGCGTGTGTAGCCCAAGGATCACTCTCCGGAAGCGGAATCGGCCGCAACGATTTTCTCCGGCCGCATCTGCGGGAAGAAGAGTACGTCGCGAATGGAATCGTTGTCCGTGAGCAGCATCACCAAACGGTCGACTCCCACGCCCAAACCCGCCGTTGGTGGAAGACCTACCTCGATCGAGTGCAGGAAGTCTTCGTCAACCACCATGGCCTCATCATCTCCATCAGCACGGATCTGGGCCTGCTCTTCAAGCCGCGCACGTTGATCAAGCGGATCATTGAGCTCTGAGAAGGCATTTGCTACTTCCTTACCCATGACGAATAGTTCGAAGCGTTCAACAAGCCCCTTCTCTGTTCTATGGGCTTTTGCAAGAGGGCTCATCTCTACTGGGTAGTCCATAACGAACGTAGGTTGGATGAGATGGGGCTGAACTAGGACGCTGAAGATCTCATCGAGGATCTTCATGGCACTTGCAGCAGGGTCCACATCAACCTTGAGGCTGCGGGCTGCTGCCAGCAGCTCATTGCGGCTGAGTCCGCGAAGATCCATACCGGTATGCTGGTCGAAGAGATCGAACATGCGTGCGCGAGCGAATGGAGCAGCGAACGACAGAGTAGTTCCCTGATACACCACCGTCTCGGAACCGCAGGTTTCCGTCACGATCGTATTGATCATTTGTTCGGTCATCTCCATCATCCACACATAATCCTTATAGGCCACATAGATCTCCATGGCCGTGTATTCTGGATTGTGCGTCCTGTCCATGCCTTCGTTGCGGAAGTTCTTGGAGATCTCATACACACCTTCAAAGCCCCCTACGATGAGTCTCTTGAGATAGAGCTCATCAGCGATCCGGAGATAGAGTTCAACGTCCAATGCGTTGTGATGGGTGACGAACGGACGTGCTGTTGCTCCGCCGTAGATAGGCTGCAGGATAGGTGTCTCTACTTCGAGCCATCCACGCTCATCAAAGAAGCGACGCATGGTGGAGATGATGCGGGCACGCTTAACAAAGGTGTCCTTGATCTGCGGATTGGCAATGAGATCGAGATACCGTCTGCGATACCGTTGCTCCTTGTCGGCAATAGCATCATAACGCGTAACAGTGCCGTCCTCAGCTACTTCTTCCTTCCCTACCGGAATGGGTGTAACACTCTTTGTCAGGAGTGTGAGGGTACGAGCATGAACGCTGATCTCTCCCATGCGTGTGCGGAAGACATAGCCCTCAACACCGATGATGTCTCCGATATCAAAGAGACGAAGATGATCATACACGTCACCGAGGTCGTCCTTCTTGAGGTAGATCTGAATCCGTCCCGTTACATCTTGGATATGGCAGAACGTTGCCTTGCCCATCTTTCGCATCGCCATGATACGTCCTGCCACAGAGATGGCGGACATCTCATCCGGACGCTCGTCTGAGAATGCAGAAAGGATCTGCTGGGCGTGATGCGTGCGGTCAAACGAAGCCGGGAATGGCTCCACACCCATGGCACGGAGTTCATGGAGTTCTTCGATCCGACGGAGTTCTTGATCGTTGCGATGGACAGTAGACATGACTGACGTTTCCTTGCGTATAAGCTAATGCGAACGGCAAAGATAGCCTCTGCACCACCGAGAGTAGAAGGCGATGCGGAGTTCCAGCAACTTTTTCCTATTCTGCTACGATGCCAAAGAAAGAACGAACCATACGATCCGACGATGAGCTCAGGGCGCTGGCGATAGAAGTGGCCCTCGACACGTTCTTTACCGACGGGTATTCACAGACCAGGTCGAGTCTTATCGCAAAGGGGCTTGGGATCTCAAAAAAGACGCTCTATCGACTCTTTCCTTCGAAGGAAGATCTTCTACGGGCAGTGACGTATCACGTTATGCAGACCATCGAAGAGATCACGGACAGGATCTATGCCGATCATGATCGTTCCATTGCTGAGCGCATAGCATCACTTGTTGCACAGATCTCACCACATTATGCCCGGATCAGATCAGCAAGGATCCTCAAAGACCTGCAGCGGAGCGCTCCAACGGTGTGGGCTGAACTTGATACATGGAGACAGTTTCGATACACACGCTTCCGAACGATCATTGAAGACGGCCTTTCGCAGGGTTCTATACGACAGGATCTGGCGATCGACGACATCCTCGCCGTCTACTCCGTCCTTGTAAACAAGTGCATGGACCACGCCACACTTCGTGATACGGACGTTACCCCGCTGGAACTCTACCAAGGCTCGATGGATGTCTTCTTCCGCGGGATCTTTGTCTCGAGCATTCATCCCACGGCCGAACTCGGCACGCCCGTTGTGATCGATCAACGTGAGGGATTGCTCCATCATGCTGAGCAGCTCTTCTTTCAACACGGGTTTTCGAAGACAACCACCGATGCGATCGCAAAGGCAAGTGGCATTTCGAAGCGCACGCTCTACGAGCGGTTCCCCAAGAAGTCGGATCTTGCCATGACGATCCTCTTGAGAGCCGCCCAAGATGTTCGGAGGCTCATTGCAGCGCTCCGATACTCTGATCGCGAATCGTACACCCGCGAATTGAACACGTTGATCATGGGGTGCACCTCAGCCCTTGGACGTGTGTCCACACAATTCCTCAATGACCTAGCGGCCAACGCACCAACCGGGTTCAAACGGATCGTTCGGTGGCGCCGACGATTTCTCTCTCGAGAGCTACGCAGAGCACTTGAAGAAGGCCAAAAACTCGGTGTCGTCAGACATGACCTTCATGTTCCGAGCACAGTGCTGATCCTCTCGATCATGATCGAGAACCTGTTGTTGCCAGATGCGCGGGCGAATGCCTTGAACGTTATTCCGCCAACGATCAGCGTTGTCTGTTCGGTGATACTCTTCGGGATCTCGCCTCGAACAACACGATCCCGGCAGCGACTGACGCATTGAGAGACGCTACGTGACCCATCATTGGGATCTCTACGAGCACATCGCACACTGCCTGAACGCTCGGATGCAGACCCTCGCCCTCATTGCCGATCACGATGATCAGCGGTCCGCTATAGATATCGTCGGTATACACAGACGTTGCCGGTACAGCCGTTCCAATGATACGCCACCCCTCTGCCTTGCACTGTTTGAGCATCTCTGATACACGAGGCACCTTTGCCACAGGCAGGTGTTCAAGTGCTCCTGCCGATGCCTTTACGGCAACAGGCGTTACGGGTGCACTGTACTTGATCGGAAGGATCATACCATATGCGCCGGCACCTTCAGCGCTTCTGGCGATGGCACCAAGATTGTGCGGATCCGTGATCCCGTCAAGCACAATGATGATCGGGTCTGGGCTTGAGTCCAAAGCCCCCTTTAATAGCGTTTCGAGTGTGACCGGGGCTTTCACAGGTCGGATCGCGATCACGCCCTGAGCATCATTGGGAGCAAGGCCGAGTTGTTTCTCAAGTGCCTGAAACTTCCTGCGGTCCATGATGGCGCATTGGATGTTGGCCTTAGATGCTTGTGACCTGATCTGAGCGATCGGGCCGGCGTCTTCGTTGCCAAAGGCCAGAAAGATCTTCTCAATGGCTGTATCAGCCTCAATAGCTTCGATGAGCACGACGTCCTACGATGTAGCGTTCTGCATCGATCTCAGATTGATTCACTGCTTTCCTTCAAAAATCTGGGCGAATGCCTCGCCAAAGGCCGCTACATCAGCGAAGGACGAATACAACGGAGCGGGGGCCAAGCGAATCACGCTTGGGGTGCGCCAGTCTACGATCACACCGGCGGCGATGAGTGCATCAAAGACCTCACGACCGGAACGGTCGAAATGAATACTGAGCTGAGCGCCACGATTCTGTGGCGTAGAAGGCGTGATAATGCGGATCCAGTCCCGAGCCCCGATCACGTCGTTGATCACACGCTCTGCAAAGGCTGTCAAACGATCCCGCTTGGCTGAGATCCTGTCGAATCCTGCTTCAACAAACGTCTCGAGTGAGGCGCGAAGAGCCGCCATCTGAAGAACCTGGGCATTGGAGAGCTGCCATCCATCGGCGCCAAAGGTTGGCACGAATTGATGCTCCATCGTGAACCTGGTGGCTTCGTCGTTACCCCACCAGCCTGCAAGACGCGGTAGGTCTGGCTGGTTGGCAAATCGTTCGTGGACAAAGAGTCCGCCAACTGCGCCCGGACCTGCATTGAGATATTTGTACGAGCACCAGACTGCAAAGTCCGCATCCCAGTCATGCAAGGAGAGCTCAACATTGCCTACCGCATGGGCAAGATCGAACCCAACCATGGCCCCGACCGAATGTGCCGCTGCGGCGATTTCCTTCATTTCGAAACGTTGACCGGTAAAGAAGTGGACACCGCTGAAAAGGACAAGAGCCGTTGAAGACCCGTGTTCGTTGATGGCTCCGATGATCTGCTCAGTTGTGAGGGTATCCATGCCGGGTGCCGGCTGGACCTCAACCATGGCCTCCTCCGGTGTGAAACCATGCAGTCGGACCTGACTCTCTACGGCGTAGCGGTCCGATGGGAACTCATGTCCGGCCATGATGATTCGGTTCCGCGTCTCCGTTGGACGATAGAACGACGTCATCATCAGATGGAGGTTCGCCGTGAGAGTGTTCGCTGCAACTACCTCGTGGACCTTAGCACCAACAAGCTGTGCAAGGGGCTCAGCAAACCACCGATGATACGAGAACCACGGTCTGCGGGACTTGAAATGTCCCTCCACCCCGAGATCTTGCCAATCGTCTAGCTCCTCGTTCACATACTGCCGGGCTTTTGCAGGCTGCAGCCCAAGAGAGTTGCCGCAGAAGTATCGTACGTTGCTCCCCTGGTGTTGAGGGAAGAGAAATCGCGACCGAAAATGCGCCAGGTCATCCATCGAATCGAGTCGTTCTGCTTCTTTTTTCCATGAATCAATGGTTTCTATGGTAACGTTCATGCTCATCTCGTGTCGTTGCTGCCAGTGAAGTTGGTGAGCGTCTCTTCCGCTCAGAATGCTAATTTGCGTTTTCTTTTTCCAATTGGAGGACTACATGCATCGAACACACGTCTGGATCATCGCCATTCTGACGGTTGGTTCCCTCGTGTTGTCGAGCTGTAATGCCTTCAACTACATCGACCGTAAGCGTACAATGTCGATGGCCTGCAACACGCCTCAGCCGCTCTGGGTGAAGAACACCGCAGACGTGTTCGACCAAAACGGCTACACAGTCATTGAAAAGAACGAGGAAGAGGGCGTGATTGTGGCCCAAGACTCCATAGACCAGGTTGAATACCGGTACACCATGCTTGTACGCACTTGGCGTGTCCAACACATCAATGATTCGGTCTTTGTGGATGTGTATTCAGTCTCCACCCGCATGGACGGCAGCGATGTAACTATGACCTGGGACAAACGCTGGTCCGGCGAACAAGTAAAGTCATGGATGCGCCCCATCCTGACCAGCATTGAGACCGTTTGCGGACTGGGAAGTCCGGTGTTGCCGAGCGGGCGTTAACCTGCTAATGTGCTAATGTGCTAGTGTGCTAATGTGCTAGAGGGAGAGGTCGATGGTGTCTGG
This sequence comes from Ignavibacteria bacterium, assembly GCA_016707005.1. Lineage (NCBI taxonomy): Bacteria > Pseudomonadati > Ignavibacteriota > Ignavibacteria > Ignavibacteria bacterium. Next base: position 596,848 of record JADJIQ010000002.1, read on the forward strand.
GACGTCGATCTCCATCATAAGCATGGCAGAAGCCACTGTTTTGCCTTGGGCGTCGAGCTTGAGGGAAACTGTGCCGCCCCCTCCCAAGATGTTGTTGAGCACGAAATTGACAGCCCAGAGGTTGGGCATTTCGTAGCGCTCAACGGAGCCTAGGCAGACCCCTTTGAAGTACTCCTTGACGCGCTCTGTGGTCAAAACGTCGCGGATTATAGGATACCATTCCTCTTTGTAGGCAATAACACCGCAGTTTGCAGCGTCACCTTTGTCGCCGCTGCGGGCGTGCGCGATCTGGGCTAGAGTGATCTTCATCCCGCAAAATACGGTAACTTTGTTGTCCACAAGGACAATCGGCACCGCCACTGCCAGGAGACAGTATGAATCGCGTCATGTTCAAGTCAAAGATCCACAGAGCCCGTATCACACAGGCCGACCTTTATTATGAAGGCAGCCTGACGATCGACGAAGAGCTCATGGAAGCGGCAGACCTTATCGCCTACGAAAAAGTGTCGGTGGTGAATATCAACAACGGCGAACGGTTTGAGACCTATGTCATCCCGGGCACGCGCGGAAGTCGCGACATCTGTCTTAACGGCGCCGCCGCTCGTAAGGGGCATGTGGACGATGAGATCATCATCATCAGCTATACTACCATGCCGGACGATGAAGCTCGAACCTATCAGCCTACCGTTGTGCTTGTAGACAAGAACAACGACCCGGTGTCTACCTCGTCCAGCGTTGAAGCCTACACCCACCTGCCACGGCACAATTAAGGCATGACCGGACATCGTGAACTCGCGGTTGCCATTCTCGCAGCCGGACAAGGCAAACGCATGGGCAACCCGGATCTGGCGAAGGTCTTGGCCCCATTGTTCGGCAAGCCCCTTCTTGGATATGTCCTCGAACAAGCGTCAGAACTGCACCCAACCCATGTTGTGGTCATCATTGGCCATCAACGTGATGCCGTTCGCAGTTTTGTTGCCTCAGCTGCGCCTCACGCCACGTGTGTTGTTCAGGACCAACAACTGGGCACCGGCCACGCCGTGCAACAAACAGCACCAGTCCTCGAGAATACAGACACTGATGTGATCATCCTCAGCGGTGATGTGCCCCTTCTCACAAGTTCAACTCTACAAGAACTGGTTACCCGTCATCGGAGCATGCGAGCTGTAGCAACGGTGCTTACTGCCATTGTTCCGGATCCGACGGGATACGGACGTATCATTCGAGACAATAACGGCAGCTTACAAGCTATCGTTGAGCATAAGGATGCAACGCCGGAGCAACTAGCCGTCAACGAGATAAACTCAGGCGTCTATGTGGTGCATTCTACCGAGCTCTTCCGTGCGTTGACCAACGTAACGAACTCCAACGCCCAAGGTGAGTTCTACCTCACAGATATCATCAGCATCCTTCAGCGCGAGAAACTTGTTGTTGAAGCCTGGTGTGCCCCTTCCTGGGAAGAGATTCACGGCATCAATACAGTAGCCGATCTTGAGCGAGCCGCCCAGCTCCTTGGGGAGAGGAGTATTGCATGATCAGCGCAGTAGATCATATCGGAATTGCCGTCAAAGACCTCGAAGCAAGTATGGGGCTCTACAGAACCATATTTGGGGTGACGGAGTTTCATCGCGAGCAGGTTGTGGATCAGGGTGTAGATATCGCATCGTTTTCTCTGAATGGTGTCCGCATCGAACTCACCGCGCCACTCAATGATGAATCACCTATCGCTGGCTTCATTGCAAAACGCGGCGAAGGGATCCATCATATTGCCTTCCGCACAGACGCTATCAATGATGACCTGCAGCGGCTTGCAGCCAATGATGTACGGTTGATCAACACTGCGCCACAACTCGGCGCACACGATATGCTCATAGCCTTTCTACACCCGAAGTCCACAGGCGGTGTGCTCATGGAACTATGTTCGGAGAAATAAAAATGTCGAGACTTACCCTCGTCCGTCACGGCGAGTCACAATGGAACCTTGAAAACCGCTTTACGGGATGGGTTGATGTTGATCTCTCACCAAAGGGTGAGCTTGAAGCCAAGGCCGCAGGTGCAATTCTCAAGAATATTCCCGTTGATGTGCTCTTTACGTCGGTTCTAACGCGCGCCATACGCACTGCAGACATTGCAATGGCTGAGGCCGGAATTAGCGGCGTACCGGTTCATCGCGACCAAGCACTCAATGAGCGTCATTATGGTGATTTGCAGGGATTGAACAAGGCAGAAACGGCAGACAAGTATGGCGCCGACAAAGTACACGAATGGCGCAGGTCGTATGACATCCCCCCACCGAATGGCGAATCACTCAAGGATACACAAGCACGTGTAGCCCCCTACTACGAACAAGAGATCGTTCCTCTCCTCAAGGCCGGCAAGAATGTCTTGGTTGTTGCTCATGGCAACTCACTTCGCGCATTGGTCATGTTCGTAGAACATCTTACACCCGAACAGATCCTCAAGACGGAGATCGCAACAGGCGTTCCCATCACCTATGAACTCGACAAGGACCTCAACGTTGTCAGCAAGAACATTCTCGATCCAAAGTCTGCTTAGGTTCATTGTAGCTGCGATCACGACGATCTCAGCTGCTACGTCCGTTACTGCGCAGCAACAGTCTCCGGTGATGCGTGCAATGAAGGCCGAGCTCGACCGGACAATGTCGCAACTCAAGGGAAAGACCACTCCTCCCTATTTCCTCTCCTATTCCGTTACCGAGGTCACGTCCACGGTGATCACGGCAAACATGGGAGCTCTTGATCTGGACGTAACATCCAAGAACCGCATCCTCGACGTGGATCTTCGTGTTGGGTCGTACCAACTCGACAACACACGTAGCATCCGCGGAGTTGCCTTTGAGATGGGAAGGGGCACGCGTGGTGTAGAGATGCCCATGGGTGATGATGAGCGAGCATTACGAAGCGTGATCTGGTCTGCTACAGACAAGGCATACCGTTCCGCTGCCGAACGCTACGGCAAGGTGCTGACGAATCTTCAGGTGAAGGTTCGCGAAGAGGACACATCTGCCGATCTCTCCCATGAGCGCGCTTATGTGTCTCTCAAACAGCCGGTGCCATTTGAATACGACACGGCAATGTGGCGCGACCGTGTTCGCTCACTCAGCGCCATGTGTGCCGGACAAGAACACATCCT